>NZ_JBIBJI010000016.1:29707-177692 GCF_042958345.1 Streptomyces sp. NPDC007983
CCGACCGACCTGCCGCAGGTCCCGGGCCAGCTGCCCACCGACCTGCCGAACGTTCCGGCTGACCTGCCGCAGGTTCCGGCCCAGCTGCCGACCGACCTGCCGCAGGTCCCGGCGCAGCTCCCGACCGACCTCCCGCAGGTCCCGGCCCAGCTGCCGACCGACCTGCCGCAGGTCCCGGGCCAGCTGCCCACCGACCTGCCGAACGTTCCGGCTGACCTGCCGCAGGTTCCGGCCCAGCTGCCGACCGACCTCCCGCAGGTCCCGGCGCACCTGCCGACCGACCTGCCCACCGTCCCGGCGCAGCTCCCGACCGACCTGCCCACCAACCTGCCGGGCGCCGCGGGCACCCTCCCGGCCGTCTGATGACCCAGGCCGTATAACCGCCGCGTACGGCGGCGCCGACTCCGCCGTACGCAGCCGCTTCATCTGATCGCGGGCAGTCCTCGTTGGGGAGGGGACTGCCCGCTTTCGGTTGCGAGATAGGTGGGTACGGTCGCGATCTGTGACCGTAATCACCGCTCCAGTGTGATCTGCGATTTAGGGGCACAGGTCTCGCGGTTATAACCTGCGAGACGGACATGCCGCGTACCCGGCGCACGTGTGCCGCCCTCGTTATAGATCGCGTCCTCACGCTGGCCACCGCGGCACGCCCGCGCTGATAACGACCGCGATATCCATGGAAAAGGGACGGACGCGCGTGGACCTGTTCGAGTACCAGGCGAGGGACCTCTTCGCCAAGCACGGTGTACCGGTGCTGGCCGGTGAAGTCATCGACACGCCTGAGGCGGCGCGCGAGGTGGCCGAGCGACTGGGCGGCCGCGCGGTCGTCAAGGCGCAGGTCAAGGTCGGCGGCCGCGGCAAGGCGGGCGGCGTCAAGCTGGCCTCCGACCCGGCCGACGCCGTCGAGAAGGCGACCCAGATCCTGGGTATGGACATCAAGGGCCACACGGTCCACAAGGTGATGCTCGCCCAGACCGCGGACATCAAGGAGGAGTACTACGTCTCCTTCCTGCTGGACCGCACCAACCGCACCTTCCTCGCCATGGCCTCCGTCGAGGGCGGCGTGGAGATCGAGGTCGTCGCGGAGCAGAACCCCGACGCGCTCGCCAAGATCCCGGTGGACGCCATCGAGGGTGTGACCCCCGAGAAGGCCGCCGAGATCGTCGCCGCCGCGAAGTTCCCGGCCGAGATCGCCGACCAGGTGGCGGAGGTCCTCCAGAAGCTGTGGACCGTCTTCATCAAGGAAGACGCCCTGCTCGTCGAGGTCAACCCGCTCGTCAAGACCGGTGACGGCAAGATCATCGCGCTGGACGGCAAGGTGACGCTGGACGCCAACGCCGAGTTCCGCCAGCCGGAGCACGCGGCGCTCGAGGACAAGGCCGCGGCCAACCCCCTCGAGGCGGCCGCCAAGGCCAAGGGCCTCAACTACGTCAAGCTCGACGGCGAGGTCGGCATCATCGGCAACGGCGCGGGTCTGGTCATGTCGACCCTCGATGTCGTCGCGTACGCCGGTGAGAACCACGGCAACGTGAAGCCCGCCAACTTCCTCGACATCGGTGGTGGCGCCTCCGCCGAGGTGATGGCCAACGGTCTTGAGATCATCCTCGGCGACCCGGACGTCAAGTCCGTCTTCGTCAACGTCTTCGGCGGGATCACCGCCTGCGACGCCGTCGCCAACGGCATCGTCCAGGCCCTGGAGCTGCTGAAGTCCAAGGGCGAGGACGTCAGCAAGCCGCTCGTCGTGCGTCTCGACGGCAACAACGCGGAGCTGGGTCGCAAGATCCTCACCGACGCCAACCACCCGCTCGTTCAGCAGGTGGACACCATGGACGGCGCGGCCGAGCGTGCCGCCGAGCTGGCTGCGAAGTAAGGGACGAGGTCACCAGAAACCATGGCTATCTTCCTCACCAAGGAAAGCAAGGTCATCGTCCAGGGGATGACCGGGTCCGAGGGGCAGAAGCACACCCGTCGGATGCTCGCCTCGGGCACCAACATCGTCGGTGGCGTGAACCCGCGCAAGGCCGGCACCAGCGTTGACTTCGACGGCACCGAGGTTCCGGTCTTCGGCTCGGTCAAGGAGGCCATCGAGGCCACCGGCGCCGACGTCACGGTCATCTTCGTCCCGGAGAAGTTCACCAAGAGCGCGGTCATCGAGGCGATCGACGCCGAGATCCCGCTCGCCGTGGTGATCACCGAGGGCATCGCCGTGCACGACTCGGCGAACTTCTGGGCCTACGCCGGTCAGAAGGGCAACAAGACCCGCATCATCGGCCCGAACTGCCCGGGTCTGATCACGCCGGGTCAGTCGAACGCGGGCATCATCCCGGCCGACATCACCAAGCCCGGCCGGATCGGTCTGGTGTCGAAGTCCGGCACGCTGACCTACCAGATGATGTACGAGCTGCGGGACATCGGCTTCTCGTCCTGCGTCGGCATCGGCGGTGACCCGGTCATCGGCACCACCCACATCGACGCGCTGGCCGCCTTCGAGGCCGACCCCGACACCGACCTGATCGTGATGATCGGCGAGATCGGCGGCGACGCCGAGGAGCGGGCCGCGGACTTCATCAAGGCCAACGTCACCAAGCCGGTCGTCGGCTACGTGGCGGGCTTCACCGCGCCCGAGGGCAAGACCATGGGCCACGCCGGTGCGATCGTGTCCGGTTCCTCCGGCACCGCCCAGGCGAAGAAGGAGGCCCTGGAGGCCGCGGGCGTGAAGGTCGGCAAGACCCCGACCGAGACCGCCGGTCTGGCGCGCGCCGCGCTGGCCGGCTGACGCCACCGCCTCACGCAGGCGCGGGCCCGTACCCCCGGATGGGTGGTACGGGCCCGCGCCTTTTGCGCTCCCGGGCCGTTTCCGTGGCCGTAGGACGCCGCTCCACAAAAGGTACATAAGCCGATTAGGCCCGACACGCGACCAATCGCTTGATGTGCGGATGAAACGACTGTTATTGGCAGCATGGGCCCGTGACCCAAACGACCGATCGCAGTCCATCGGTGTCCTCACGCGGCAGCGCCGGGCTCCAGCACCCCTCCGTCGCCAGGGAAGCGTTCCTCGGCGGCGTGGTGGCCGCGGGGCTCGGGCTGGGCACGCTCGCCGTCGTCGTCCTGCTGCTGTGGATCACCTCCTCGTCCCCTGAGAGCAGCCCCGACGGGGCGCTGCACATCGCCGCCGACCTATGGCTCCTCGGGCACGGCGCCGACCTCGTACGGACCGAGACGCTGGCCGGGCATCCGGCGCCCGTCGGGCTGACCCCGCTGCTCATCAGCGCGCTGCCCTGCTGGCTGCTCTACCGCGCCGCGCAGCACGCGGTCTACCAGGGCCAGGCGGAGGAGGCCGAGGGCCAGTGGGTGCCCGAGGACTCCCTCGTCGACCCCCGTATCGCCTTCGGCTGGGTGACGGGCGGCTATCTGCTCGTCGGCACGGCGGCCGTGGTGTACGCCACGGCCGGGCCGCTGCACATCGACCCGCTCAGCGCCGCGTGGCATCTGCCGCTCGTCGCCGCGGCCGTCGCCGCGCTCGGCGTATGGGTGGCCGACGGCCGGTGCCCGGTACGGCTGCCCGCGCGGGCGAAGGCCGCGCTGGACCGGATCCCCGGCGCCACCCGGCTGGCGGCGGGCGTCGTCACCTGCGCGTCGTGGCTGCGCGGAAGCTGGTGCCGACGGCGGCGGCTGCTCGCCGCGTGCCGCGCCGGGGCCAGCGGGCTCCTGGTGCTGCTCGGCAGCGGCGCCCTGCTCACCGCGGTCTCGATGCTGAGCCACACCGGCTCCGTGCAGCTGGCGTTCCTCCAGCTCAGCAACGTATGGCAGGGCCGCTTCGCGGTGCTGCTGATCAGCCTGGCGCTGCTGCCGAACGCCATCGTGTGGGGCGCGGCGTACGGCATCGGCGCCGGTTTCGCGGCCGGAGGCGGCAATGTGGTCGCCCCGCTCGGCGTCACCTCCTACCCCCAGCTGCCGCACTTCCCTCTGGTCTCGGCGCTGCCCGCCGAAGGCCCGCACTGGCCGCTGAACTGGCTGATCGGGGCCCTGGCGGGGGCGTCGGTGGCGTGGCTGACGGCGGTCGCGGCGGCCCGGAGGCCCGGCAGGGGCGTGCCCCGGCCCGCGTGGGGCTGGGGCGAGACCGCGGTGCTGGCGGCGCTCGCGGCGATCGGCTGCGCTGCCGTGATGGCGCTGCTGGCCGCCGTATCGGGCGGGCCGCTGGGCGTGGGCATCCTCGCCGACCTCGGCCCCGACTGGTGGCGTACCGGCACGGCCACGCTCACCTGGACCGGGTCGATCGCGGTGCCCGGCGCGCTGGTGGTGCGCTGGGTGCGGCTGTACGTCCCCTCCCGGGCGACCTGGGCGGAGTGGAAGGCGGCCCGCGCGGCGAAGGCCCGGGCCGGGGCGGAGGCGCGGGCGAAGCAGCGGGCGGCCCACGAGGAGGCGCTGGCCCGGGTGGCGCTGGAGCCGAAGCCGGAGCCGGAGGCCGAGCCGATCGACCTGCGGAAGGCCATGGCCGAGCCCTGGTGGCAGTGGCTGAAGCCGGGCCCGCGCCGGGGCGGCAAGCGGAAGCGCGAGCCGGAGCGCGCCCCGGACCCGGCGACGAGCCCGGGTCTCGGCTCCGGGGTCGGCACCGGCATGGGGGCGGGCACCATGGCCGACTTCATGGGCGGCATGGTGGGCGCGACCGGATCGATGGGTCAGCTGGGGCCGATGGGCCCGGTGGGCCCGGTGGACCCGCTGACGCCGCCCCCGCACCGGAAGCCGGACGGCGCGGAGGAGACCTCGTAGGCCGAGCCGCCGTGAGCCGGGGCGCCGCACCGAGTCCGGGGCGGCGCCCCACGGCGCGCTGTGCTGTGCGTCGGTGCGCTATTCGCCGGTGCTCAGGAGGGGCCGCAGCTCCTTGGGGAGCTGGGTCTCGCAGGCGTGCCGCGAGGTCTGGGTGAGGGCGTCGTCCACGCAGGTGTAGTAGTCCTTGTAGACGATCTGGAAGCTGAACGTCGCCGCCACGATGGCGAGCGCGAGCCCGCCCGTGACCAGACCGCTGATCGCCGCCGTCGACTGCGGCTTCGACGAGCCGGAGCCCGAGCCGGGCGCGGGCAGCCGGGCCGGAGTGGCGCCGGGCGGCGGGGGCGGGGCGTTGAGCGGGGCGTTCGCCGGGCCGCTCACCGCGGCGGACGTGGCCGTCGCGGTACGGCGCGGCTTGGCCCGTAGCGAGCTGATGCCCCAGTACAGGGCGAGCACGCCGAGCAGCAGCGCGATCTGCGCCAGGCTGAACAGGGCGAAGAAGAAGGCCCACATGCCCGCCAGCAGTGCGTACCGGGCGCGCCGCTGGGCCGGGTCGGTGGGATCCCAGCCGCGCGGACCGGCCGGTCCGCCGCCCTGGCCGCCGGGCCCGGGCGGGCGGTTGCCGCCGGTGCCGGGGCCGCTGCCGAAGCCGCCGCTCTGGCGGCCGGGCTGGCGGCTGCTCCACTGGCTGCCCCAGGCGGCGGGGGGCTGCTGCCGCTGATCGTCCTGGGAGCCCTGCCCGGCGCCGTTCTCGTCGCCGTCTCCGCTACTGCCGTGGCTGCCGTCGTCGGGCCGGTGCCGGGGCTGCCAGGGCTGGTCGGGCCTGCCCTCGGGCGGCGGCGCGAACGGATT
The DNA here is from genome assembly GCF_042958345.1 of Streptomyces sp. NPDC007983. Classification (NCBI taxonomy): domain Bacteria; kingdom Bacillati; phylum Actinomycetota; class Actinomycetes; order Kitasatosporales; family Streptomycetaceae; genus Streptomyces; species Streptomyces sp. NPDC007983. Next base: position 35,327 of record NZ_JBIBJI010000016.1, read on the forward strand.
GTCCTCGTGCCGGTCCTCGCCGTGGTGGTCCCCGGGGCCGTGGTGGTCCCCGGGCGAGGCGGAGGAGGACGAGGGGGACGAGGAGGACGACGGTGACTGCTGCTCGTGCAGCAGCGGCGTCGTACGCGACGTGCGGGCGCGCCTCATCGCCGCCCCCCGGTGCGGGTGGGGGTCGGAGTGGGGCGAGGTGCCGCGCGGCGGCGTCGGTCCGGCATCTGGAATGTGTCTTCCCCTTGTGTCGTCGTCCTGCACACCCGGTCCGGGTACGGCTCCTGCGCACGGCTCGGCGGGGCGGGCGCGACGGTCTTTCCCACGGCATCAGTTGGATTCGCAGTCCAGACGCTACCTCCCGTGCCCGCCCCCGTCCCCCGGGGGCCGCTTCGTGTGCCGGTATCGTTGCTGACGGTCGGCGGCTTCGTAGAGTTCCCCGAATTCGACGGGCCATGACCTTGTACGACCACACAAACGGCAGCACCGCCCGCGAGAAAGAGCCCCGCCGTGGCCTCCCCGCCCCTCCCCGCCCGTTCCGGGTCCCCTGCCCGCCTCGTCGTTCTCGTCTCCGGCTCCGGTACGAACCTGCAGGCGCTCCTCGACGCCATCGCCGACGAGGGCGCCGCGGCGTACGGCGCCCAGGTCGTGGCCGTCGGCGCCGACCGCGGCGACATCGCAGGTCTGGAGCGTGCCGAGCGCGCCGGCATCCCCACCTTCGTCTGCCGCGTCAAGGACCACGCGAGCCGCGCCGAGTGGGACGCGGCGCTGGCGCGGGAGACGGCCGCGTACGCGCCGGACCTGGTGGTGTCGGCGGGGTTCATGAAGATCCTGGGCAAGGATTTCCTGGCCCGCTTCGGCGGCCGGTGTGTCAACACCCACCCGGCCCTGCTGCCCAGCTTTCCCGGTGCCCACGGGGTGCGCGACGCGCTCGCGTACGGAGTGAAGGCGACCGGGTGCACCGTCCACTTCGTCGACGACGGGGTCGACACCGGCCCGATCATCGCCCAGGGCGTGGTCGAGGTACGGGACGAGGACGACGAGTCCGCTCTGCATGAGCGGATCAAGGAAGTCGAGCGCTCGCTGCTCGTCGAGGTCGTGGGGCGTCTGGCCCGTCACGGCTACCGCATTGAGGGACGAAAGGTAAGGATCCCGTGACCGCCGAAGGTACCAAGCGGCCCATCCGCCGCGCGCTGGTCAGCGTGTACGACAAGACGGGTCTTGAGGAGCTGGCCCAAGGGCTGCACGCGGCGGGTGTCCAGCTCGTCTCGACCGGCTCGACGGCCGCGAAGATCGCGGCGGCGGGCGTTCCGGTGACCAAGGTCGAGGAGCTGACCGGCTTCCCGGAGTGTCTGGACGGCCGCGTCAAGACCCTGCACCCGCGCGTCCACGCGGGCATCCTCGCCGACCAGCGCCTCGACGCGCACCGCGATCAGCTCGCCGAGCTGGGCGTCGAGCCGTTCGAGCTGGTCGTCGTGAACCTCTACCCGTTCCGCGAGACGGTCGCCTCGGGCGCCTCGCCCGACGAGTGCGTCGAGCAGATCGACATCGGCGGTCCGTCGATGGTCCGCGCCGCCGCCAAGAACCACCCGTCCGTGGCGGTCGTCGTCAATCCGGCGGCCTACGGGGACGTCCTCAAGGCCGCCGCCGACGGCGGTTTCGACCTGGAGCGGCGCAAGCGGCTCGCGGCCGAGGCGTTCCAGCACACCGCGGCGTACGACGTGGCGGTGGCCAACTGGTTCGCCGACGGCTACGCGGCGGCCGACGAGGGCGACTGGCCGGACTTCACCGGCGCGACCTTCACCCGCAAGCAGGTCCTGCGCTACGGCGAGAACCCGCACCAGCCCGCCGCGCTCTACAGCGACGGCAGCGGCACGGGCCTCGCGCACGCCGAGCAGCTGCACGGCAAGGAGATGTCGTACAACAACTACGTCGACACCGAGGCCGCCCGGCGCGCCGCCCATGACCACACCGACCCGTGCGTCGCGATCATCAAGCACGCCAACCCCTGCGGGATCGCGACCGGCGCGGACGTCGCCGAAGCGCACCGCAAGGCGCACGCGTGCGACTCGCTGTCGGCGTTCGGCGGCGTGATCGCCGTCAACCGTCCCGTGACGGTCGCCATGGCGGAGCAGGTCGCCGAGATCTTCACCGAGGTCATCGTGGCCCCCGCGTACGAGGACGGCGCGGTCGAGGTGCTGGCCCGTAAGAAGAACATCCGCGTGCTGCGCTGCGCCGACGCCCCCGCGGCCGCCACCGAGCAGCGCCCCATCGAGGGCGGCACGCTGGTCCAGGCGAAGGACCGGTTCCAGGCCGAGGGCGACGACCCGGCCCACTGGACCCTGGCGACCGGCGAGGCGCTGGACGCCGACGGCCTCGCCGAGCTGGCCTTCGCCTGGCGCGCCTGCCGGGCGGTCAAGTCCAACGCGATCCTGCTCGCCAAGGACAACGCCACGGTCGGCGTCGGCATGGGCCAGGTCAACCGCGTCGACTCGGCGAAGCTGGCCGTGGCCCGGGCGGGCGAGGAGCGGGCGGCCGGTTCGTACGCCGCCTCCGACGCCTTCTTCCCGTTCCCGGACGGCTTCGAGGTGCTGGCCGAGGCGGGCGTCAAGGCCGTGGTGCAGCCGGGCGGCTCGGTCCGCGACGAGCAGGTGGTCGAGGCGGCCGAGAAGGCGGGCGTGACCATGTACTTCACCGGTACGCGGCACTTCTTCCACTGAGCCGCCCCGCGCGACGTACGACACCGGAGGCCGCACCCCGAGACCCTGGGGTGCGGCCTCCGCCGCCCACCCCCGCTCCGCGCCCCCGAAGGGCCCTGAGTGGAATCGATGTCCCCGCATCCGGGAGGATGAAGCCATGACCGCCCAGATTCTCGATGGCAAGGCAACCGCCGCCGCGATCAAGTCCGATCTCGTCAGCCGCGTGGAGGCGCTGAAGGCCAAGGGCGTCCATCCCGGCCTCGGAACCCTGCTCGTCGGCGACGACCCGGGCAGCAAGTGGTACGTCGCGGGCAAGCACCGCGACTGCGCGCAGGTGGGCATCGCCTCCATCCGCCGCGACCTGCCCGACACCGCCACCCAGGAGGAGATCGAGGCGGCGGTCCGCGAGCTGAACGAGGACCCGTCCTGCACGGGCTACATCGTCCAGCTGCCGCTGCCCAAGGGCATCGACACCAACCGGGTGCTGGAGCTGATCGACCCGGCCAAGGACGCCGACGGGCTGCACCCGATGAGCCTCGGCAAGCTGGTGCTGAACGAGACCGCGCCGCTGCCGTGCACCCCGCAGGGCATCATCCAGCTGCTGCGCCACCACGGCGTGGAGATCAACGGCGCGCATGTGGTGGTCGTCGGCCGCGGCATCACCGTGGGCCGGTCGATCGGGCTGCTGCTCACCCGCCGCTCCGAGAACGCGACGGTCACCCTGTGCCACACCGGCACCCGCGACCTGTCCGCGCAGCTGCGCCAGGCCGACATCATCGTGGCGGCCGCCGGAGTGCGGCACCTGGTGAAGGCGGAGGACGTCAAGCCGGGCGCCGCGGTGCTCGACGTGGGCGTCAGCCGGGACGAGCACGGCAAGATCGCCGGGGATGTGCACCCCGATGTGACCGAGGTCGCGGCCTGGATCTCGCCGAACCCGGGCGGCGTCGGCCCGATGACACGCGCTCAGCTGCTGGTCAACGTCGTGGAGGCGGCGGAGCGGGACGCGAAGGCGGCCGCCGACGGCGGTGCCGGTCATGACGGCTGAGGCGAGCGGAGAGCCCGCGGCCGGAACGCCCGAGGCCGGTCAGGAGACCGCTGATCAGAAGACCGCTGATCAGAAGACGGCCGATCAGGCTCCGGCGGCCGATCAGGCTCCGGCGGGCGGCCGGGCCCCGGCGGGCAAGCCGACGGTCGGGGAGCTGCCCGGGCTGCTGCTCCGCAAGTCCCGCCGCTTCCCGCTGATCACCCGGGACACCGCGCGTCCGCAGGGCGGCGGCCGGGCCGCGCCCGGCAGCGCCCCGGCGACCGCCCGGCAGTGGCCGTTCCTGGCGGTGGTGGGCGGCGTCGCGCTGGGGCTGCTGATCGTCGCGCTGGACGGATTCCGGCTGGGCACGGCGCTGATCGGGCTGTCCCTGCTGGCGGGCGCGGCGCTGCGGTGGGCGCTGCCGGAGGTCGGGATGCTGGCCGTACGGTCGCGCTTCACCGACCTGCTGACGTACGGCGGGCTCGGCGCGGTGATCGTGCTGCTGTCGCTGATGGTCCAGCCGGACCCCTGGATCAAGCTCCCGTTCCTTCAGGACGTGGTGCACTTCACGGTCCGCTAGTCCGCGCCCTCCGCGCCCTCCGCGCGGCTGCCAACCGAACGGCGGCCCGTCCTCACCCCCCGCGGGAGGACGGGCCGCCGTTGGCTTGTTCGCATCCCTCCCGCGCCCCGGCGGCGGTCCGCCCTCTCCCCCGAAGAAGGACGGACCGCCTGGTGATCAGGGTTGTGTGTCAGCTGTGCGGGATCAATGGACGTCGACGGCCTGTGGCTCGGAAGTGACCGTTCCGCAACGAGGTATCGGCTGAGCAACGACGAGCGGACGCCGCGGGGGTGCGCTCCCGGGCCCGAAATGCTCCGATGCGCTCCCGCCGGAGGAGCTGACATCCTGGGGCAAGGCATCTCTTTGGGTAGTCAGATCGACGCCCGGGACGCCGGCAGAGGGACCAGAACAAGGGGAACCACCAGGTACGTACGGGGGGACAGGGGGAGGCACATGCCTCGTTGGAGGGACCTGCCCGAGGAACTCGACCCGCAGGTGCGGGAGTTCACCGGGCAGTTACGCGGGCTCGTCGACCACAGCGGGATGAGCGTCGTGGCCATCGCCGACCGCACGGGCTACAGCAAGACCTCCTGGGAGCGCTACCTCGGCGGCAGACTCCTGCCGCCGCAGGGCGCGGTGGAGGCGCTGGCCGAGGCGACGGGCGCGGACGCGGGTCACCTCGGCACTCTGTGGGAGCTGGCGGAGCGGGCCTGGAGCCGCGCCGAGGCGCGGCACGACGTCACGATGGAGGCGATCCGGGTCGACCGGGCGCGGGCCGCGCTGGAGGAGTTCGCGCCGCCGCCGGTGGAGAAGAAGAACGGGCGCAAGCCGGAGAAGTCCCGCCCGGCCGCCTCCCCGGGCGTCCGGAGTGGCCAGAGAGTCCAGGGCGTTGACGTGCCCGGACCCGAACACCCGCTGGTGGAGTCGGCTCCGGCGGCGTCATCGCCCGCGTGGCCCAGGTTGCCCGTACCGGACGCGACACCCACACCACCCGCCCCGCTCGCACCACCGGCATCGAACGCGCCGCCCGCGCCGCCCGCGCCGCCCGCGCCGCCCGTGGCCGACGAGCCGGGCCCGCCGCGTCCCGCCGGGCGGCCCCGGCGCCGTGTCGCGCTGTTCGCCGCGGGCGTCGTCGGCACGCTGCTGATCGTGGCCGGTGCCGTGGTCCTGACCGGCCAGGGCGACGACGGCCAGAAGCGGGCCCAGCAGCCGGTCAAGGCCCCGGCCACCACCGCCTCCCGGCTCCCGGCCGGGGTGAAGTGCTCCGGGAACGGCTGCGCGGGCAAGGACCCGGAGGCCATGGGCTGCGGCGGCAAGCACGCCAGGACGACCGCGGACGCGATGGTCGGGACGGCGTACGTCGAGGTCCGCTACAGCAGGGTCTGCGGTGCCGCGTGGGCCCGCATCGCCCAGGCGGCCCCCGGTGACCTGCTGAAGGTCAGCGCCCCCGCCAAGGGCGGCGGGCCGGGCCGTACCGAGCGCGGCAAGGTCGACGCGGACGGCGACGCGTACACCGGGATGGTCACGGCGGACGCCACCTCGCGGGCCACCGCGTGCGCGACCCTCACCGGCGGACAACGCGGCTGCACGGCGCGGCAGGACGCCCCGCAGGGCGCTCCGTAGGAGTGAACGGCCGGTGCGCCGGCCCCGCCGCGGATCCGTTCGGGGGAATTTTCGAACCGGGGGGAATGACCCCGGGGAATCGGGGCATGCGCACGCCGAGCCCCCCACGGGTGCGGCACCGGGCGGCCGCCTGTACTCCCCCTCCTGACAGGCGGCCGCCGGGGCGTGCCGGTGAGCAGCGACACAGAGGCCCGGGGATGCGAGCGCGGCGCCGTCGGATAGCCTGACGCCGGTATCTCGACACCAAGAGATCTCGGACAACACAGCGCAGGAGACCGCCATGACCCGCACTCCCGTCAATGTCACCGTCACCGGCGCGGCCGGCCAGATCGGCTACGCGCTGCTCTTCCGCATCGCCTCCGGTCAGCTCCTCGGCGCGGATGTGCCGGTCAAACTGCGACTTCTGGAGATCCCCCAGGGGCTGAAGGCCGCCGAGGGCACCGCGATGGAGCTGGACGACTGCGCGTTCCCGCTGCTGCGCGGCGTGGACATCTCCGACGACCCGAACGTCGCCTTCGACGGCGCCAACGTCGCGCTGCTGGTCGGCGCCCGCCCGCGCACCAAGGGCATGGAGCGCGGCGACCTGCTGGAGGCCAACGGCGGCATCTTCAAGCCGCAGGGCAAGGCCATCAACGACCACGCGGCGGACGACATCAAGGTCCTGGTCGTGGGCAACCCGGCCAACACCAACGCCCTGATCGCCCAGGCCGCCGCCCCGGACGTACCGGGCGACCGCTTCACCGCGATGACGCGCCTGGACCACAACCGCGCGCTGTCGCAGCTCGCCCAGAAGACCGGGGTGCCGGTCGGCGAGATCAAGAAGCTCACGATCTGGGGCAACCACTCCGCCACCCAGTACCCGGACGTCTTCCACGCCGAGGTCGCGGGCAAGAACGCCGCCGAGGTCGTCAACGACGAGCAGTGGCTGGCCGACACCTTCATCCCGACCGTCGCCAAGCGCGGCGCCGCGATCATCGAGGCCCGGGGCGCGTCCTCGGCCGCCTCCGCCGCCAACGCCGCCATCGACCACGTCCACACCTGGGTCAACGGCACCGACGCCGGTGACTGGACCTCGGCCGGTGTGGTCTCCGACGGCTCGTACGGCGTGCCGGAGGGCCTGATCTCGTCCTTCCCGGTCACCGCCAAGGACGGGCAGTTCCAGATCGTCCAGGGCCTGGACGTCAACGAGTTCTCCCGCACCCGCATCGACGCGTCGGTGAAGGAGCTGGAGGAGGAGCGCGAGGCCGTGCGCGGCCTGGGCCTCATCTGACGCGCCACCGCATCTGACGCGCCACCGCATCTGATGCGCCACCGCATGATGCGCCGCCGCATCTGAGCACCGCGCTGCGGACTTCCGAAGGGTCACCCTCCGTTATTCACTCCGGAGAGTGACCCTTCGGCTATTCCCTGTCCTTGCGCCCCACCTTCTCCTACCGTAAGAGGGGTTGACGCCGGCCTCGGGGGGAGAGCATGGGCTCAGGCAGTCGCAGTGATCACGCTTCCAGTCACGCTTCCAGCCACGCAGCCAGTGAGGCCACGCGTTTGCTGTGCGCGGGTGCGTATCTGGACGACGACTTCCGCGACGCGGTCGTGGACGAGCTGTTGGTCCACGAGGAGCGCGTGGTGGCGCCGTCGCTGGGCATCGACGCCTCCCGGGTGCTCGCCCACGCGCTGCGCGCCCGCCGTCTGGAGGCGGGCTGGATCCTGCTGTTGATCGCGCTCTGGCTGCTGCACGCGCTGCTGGCCAAGGGCTTCTTCCCCGTCTTCCTGCTGTCCTGCGGGCTGTTGCTGCTGGCGACCTGGGCCAGGGGCGGCGCCTCGGGCCCCTTCCGCGCCGACTATCCGGGCTCCGACGGGATCGCGCCCGCCCGGAGGCGGCTGGCCGCCGTCCTGCGGGTGGTCGGAGTGGTGCTGCTGATCGCCTATGTGTTTTCCGCGCTGGAGCTGGTCCTCGGGGACAAACCGGATCCGAGCGCCCTGGAGAGCGACGTGCTGCAGGGGCTGACGGCCGGGGCGGGTGCCGGTGCCGCCTGGGCCGCGTTGCTGATCCCCGCCGCGATGGCCGCGGCGGTCGCCCTGCACCGCGAGCATGTGGCCCGGGTGCTGTCCACCGACCTCGATCCCCGGACCTTCGCCGCTCCGGACGACGACCCCGCCGAGCGCTCCGGCAGCGCCCGTCTGCGGCGGGTGCGGGAGCTGATCCGGCGCGAGCAGCACGCGCCCGTGATCCTCTACCACGATCAGCACCCGTTTCTCGGGGCGGGCACCGCGCACGCCACCTGGACGCTCGCGGTCGAGCTGCGGCCGCGCGAGGGCCGTACGGCGGTGCCGCTGGACAACCGGGTGATCCTGGAGCGGATCCGGCCGCTGGTGGAGAATCTGCGCACCCCGTCCGCCCGGCCCCCGGCCCGGGACCCCGCCCGGAGCGCCTCGGTGCCGAGGCAGTCGGTCGAGGTCCGCGACCGGCTGCGCGGACTGGAGCTGGACGAGTGCGTGTTCGTGAAGGCCACCGGGTTGCGCAGCCGCTCGCTCGCGCCGCATGGCGAGGCGCACTTCGAGCGGGAGCGTGCCGAGGCGGTCGAGGAGGGCGGCGAGGTCCGGCGGCACTTCCTGCGCATCCGGGTCGGTGCCTGGCAGGAGGAGGTCGTCACCACCGTCTTCGTCCGGGTGCACACCCAAGGCGGCATGCTGATGGTGGAGTTCGCCCCGCACGTGCTGCGCCCGATCCGACCGGACTTCCGCGCGATCGACCGGCTCACCGACTCCCACCGCCGCGGCGGACTGCCGGGCAAGGCGCTGTGGGCGCTGGCCCGGACGCCCACGGCCGCGGGCCGCGTGCTGATCCACGGCTTCCGGATGATCGCCTTCTTCGTGCGGATGTACACGGGCGCCTATGGCGCGGCCATCCCCGACGGGCCCTGGAGATCCGTGCGCGAGCTGGGCAGCGACGGCAGCGCCTCGCTCTTCCAGGAGATGGACGTCAGCCGCTATCTGAAGAGCGTCGAGGACCGGGTGGCCAACGGGGTGCGGCAGGCGCTGGACGAAGCGGGATGGGAGACCGGCGAGTTCGAGCAGAAGATCATCAACGTGAGCGGTGGCGGCATCTTCATCGAGTCCGCGCAGGACAGCGCCATCACCGTCGGCGACCACAACACGGTCAGCAATACCAGGGGCAACGGAGGGGGAGGCGGCCATGGCGACGGCTGAGCGGGACGAGGAACGGGACGAGGAAAGCGGCGCGGGCGCGGCCGGAAGCCAGGGCGGGCGGCGGTTCGGGGACATCCGCATCGGCAATGTGCGCGGCGGGGTCGTCGGCATCGGCGACCACAACCACATCGTGAACGGTCCGCAGGGCGGCGCCGGTTGCGACCCGGCGTACGAGGAGTTGCTGAGCGCCGCCCGGCAGCTCTCCGCCGACCTGGAGCGGCTGGTGGCCAGCCCCGAGGTCAGCGCGCTGTCGGACGAACTGGCCGGCACCCAGGACGAGATCCGGCGCACCGGCCGGGCCGGTGCGGGCCGCCTCGCCCGGCTCCGGGTGCTGCTGCAGGACGCCGGGGCCGGTATCGGCATGCTGGCGTCGGGCGTTGCCGTCGGCCAGGCGGTCGGCGCGCTGCTGGGCGGCTGAGATGAGCACGCCGGGCGACGAGCGCGGCCCGCACTGGGACGAGGCCGCGCAGCGCTGGGTGGGGGAGGGCGCCGAGCCGCCCGCCCCGGGCAGACGGCCGCCGAGCCCGCACCGGGGGCCGGTGCTGCTCGTGGTGCTGGCCGTCGTGCTCATCGGCGGCATCGGCGTCGGCACCTGGCATCTGCTGTCGGGCAGCGGTGACGACACGGCGCAGGGGGACAGCGGCCCCAGCGCGACCTCGTCCGGCTGGGACAGCGGCTCGCCGTCGCCGTCCGATGGCGTGCCGTCGTCGGCACAGCCGTCCGCGTCGCCGTCCGATTCGGTCGCCGCGGGCAGCGGGCCACCGCAGGGGTATGAACGCACCACGGATCCGGAGGGGTTCAGGCTGGACGTCCCGGTGGGCTGGCAGCGCGTCAAGCGCGATACGGGGGTCTTCTACGAGTCGTCCGACGCGAGCCGGCTGATCCAGGTCTTCGCCCTGACCAGCCCACAGGTCACCCCGTACGAGGCGCTGAAGCAGGCCGAGACCAGCCTCAAGAAGAACCCCGACTACAAGCGGTACGGGCTGAAGCGGCTCGGCCCGGGCGACGACGCGGACGCGGAGCTGGAGTACGGCTATCGCAGCCCGAAGTACGGTCCGCGCCGCGTCCTCGACCGTGCCTTCACCGGGCCGGACGGGGTGCAGTACGCGGTGCTGGTGGCGGGCCCGTCCGATGAGTGGCCGCGTCAGGTGGAGCTGCAGCGCGTCGCGTTGGGCGCCTTCTGCCCCACCACGTACTGCCCGGCCACCTGAGCGGAGCCGAGATGAGCGTAGTGGGTACCCATATGTCGGCTAACGCGGTTAACTCTTCTTATCGGTAGAAGAATACGGTTTAGGGGGGCGGGCATGACTGACGGGGGCTCGGAGGGGCCGCGCAGGCCCGAGGAGCAGTGGGGCCCGGAGGAGTATCGGGGGCCGGGGGACACGCAGCAGTGGGAGACCCGCCAGTGGGGGCCCGACGAAAGCCCGCAGGGGCAGCCGGACGCCGGATCCGGCGCCGGACCGGGGGCCGAGACGCGGCGGGTGCTGCAGGCCGTGGCGGTCACGGTGTTCCTGACCGCCGGGATCGCGTTCTCCGGCTGGGTGGCGTTCGGCGGTGACGGGACGACCCGGAACCAGGCGGGCCCGCTGCCCTGGGAGCGCGGGACCCCCGTGCCCTCGGCGACCGCGAAGGCCACCGCGCCCAGCGATGTCTATCCCGCGCCCGAGACCGGTGCGCCCACGGATCTGCCGTCCGGAGTGCCGACCGCCGCGCCGTCCGGTCTGCCCTCGGCGGACCCGTCCGGGGCGCCGTCCGCGTCATCCCCATCGGCGCTCCCGTCCCTGACGGGCTCCGCACCGCCCTCGGGGTTCAGCACCGCGCGGGACCCGAAGGGCTTCGACCTCGCCGTCCCCGACGGATGGCGGCGGACGGTGGAGGGCCCGAGCGTCTTCTACACCTCGCCCGACGACTCCACCCAGATCCAGGTGTTCGAGCTGCACGGCCCCGAGGCCACGCCGTACGAGTCGGCGCAGGAGGCCGAGCGGCTGGCGTCCCGCAGCCGCGACTACGAGCAGATCACCCTCGCCCAGCTCGGCGCGGCCGCCATGGACCCGGCCCAGCTGGAGTACACGTACCAGAGCAAGGAGTCCGGCGCCCGCCGCATACTCGACCGCCGTTTCGCCGCGCAGAACGGCACCATGTACGCGGTGCTGATCATCGGCCCCGCCGGCGACCGGGCCGAGGAGCAGTCGCTCCACGACACCGTGCTGGAGACCTTCTGCCCCACCGCCTACTGCACCGCTTCGTAGCTCCCGAGGCCGCCGCCTCGGGCGGGCGCGCCCTCCGTCGCGCGTGAGCCGGGCCACTTTCAAGGAAAATTTGCGCATACGTTTCGTGCTTCCGGTAAGGGGTCCTTGTTGCTGGCGTGGCCAGCGGGAACGTTCGCAATACCGGAAGGCAGAGGTAGACGTGTCGGCAGTCGAGACCATTCATGTGGACGGGGTGTGGCGGGCGGCCGCATCCAGCGCGCAGCGGGAGGTTCTCGACCCCGCGGACGCCAAGACGCTCGCGATCGTGGCCGAGGGCGGCGCCGAGGACACCGACGCGGCCATCGCCGCCGCGCGCCGCGCCTTCGACAGCGGCCCCTGGCCGCACACCCCTGTCGCCGAGCGGGCGGCGCTGCTGCGGCGGGTCGCCGATCTGCTCCAGCGCGACCGTGAGGTGATCGCGCTCCTGGAGAGCCGCGACACCGGCAAGACCCTGGAGGAGGGCCGGGTCGACGTCGACGACGTGACCAACGCCTTCCGCTACTTCGCCGAGCTGGTCGCGGGCGAGTCCGCCGGCCGGGTGGTCGACGCGGGCAGCCCCGATGTGCACAGCGTCGTGGTGCACGAGCCGGTCGGCGTCTGCGCGATGATCACGCCCTGGAACTACCCGCTGCTGCAGGCCAGCTGGAAGGTGGCCCCGGCACTCGCGGCGGGCAACACCTTCGTCATCAAGCCCAGCGAAGTGACCCCGCTGTCCACCATCCACCTGGTGCAGCTGCTGGGCGAGGCGGGCCTGCCGAACGGCGTGGCCAACCTGGTGACCGGCGCCGGAGACCCGGTCGGCGCCCGGCTGTCCGAGCACCCGGATGTGGACCTGGTGTCCTTCACCGGCGGCCTGGCCAGTGGCACCAAGGTGGCCCAGGCCGCCGCGCCCAGCGTGAAGAAGGTCGCCCTCGAGCTGGGCGGCAAGAACCCGAACGTCGTCTTCGCCGACGCCTGCGCCACCGACGAGGGCTTCGACACCGCCGTCGACCAGGCCCTGAACGCCGCCTTCATCCACAGCGGCCAGGTCTGCTCGGCCGGCGCCCGGCTGATCATCGAGGAGTCGGTGCGTGAGCGGTTCGTCGCCGAGCTGGTCAGCCGCGCCGAGAAGATCAAGCTGGGCCGCGGCACCGAAGAGGGTGTCGAGTGCGGTCCGCTCGTCTCGGCCCAGCAGCTCGCCAAGACCCAGGCGTACGTGGCGTCCGCCCTGGAGGAGGGCGCCGTGCTGCGCTGCGGCGGCAAGCAGCCCGAGCCGTCCGACGTCCGCCCCGCGACCGGCTACTTCTACCTGCCGACCGTGCTCGACCAGTGCCATCGCGAGATGCGCGTCGTGCGTGAAGAAACGTTTGGGCCGATCCTTTCGGTGGAGACGTTCAGCACCGAAGATGAGGCCGTGGCCCTCGCCAACGACACCGAGTACGGCCTGGCCGGCGCCGTTTGGTCGTCCGACACCGCGCGCGCCCGCCGGGTCGCCGCGCGGCTGCGCCACGGCACCGTATGGATCAACGACTTCCACCCCTACCTCCCGCAGGCCGAATGGGGCGGCTTCGGCAAGTCCGGCGTCGGACGCGAGCTGGGCCCGGCGGGCCTGGACGAGTACCGCGAGACCAAGCATGTCTACGAGAACCTGCGGCCCAGCCCGGTGCGCTGGTTCGGCGGCTGACGCCCCACCGCCGGCCCCCGCCCGGGGCGGCACGGCCGGGCCCGGACCTCCCGCCGGGCCCGGGTCCCGTTGCGTCCGGTGACGGCGCCCGGCGTCTCTCCCCCTTCGTCCGTAACCCCCATCCCCTCCGGGGACGGCCCCAGGCCCGCACCCGTGTGGGCCGTCCCGGAAGACCGGAAGACCGCGAGGAGTAACCCCCACCATGCCCGTACCTGACGCATACGATTACGTCGTCATCGGCGGAGGCACCGCAGGATCGGTGATCGCCTCCCGGCTCACCGAGGACCCCGACGTTCGCGTCGCCGTCATCGAGGGCGGCCCCACCGACATCGACCGTCCCGATGTCCTCACCCTGCGCCGCTGGCTGGGGCTGCTCGGCGGCGATCTGGACTACGACTACCCCACGGTCGAGCAGCCGCGCGGCAACTCGCACATCCGGCACAGCCGCGCCCGGGTGCTCGGCGGGTGCTCCTCGCACAACACGCTGATCTCGTTCAAACCGCTGCCGGGCGACTGGGACGAGTGGGCCGAGGCGGGCGCCGAGGGCTGGGACGCCGCCTCGATGGACCCGTACTTCCACAAGCTGCGCAACAACATCGTGGCGGTCGACGAGAAGGACCGGAACGCGATCGCCCGGGACTTCGTGGAGGCCGCCCAGGCCGCCGCCGACGTGCCGCGCGTCGAGGGCTTCAACAAGCAGCCGTTCCACGAGGGCGTCGGCTTCTTCGACCTCTCGTACCACCCGGAGAACAACAAGCGCTCCTCGGCGTCGGTCGCCTATCTGCACCCCTTCCTGGACCGGCCGAACCTCCACATCATGCTGGAGACCTGGGCGCACAAGCTGGAGCTGGACGACAGCGGCCGGGCCACCGGAGTGCACGTCCGCACCAAGGACGGCGAGGAGATCCTCGTCCGGGCGACGACCGAGGTGCTGGTCTGCGCGGGCGCGGTGGACACCCCGCGGCTGCTGATGCACTCCGGTATCGGCCCCAAGGCCGACCTGGAGGCGCTGGGCATACCGGTCAAGGTCGATCTGCCGGGCGTCGGTGAGAACCTGCTCGACCACCCCGAGTCGGTGATCGTGTGGGAGACGGACGGCCCGATCCCGGACAACTCCGCGATGGACTCGGACGCCGGCCTGTTCGTGCGCCGCGACCCGGAGTCCAAGGGTCCGGATCTGATGTTCCACTTCTACCAGATCCCGTTCACCGACAACCCGGAGCGGCTGGGCTACGAGAAGCCCGAGCACGGCGTGTCGATGACCCCCAACATCCCCAAGCCGCGCAGCCGCGGCCGGCTATACCTGACGAGCGCCGACCCCGAGGTCAAGCCCGCCCTCGACTTCCGCTACTTCACGGACGAGGAGGACTACGACGGCCGCACCCTGGTCGACGGCATCCGGCTCGCCCGTGAGATCGCCAAGACCGAGCCGCTGGCCGGCTGGCTCAAGCGCGAGGTGTGCCCGGGCCCGGAGGTCACCTCGGACGAGGACATCAGCGAGTACGCCCGTAAGGTCGCGCACACCGTCTACCACCCCGCCGGCACCTGCAAGATGGGCGCCGCGAACGACGAGCTGGCCGTGGTCGGCCCCGATCTGCGCATCCGCGGCCTGTCCGGCATCCGGATCGCCGACGCGTCGGTCTTCCCGACCATGCCCGCTGTGAACCCCATGATCGGAGTGCTGATGGTCGGCGAGAAGTGCGCGGATCTGCTGGTCGGTGAGCGTGATCAGGTCAGGTACCGGTCGCGTGAACGAGCCGCCCAGCTCGCTCCGGGAGGTGAGGCGTGATGGCTGCGACTCTGGTCCCCGAGACGCCCGACGCCCCCAAGACCCCCGAGACCGGCGACCGCACCCCGGTGTTCTCGGTCCGTGACATGTGGAAGGTGTTCGGCCCGAAGGCCGAGCGCGTCCCCGGCTCGCCCGAGGCCGAGCTGCCCGCCGCGGAGCTGCGCGCCCGCACCGGCTGCACGGCCGCCGTCCGGGACGTCTCCTTCGACGTCGAGCCGGGTGAGGTGTTCGTCGTGATGGGGCTGTCCGGCTCCGGCAAGTCCACGCTGGTGCGCTGCCTCACCCGTCTGATCGAGCCGACCTCCGGGACGCTGAAGATCGACGGCGAGGACGTCATGGCCATGGACAAGTCCCGGCTGCGTGATCTGCGCCGGCACCGTGCCGCCATGGTCTTCCAGCACTTCGGTCTGCTGCCGCACCGCTCCGTCCTCGACAACATCGCCTACGGCCTGGAGATCCAGGGTGTCGGCAGGGCCGAGCGCCGCGCCAAGGCCGCCGAGATGGTGGAGAAGGTCGGCCTGGCCGGTCTGGAGCGCCGTCGCCCCGGCCAGCTCTCCGGTGGTCAGCAGCAGCGCGTGGGCCTGGCCCGGGCGCTCGCCGTCGACCCCGAGGTGCTGCTGTTCGACGAGCCGTTCAGCGCGCTCGACCCGCTGATCCGCCGCGACATGCAGGAGGAGGTCATCCGGCTGCACCACGACGAGGGCCGGACGATGGTGTTCATCACCCATGACCTCAGCGAGGCGCTGCGGCTCGGCGACCGCATCATGCTGATGCGCGACGGCGAAATCGTGCAGCTCGGCACCCCGGAGGAGATCGTCGGCTCCCCGGCCGACGACTACGTACGGGACTTCGTCCGCGATGTGCCGCGCGAGCAGGTGCTGACCGTGCGCCGCGCGATGCGGCCCGCGAAGTCCGACGAGAAGGACGGCGGCCCCGCGCTGACCCCGGGCACCACCGTCGCCGACGCGATCGAGGCCGTGGCCCGTTCCGGCGGCCCCGCGCGCGTCGTCGACGGCGGCCGCTGCCTGGGCGTCGTCGACCACGCCTGCCTGCTCAACGTCGTCGCGGGCCTGGAGGGGAAGGAGGCGGCCGCCGCATGAGCACGCCCCCGACCTTCTTCCCGCCGGGCGGCACCGGGAGGCGCGTGTGAGCGCGACGACCACCCGACCCCGTACCGACCCCGATACCGGGCCGTCCGCGGGCACGACCGCCGCGGACGAAGCGCGCCCCTCGCGCCTGCGCGCGGCCGTCGGCAGCCGGACCGTCCGCAAGCTCGCGGTGCTCGCCGTGATCGCCGCCGTGCTGATACCGCTCGCCCACGCCAAGTGGGCCGGCGCGAGCTGGCCGCACGCGCTGACCGTCGATGTGTCCGGGCCGCTGGGCAAGGCCAGCGACTGGATCCTCGACAACCGCGACAGCCACTGGATCTTCCTCTACTTCTTCGGCCACATCAGCCAGGCCATCATCATCGGCGTCCGGGCCGTCTACGTCGCCCTGCTCGCCCTCGGCTGGGCCGGTGTCACCGCCGGGCTGACCCTGCTCGCCTGGCGGGTGGCCGGGGTGCGGGTCGCGGTGACCACCCTCGTGTCCCTGGCGGTCTGCGGCGGCCTGGGCATGTGGGTGCCGACGATGCAGACGCTCGCGCTGATGGCCGTCGCCGTCACCGTCTCCGTCGTCATCGGCGGACTGCTGGGCCTGGCCGGCGGGCTCTCGGAACGGGCGTTCCGGGCGCTGCGGCCGATCCTCGACACCATGCAGGTGCTGCCCGCGTTCGCGTATCTGCTGCCCGTCGTGATGATCTTCGGCAACGGCGTGCCCGGCGCGGTGCTGGCCACCGTGATCTACGCGGCTCCGCCCATGGCCCGGCTCACCGCCCTCGGCCTGCGCGGCGCGGACGCCGGGGTGCTGGAGGCCGTGGCCTCGCTCGGCGCGACCTGGCGGCAGCGGCTGCTGTCCGCCCGGCTGCCGCTGGCCCGTAAGGAACTGCTGCTGGGCATCAACCAGACGATCATGATGGCGCTGTCCATGGCCGTGATCGCGTCCGTGATCGGCGGCGGCGGTCTCGGTGACCGCGTCTACCAGGCGCTGTCGACCGTCGACGTCGGCAAGGCGCTCGCCGCGGGGCTCCCGATCGTGCTCCTCGCCGTCGTGATGGACCGCACCATCGGGTCGGCGGGCGAGCGGCTCGGCGCGCCCCAGGCCGAGGGCGGGTCCCGGCTGCTGCGCGGCTGGCCCGCGTGGGCGGGCGTCGCGGTGATCACCGCGGTCATCGCCGTCGCCGGAAGGCTGGCCGGCTCCCAGACCTGGCCGGGCGGCTGGACCGTCGCCATCGAGGGGCCCGTCAACCAGTTCAAGGAGTGGATGGTCGACCACCTCTACACCGGGGTGCCGGTCGTCGGCGGTACCGCCGAATGGGCCGCGAACTACCTCAAGTGGATCCTCGACCCGCTGCGTGAGGGGCTGCAGGGCGTCCCGTGGTACGGAATCCTGCTGATCGTCGCGGCGCTGGCCTGGCTGATCGGCACCTGGGCCACCGCGCTGACCGCCACGGCCGCCATGGCCGCGATCGGTGTGCTCGGCGTGTGGCAGTCGTCCATGGACACCCTCTCCCAGGTGCTGGCGGCCGTCGTCGTCACGCTGGTGCTGGGCTTCGCGATCGGCATCTGGGCCGCGCGCAGCGCCCGGCTGGAGCAGATGCTGCGACCGGTGCTGGACGTGTGCCAGACCATGCCGCAGTTCGTGTACCTGATCCCCGTGGTCGCGCTGTTCGGTGTCGGCCGCGCCCCGGCGGCGGCCGCGGCCATCGTCTACGCGCTGCCCGCCGTCATCCGCATCACCACCCAGGGGATCCGGAACGTCGACCCGTCCGCGCTGGAGTCGGCGCGCTCGCTCGGCGCTACCCAGGGGCAGCAGTTGCGCCAGGTCCAGCTTCCGCTGGCCCGCCCGGCGCTGCTGCTCGCTGTCAACCAGGGTGTGGTGCTGGTGCTGGCCGTGGTCGTCATCGGCGGTCTGGTCGGTTCGGGCGCGCTCGGCTACGACGTGCTGTTCGGCCTGGCGCAGGGCGACCTGGCGACCGGTCTGGTGGCGGGCGCGGCGATCGTCTGCCTGGGTCTGATGCTCGACCGGGTGACCCAGCCGACCGCACGCCGCGAGAAGAAGGGGGCCTGAGATGGCTACGGCCCGTAACGCGCGCCGCCGGCAGCTGCTGATGGCCGCCACCGGGGTCACGGCCCTGCTCACCGCGACCGGCTGCGGCGCGGCGGACATGTCCAAGCAGTCCTCGCCGTACGCCAATGTGGGCGGCGCGAAGAGTGTGACGCTCTCCGTCCAGTCCTGGGTCGGCGCCCAGGCCAACGTGGCCGTCGCCCAGTACCTGCTGGAGCACGAGTTGGGCTACCACGTCGACACCGTCCAGGTGGACGAGGTGCCGGCGTGGGACGCGCTCAGCCAGGGCCGGGTGGACGCGATCCTGGAGGACTGGGGCCACCCGGAGCAGGAACAGCGCTACGTCAAGGACAAGAAGACGATCGCCTCGGGCGGCGGCCTCGGCGTCACCGGCCACATCGGCTGGTGGGTGCCGAAGTACTTCGCCAAGAAGCATCCGGATGTCCTCAACTGGAAGAACCTCAACAAGTACGCCAAGACCTTCAAGACCGCGGAAAGCGGTGGGAAGGGCCAGCTGCTCGACGGTTCCCCGTCCTATGTCACCAATGACAAGGCGCTGGTGAAGAATCTGAAGCTGAACTATTCGATCGTCTTCGCCGGTTCGGAATCCGCTCAGATCACCCAGATCAAGCAGTTCGCCAAGCAGAAGAAGCCCTTCCTGACGTACTGGTACACGCCGCAGTGGCTGTTCAACCAGGTTCCGATGGTCGAGGTGAAGCTGCCCAAGTACACCGACAAGTGTGCTGCCAAGGGTGAGAAGAACCCCGATTCCATCGACTGCGCCTACCCGACCACCCCGCTGCAGAAGTACCTCAACGCGGACTTCGCGAAGCAGGGTGGCAAGGCCGCCGCCTTCCTGAAGAAGTTCCACTGGACCAAGAAGGACCAGAACCAGGTGTCCGAGCTGATCGCCTCGGACGGGATGTCGGCGCAGGACGCGGCCAAGAAGTGGGTCACGGCGCATCCGGACGTCTGGAAGAAGTGGCTGCGCTAGCGGTCACCCCCTGAACGACGCGTCCGGCCCGGGCCCCGTCTCGTTCCCCCCTTATGGGGTGGACGGCGCGGGGCCCAGCCGCTGGGCGAGGTCCCGGGCGGCGGCCATCGTCTCGCGGAAGAGCCGGGGGCCGAAGGTGACGCGGGCGGCGCCGAGGCGGCCCAGCTCGGCGGGGGAGGGGCCGTCCGGGGCGAACGCCGACGCGTTGACCGGCACGCCGATGGCGGCCGCGAGCCGGGGCAGCAGCTCCGGGGGCGCGAAGATCGGATAGACGCAGTCCGCGCCCGCCGCCGCATAGGCCCGTCCGCGCTCGATGGCCGCCTCGGCCGCGCGCTCGGCGTCGTCGGCCCCGCCCTGGGCGAACTCCCCGCGGGCGAAGGTGTCGATCCGGGCGTTGATCACCAGGCCGTCGCCCGCCTCGGCCCGCACCGCCGCCAGCCGGTCCGCCTGCTCCCGCGGGTCGGCCAGCTGCTTGGTCTGCGCGTCGGAGTCCTCCAGGTTGCAGCCCACCGCCCCGGTCTCCAGCAGCCGCTCGACCAGCTCCTTGGCGTCGAGGCCGTAGCCGCTCTCCAGGTCCGCCGACACCGGCACCTCCACGGCCCGGACGATCCGGGCCACCGCGGCGAACATCTCCTCGGCCGGTGTCCGGCCGTCCTGGTAGCCCAGCGACGCCGCGATCCCGGCGCTCGGCGTCGCCAGCGCGGGGAAGCCCGCGTCCGCGAAGGCGCGGGCGGAACCGGCGTCCCAGGGGCCGGGCAGCACGAGCGGCGCCCCCGCCTCCCGGCCGTGGTGCATCGCCCGGAACGCCCTGGCCTCCCGCTCGTACGGCATGGCCGTGGCACTGATCGTCATGGGACCCCCTCCTCCTCAGCCCGCGGTCGGCTTGTAGGAGCCCGGGACCAGGCGGGTGGTCACCCCGATCCGGTTCCAGGCGTTGATGGTGAGGATGAGCGCGATGAGCTGGGCCAGCTCCTGCTCCTCGAAGTGCTTGGCGGCCCGCTCGTACACCTCGTCCGGGACGAAGCCGTCGGTCAGGACGGTGACGGCCTCGGTCAGGGCGAGCGCGGCCTGCTCCTTCTCGGTGTAGACGCCGACCGCCTCCTCCCAGGCGTTGAGCAGGTAGATCCGCTCCTCGGACTCGCCCGCAGCCCGGGCGTCCTTGATGTGCATGTCGATGCAGAACGCACAGTGGTTGACCTGCGAGGCGCGGATCTTGACCAGCTCCGTCAGCGCGGGCTCCAGGCCCTTACGGGCCGCCGCGTCCAGCTGGATCATGGCCTTGTAGACCTCGGGGGCCGCCTGCGCGAACCGCATCCGGGGACCGTGCTGATGGGTGCTCTCATGCGTCGTCATGCGGTCCACGCTAGAACCTGACCAGCCCAGAGGTATGGTCCACTTTCATGGAGGATTCGTGGGCCAATTCCGACCCCGGAGAGCCACGCTCCGCGACGGAGAACGGCCTCGGTGCCGATCTGCATCTGGACCTGCCGCGGGGCGGGACCAGCGGGGTGCGGGCCGCGCTCATCCGCTCCCTGCGCGACGCCGTACGCAGCGGCCGGCTCGCCCCCGGCACCCGGCTGCCCTCCTCCCGCTCGCTCGCCGCCGACCTCGGCATCGCCCGCAACACGGTGGCCGACGCCTACGGCGA
Source organism: Streptomyces sp. NPDC007983 (assembly GCF_042958345.1). Lineage (NCBI taxonomy): Bacteria > Bacillati > Actinomycetota > Actinomycetes > Kitasatosporales > Streptomycetaceae > Streptomyces > Streptomyces sp. NPDC007983. The sequence goes on from NZ_JBIBJI010000016.1 coordinate 55,935, forward strand.
CCTCGTCGCCGAGGGCTGGCTCACCGCCCGGCAGGGCTCCGGCACCCGGGTCGCCCGGCGCGTCGTCCCGCCCGAGCCCGCACCGCCGCGCACCCTGCCGGCCGCCGCCGTGGCCGCCACCCGCCCGGCGTACGACCTGCGGGCCGGGTCGCCCGATGTCTCCGCCTTCCCCCGCTCCGCCTGGCTGTCCGCCGCCCGGCGCGCCCTGACCGCCGCGCCCAGCGACGCCTTCAACTACGGCCACCCCAGCGGGCGGCCCGAACTGCGCCGGGTCCTGGCCGACTATCTCGCGCGCGCCCGCGGGGTGCGGGCCGCGCCCGAACGCATCGTGATCTGCGCCGGGTTCATCCAGGGGCTCGCCCTGCTCGGCCGGACGCTGCACCGGGACGGCCACCGTGCGCTGGCCGTCGAGTCCTGTGGCCTCGACCTCCACTGGAATGTGCTGCGCCGCGGCGGACTGCGCACCGTGCCGCTGCCGGTCGACGGGCGGGGCGCCCGCACCGGCGAACTGCACCGCCTTACCGACGTGCGGGCCGCGCTGCTCACCCCGGCGCATCAGTTCCCCACCGGCGTCGCCCTGGACCCCGACCGGCGGGCCGCCGTGGTGGATTGGGCTTCCCGGACCGACGGGCTGGTGCTGGAGGACGACTACGACGGCGAATTCCGCTACGACCGCCAGCCGGTGGGCGCGCTGCAGGGCCTGGACCCCGAGCGGGTGGTCTATCTGGGCACGGCGAGCAAGAGCCTGGCGCCCGCGCTGCGGCTGGCCTGGATGGTGGTGCCGGATCATCTGCTGGACCGGCTGCTGGCGGTCAAGCGGACGGGGGAGTGGCAGTCGGGCGCGCTGGACCAGCTGACGCTCGCGGAGTTCATCGCCTCCGGCGCGTACGACCGCCATGTGCGCGGGATGCGGCTGCGCTACCAGCGGCGCCGCGACCAGCTGGTGGCGGCGCTGGCCGAACGCGCCCCGCAGGTGCGGGTCACGGGCATCGCGGCCGGGCTGCACGCGGTGCTCGAACTGCCGCCGGGCACCGTGCGCTCCGTCCTCCAGGGCGCGGCCTGGCAGGGCCTGGCCATGGAGGGCCTGAACCGCTACCGCTACCGCGAGGAAGGCGAACCCGGAGGCGGCGGCTCCGAGCCGGACGCGCTGGTCTTCGCCTATGGGACGCCGCCCGATCACGCCTTCGCGGGCGCCCTGGAGGCGCTGTGCCGGGTGCTGCCCTGAGCCGGCAGCTTCCCGCCCCCGGCGTTCACTTGTGCGATAACGCCCTCTAGGGTGGGCGGACCGACGAACGGGGGAGCAGAACCAATGGAACGGACCGGTCCACGACGACTGCGGTCGAGCACGGTGATCCTGGGCGGTATGGGCGCACTCGCGGCGGCCCTCACCTCCTGCGGATCGGAGCCCGACAAGCGCTGTGTCGACCCGGACAGCTACGACGCGGTCAGGGGCTACCGCATCGTCGACTCCAGCGCCTGCAAAAGCTCTTCGAGCTCCACGGGCGGCAAGAAGAAGAGCAGCCGCGGCACCACCAAGCGGGTCGACGGCGACTGGTACTACGACCCGGACGTCGACGGCCGCTGGGCCGACGAGGGCACCTTCAGCAAGAGCCAGGCGGCCGACCGCGGCGGTTTCGGCTGCTCGGGATCCGGCGGCGGCTGACCGGACGGCGACCCGATGAAGCGTCACACCATCGACCCCCGCCCCGACTGGCAGACCACGGTCGAGGAGCAGGGGGTCATCTACCCCCTGACCCGCTACCCGGACGGCTCGCTGCGCCCGTACTGGGACGAGAGCGCCTACTACGCCTTCACGCTGCCCGAGGTCGAGGCGCTGGAGGAGGTCGTCGAGGAGCTGCACCGGATGTGTCTGGAGGCGGCCGCCCACATCGTCGACGCCGACCGCTTCGCCGACCTCGGCATCGAGGATCCGCGGGTGGTCAAGCTGGTCGCCGAGTCCTGGCGCCGAAGGACCGAACAGCCCAGCGTCTACGGCCGGTTCGACCTGCGGTACGACGGCGGCCCGGGCCCGGCGAAGCTGCTGGAGTACAACGCGGACACACCCACCTCGCTGGTGGAGGCCGCGAGCGCCCAGTGGTTCTGGATGGAGGACCGCTTCCCCGGCGCCGACCAGTGGAACTCGCTGCACGAGCGGCTGGTCGACGCCTGGCGGAACCAGGCCGCCCTGCTGCCGCCGGGCGTGCCCCTGTACTTCGCCCACTCGGCCGGTGACGAGCTGGGCGAGGACCTGATGACCGTCGCCTACCTTCGGGAGACGGCCGAACAGGCGGGGCTGCGGACCGAGGCGATCTCCGTGGAGGACATCGGCTGGGAACGGCTCTCCGGCCGCTTCGTGGACCTGCGGCACCGCTTCATCCGCGGCTGCTTCAAGCTCTACCCCTGGGAGTGGCTGGTCACCGACGAGTTCGGCCCCCATGTGCTGGACACGATCGACAACGGCGGCGGCACCGGCTCCACCCTGTGGATCGAGCCCGCCTGGAAGATGCTGCTGTCCAACAAGGCGCTGCTGGCCATCCTGTGGGAGCTGTACCCCGGCCACCCCAACCTGCTGCCCGCCTACCTCGACGGACCCCGCGAACTGGCCCGCACCAGCGGCTACGTGGCCAAACCGCTGCTCGGCCGGGAGGGCGCGGGTGTCACCGTGCACGAGCCGGGTGCGGAGCCCGTCGTCAGGGACGAGGCCTGCTGCTACCAGGAGTTGGCCCCGCTGCCCGATATGGACGGCAACCGCGTCGTGCTCGGTGCGTGGGTGGTGGAGGACGAGCCCGCGGGGCTCGGCATCCGGGAGTCGGCCGGGCTGATCACGGACGAGTACGCGCGCTTTGTGCCACACGTGATCCTTTAAGCGGCGCCACGGCGATGTGCGGCGTCGGGCCGCTCCGGCAGCACGCCTCATTCCGCCAGCACCGCCCTGAGCTGGTCCAGGCCCCAGTCCAGATCCTCCTTGCCGATCACCAGGGGCGGTGCGATCCGGATGGTGGACCCATGGGTGTCCCTGACCAGCACCCCGCGGTCCATCAGCCGCTCGGAGATCTGCCGCCCGGTGCCGCGCGACGGCTCGATGTCCACACCGGCCCACAGCCCGCGCCCCCGCACCTCGTCCACCGCGCCGCCGCGGGCCATCTGCGCCAGCTCCCGGTGCAGATGCTCGCCCAGCTCGGCCGCGCGCCCCTGGAACTCCCCGGTCCGCAGCATGGCGATCACTTCCAGCGCGACCGCGCAGGCGAGCGGATTGCCGCCGAAGGTCGAGCCGTGCTCGCCGGGGCGGTGGACGCCCAGCACCTCGGCGGAGGACACCACCGCCGACACCGGCACCACCCCGCCGCCCAGCGCCTTGCCCAGCACATAGACATCCGGAACGACGCCCTCGTACTCACAGGCGAAGGTCTTCCCGGTGCGGCCCAGGCCCGACTGGATCTCATCGGCGATGAACAGCACGCCCCGCGCCCGGGTCAGCTCGCGCACCCCGGCCAGATACCCGGGCGGCGGCACCAGCACCCCCGCCTCGCCCTGGACGGGCTCCAGCAGCACGGCGACCGTCTCCCCGGCCCCGGCGTCGAGCGCCGCCTCCATCGCCGCCAGGTCGCCGTACGGCACGATGTCGAACCCCGGGGTGTACGGGCCGTGGTCCGCGCGGGCCTCCGGGTCGGTGGAGAAGCTGATGATCGTGGTCGTACGGCCGTGGAAGTTGTTGGCCGCGACGATGATCCTGGCCCGCCCGTCCGGCACGCCCTTGACGCGGTAGCCCCATTTGCGGGCGGTCTTGATCGCCGTTTCGATCGCCTCCGCGCCCGTGTTCATGGGCAGCACCGTCTCCATCCCGCACAGCGCCGCCAGCTCCGCGCAGAAGGCGGCGAACCGGTCGTGGTGGAACGCGCGCGAGGTGAGCGTGACCCGCTCCAGCTGCGCCTTGGCGGCGTCGATCAGCCGCCGGTTGCGGTGCCCGAAGTTGAGAGCGGAATACCCGGCGAGCAGGTCCAGATACCGGCGGCCTGCCACATCGGTCATCCATGCCCCCTCGGCGGAGGCGACGACGACCGGAAGCGGATGGTAGTTGTGCGCGCTGTGGGCCTCGGCGGCCGCGATGGCGCGCTCCGAGGGGCGGTCGGTCGAGGTCAAGACGTCCTCCGTTCCGGGACACCGTTCTGGACACCGTTCTGGGGCACTGCTCTGTGACGTTGCTCTGTGACGCGGCTCTGTGACGCGGCTCTGTGACGCGGCTCTGTGACGCGGCTCTGTGACGCGGCTCTGTGACGCGGCTCTGTGACGCGGCTCTGGGACGCCACCGAGAAGCTGCGACACCACCCAGGGTGGGGGCGTGCCCCGTGACCGGCGAGCCGAGCGTCGAACCGTCGGAGGTCAGGCTTGAGGCGGCCGAGGCGAGGGCGGCCTGTCGCGCCGCCGGTCCGCCGACCGGCCGGGGGTGCTTGTGGGCCCCTGCCCGGCCTCGAGCCCGGGCAGCTCCTGCCACCACTGCTCCTCATGGATGCGGTCACCGGGCGCCGCCCGATCCGGCATGCCCACGATCCGGGCCAGCACCCGCTCGGCCATCGTCTCGCCGCTCGCCGACGGCATGCTGTTTGCCTGGCGGCCGCCCTCCCAGGGGCTGTCCCCCCGGGGGCCGTCCTCCTGGAGGCCGTCCTCCTGGGAGCCGTCCGCCGGCGGGTCGGCGGGCCGTGGCCCCTCCAGTGCGCGCCCGAGCGCCCGCAGCTCGCCGGGCAGCCCTTCCCCGTCCATCCTCTATGCCTCCCTGCCGTGCCCGCCCCGGTCCCTCACCGGACGGGGCCACCTCGTCCGCTTCCAGCAGCAGCTCCAGCCGCCGCAGCGCGCGGCTCAGCCGCGACTTCACCGTGCCGCGCGGCCAGCCCAGGGCCGCCGCCGTCTCCGCCTCGTCCAGATCCAGCAGATAGCGGTAGGTGACCACCCACCGCTGTGGCTCGCTCAGCTCTTCCAGCGCGGCCATCAGCCGCGCCCGCCGCTCGTCCGCGAGCGCCACGGCCGCCGGATCCGCGCTCTCCGGTATCGCCGGATCGGCTCCGATCATCGCCCCCTCGCGGTCGACCGCCGTCTGCTGCCGACGCGCCGAGCGCACCGCGTTCCGCGTCTCATTGGCGACGATCCGCAGCAGCCACGGCCGGAAGGCGGCATCGCCCCGGAAGGTGCCCAGCGCGAGATACGCCTTCACGAAGGCGTCCTGCACCACATCCTCGGCGTCGGCGCCCGCGCCCATCAGCGCGGCGGTGCGCAGCGCTATCGGCGCATGGGCGCGCACCAGCTCGGCATACGCCTCGGTCTCCCCGGCCCGCACCCGAGCGATCACGGCCGCATCCGGCCCTGCCGCGGGCGCTGCTTCGTCCTGCGCCGCGTCCTGTCCTGCGTCCTGCGCCGCTTCCTGCCCTGTTTCCCGCCCTGTGTCCTGTGCTGAGTCCTGTGCTGCGTCTTGCCCTGCGTCTTGCGCGACGAGGTCCCCCTCCCGCGCCCCCTCACGAGTCCTCACACCTTTGATACACCGGCGGACCGAGTCTGGTTCCACACCTGAGAGAATGGGTGGCATGGCCCTTGATCGTCCCCGTGCGCTCTCCGGTATTCAGCCCACCGCAGGCTCGTTCCACCTCGGGAATTACCTCGGTGCGATCCGGCAGTACGTCGCGCTGCAGGAAACCCACGACGCGTTCTACACCGTCGTCGACCTGCACGCGATCACCGTGCCGCAGGATCCGGCGGAGCTGCGAGCCAACAGCCGGCTTGCCGCAGCCCAGCTGCTCGCCTCCGGTCTCGACCCGGACCGCTGCACGCTCTTCATCCAGAGCCATGTGCCCGAGCACGCTCAGCTCGGCTGGGTGATGAACTGCCTCACCGGCTTCGGCGAGGCCTCCCGCATGACCCAGTTCAAGGACAAGTCGGCCAAGCAGGGTGCCGACCGGTCGACCGTCGGCCTCTTCACGTACCCGATCCTCCAGGTCGCGGACATCCTGCTCTACCAGGCCAACCACGTCCCGGTCGGCGAGGACCAGCGCCAGCACATCGAGCTGACCCGCGACCTCGCGGACCGTTTCAACGGCCGCTTCGGCGAGACCTTCACCGTCCCCGCTCCGTTCATCGTCAAGGAGACCGGGAAGATCTACGATCTCCAGGATCCGACGATCAAGATGAGCAAGTCGGCCTCGACCCCCAAGGGCATCGTCAATCTCCTCGACGAGCCGAAGGTCTCCGCGAAGAAGATCAAGAGCGCGGTCACCGACCTGGAGACCGAGATCCGCTTCGACGAGGAGAAGAAGCCCGGCGTCAGCAATCTGCTGACCATCTACTCCACCCTCACCGGCAGCTCCATCGCGGAGTTGGAGAACCGGTACGAGGGCAAGGGGTACGGCGCGCTCAAGACCGACCTGGCCGAGGTGCTGGTCGAGTGGGTGACGCCGTTCCGCGAGCGGACCCAGGAATACCTGGCGGACCCGGGGACGTTGGACGGAATCCTGGCCAAGGGGGCGGACAAGGCTCGTGCCGTCGCCGCCGAGACGCTGGCGCTCGCCTACGACAAGGTGGGATTCCTGCCCGCGACGCGCTGAGCGTCCGGGCGGGTGCCGACCGGGGCGTCGAACGGGGGGCGCCAAGGGCGGACGTCCAAAGGAGGCCGTCCAAGGGCGGACGTCCGAGGGCGGACCTCCGAGGTGAGCGCCGAAGGGCGGACGTCCGATGCGGGCGTCGCCTCGGCGACCGCCGACGGAGTGTACCGCTTCCCACCCCTGACCAGGGGGTTCTTCGGCCCGTGCGCCGAAGAATCGAGGAATCTAGCCGCGAAGGCGGCACAGCCGCCACACTGGCACCGGTGCAGCGGACTGAAGCCCAGCAGCCCGGGAGGGCCAGGAGGGAGAACGCAGTGGGGACCGTAACGCTCGGCGTTTCGATCGCGGTCCCGGAGCCGTACGGCAGCTTCCTCCAGGAGCGGCGCGCGGGCTTCGGGGACCCGGCCGCTCATGGCATCCCCACGCATGTCACCCTCCTTCCGCCGACCGAGGTCGAGGCCGCGGCGCTGCCCGCCGTCGAGGACCATCTGGCCCAGGTCGCGGCCGAGGGGCGGGCGTTCCCGATGCGGCTGGCGGGGACGGGCACCTTCCGTCCGCTCTCGCCCGTCGTCTTCGTCCAGGTGGTCGAAGGCGCGGACGAGTGCATGGTGCTGCAGGAGCGGATCCGGGCGGCGCACGGGCCGTGCGCCCGTGAGCTGCAGTTCCCGTACCACCCGCACGTCACCGTCGCGCACGGCATCGACGAGGACGCGATGGACCGGGCGTTCGCGGAGCTGAAGGACTTCGAGGCGGCCTGGACGATCAACGGCTTCGCGCTGTACGAGCAGGGGGCTGACGGGGTGTGGCGGCTCGACCGCGAATACCCCTTCGGTTCGGGCGAACCGTCGGAGGGGGGCTCCCCTCTGGTGCCCCGTCAGGTCGATGTCACTCGCCCGACCGCCCCCTCACCCTGGTGAGCCCTGCTGAGCCCTGCTGAGCCCCGGTAGCTCCGGGCGTACGCCTCGCCCGGAAAGGGCGCTCGGCGAAGTGGAGTAACGGAGTCGTGGAGTAGCGGAGAAACGGGAACCCGCCGCCGAGGAGTAAAAATCGGCGGAAGGGTAGTTGTTGATCATGGATTGGCTGACCCGGTTGCCGCTCATCGGCCCCGCCCTCGCCCGGGTGATGCGCACCCACGCCTGGCGTTCGTACGAACGGCTGGAACGCGTCCACTGGACCCGCCTGGCGGCCGCGATCACCTTCATCAGCTTTCTGGCCTTCTTCCCCCTCGTCACCGTGGGAGCGGCCATCGGCGCCGCGACGCTCACCGAGTCGCAGATGCATCAGCTGCAGCGGAAGCTCGCCCAGCAGATCCCCGGCATCTCCGGTCAGCTCGATCTGAGCGGTCTCATCCAGAACGCGGGGACGATCGGGATCGTCGCGGGTGCCCTGCTGTTGTTCACCGGCATCGGATGGGTGGGCTCGCTGCGCGAATGCCTGCGCGCCGTCTGGGAGCTGGACGAGGACCCCGGCAGCAATCCCGTGGTGCGCAAGCTCAAGGACGGTCTGGTACTCATCGGCCTGGGCGGCGTCGCCGTCGGCTCGTTCGCCGTCTCGACGCTCGCCGTCACCCTCGTCAACCGGGTGACGCAGCTCCTCCACATCCCCGAGAACGGGGTGGGTGGCTGGCTGCTGCGCATCGCCGCGTTCCTGATCGCCGTAGCGGCCGACTTCCTGCTGCTGTGTTACGTCCTGACCTGGCTGCCCAGGGTCGAGCCGTCGCGCCGGAGGGTCGTGGTCGCGGCGCTCATCGGCGCGATCGGCTTCGAACTGCTGAAGCTGCTGCTGAGCAGCTATCTGCAAGGGGTGGCGGCCAAGAGCATGTACGGGGCGTTCGGCGTGCCTATCGCGCTGCTGCTGTGGATCAACTTCACCGCGAAGCTCACGCTCTACTGCGCCGCCTGGACCGCCACCGGATCGGCCGTCGAGGAACTGGGCAAGGAGAAGGAGAAGGAGAAGGAGCCGGAGAAGGAGCCGGAGAAGGAGAAGGAGCCGGAGAAAGAGTCGGAGAAGGGGAAGGAAAAGGGGGCGGGAGAGAAGACCGCCGAACCCGACACGGACACCCTCGGGCCGAACGGCCGGGCCGATGGGCCCGGCCGTTCGGCGGCGTAACGACTCGTCCGTCGTACGGCGCCCCGGGGCGGGCACCCTCCGTCAGCCCCGGCGCGGCCAGCGGCGGTGCACCGCGTACGCCACCGCGCCCAGCACGGCCAGCGAACCGGCCGCGATCCCCGCCGCCGTCCACATGCCGCCGGAGGCACCGCCGCCCGAGACGGACGCCTGGGCGTGCTCATGCCCCTTCTTCGCGCCGCCCGTCGAGGCATTGCTCTGGTCCAGGCCCGCCGGACCGGGGCGGACGAGGGTGCCGACCGGATTCACCGAGTCCGCCGCCTTGAATCCCCAGTCGAACAGCTTCGCCGTCTCCTTGTAGACCCCGTAGGGCTCCGCCTTCTGCGGGTTCATGACCGTGACCAGCAGCACCCGCTTGCCGCGCTGGGCCACACCGGTGAAGGTGGAGCCCGCCTTGCTCGTATAGCCGTTCTTGACCCCCGCCAGCCCCTTGTAGGCCTTGACGTCGATGCCGGTCAGCAGGCGGTCGGTGTTCTGAATCCCGAAGCTCATGCGGACCTTCTTGCCCTTTTTATCCTTTTTGTATTCCCCCGGGAACTGGGCAGTCGCCGTCGAGCAGTACTCCCGGAAGTCCGCCTTCTGCAGTCCGGACCGGGCGAACAGCGTGAGGTCGTACGCGCTGCTGTACTGGCCGTCCTCGTCATAGCCGTCCGGCGTGACGACGTGCGTGTCCAGCGCGTTCAGCTGTTTGGCGTGCGCCTGCATGTCCCGCACGGTCGCCGGGACGCCGCCGTTCATCGCGGACAGCACGTGCACCGCGTCGTTGCCCGAGCGCAGGAAGACGCCCAGCCACAGGTCGTGCACCGTGTAGCTCAGGTTCTCCTTCACACCGACCAGGCTGCTGCCCGCGCCCATCCCGGCCAGGTCGGACGTCCGCACCGTGTGCTTCTGCGTCTTGGGGAACTTCGGCAGCACGGTGTCCGCGAACAGCATCTTCAGCGTGCTCGCGGGCGGCAGCTGCCAGTGGGCGTTGTGCGAGGCCAGCACGGCGCCCGACTCGGCGTCCGCCACCATCCAGGACTTACCGCTCAGCTCCTTCGGCAGCGCGGGCGCGCCCCGCTTCGGATCCACCTGGGTGCCGGGGCGGCCGAGCCGCGTCCCGCCCACCGTGGACATCCGGTCGGGAGGCTGCGCTGCCTCGGCTCCCTGGGCGCCGCCCGGGTCGTCGGCGGCGAGCGCGGGGGAGGTGGACAGCAGGGTGGACAGCAACAGGGCGGCGGTGATGGCCAGCGGCGCGGCGGCGCCTCGCGACGGGAAGGTGTTCGAAGAGATCGGCACGTCTGCGAACGTACCCGCAGCCGCGCCGGACGGCGAAAGCACCGCCGTCTTCCGGGTGGTGGACCCCCGCGTGGAGGTACGGGCGGGGGTGCCCATACTGGAGACCATGAAGCTCAGCCGCCCCGTGTCCTGGTTCCTGCTCGCCTTCGGGGTCTGGAGCTGGGTCATCTGGTTCACCTTTGTCAAGAACTTGTGGAAGGACGCCAGCGGGCTCGCTTTCGACGACGCCGGCGACCCCACCGCGTACTTTTGGGTGCACCTGCTCCTCGCGATTACGTCCTTTCTCCTGGGGACGGCCATCGGGGTGATCGGGTTGCGCGGACTGCGCGCTCTGCGCCGAAATGACGCCGAAGAGTAGCCGTCCAGATCGCCGCACAGCCGCAAGCCGCACACAGCCGCAAGCCGCACAGAGCCGCAAGCCGCACGCAAGCCGCACAACCGCATAGCTGCATAGCCGCATAGGGGAGGACCGGGGATGGTCGTGCTCTTCATCCTGATCGCACTGGCCGTCGTCGGTCTGCTCGTCGGCGTGCACTGGTACGTGTGGCGGCGGCTGATCCGCGACACCACGGCGCCCGGCGGGCGGGCACGCCGTACGGGCACGGCGGCGGCCTTCGCGCTCCCGCTGATCAGCGTCGGGGCCCTAGTCGCGGGGCGTACGGGGGTGCCCTTCCCGATCCAGCGGGTGCTGGCCTGGCCGGGGTACCTGTGGCTCGCGCTGCTGCTGTATCTGACCCTGGCCCTGCTGGTCGGCGAGGCGGTACGCCCCCTCCTGAGCGCCTGGCTGAAGCGCCGCGCCGCCGCCGAAACCGTCCCCGCGCCCCCTCCCGCCCCCGCCCCGGTGCCCGCAGCCGCGCCGGGAGGTGCGGCGGCCATGACGGCGGAGGCGCCCGAGGCAGCCGGGACACCCGAGAGCCCCGAACCGGTCCGTACGCCGTCGCGGCGGCTGTTCGTCGCCCGGACCGTGGCCGCGGGCGCCACCGTGGCGGCCGCCGGGACGGTCGGGTACGGGACGTACACCGTGCTGCGCGGCCCGCGGGTCAAGCGGGTCACCGTGCCGCTCGCCAAGCTGCCGCGCCGCGCGCACGGCTTCCGGATCGCCGTGGTCAGCGACATCCACCTCGGCCCGGTCCTCGGCCGCTCGCACACCCGCCGCGTCGTCGAGACCATCAACCGTACGAACCCCGACCTCATCGCCGTCGTCGGGGACCTCGTGGACGGCAGCGTCGCGGACCTCGGCCCCGCCGCCGAGCCGCTGCGCGGGCTGCGCAGCCGGCTCGGGAGCTTCTTCGTCACCGGGAACCACGAGTACTTCTCCGGCGCCCGGGAGTGGGTCGACCACGTCCGCGAACTCGGCGTCCGCCCCCTGGAGAACGAGCGCGTCGAGCTGCCCTGGTTCGACCTCGCCGGGGTCGACGACGTGGCGGGCGAGGACGAGGGGCAGGGGCCCGACTTCGACCGGGCGCTCGGCGACCGCGACCGGGCGCGGGCGTCCGTCCTGCTCGCCCATCAGCCGGTGGTGATCGACGACGCGGTCGAGCGCGGCGTCGACCTCCAGCTGTCCGGCCATACGCACGGCGGGCAGCTGTGGCCCGGCAACTACGTCGCGGAGCTGGCCAACCCCACCGTGGCGGGGCTGGAGCGGTACGGCGACACCCAGCTCTACGTCACCCGCGGCGCGGGCGCCTGGGGCCCGCCGGTGCGGGTCGGCGCGCCGCCGGACGTCACCGTGGTCGAGCTGGCCTCGACCCGCGCCTGAACCGTACGAGCCGGCTTTCTACGAGCCCTCCTTCGCGTCCTTGGCGTCCTCGGCGTCCTCCGGGCCCTTGGTCTGTTCGAACGAGCCGAGGAAGATCCCGAGTGCCTGCTTGTTCTCCTTGGCGTTCCAGTCGTCCGCCGGTGTCGTCCACCGGATGGAGAAGCCCCGGCCGCCGCCGACCAGGAAGCCGCGGCCGAAGGTGCGCAGGTGGTCCTTTCCGACCGCGGTGGTCCACTGCATGTCGGCGGCCTTCCAGCCGCGGTAGTCGACCCGGCGGATGTCGTCGATCCGCTGGAAGCCGGGGTAGAGCTTCTCGATCGTCGGGATCAGGCGCTTCCAGCCGTCGACGGGGTCCTGTTCGGGGCCCTTCCCGAAGGTCACCACCAGATTGCGGTCGTCGCCCTCGGCGGTGAACTTGATGTGGAAGCGCGAACCGCTCTTGACCTGCTTCCAGCCCTTGGGGAGGTCGATGGAGAACCCGCCCGAATCGCTGGTGTAGCGGTAGTAGCCGGGTGGCGGCGGGTCGTCGGGGCCGGGGTAGGCGCCGCCGCCGGAGCCGGCGGGCGGGGGAGCGGACGAGGACGGCGGGGGCTGGCCGGGGGCGGACGACCCGGGCGGGGCCGAATCCCCCGGGGTGGAGGGTGGCGGGTCCTCGCGCGGCAGGCTCGGGGCGGCCCCGCCCGCCGGTGGGGCGGAGGGGGAGGTGTCGGAGGCGCGGTCGTCGCCTCCGGTCAGGCCGCTGGTGGTGACCAGGGCCAGCACGGAGGCCGCCGTTCCGAGGACCAAGGTCGCGATGGCCAGCGCGAGCGGGCCGACCCTGCGGCCCCCGCGCCCGTCGCCGTGCCTGTCGCCGTGCCTGTCACCGCGCCCGCCGCCGTTCCCGCCGCCGCGCCGCGCCGACGGGAACCACGCCTCGTAGGTGTTGCGCAGCCACGGCATGCGCGGCGCGGCGCGGATCGCGACGGGCTCGCCCTCGTTGAGGATGCGCTCCAGGGCGCGCCGTACGACCGGTGCGGTCAGCCGCTCCCGCGGATCGTCGCGCAGCAGCCCGTGGATCACCTGAACCAGCGGTCCGGCGTGCGGCGGGGGCGGTACGGGCTCCTCCCGGATGACCCGCAGCGTCTCCTCCGGTGAGTCCCGGCCCCGGTGCGGCGGGCGGCCCTCGACCATGGCGAACAGGACCGCGCCCAGCGCCCACAGGTCGGACGCGGCGCAGGCGCCGGTGCCGCGCGCCTGCTCGGGGGAGGCGTACGCGGGGTCGGTGACCTGCCGCGACGGCTCGGCGCCGACATGGCCGAAACCGGAGAGGACGACCTCGCCGTCCGAGCGCAGCAGGACCCGCGCGGGGCTGATGTCACCGTGCACGATGCCCGCGCGATGGGCGGAGTCGAGGACGGCGAGGAGTTGCAGCCCGATGCGGGTGGCGCGGACCGGATCGAGCCCGCCGCGCCATGCGAGTTCATCACTTAACGGGCGGCTGTCGCTCATGGGCCGGCCGATTCGTTCCTCAGCGCCGCGCTCCTGCGTGCCGGTCACGCTTTCACCCCTTGATGAACGTGCCCCATCCACCCTCTTCCCCAGGAGGTACGTCGGGGTCGAGGCGGGCGTTCAACGGCTGTGAAAACGCGGCGGGCCCGCCCCCGGGCAATGGGGGCGGGCCCGTCACGAGCAGACCTGCGGGCGGCTCAGAAGCGACGCGTGATCAGCGCGCGCTTCACCTCCTGGATGGCCTTGGTGACCTCGATGCCACGCGGGCACGCGTCGGTGCAGTTGAAGGTGGTGCGGCAGCGCCAGACGCCGTCCTTGTCGTTCAGGATCTCCAGCCGCTGCTCACCGCCCTCGTCGCGCGAGTCGAAGATGAAGCGGTGCGCGTTGACGATCGCCGCCGGGCCGAAGTACTGGCCGTCGTTCCAGAACACCGGGCACGAGGAGGTGCACGCGGCGCACAGGATGCACTTGGTGGTGTCGTCGAAGCGCTCGCGGTCCTCGGCGGACTGCAGGCGCTCCCGCGTCGGCTCGTTGCCCGTCGTGATCAGGAAGGGCATCACGTCGCGGTAGGCCTGGAAGAACGGGTCCATGTCCACGACCAGGTCCTTGAGGACCGTGAGGCCCTTGATGGCCTCGACCGTGATGGGCTTCTCCGGGTTGATGTCCTTGATCAGCGTCTTGCAGGCCAGCCGGTTGCGGCCGTTGATCCGCATGGCGTCGGAGCCGCAGATGCCGTGGGCGCAGGAACGGCGGAAGGTCAGGGTGCCGTCCAGATCCCACTTGATCTTGTGGAGGCCGTCGAGGACGCGCTCCTTGGGATCGATGTCGAGCTGGAAGTCCTCCCAGTACGACTCGGCCGCGACCTCCGGGTTGAAGCGCCGGATCCGGAAGGTGACCGTGATCGTGTGCGCGGCGGTGGCGTCGGCCGGCTCCGGGGCCTTGTCGGCCTTCTCAAGCGTGGGGGTGCTCATCAGTACTTACGCTCCATCGGCTGGTAGCGGGTCTGCACGACCGGCTTGTAGTCGAGGCGGATGGACTCGGAGCCGTCCGCGCCCACCTCTCGGTACGCCATGGTGTGCCGCATGAAGTTGACGTCGTCGCGGTTCGGGTAGTCCTCGCGGTAGTGGCCGCCGCGCGACTCCTTGCGGGCCAGCGCGGAGATGGCCATGACCTCGGCCAGGTCGAGCAGGTTGCCCAGCTCGATGGCCTCCAGCAGGTCGGTGTTGAACCGCTTGCCCTTGTCCTGGACGGAGCAGTTCTTGTAGCGCTCGCGCAGGCTGCCGATCTCCTCGACGGCCTCCTTGAGCGTCTGCTCGGTGCGGAAGACCATGACGTTCTTGTCCATGGTCTCCTGCAGCGCCCGGCGCACCTCGGTGACCCGCTCGGTGCCGGTGGCGTCGCGCAGGTTCTCGACCTGGTCGCGGACGAACCCGGCCGGGTCCTCGGGGAGTTCGACGAAGTCGGCCGTGGCGGCGTACTCGGCGGCGGCGATGCCCGCGCGGCGGCCGAACACGTTGATGTCGAGCAGCGAGTTGGTGCCCAGCCGGTTGGCGCCGTGCACGGACACGCACGCGACCTCGCCCGCGGCGTAGAGCCCCGGCACGACGGTGTCGTTGTCGGAGAGCACCTCGCCCTCGACGTTGGTCGGGATGCCACCCATCGTGTAGTGCGCGGTGGGCTGGATCGGGATCGGGTCGGTGTACGGCTCGATGCCCAGGTAGGTGCGCGCGAACTCGGTGATGTCCGGCAGCTTGGCGTCCAGCTGCTCCGGCGGCAGGTGGGTCAGGTCGAGGAAGACGTGGTCGCCCTCGGGACCGCAGCCGCGGCCTTCGCGGATCTCCGTGTAGATGGAGCGGGAGACCACGTCGCGGGAGGCGAGGTCCTTCATGACCGGCGCGTACTTCTCCATGAAGCGCTCGCCGTCCTTGTTGCGGAGGATGCCGCCCTCACCGCGGGCGCCCTCCGTCAGCAGGATGCCCATGCGCCAGATGCCGGTCGGGTGGAACTGGAAGAACTCCATGTCCTCCAGCGGCAGCCCGCGCCGGTAGGCGACCGCCTGGCCGTCACCGGTGAGGGTGTGGGCGTTGGAGGTCACCTTGAAGAACTTGCCGCAGCCGCCGGAGGCGAAGACGACGGCCTTCGCCTGGAAGACGTGCAGCTCGCCGGTGGCCAGCTCGTACGCCACGACACCCGCGGTGCGCTTGACCCCGTCGACCTCGGTCATCAGGAGGTCCAGGACGTAGAACTCGTTGTAGAACTCCACGCCCTCCTTGACGCAGTTCTGGTACAGCGTCTGGAGGATCATGTGGCCGGTGCGGTCCGAGGCGTAGCAGGACCGGCGGACCGGGGCCTCGCCGTGGTTACGGCTGTGGCCGCCGAAGCGGCGCTGGTCGATCGTGCCGTCCGGGGTCCGGTTGAACGGCAGGCCCATCTTCTCCAGGTCGAGGACCGAGTCGATGGCCTCCTTCGCCAGGATCTCGGCGGCGTCCTGGTCGACCAGGTAGTCGCCGCCCTTGATCGTGTCGAAGGTGTGCCACTCCCAGTTGTCCTCCTCGACGTTCGCGAGGGCGGCGGCCATGCCGCCCTGGGCGGCGCCGGTGTGGGAGCGGGTGGGGTACAGCTTGGTGAGCACCGCCGTACGGCTGCGCTTCGTCGACTCGATGGCCGCGCGCATGCCGGCGCCGCCGGCGCCCACGATGACGGTGTCGTACTTGTGGATCTTCATGAGTGGATACCTCAGCCCCGGGGCCTAGCGGATGTTCGGGTCGAAGGTGAAGATCACCAGGGTGCCGAGCACGATGGTGAATCCGGCCGCCGTGTAGAGCAGCCCCTTCAGCCACAGGCGGGTGTTGTCCCGCTCCGCGTAGTCGTTGATGATCGTGCGCAGGCCGTTCGCGCCGTGCAGCGTGGCGAGCCACAGCATGATCAGATCCCATGCCTGCCAGAACGGTGAGGCCCACCGGCCGGCCACGAAGGCGAAGCCGATCTTGGTGACGCCGCCGTCCAGCACCAGCTGGATCAGCAGATGGCCCAGGACGAGGACGACCAGCACGATGCCGGACAGGCGCATGAAGAGCCAGCCGTACATCTCGAAGTTGGTACGGGTCGTCTTGGGCGTCTTACGGGTACGGGCCCGCGGCGGCTCGATGACCGGGGCCGGGTGGTCCACGTCGTACGCGCTGACCGCGTCGGTCGCGGGGTTGGTGGTCTCGGCGGACATGTGCGTCAGCTCCCGAACAGTTCGCGCAGCGTGTGCTGCAGGACCGGGTAGAAGGCACCGGCCATGAGCACGACCCAGATACCGACGACGGACCACAGCATCTGTCGCTGGTACTTCGGGCCCTTCGACCAGAAGTCCACGGCGATGACGCGCAGGCCGTTGAGGGCGTGGAACAGGATGGCGGCCACCAGGCCGTACTCCATCACGTTCACGAGGGGCGTCTTGTACGTCGCGACCACGTCGTCGTAGGCCTCGGGGGACACACGGACGAGCGAAGTGTCCAGGACATGCACGAACAGGAAGAAGAAGATGAGGACGCCGGTGACTCGATGAGCCACCCAGGACCACATACCTTCCCGGCCGCGGTACAGCGTTCCAGCCGGCACGGAAAACCCTCCGGAAGCGGGGACTGGGGCCTGCCGGCTTGACTGTCGGTCGGGCCCGGCCGGGTACGGTCCACCGGCCCTGGCCATCGTAGCGACGTGCTGTCGGAGGGTTCGCGCGGGGGGCTCAGGTGTGATCAAAGAAGCACGGGTGGGCAGCTCACGCCGGGCGGAACCGGGCGATATCCGGCATGGGGCTGCCCGGCGTCGCCAGCCGGGTGAGCCGCCCACGGGCGATGCGGCGCAGCTCCTCGGCGGAGTTGATCCGCTCCTCCTCGGGCTCGTTCCCCAGCCGGTCCCGGATTCCGGTCAGCAGCCGGTCCAGCGTCTCGTCGGGGGCCAGGCCGTCCAGGCAGATCACGAAGGCGTGACCGAAACGCTGCTCGTACGCGGCGTGCGCGGCGCGTAACGCGGTGTGCGCGGCCAGTGAGCCGACCCCGGGCTCGGCGGGCAGCGGGTGGCCGGTCATGGACTCGTCGGCCAGTGCCTCGGCGAGATCGGCCGGGGTGAGGTCGTAGCTCGCCTCGTCCCCGGCGGCCAGCAGCGCGCCGAGATCGGGATACGGGCGGTGATCCGCGATCAGCCGGGCCCAGCGGCGGCTGCCGCAGCAGGAGAGCAGCGCCGCCTCGGCGGCGCCGGCGGTCATGCGGTTGAGCCGGTCGAGGCCGTCGGTGCCGCTGGGCCTGGGACGGGGTCCGGGGCCGGACCGGGGGCTGGACCCGGGGCTGGACCGTGGGCTGGACCTGGACAGCGTGGACTCCTTGGGCGCGCGGGGACACACGGGGCGTGCGGGACGCACAGGGCGCGTGGGGGAGGTGTGCTGGGGATTGCGAGCAGTACACGGTAACGACGTGGAGAGGCCGGTGTGGCGGAGAGAGCGTAAATTCACTCGGAGGGGGACGTTTTGTGGCGTGAAGTAGACGGGAGCGTGACGGAGACAGCAGTGCCGCCCCGACCCAGGAGGTGCGCGCCATGGGGTTGCCCGTCAGAGCCGCCAAGGCGGCCATCCTCCGCGGCGGCGTCGCCGGTGCCGCCGCGACCGTCGTCCTGATCGGCCTCGGCTGCCAGCAGACGCAGTCCACGCACCACGGCACGGCCTCCCCAAGGGCGCCGACCCTCCCCACGCGGCAGCACACCACCGGCTCGCCGGCGGCCACCCGCACCACCGCGGCGCCCACCTCCGCCCCGGCCACCCCGCCGCCCTCCGCCGCGCCCCGCACGATCCCCTCCGTCCGCGAGTTCACGCCGCGGTCCGGACCCGGCTGGAAGCCCGGCAAGAACAGCCGGGTGGTCGCCGACCTCAAGGGCCCGCTGGCCGACGAGGCCCGCATGATCGCCGGGGAGCTGGGGCTGCACACCGCCTCCGGCGCCCCGCACCGCGGCGACCTGTCCCTCGCCGTCGCGGCCGGCCAGGGCGGCGGCACCGAGGGGTACACGCTCACCGTCCACAAGGGCAGCGCCCGCGTCACCGGCCCCGCCACCGCGGGCGTCTTCTACGGCACCCGGACCGTGAAACAGGCTCTGCGCTCCGGCGGCAAGCTCCCCGAGGGCGTCATCCACGACCGCCCCGACCGCCCCCAGCGCGGGCTGAACCTGGACATCGCGCGCAAGTTCTACACCGCCGGATGGATCGAGGCGCGGCTTCGCGAGATGGCCGACCTCAAGCTCAACCAGCTGGGCCTGCACTTCTCGGACGACCAGGGATTTCGTATCCAAAGCGATACCCACCCCGAGATCGTCTCCGCGCGGCACCTCACCAAGGCCCAGGTCCGGGAGATCGTCGCGCTCGCACAGCGGCTGCACATCACCGTCGTGCCCGAGATCGACTCGCCCGGCCACCTCGGCGCGGTGATCCGGCAGCACCCGGAACTGCAGCTGCGCAACGCGGGCGGCACCTCGTTCCAGGGCGACGTGGACATCTCCAAGCCGGCTTCCGCCCGGATCGTGGACCAGCTGATGCGCGAGTACGCCCCGCTCTTCCCCGGCCGCTACTGGCATCTGGGCGCCGACGAGTACCTGGCGCTCACCGTCAAGAACCCCGAGGCCTCGTTCCCGCAGCTCGTCGCCGCCGCGCAGCGCAAGTACGGCTCGAAGGCCACGGTCCAGGACCTGGCCACCGGCTGGCTGAACGACCGGGCGGCGGTCGCCCGCTCGCTCGGCAAGGAGCCCAAGGCGTGGAACGACGGCTTCTTCACCGGCGGCGTGATCTCCCCCGACAAGAACATCCAGGTCGAGTACTGGACCGGCCGCACCAAATGGCCCGCCCGGCCGCCCGTGGAGTATCTGCGCGAGGGCCGGAACGTGGTGAACCTCAACTCCGAGTACCTCTACTACGTGCTCGGCGAGCCCAACGGCTTCTCCTACCCCACCGGCAAGCGCATCTACGACGAATGGACCCCCGGCACCCTGCGCGGGACCCAGCCCATCTCCGACAAAAAGCTGACCGGCCCGAGCCGCGTCCTCGGCGCCCGCTTCGCGGTCTGGTCCGATCAGCCCGGCGCACAGACCGAGCAGCAGGTCGCCAAGGGCATCCGGCTGCCGCTCGCCGCGCTCTCCCAGCGCCTGTGGAACCCCGGAAACCCCCCGCTGAGCTGGTCCGCCTTCACCCGTCTCGCCGACCGGCTGGGGGTCTGAGCAGCACGGGAGCGGGCGGAAAGGCGCGGGAAGGGGGTGGGGCGGAGGGACGGCCGGGGCCGCCACCCCCCACAGGAGAGGCCCCGACCGCCGTCCAGCGTGGGCCGGTGAAGGCCCTTGCTCCTTATAGCGTCGCACGCTTCGGATACGTCACACCCGCCGCGGACTCGAAACCTGACCGTTACGGGCACGCCGGGCGGGTCCATGCCCTGGGCCGACTCTGGACGGGACCGGTCGGATGCCCGTAACGTGCAGGTCCGCGCTGTGGGCGCGGTCAGATTATTTTCTCGCGTGGTTCCGATCGGGCCACGTCCCCAGGGGGATCAAGAAATGTATCCGTGCGGGAACTGCCGCGCCGTCGCCGTCGGTCCCGACGGTCGTTGCGCGGCGTGCGGCACCTATCAGCAGCAGCTGCAGCAGCATCCGGCCCCGGCCGCGGGGCCCGGGGGCTATCCCGCCGCCTCGCCGATGGGCATGCCGACCGGCGGCGTCGACCTGCGCCGCGGGCTGTCCACCACGCTCACCGTGCTGTTCGCCCTGATGATCCCCACGCTGATCCTGGTCACGATCGGGCGCGGGGGCCAGTACGGGGTCGTCTCGGACATGCTCGACAACAGCAGCGACGTGTCCCTCGACGACGCCAACGACGCCGACAACTTCTATCTGGGCATGTCGGTCCTCAACGCCCTGGTCACCATCCCGGCCACGATCGTGTGGGCCATCTGGTTCCGTCGGCTGCGGCTGAACGCCGAGGCGTTCGCGCCCGGCCAGCACCGGATGGGCCCCGGCTGGGCCGCCGGATCCTGGTTCACCCCGGTGGTGAACCTCTGGTTCCCCAAGCAGATCGCCAACGACATCTGGCGTGCCAGCTCCCCCCAGGGGCCGCACCGGGTCAACCGTGCTCTGCTCAACGGCTGGTGGGTGACGCTCCTCGTCTCGATCGGCGTCGGCCTGGTGGGAAGCATGCAGTACACGGCCGCCGACACGAGGCTGACGCAGATGGAGAGCGGCGACATCAGCGGCGGCATCGGCGAGGTGCGCGGCGTGATCGAGGACATGAAGTCGGCCCTCGGCATCAGCATCTTCGCGATGGTGATCACGATCGCCGCCGCGATCCTCGCCCTGCTGCTGGTCCGCCAGATCACCGCCATGCAGGAGCAGCGCGCCGCGCTGCCGCCGCAGATGGCACCGATGGGCCCGATGGGCGGTGCGCCCGGCACCCCGGGCGGCCCGTCGCCGTACGGCGCGCCCGGCCCGTCCCCGTACGGCGGGTCCCCGTACGGCGGCGCCCCGCAGACGCCCCCGGCCATGCCGCAGAACCCGCCCGGGACGTACCCTCCCTACGGCCAGGGCTAGCCCACCGCGACGCCATCGCGGACCTCAGATCTCCGAGTGGGGCAGGAAGAGAGCGTGCAGGGGGACGACGCGGAACTCACCGCCGCCGTGCGTGCGGCACAAGGTGGGGACGAGACCGCCTTCCGGACCGTGTACCGGTGCGTCCACCCCCGCCTGCTCGGATACGTGCGCACCCTGGTCGGCGACGCCGACGCGGAGGACATCACCTCCGAGGCGTGGCTGCAGATAGCCCGCGACCTCGGACGGTTCGACGGGGACGCCGACCGGTTCCGCGGCTGGGCCGCCCGCATCGCCCGCAACCGCGCCCTGGACCACATACGGATGCGCGGCCGGCGCCCGGTCATCGGCGGTGACGAGACCGAGTTGGAGACCCGGGCCTCCGAGGCCGACACCGCCGGAGAGGCCCTGGAAGCCCTCGGCACCGGCCGCGCGCTCAACCTCATCGGCCAGCTCCCGCAGGACCAGGCGGAGGCGGTGGTGCTGCGCGTGGTCCTCGGCCTGGACGCCAAGAGCGCGGCCGCGGTGCTCGGCAAGCGCCCGGGCGCGGTACGGACCGCCGCCCACCGCGGTCTGCGGCGGCTGGCCGATCTGCTCGGTGACACGCCCGTGCTCGACGGGATACCCGGGCAGCGCGAGACGGGGGTGGCCAGGTCCGCGGGTGTGACGGAATCAGGCGCGCCAACGCAGAAAGACATGTGATGGCCGACGACCACCGCTACAGCTGGCTGGATGACAAGGCCGCGGAGCGGCTCCTTCGCGGTGAACCGGTCGAGGGGCAGCACGGCACCCCCGACGACCGGAGCGATCGGCCGCACGCCGAAGCGGAACGGCTGGCGGCCGTGCTCGGCGCCGTGGCCCAGATGGCCCGCCGCCCGGACGGCGCCGCCCCCGACGGCACGGCCCCGCTCCCCGGCGAGGAGGCGGCGGTGGCCGCGTTCCGCGCCGCGCGGGCCAAGCCGACGGTGGTTCCGATGTCGGCAGAAGGCCAGGTCGGGGCCGAGTCGACGCGCATAGCGCGATCGGGCGAGGCCGCCGCTGCCCCCGCCGGGCGGCGGACCGGATGGCGCGGGCTGCGCCGTCCGCTGCGCGCGGGCATGGTGGCCGCGGTGGCGGCCTGTACGCTCAGCGGCTTCGCGGTCGCGGCGGCGGCCGGTGTGCTGCCGTTCGGGCACGGCGACGGCACCCCGGGCCCCGGCGCGAGCGTGTCGGACACCGGCCCCGGCGGCGGGGAGTCGGTGCGGCCCGAGATCTCCGGGGGCGGCGGTTCGTCCACGGCGCCCGACGACACCGGCGGCGGCAGCTCGGAGGGCCCCCAGGGCCGGGGCGTACCGGGCGGCGACGAGGGCCACGGCAAGGACAAGCACGGCAAGCACGACGGGCACGGCAAGGACAAGCACGGCAACCAGGGCAAGGGGGAGAAGGGCGCCCCCGGGGCCTGGAAGACCGGCACCGGCCAGGGCGACGGCAACGGCCAGCGGGCCCTGGGCGCCTGCCGCCGCTACCTCGCGGCGGAGGCCGGTACCGGACCGGCCGTCGGCAAGAACGCGCTGAACAAGCTCACGCGGGCGGCGGGCAGCCGCTCCGGCATCCATGACTACTGCGTGGGGCTCGTCGGCGCCGGGTCCGTTCCGCGCGGCGGCACCAACGGCACGGACGATTCCGGGAGCGGCGACGACGGCGACGGGTCCTCCCACCCCGCGCCCCCACCGCCCTCCGACACGCCCTCCGGAGACGACGGCGGTACGCCGAGCCCGGAACCCACCACATCCGGCACCTCGTCGCACACCCTGTCCGACACCCCGTCCGGCAGTTCCTCCGGCAGCGCGTCCGGCAGCCCGTCCGGCAGCCCCTCCGCGAAGCAGTCCGACTCCGCGAAACCCGCGGAATCCGACGCTCCCTGAGGGGCCACGGATCCAGGTGTGACGTTTTTTTCAGGGGGGACGCAGTAAGAAACGGGCCGACTGGTCATCGGCCGCGCGAGAGCCGAGGTTCCCCCCGTACCGACGGCTCCGCGCATCGGCGCGGGCAGAGCACGTTCCCCCGGCTCTGCCCGCGCCACTTTCTTCACGGGATGTAGCGGCGTCTACTTGAGGCGTCTACTTGTAGACCACGACCTTGTCGCCCGCCTTCACCTGGTTGAAGACCGCGGCGATCTTCTTCTTGTCGCGGACGTTCACACATCCGTGCGACGCCCCGCTGTAGCCCCGGGCGGCGAAGTCGGCCGAGTAGTGCACGGCCTGGCCGCCGCTGAAGAACATCGCGTACGGCATCGGCGTGTGGTAGATCGTCGAGACGTGGTCCCGGCTCTTGAAGTTGACCTGGAACAGCCCCTCCCGGGTCGGCGTGTACTGCGAGCCGAACCGCACGTCCATGGCCGACACGACCCGGCCGTTGATCATCCATGCCAGCGTCCGGCTGCCCTTGCTGATGCACAGCACCCGCCCGGTCAGGCACCGCGAGTCCGGCTTGGCCAGGGGGCTGGTGGTCGGCGGGTACAGCTCGTCGCGGGTGGGTGCGGTGGTGCGGGACCGCAGCGAGGTCCAGGTGCGGCTGTCCACCGAGCCGGTGGCCGCCAGGCCGCGGGCGCGCTGGTACGAGGCGACCGACGCGCGGGTCACCGTGCCGAAGTAGCCGGTCGGGTTGCGGCCGAAGTGCCCGAGTTCGCGCAGCCGCGCCTGGAGTTCGCGCACCCGTTCGCCGCTGGTGCCGAAGGCGACGACGGGCGGGGCCACCCGCGGTGCGGTGCGCGGCTTCGCCGCCACCCGGGTGCGCGGCGGGGCGGCCCGGTGCGGCGTGGCCCGCGGGGTGTGGGTGAACGTGCGGTGCGGGCGCGGCGCGGCGGCCGGGGCGCGGGGTGCCGCGCTCGCCGTGCTCGCGCCCGCCCGCGGCTCCGCTCTGGTATGTCGCTGTCCGTCCAGGGTCACCGTCTCGCCCCGGCAGCCCGCCACGAGGGCCGCCGCGGCGGCCGTGGCGAGCGCGGTGCGGACGACCGATCTTCCGTGCATACATCCCCCTCTTCGCCGGTTCGTCGCCCGGAATGCTGCCCGGGGCTGCCGTGCGGTGAACATCGGCGCATGCTGTGAAGAAGGCCCTGAATGGGTACAAGGGCAGGTATAAGCCAGCAGAAGGCAGGGACTCATGGCGCGCGAGTCGGAGTCGGGATTCCCGATCGAGCCGGTGTACGGGCCCGGTCGTGACCATGGCGGCCTGGGCGAGCCCGGCGCGTACCCCTTCACTCGCGGCGTCTATCCGTCGATGTACACCGGCCGTCCGTGGACGATGCGTCAGTACGCGGGGTTCGGCACCGCAGCCGAGTCCAACGCCCGCTACCGGCAGCTGATCGAGCACGGCACCACCGGCCTGTCGGTCGCGTTCGACCTGCCCACCCAGATGGGCTACGACTCCGACGCGGCGCTCGCGCACGGCGAGGTCGGCAAGGTCGGCGTCGCCATCGACTCGGTCGAGGACATGCGCGTCCTGTTCGACGGCATCCCGCTCGACCAGGTCTCGACCTCGATGACCATCAACGCGCCCGCCGCGCTGCTGCTGCTCCTGTACCAACTCGTCGCCGAGGAGCAGGGGGTGCCGGGGGACCGGCTGACCGGCACCATTCAGAACGACGTCCTCAAGGAGTACATCGCGCGCGGCACGTACATCTTCCCGCCCGCGCCGTCGCTGCGGCTCATCGCGGACATCTTCCAGTACTGCCGGGCCGAGCTGCCCAGGTGGAACACGATCTCGATCTCCGGCTATCACATGGCCGAGGCCGGTGCCTCGCCCGCGCAGGAGATCGCCTTCACGCTCGCGGACGGCATCGAGTACGTCCGCACGGCCCTCGCGGCGGGCATGGGCGTGGACGAGTTCGCGCCGCGCCTGTCCTTCTTCTTCGTCTCCCGTACGACGCTTCTCGAAGAGGTCGCCAAGTTCCGCGCCGCGCGCCGGATCTGGGCGCGGGTGATGCGCGAGGAGTTCGGGGCGCGCGATCCGAAGTCGCAGATGCTGCGCTTCCACACCCAGACCGCGGGCGTCCAGCTCACCGCCCAGCAGCCCGAGGTGAACCTCGTCCGGGTCGCCGTCCAGGGGCTGGCGGCCGTGCTCGGCGGCACCCAGTCGCTGCACACCAACGCCTTCGACGAGGCCATCGCCCTGCCCACCGCCACCTCGGCCCGGCTTGCGCTGCGCACCCAGCAGGTGCTGGCGTACGAGACGGATGTGACGGCGACCGTCGACCCGTTCGCGGGCTCGTACGCGGTGGAGGCGCTGACCGACGCCGTCGAGGAGGCGGCGGTGGACCTGATGCGCCGGGTCGAGGACCTGGGCGGCGCCGTGGCCGCCATCGAACGGGGCTTCCAGAAGGACGAGATCGAGCGCAACGCGTATCGCGTCGCCCGCGAACAGGAGGCGGGGGACCGGGTGGTGGTCGGCGTGAACCGGTTCCGGATCGACGCGGAGGAGCCGTACGAACCGCTGCGCGTGGACCCGGCCATCGAGGAGCGCCAGCGCGACCGGCTCGCCCGGCTGCGCGCCGACCGGGACCGGGCGGGCGTGGGGGCGGCGCTGTCGGCGCTGAAGAAGGCGGCCGAGAGCGAGCCGGGGACGGCCAATGTGCTCTACCCGATGAAGGACGCGCTCGCGGCGCGGGCCACGCTCGGCGAAGTGTGCGACGCGCTGCGGGACGTGTGGGGCACGTACGTCCCGGCTGACGCGCGCTGAGACATTCGGAGTAAGGGTGCGGGGCGGGTGAGCGACACTGGGGTCATGTCTGCTCCCCGCCGCACCTGTCCGGTCTGCACCCGTGAGATCGCGGTGGTCGGTGGGCGCTTCGCCCGCCACGACCCGCCGGGCCGCCGCTCCGACTACGAGCTGGTCTCGTGCCCGGGCTCGCGGCGGATCGCGCCGCTGCTGACCACGCCGCCGAAGCTGTTCGGCGGGGACGAGCCGCCGACGCCGGGGCAGCAGCCGCTGTTCTGAGCGTTCACAGCGTGGGTCAGCTCACCAGCCGGGAGGCGATCTCGACCCCGGGGCTGGACTCCGCCAGCGCCTCGCCGAGCCGCTCACCGGCCGCCGTCAGCGCGGCGTCGTCCATCGGCCCGAGCGCGTCCAGCACGAACATGGCCCGGGTGGTGGTGTGGGTGAGCCGGGTGCGGGTGCACTGCCGCCAGTTCCAGCGGCGGCAGGTGACGCCCGCGTCGTCCCGCCACACCACCTCACCCGGCGCGGGGTGCTCCACGGCGGGCTCGCCGCTCGCCGTCGTCTCGAACACCTCGTCCCCCGTGGCGCGCACCAGCCGGGCCGCTCCGGTGTAGTGGTCGAGGTCCTCGCCGCCCAGCGGGAGCACATGGCCGACCGAGATCGCGTTGTAGAGGTCGGTCAGCCGGTCCACCCGGGGCAGTCCGGCGTCCAGCCGGCGCAGCAGCGCCTCCGCGCTGGGCCGGGTGCGCTTCGGCTTCGCCCCGAAGGCGCGGAACGCCTCGTGCCAGGCGGCCAGATGCGGATGCTCCTGCACCGGCCCGTCCCCGAACCGCTCCCGCGCCTCCGTCTCGGCGGCGGACAGCCACTTCTCGCTCAGCTCGTCGCTGGGCCCGGGGCGCAGGCCGTCGGCGGTGATGAGCAGCGCGCGGTAGTCGGGGCGCAGGGCGTGTACGGCGGGGTCGATGGTGGCGGATGCGAGCCAGTGGGATGCGGTGGACGTCGTCATGGAGTCCACTATGGCATACGTGATAGTGCAGCTCTTTGTACTGAGTGGCCGGCTAGAACAGGCCGAGCTGTACGGCGAACATCGCCATGGCGATGGCGAGGGTCCACCCGATGGCGTGCTCCATCAGTTCGTCGTGGCCGAAGCCGGAGGGGCCGCCGGTGCGGGCGCGGCGGACGGCGATGTCGGTCATGCGGGTCGTCCTTGCTGCTCGGAGAGGGTCAGGCTGCTCGGGGCGGATCAGGCTGCTTGGAGATGCTCAGGAGGATGGTGATGATAGTGATGAAACGGGCAACGACTGTTGCCCAGGGTGCGCGGGTTCCCCTCCCCGGGTAAAGAGGGAGTGGGCTAACTCACCCAGGTGTTCGAGCGAGTCCGGGCGAGTCCGAGCGAGGAGGTCCATCGTTGACCAGCGTCATTCCCAAGGGGCTGGGCCAGCAGGTCAGGGCGCTGGCCGACGGCGAGGTGACCTCGCAGGCGCTGGTCGAGCAGGCGCTGCGGCGCATCACCGGGACCCAGGCCACCCTCAACGCCTTCCGGCGCGTGCGGGCCGAGGCCGCGCTGCGCGAGGCCGCCGACGCCGACCGGCGGCTGGCGGACGGCGAGCGACTGCCGCTCCTCGGGGTGCCCATCGCGGTCAAGGACGATACGGATGTGGCGGGCGAGCCGACCGCCTTCGGCTGCTGTGGCGACTTTCCGGCCAAGACGGAGGACGGCGAGGCGGTGCGGCGGCTGCGGGCGGCCGGGGCCGTGATCGTCGGCAAGACGAACACGCCCGAGCTGGGCCAGTGGCCGTTCACCGAGGGCCCCGCGTTCGGCGACACCCGTAACCCCTGGAGCCTCGCCCACACCCCCGGCGGGTCCTCCGGCGGCGCCGCGGCCGCCGTCGCCGCCGGGCTGGTCCCCGCCGCGCTCGGCTCGGACGGCGCGGGCTCGGTCCGTATTCCGGCCGCCTGGACCCATCTCGTCGGCATCAAACCGCAGCGCGGCCGGATCTCCACCTGGCCGGACGCCGAGTCGTTCAACGGCATCACCTGCAACGGCCCCCTCGCCCGCACCGTCGCCGACGCCGCCCTGCTGCTGCACGCGGCCAGCGGCAACCGCGACGGCGACCTGCACTGTCCGGATCCGATCGACGTGCTGGCCGCCCCGGGCCGCGACCCGGGGCGGCTGCGGATCGCCCTGTCGTTCAAGCCCGCCTTCACGGGCACGCCGAAGAGCCTGGACCCGGCCGTCCGCGCCGCCGTGACCGCTCTCGCCGAACGGCTCGCCGCCCTCGGGCACGAGGTCGAGGAGGCCGAGCCGCGCTACGGCGCCGTCGGGCTCTCCTTCCTGCCCCGCGCCACGGGGGGCCTGTACGAATGGGCGGGCCGCGTCCCCGATCCGCTGCTGCTGGACGTACGCACCCGCGCCGCCGCCCGCAACGGCCGCCTCCTGCGCGGCACCCTGCGGCTGGCCCGCGCCGCCGAGGGACCCCTGCGGCGCCGGGTCGGGGCCATCTTCCGGCGGTACGACGTCGTGCTCTCCCCGACGACCGCCACCCCGCCCCTGTCGATCGGCGCCATGGCCCGGCTGTCCGGCTGGCACACCGACCGCGCCATGATCGCGGCCTGCCCGTACGCCTGGCCCTGGAACGTGCTGGGCTGGCCCGCCGTCAACGTCCCGGCGGGCTTCGCCGACCCCGCCGCCACCCTCCCCCTGGGCGCCCAGCTCCTGGGCCCGGCCTGCAGCGAGCCCCAGCTGATCTCCCTGGCCGCGCAGCTGGAGGCCGACCAGCGGTGGTACGAGCGCTGGCCCTCGGACACCCCCTAACGCCGGTCGGCGGTGTGCTGGGCCCTGGCCCGCTCCAGCGCGGCGTCGAAGTCGCGCTGGGTGTCGTCGCACCAGTGCAGCAGGTCGGCGAGGAGCAGCCGCAGGGTCTCGCCGGGGCTGCGCCGCCAGCCGTCGCCGGAGAGCGTGTACGTCTGCAGGGCCTCGTTGGCGCGCCGCACGGCCTCCTGGTGTGCGCTCGGTGTCGTCATGCCACCATAAAACTGCAACGCACTGTATATTTGCAACACAGTTCATTTGGGGAGGCGTGGACGGTGGAAGCTGGGGCAGCGCACGCGCTGCGCGAGGTGACGGCCGTCCGGTACGTCACCCCGCTGCGCACCGGGGGCTCCGTGCCCGGCGTGGTGGAGGCCGACGACCTGGGCACGTACGTCGTCAAGTTCACCGGCTCGGCGCAGGGGCGCAAGGCGCTCGTCGCCGAGGTCATCGTGGGCGAGCTGGCCCGGCGACTGGGCTTGCGCGTACCGGAACTGGTCCTCGTGCACTTCGATCCCGCGGTCGCGGCGGAGGAGCCGCACCAGGAGATCCAGGATCTGCTGCGCGCCAGCGCGGGCCTCAACCTCGGCATGGACTACCTGCCGGGCGCCGCCGACTTCACACCGCACGCCCCGGACGCGCCCGACCCCGACCCGCTGGAGTGCGCCCGCGTCCTCTGGCTGGACGCGCTCACCGCCAACGTGGACCGCACACCGCACAGCACCAACCTCATGACCTGGCCCACCTCCGGCCACCAGCCGCCCCGGCTGTGGCTCATCGACCACGGCGCCTCGCTCGTCTTCCACCACCGCTGGGAGACCGCGGCGGACGCGGTGGCCAGGCCGTACGACCTCCGCGGCCACGTCCTCGTACGCGGCGCCCCCGCCCTCCCGGAGGCCGACGCCGAACTCGCCCCCCGGGTCACGCCACGGCTGCTCCGCGAGATCGTGGCCACGGTCCCCGACGCCTGGCTGACCGCCGAGCCGGGCTTTCCGTCCCCCGCCGACCTCCGCGAGGCCTACGTCAGCCACCTGGCCGCCCGCGCCCGCCGCTCCGCCGAATGGCTCCCGGGCGGCGGCTGCGTCATACGCGGCTGACGGCCCGCCCGCGCCCTCACCCCGTCGGCCGTGCCGCGCCCGACGCCGCCGCGATCGCGGCCAGCCAGCCGTCCACCGGACCGGCCGTGAGCAGGCCGCTGCCCGCGCCCGCGAGCTGGCCCGCCGCCGGGAGCAGGCGGGCGTGGGCCCGCTCCAGGACATCCCGGTCGCCGAGGTCCCGGGCGACCGCCGCCTCCAGGCAGCACAGCGCCTCGTACAGCAGATCCGCCGGCGGCTCCGGCAGGGCGCGCAGCGCCGCCCGCGCCCCGGCGGCGTCACCCCCGCCGAGCAGCGCGAACGGCTCGGCCCAGGGGCTGTACGGGCCCCACTCCGCGCCCGGATCGACGCCCCGGGCCGCCTCCCGCGCGGACTCCCCGCGCGACAGCCGCAGGCACAGCAGCGCCAGCGGCAGCAGCCCCCGCTCCACGCCCGGCATCCCGGCCCCCTCCAGCCGCCCGGCCGCCGCCCGGTACGCGGCCTCGGCCCGCGCCGCGCGCCCGGCGGCGGCGAGCCGCAGCGCCCCGTACCACTCGGTGAAGACGCCCACCAGCGGCAGCTCATGGCGCGCGGCCAGCCGGTCCGCGGCGGCGGCGTGCCCGTCCGCGGCCGGGAAGTCGCCGAGCGCGCCGCGCGCCTGGAGCCGGACCAGATGGCCCAGCACCTCGTACGTCACCAGCCCGTGCCGGGCGGCCACCGCGATCAGCTCCGCGCCGATCGCGTCCCGCCGCGGCGCGAGCCCGGCCCGGGTGCAGGACTGCATGAACGCGCCGTTCAGGGCGAAGACCAGCAGTGCCGGATCGTCCAGCCGCCGGGCGATCTCCTCGGCCTCGCGCGCGGCCTCGGGCCCGCGCGGGGAGCGGGTGCCGCGCATCTCCAGCGCGATGGTGGCCAGCAGCCGGCAGCGCGCCGCGCCGCGCTCCGGGGGCAGCGCGGCCAGGGTGCGTTCGGCCGCGCCGACGATCCGCTCCGCCAGTTCGGGATCGTCGCCGCGGGGCCAGATCGCGGGGACGTCGTAGGCGCCGATCACCCGCGCCGTCAGCTCCGGATCGCCGCACTCCTCGGCGGCGGCGATGGCCGCCGGCCGGTGCTGCCGGGCCGCCTCCAGGCCCCCGCCCCCGGTCACCGCGAGGTTCCGGATCAGCCCCACCGTGGCCTCCAGCCGGGCCCGCGCCGCGCCGCCGACCGTACGGTCGTAGTCCGCGGCCGCCTCCGACCACACGCGAGCGGCGACGGCCGCCGCCTCCGTCGGCCCGGGGCCCGCATCCACCGGGCCGGGTCCCGACTCCAGCCCGGGGTCCTGGGCGAGGATGTCCGCCTGGAGGCGGCGGAGGCGGGGGCCGGGATCCAGGCCCAGCTGGTCGACCAGCGTGGTGCGGGCCCGGCGCAGGACGGCCAGCGCGTCCCCCTGGCGGCCCGAGCGGTACAGCGCGAGGGCCAGCAGACGCCAGGCGTCCTCGCGCCAGGGGTGATCGGTCAGATGGGCGTCGAGGTCGGGCACCGCCTCGGCGGCGCGGCCCAGCGCTAGCAGGGCCTCGGCGCGGCGCTCGACGGCCCGGAGCCGCAGCTCGGCCAGGCGGGTGCGTTCGCCACGGGTCCACGCCTCCCCCTCGAACTCGGCGTACGCCGGACCGCGCCACAGCTCCAGCGCGTCCCCGAGCCGTCGCAGCGCCGCCGCGGGCGGCAGGGTCGCGGCCGCGCCGACGGCCGTCTCGAAGCGCCACGCGTCCACGGCGTCGGGCGCCGCCCGCAGCGCGTACCCGGGGCCCTCGGTGACCAGCAACCGGGACCGGGCGCGCGGCGGACGATCCGGTTCCAGGGCGCGGCGGAGGGCGCCGACGAAAGTCTGTACGGCGCCGACGGCTCCCGCCGGGGGCTCGTCCCAGAGGTCCTCGACGAGCCGCGCCACCGGTACGACCCGGCGGCGGGCCACGATCAGCCGCGCCAGCACCGCCCGGTGCCGCGGCCCCTTCAACGCGAGCGCGCCGCCGTCGCCCTCGGCCACCACCGGCCCGAGCACCCCGAACGCGACCCGTTCCCACGCCACCAGGTCACCGTAACCGGGCCCCGGTGGGGCGCCCGCGCCGACCGGCTGCTGACCGGCTGCTGATTGGGACGCGGCAGCCTCGACCTGCCCGCCGGAAGACCCGGCGGACGGATCACCGAATGAGAGCGGCACCCCATGCCAGAGATCCCCGGCTTCGCCCACCACCGCGTCCCCGTCGCCGACGACGGCACCACCCTCCACGTGGCCGTCGGCGGCACCGGCAGCCCGATCGTCCTGCTGCACGGCTTCCCGCAGACGCACCTGATGTGGCGGCACGTCGCGGCCGACCTGGCCGCCGACCACACCGTGATCTGCCCCGATCTGCGCGGCTACGGCGCGAGCGACAAGCCGGCCGAGGCCGGCCCCACCACGTACGCCAAGCGCACCATGGCCGCCGACATCGTGGCCATGGCCCGCGCCCTCGGCCACGACCGGTTCGCCCTGGCCGGGCACGACCGCGGCGCCCTGGTCGCCTTCCGCGCCGGGCTCGACCACCCGGACACCGTCACCCACCTCGCCGCCCTCGATGTGCTGCCCACGCTCGACATGTGGCAGGCGATGCACGGCACCACCGCGGCCGTCGGCTTCCACCTCTATCTGATGGCGCAGCCCCCGGGCCTGCCCGAGCGGTTGATCGCCGCAGCCCCGGACGACTTCTTCGGCCACTTCCTCGACCTCTGGGGCACGGACCCGGCCGCGATCCCCGCCGCCGTCCGCACCGCGTACCTGGACGCCTGCCGCGCCGCCGTCCCCTCGATCGTCGCCGACTACCGGGCCTCCGCCGGTATCGACGTCGCCCACGACCAGGCCGACCGCGACGCGGGCCACCGGCTGCGGATGCCGGTCACCGTCCTCCAGCAGGACTGGGGCGCCGCCCTCGGGTTCGACGCCGAGGCGCTGTGGCGCGCCTGGGCGCCGGATCTGCACCACGCGACCGTCTCGTACGGCCACTTCATGGCCGAGGAGGCGCCCGCCGACGTCACGAAGGCCCTCCGCGCGCTCCTCGCCCGACGTCCCTGAGGGGACGCACGCTTCAGGGGCGGCGGGCCAGCACGTGGGCGTCGAGGAAGCCCCGCTCGGAGGCCGGATCGTGGAGCAGCCGGGCGAACGGGACGAGCCCGGCCCCGGCCAGCGACTCGGCGAACCGGTCCACCGGCCAGCTATAGGCGGGCGTCACCTTGTGGTCGAAGCGGACCGGCTCCGGTCCGTCGGTCCCGAAGAACGAGACCAGGAGCAGGCCCCCCGGCGCCAGGACACGTACCTGCTCGGCGAGCAGCGCGGGCAATTCCCCGGGCGGGGTATGGATCATCGAGTAGTGGGCCAGCACTCCGCCGAGCACGCCGTCCTCGACCGGCAGGGCCTCCATCCGCGCCTCGTCGAAGCGCAGCGCCGGATGGGCCCGCCGGGCGTGGTCGATCATGGCCGGGGAGAGGTCGAGCCCGAAGGCGTCCAGCCCCAGTTCGTGCAGCATGGCCGTCAGATGCCCAGGCCCGCACCCGACATCGGCTGCCCGCGGGTTCCCGGTGCCACGCACCAGCTCGGCGAAGGTGCCGATCATGTTCCGCGAGAACGGATGCGTCTCCAGCCGATCAGCGAACAGCGACGCGTACAGCTCGACGACCTCGTCGTAGGCCGCCCTGGTCTCGTCCTGGTGCTCCATCACGGGGAAGGAAGCTAGCACCCGCGCCCGTCCGCGGCCCCGCGCCCGTGACGCCCGCGCCTTCGTCGCCAGAGTTTCGGCCAATGATCAGACGGGCAGGGCGGATCGCGCCGGACGCGTACGGCGGCGTGGGCCGCAAACCGTAAGCCGCTCACGGCGCCCGGGTCACGGCCACCGCCGCCTTGAGGTCCGCCCAGAACCCGGGCTGGGCGCTGACGCGGTGGCCCAGCCGGTAGACGGTCGTCCTGGCGGGGCCGCGGACCCGTAACCGCACTTCGGTGGGGCCCGGGTGAGCCTGGAGGATTTCCTTCAGCTGCTGGATGGACCGCGGTGTGACACGCGCTTCGAGCATGTCGAGGCACAGCGGCGCGTCGGTGGAGCTCAGGTCGGGCACGGCCAGCTCCATCGCCACCAGCCGGGGCACGTCCTCGCGCTTGTCGAGCCGTCCCTTGACGAGGACGATCGTGTCCTCGACGAGCTGGGTGGACACCAGCTGATACGTGGCGGGGAAGAACATGCAGTCGATCGACCCGGCCAGGTCCTCGACGGTCGCGATGGCCCAGGCGTTGCCCTGCTTGGTCATCTTGCGCTGGAGGCCGGAGATGATGCCGCCGATGGTGACGATCGCCCCGTCGGCGTGCTCGCCGCCGGTGAGCTGGGCGATGGCGGCGTCCGTCTTGTCGCTCAGCAGGTGCTCGACGCCGAAGAGCGGGTGGTCGGAGACGTACAGCCCCAGCATGTCCCGCTCCTGGGCGAGCAGATGGGGCTTGTCCCACTCGTCGTCCGGGAACTCCACGTCGAGCCCGAAGCCGGGGGTATCGCCCTCGCCCCCTCCTCCGAAGAGGTCGAACTGCCCCTCGGCCTCCTTCCGCTTCACCGCCACCACGGTGTCCACCATCGGCTCGTACCGCGCGGCGAGCCCCTTGCGCGTATGCCCGAGCCCGTCGAACGCGCCCGCCTTGATCAGCGATTCGACGGTCCGCTTGTTGCACGCGACCGCGTCGGCCTTGTCCAGGAAATCGGGGAACGAGGCGTAGCGCCCCACGGCCGTGCGGCGGCGGACGATCGAGTCGACCACGTGTCGTCCGACGTTGCGGACGGCGGTCAGGCCGAAGACGATCGTGTCGTCCCCACGCGGCGTGAAGTCGGCCTTGGACTCGTTGACGTCCGGGGGCAGCACCTTGATGCCCATCTTGCGGCATTCGTTGAGGTAGACCGCCGACTTGTCCTTGTCGTCACGGACCGAGGTGAGCAGCGCCGCCATGTACTCGGCCGGATAGTTGGCCTTGAGGTAGGCGGTCCAATACGAGACGAGCGCGTACGCGGCCGCGTGCGCCTTGTTGTAGGCGTAGCCCGCGAAAGGGACCAGCACGTCCCATACCGCCTGGATGGCCTCGTCCGGATAGCCGCGCGCCCGGCAGCCGTCCCGGAACGGGATGAACTCCTTGTCGAGGACCTCCTGCTTCTTCTTGCCCATCGCCCGGCGCAACAGGTCGGCCTGTCCGAGTGAGTACCCGGCGAGCACCTGGGCGGCCTTCTGCACCTGCTCCTGGTAGACGACCAGGCCGTAGGTGATGTCGAGGACCTGCCGGAGCGGTTCCTCCAGCGCCGGGTGGATCGGGGCGATCTCCTGCTGGCCGTTCTTGCGCAGCGCGTAGTTGATGTGCGAGTTCATGCCCATCGGGCCCGGCCGGTACAGGGCGGTGACGGCCGTGATGTCCTCGAAGTGGCTGGGCTTCATCAGGCGCAGCAGCGAGCGCATCGCGCTGCCGTCGAACTGGAAGACGCCGAGGGTGTCGCCGCGGCCGAGGAGTTCGAAGGTTTTGGGGTCGTCCAGCGTCAGGTCGAGCAGCGTCAGGTCGATGCCCTTGTTGGCGCGCACCATCTTCACGGCGTCGTCCATGATGGTGAGGTTGCGCAGGCCCAGGAAGTCCATCTTCAGCAGGCCCAGCGACTCACACGTCGGGTAGTCCCACTGCGTGATCGTCACCCCGTCGGTGTGCCGCACCCACACCGGGACGTGGTCCACGACCGGCTCGCTGGACATGATCACGCCCGCCGCGTGCACGCCCATCTGCCGCACCAGCCCCTCGACGCCCCGCGCGGTGTCGATGACCTTCTTCACGTCCGGGTCGCCCTCGTACATCGACCGGACCTCACCCGCCTCGCCGTAGCGCGGGTGCTCTGGGTCGGTGATCCCGGACAGCGGGATGCCCTTGCCGAAGACGTCGGCGGGCATGGCCTTGGTGATCCGATCGCCCATCGCGTACGGGTAACCCAGCACCCGGGCGGAGTCCTTGATCGCGTTCTTGGCCTTGATGGTGCCGTACGTACCGATCATGGCGACCTTGTCGGCGCCGTACTTCTCGGTCACGTACCGGATGACCTCACCGCGCCTGCGCTCGTCGAAGTCGATGTCGACATCGGGCATGGAGACGCGCTCGGGGTTGAGGAACCGCTCGAAGATCAGCCCGTGCTCGACCGGGTCGAGGTCGGTGATCCCCAGCGCGTACGAGACGATCGAGCCCGCCGCGGAACCGCGTCCCGGGCCGACCGCGATGCCGTTGTTCTTCGCCCACATGATGAAGTCGGCGACCACGAGGAAGTAGCCCGGGAACCCCATCTGGATGATGACGTCCATCTCGTACTCGGCGAGCTTGTCCCGGTCTTCGGGGACGCCGCCGGGGAAGCGCCGGGCCATCCCCTTCCGGACCTCCTCACGGAACCACGTCACCTCGGTGTACCTCTCGGGCACATCGAAGCGCGGCATCAGGTCGCGCTTCTCGAACCAGCCGGTGACATCGACCTGTTCGGCCACCAAGAGGGTGTTGCGGCAGCCCTTCTGCCAGGCCTCCGAGGAGTCGATGGCGTACATCTCCTCCGCCGACTTCAGGTAGTAGCCCGTGCCGTCGAAGCGGAAGCGGTCCGCGACGGCGAGGCTCTTCCCCGTCTGGATGCACAGCAGCGCGTCGTGGGCCTGTGACTCGTGCGCGTACGTGTAGTGCGAGTCGTTCGTCACCAGCGGCGGGATGCCCAGCTTCTTGCCGATCTCCAGCAGCCCGTCCCGGACCCGGCGCTCGATCTCGATGCCGTGGTCCATCAGCTCCAGGAAATAGCGGTCCTTGCCGAAGATGTCCTGGTACTCCGAGGCGGCCTTCAGCGCCTCGTCGAACTGGCCGAGCCGCAGCCGGGTCTGCACCTCACCCGATGGACACCCGGTCGACGCGATCAGCCCCGCCGCATGCTCGGCGATGACCTCCTTGTCCATCCGTGGCCACTTCTGCAGCCAGCCCTCCGCGTACGCGTCCGACGACAGCCGGAACAGGTTGTGCAGCCCAGTTTTGTTCGCCGCCCAGATCGTCTTGTGCGTATAGCCGCCGGAACCGGACACATCGTCCCGCTTCTGGTGCGGTTGTCCCCACCGGACCTTGCGCTTGCTGCGCCGCGATTCGGGCGCCACGTAGGCCTCGATGCCGATGACGGGCGTCACGCCCGCGCCCGTGGCCTGCTGGAAGAAGTCGTACGCGCCGTGCAGATTGCCGTGGTCCGTCATGGCGATGTGCGACATGCCCATCTCCTGGCAGGCCGCGAACATGTCCTTGAGCCGCGCCGCGCCGTCCAGCAGCGAGTACTGGGTGTGGACGTGGAGGTGCGCGAAGCGGCGCGTGGCCGGCCGTGACACTCCCGCCTCAGGCTTCGCACTCATCAAGGTCCTGGGCAATCCTCCGCAGCCCCGCGGCCACCTCCCGCGCAGACGGGGCATGTTCGGGGTCGATCAGCCACTGCTGGGTCAGGCCCGCGATCAGGGCCATGTGCACCGAGCCGACCGCGCGGGCCAGTTCGCCGTCCTCCGCGCTGTCGGTGGCGTCGATACCGTGCAGATCCGCCGCCATTTCCGTACGGGACCGCTCGAAGGCGTCCGCGATCTGCTGCCGGATCTCCGGGAACCGCTCGGCCTGGGCCAGCGCCTCGGCGCTGGCCACCAGCAGCGGCCGGTCCGTGGTCCCGGACGCGACGACCCCCGCCCACATGGCGTCCAGCCGCCGCCCCGTCCCGGCATCCCGGGCGGTCCCCGCCGACCGCGTGAGGACCTTCTCGCCCCACTCGTGCAGCGTCTCCAGCAGCGCCGCGTTGAGCAGCCCTTCCTTCGAGCCGTAGTGGTAGTTGATCGTGCCGAGCGGTGCGTTGGCGGCGGCGGCGATGTCACGCGAGGTCGTACGGGCGTAACCCCGCTCCTCCAGGCACTGCTTCGCCCCGGCCATCAGCTGTTCGCGGTGTCGCATGCGGGGTAGCGTACCTCACTTCTGAACGTCCGTTCAGAACGCTCGTTCAGATAGTGGGGGACTCGGATGATCGGCGACCGGGTACGAACCGTGGTGTGTGAACGAACGGGGGCGAGGCGGGTATGGAATCGGATCTGTCGATACGGGTGCGCGGTGCAGCCGTATGGCTGCTGATGATCGCGGTCCTGGTGATCACGGCTCTGGCGGTGGCCACCCGGACGACTCCGACCGGCTCGCCCTGGTCGCTGGTGCCCGTGGTCGGGCTCGCGGCCTTCCCGCTGGCGGGCGTCGCGTTCCTCGTCGCCCCCTGGCCGCTCCGGCTGCTGTCCGCGCTCAAGACCAGCGGACACGCCATGCTCCTCAGCGCGGGCATGGTATGGATCAGCCCGGAGAGCATCGGTTCCGCCGTATTCCCGGTCGTTCTCCTCTCCATGGCGCTCACGTTCGCCATGTGGCGGGCCAACAAGGCGGAACGCGCGGCGGAGGCCGAAGCGCGGACGTAGCGGCGGGAACGGCGATGGCTGAGCCTTCGGGCATGCTGGGGGCGTGACCGCCGAGGCTGCCGCAGAGTTCGAATCGCAACGCTCTCGGCTCTTCTCGCTCGCGTACCGGATGCTCGGTTCGGCGAGTGAGGCCGAGGATGTCGTGCAGGAGACGTATCTGCGCTGGAGTGCGGCGGAGCCCTCCGCCGTCCGCGTACCGGCCGCCTGGCTGACCAAGGTCATGACGAACCTCTGCATCAACCAGCTCACCTCCGCCCGTGCTCAGCGGGAGCTGTACGTCGGGCCCCGGCTCCCCGAGCCGGTCTTCACGCACGCCGTCGCCGGGCAGCCCGACCGGCTCGGCCCGCTGGAGAGCGCCGAGCAGCGCGAGTCCGTGTCGCTCGCCCTGCTCACCTTGTTGGAACGGCTCACTCCGGCGGAGCGCGCCGTGTTCGTCCTCCGGGAAGCGTTCGGGCACAGCCACCGGGAAATCGCCGAAGCCGTCGGTGTCGAAGAGGCACACTCGCGGCAGTTGCACCGCCGGGCCCGCGAACGACTCGGCCACCCGCGACGGCACTTCGACGTCGACGCGTGCGTCGCGGGCAGCGTCGCCGCCTCCCTCACCGGCCGCGTCCCCAAGCCGTTGCGCCTGCACTACGTCTGGCAGAACATCAGCCTCGGCCGCCGCGACGGCCTCACCCAGTTCACCCGTGCCGACGACAGCCCGGTCGCCGCCGTCCTCACCGGCCGCGCCTCGGCCCGCTTCAAGGAGGCCGTCACGAGAAGCACGGTGCTGGCCCTGCGCCGCTGATCGAGGCCGAGGGCTGCCGCTCGGGGCTCGGCGCTCACTCCGCCGCCACTCCATGGAGCCCTCCTCACTCATGGGCGGGCTCACACGCTTCCGGCCGCCGACGCGTGCGGGCTACCGCGTGAAGCGCGGGCTGACTCCTGCCACGGTCACGTCGAGCAGTCGGTGCGCCTCGGCGGCGGGGTCCGGGTGGTGTTCCGTGGCCAGGACGATGCCCGTGACCAGGGTGACCAGGTCGGCGACGGTCACGCCCGGCGCCACCGCGCCGGCCCGCGCGGCGTTCCGCAGCAGCGGGTCGGCCGACTCGGTGAGCTTCGCCGAGCAGGCGTTCACATGGTCGGGGTCGGCCACCCCGTCCGGGAGCAGCGCGTCGGCCATGCCCCGCGCGGAGGCGGCGTACGTGGTGAGGGCGCGCAGCCAGTCCAGCAGTGCGGCCCGCGCGTCGGGCGTCCCGGCCAACTCCTCGGCGTATGCGCACAGTTTCTCGATCCGTTCGCCGAACACCGCCTCCAGCAGCGCGCGCCTGCTGGGGAAGTGCCGACGCACGGTGGCCGATCCGACGCCCGCGGTGCGGGCGATCTGCTCCAGGGAGGCGTCGGCGCCGTGTGCGGCGACCTCTTCCTCGGCCACGGCGAGGATCCGCGCGTAGTTGCGCCGGGCGTCCGCGCGTTGGGCGGTCATGGTGTCACCTCCGGGCCTGCCGGTCTGCCGGGCTTACCGGTCTTGCTAAGTGGCGGGGCCCTCCGTATCGTACCGGGAACGTAAGTGGCGGGCCCCGCCACTTAGTTGTATGTCGCCCCCTGAGGAACGCCATGACGACAGAATCCGCGCCCGTGCTGGTCATCGGAGCCACCGGTCAGCAGGGCGGTGCCACCGCCCGCGCCCTCCTCGCGACGGGCGTTCGCGTCCGCGCGCTGGTACGCGACCCCGCCACCGACCGGGCGGCGGCGGTCGAAGCACTCGGTGCCGAACTGGTCACCGGCGACCTGTACGACCGCGACTCCGTGAGCAGGGCCGCCGAAGGAACCCGTGCCGTCTTCTCCGTCCAGATGCCCGACATGAACGGACGCGGCTTCGAAGGCGAAGTCGCCCAGGCCGTCCATCTGATCGAGGGCGCGCGGGCCGCCGGGGTACCGCAGTTCGTGCACACCTCCGTTTCCGGAGCCGGGCAGCACACCAGCTGGGTCAAGGACTCCTGGGCGTGGATGGAGCCGTACTACACCGCGAAGGCCGGGATCCAGGACCGCGTGCGCGAGGCGGGCTTCACCCGATGGACGCTCATCAAACCGGGCTTCTTCATGGAGAACTTCCGCCCCTCCGCGAAAATCATGTTCCCCCGCGGGGTCGAAGGCGGCCTGGTGACCCTCCTGAAGCCCGCGACCGTGCTGTCCCTCGTCGCGGTCGAGGACATCGGCAAGGCGGCCGCCGCTGCCATCGCCGCACCCGAGCGGTTCGACCGCGTCGAACTGGAACTGGCGAGCGACTACCTGACGATGACGGACATCGCCGAGATCCTCTCCCGCAACCTGGGTACGGACCTGACCGCGCCCGACATGACGGCGGAGGAGGCGACCGCCGCCGGGATGCCCGCCATGGGCTTCGGGCAGGCACGCATCAACGAGTCCCCCCAGCCCGCCCACCCGGCATACGCGCGGGACCTCGGCCTGCCCCTGACCACCTTTGAGGCATGGGCCCGAGAACATCTGCGGGGCCACCGGAGTGGGCCGTCCCTGGGGAACGGCCCACGGTGATGGCCGTCTCAGGCGCGGGAGGCGTAGCCGACGAAGGCGGTCCAGGCGGCGGGCGTGGCCGTGAGCTGGGGGCCGTCGGGGTTCTTGGAGTCACGGATGTGGATGGTGCCGGTGGGAGTGGCGGCGACCTCGACACAGGCGGGGCCGTCGTCGGTGCTGTGGCTGCTCTTCATCCATGCGACCTCGACGCAGTCGGGTCCGTCGGGCGTGCTGTAGCTGCTTTTTATCCACTCGGAAGGCTTGAGGGTCATGTCTCTCCCAGCACTTTCTCGATAAAGGCAAGTGACTCCCGCGGCGTGAGAGCCTGCGCCCGGATGATCCCATAGCGGGTGTCAAGGATTTGGGCCTCTTGGGGGTTGGTGATCACGCGGCTGAACAGCTGAACTTCGACGTATCCGAGCGTGGTGCCGTCCTTGAGCTTCAGCAGCCGGAACGAACCGTCGAGGCCGGGGTTCTCCTGGCAGCTCAGAGGGAGGACCTGGAGGTCTACGTTTCGCAAGTTGCCCAGTTCCAATAGGTGTTCGAGCTGCCTCCGCATCACCATCTTGCCCCCGATGGGGCGGCGCAGAGTCGCCTCGCACTGCACAAAGTTGAAGACTGGCCGTGCCTTCGTGGGGTCAAAGATCTCCTGACGCGCCATGCGAGCCGCCATCCGCCGATCCACCTCTTCCTCGGTGAACGTCGGGCGTCGGGTGGCGAACGACGCCAGCGCGTACTCTTCGGTCTGCAGCAGCCCATGGATGATCGAGTTGTTGTACGCACACAGCTCGGTCGCCTCGGCCTCCAGCTTCTTCAGGTTCCGTACCTTCTTCGGGTACCTGGCCTCGGCGACGTCCTTCTTCATCTCGGCGATCTTGCCGCCTGCCCCCAGGACCTCATCCGCCTTGTCCAGGAACTCCGGCTTGGGGATGCGCCTCGCCCGCTCGACGGCCGAGACCTGTTCCTCCCCGTACCCGATCAACGCCCCCAGCTCCGCCTGCGTCAATCCGGCCGCTTCCCGCCACAGCTTGATCTGACGGCCCACCGTTCGCAGCACGGCACCACTGTCGTCTTCGTCCAGGCCCAGGTCCTCACTCATGCGGGTCCACCTCCGGAGTCCGTTCGCGCCGTCACGGCGTACTGGCCGGACAGGACCCGGCCAATGCCGGACAGTCACCGTACGTATTGACGTCGCTACTTTTCAGCCTAGGCGGGGGCAGCCACTCTGAGTGACGTGAGCCAACAAATCACCCGAACCAGCACTTCCGCTTCGCACTACACCGTGCTGCTCTCCGCCACCCGCAAGGGCGCCCGCCTCGCCCGGTTGCTCGCGACCGAGCGTGTCCGCTCCTGGGGGCTGCCGCACGAGAAGGCGGCGCTGATCGTCGCCGAGCTGGCCGCGAACGCCGCGCTGCACGGCCGCGTGCAGGGGCGGAACTTCCGGCTGGCGCTCAGCGCGACCACCACCACGCTCCGCATCGAGGTACGGGACTCGAAGGCGGAACGCCTGCCCGCTGTCCGGCCGAAAACCGAGACCGGTGAGCAGCCGCGCGAATCGGGGCACGGGTTAGTCCTCGTCGAGGAGTTGGCGGATCGCTGGGGCGTCCAGGTCGAGCTGATTGGCAAAACCATCTGGGCCGAGCTCGATCTCCGTCCCTGAGCCCGTCCACCGGAGGCCGGGAACCCTGGACCCGGTGGGGCGCGCATCGGTGCGGCGGGCCATCAAAGACCAAGAACTGCGGGAAAGAACCCACCCAACCCATCCAAACCTCGCACCAGTCACCCGGACGGGTGATTCCGCCCAACTCGGCTGGCGCGAGGATGGTTTGGCGCGGCAGGCTCGGCCACAACAACCCCAGACATGCGACGGCCCCCGGCCGGGACTGGCATCCCGCGTCGAGGGCCTGACCAACGAGGAAGAAACAGGCTTCCCGATGGCTGAGCAGCACCCTAGCGCGCCCGCGCGCGTACTTCCCCTGGTTCGCCGATCCCCCGGCGGCATCACTCATGTGAGGGAGCGCCACCCGAACCGCTACACGATGGTCGGCAATCACCTCACCCAGCACCGCGAACTCTCCCTCACCGCGATCGGACTCGGCGCGCACATCCAGTCGCTCCCCGAGGGTTCGCCGGTGGACATCCGCACGCTGGCCGAGAGGTTCCCGGAGGGCCGGGACCGGATCGCCGCCGCGCTGCGGGAGTTGGAGGCGTACGGGTACATCGAGCGCGTACGGGAACGCACCCCGAGCGGCCGCATGGTCACCCGTACCGTGTCGTACAACCATCCCGAGGCCACGCGCGCCCGCCGTACGGGCCGTACGCGCGAGCCGTGCCCCGTACGGCCCGTACGGCCTGTACGGGAGCCGCAATCCGCGCGCCCGGCCCCGCCGACCAGCGGCGCACCGGAGCGCCCCGCACCGCCACCGCCGCCCCTCCCTCAGCCCGACACCCCCGCGCCTCACCCCGCCGCGACGGCCCTCCTCGCCACCCTCCGTCGCGACGACGACCGCTTACTCCTCCCCGAGCGCGACGTACGCCGCCTCGCCCCGGCCGTGGCCGTCTGGCTGGAGCGCGGCGCGGCCCCCGACGCCGTACGCCGCACCCTGACCGCGAACCTGCCGCCCGATCTGCGATATCCCACCGCCTTGCTGGCCCA
This sequence comes from Streptomyces sp. NPDC007983, assembly GCF_042958345.1. Taxonomy (NCBI): domain Bacteria; kingdom Bacillati; phylum Actinomycetota; class Actinomycetes; order Kitasatosporales; family Streptomycetaceae; genus Streptomyces; species Streptomyces sp. NPDC007983. The sequence goes on from NZ_JBIBJI010000016.1 coordinate 99,025, forward strand.
CCGCCTCAGCACGCTCCTGCCGCCGCCCCTCCCGGCGGGCCCGGCGGCGGGTACGGCGCCCGACCCCCGGCCGGTGGTGGTGCCGCTGCAGGAGTGCGACGGCTGCGACCGCGCCTTCCGGGCCCCCGCGCCCGGGCTGTGCCGCGACTGCCGCCAGGCGGCGGCAGCGTGAGGCGGTCAGGCGACCCGGGGCTGTGGTTCCGGTTGCAGCGCGGGCGTGGCTATCGGCTCCCATGATTTGGTGGTCCGTATGTAGCCGTGGATCACCGAGCCCATCGCCAGAAGGAGAAGGGGGCCGAACAGCCACGGGTGTTTGGCCATTTCCAGCGGCAGATAGCGATAGGCCACCAAGAGCGCGGCGAAAACCGCCGTGCCGTGGGCGACCAGCTGTGTTCCTGAACGGTCCCAGCCGCGTGCGAGTGAACGCAGCGCTGCCTCGATCGTGAGCGCGAACACCACACCGGCGATGAGGTCCACGCCGTAGTGGTAGCCGAATCCCAGCGTCGCGCTGAGCGTGGCGACCAGCCAGAACGTGCCCGCGAATCGCAGAACGCGCGGGCCCTTGCGCGAGTGGATGAAGATGGCGGTGGCCCACGCCGTGTGCAGGCTGGGCATGCAGTTGCGGGGGGTGAGCGTGTCGAATGACACCGGGTGCGGAGGGGCGATCGGCGGTGGCGTATGCGGCCACAGGCTGGCTATCGCCCAATGCTCACCGCCGGTGCCGAAGGCGCCGCCGCCATAGGCGAAGACCGGCCCGACCACCGGGAAAATCATGTAAATGGCGGGACCCAGGAGGCCGATGACCAGAAAGGTCCGCACCAGATGGTGGGCCGGGAAGCCGCGCTCGGCCGCCACTCTGCGCATTTGGTACAGCGAGATGACGACCGCGGCCACGGGGAGCTGAATGTAGACGTAGTCGAGCACATGGGAACCGATCGGGCCGGCGGCCGCGAGAATCCGGCCTGCCACCCACGACGGATTGCCCAGCGCGTGATCGGCGGTCGCCAGATACGTGTCGAGCACCGCCGGGCGGGTCTTCGCCGTGATGAGCAGCCACGTATCACCGGTCTTACGCCCGGCCACCAGCAGCAGGCCCAGCCCCACGCCCTTCAGCAGCAGGGCGCGTTCCCGGCCGGTGCGGCGCGTGACAGCGATGACCGCATATCCCAGAATCACCCACAGAGCGCCGTTGCCGAAGGGGTGCCCGTCGGTCACCTTGATGTCGGCCGCCCACCGCACCAGAAAGAAGACGACGTCGATGCCGATCGCGACACCAAGCGCGATGAACCGTTCCCGCCAGGTGAGCACCACCATCATCAACGCCATGCCGGCGTACAACAGGAACCCCGACTTGGGGGCGATGACCACCTCTTGCATCTGGGTGGTGATCGGCCCCGGCAGGCCGTAGCGGCGCGCGGCGACCTCCAGCGCGACGAGGAATCCGAGGGTCGCCACCCCTGCCACGGCCCACAATATTGTCCGTGGTTGACTGCGTATTCGCGAAAACACCCGCGATGCTATAGGTATCAATTGGTCAGCCGCTTTGTTAGGTGTAAGTCAAATAGGTCACTCTTCGCGCCGGATAGCAGGGTTTTTCGGGGCAGGGCGGGTGATCGGGGCGCTCGTCGTGAGTTGGCCATGCTATCGGAGTGGTGCGGGTGGGGTCCGCTGTCCCGGGGGACGCGAAGGCGGGGACGCTCCCGCGCCCGGCGTTTCCGCAGCCCGCGCGGGCCGCGGACGGCGGCTCCCAAGCCGTGAGCCACGAGACGGGCTTGAGCTGAGGGGATGTCCCACCACGGCAAAAAGGGCCTGGCTCCACCGCTTGTGCGGAGGAGCCAAACCCAGGAGCTTCGTGGACGTCTAGTTCTTCTTACACTTCTTGGTGTCCTTGTTGACGTCCATGATCTCGTTGATGTGCGCGAACTTGTACGTGCCCTTGGTCATTCCCTCGAAGGTGACGTACTTGTCGCGAGTGATCAAAAGGTGGTCGCGATCACTCAATCTCCCGGGCGGGTATGCGTCAACCCCTGAGTTCCACCGATTCCCGTCGCGGGGCTTATTCGTGGGCGCTGATCACACCGCCGGCGCTGAGCACGACGTACACGCCGTTGGCGTTGAGCCCGGCGTCGCGCTGGTTCGCCTCCAGCGTGCCGTAATCCTCGCCCTCGTCGTTGAGGAACTGCGCGCGGTAACGAAGCTCGCCGACCTTCTTCACCTTGACCGTCCAACCACCCGCGATCTTGAACGTGCCCGGTCCCTGGTGTCCGCCGCCCATCCAGGAGTGGATCTGGCCGTCCGACGAGAGCACGACGAACATGTCGTTGGCGTCGAGCCCGGCCTCGGTGTCCTTCGCCTCCAGCGTGGCCAGGACCTCACCGCGGGCCACGATCTCGGCGCGGTAGTGCTGGTCGGCCACCTTGTAGATCTTGGCCTTGCTGATGCCGTCCGCGAGGGTCTGGGTGCGGACCAGGGACCCCGCCTTGTTCGTCGTGCCCGCCTTGGCGGCTTCGACCTTGACGTCGGAGCCCTGCGCGGCGGCCGCGGGCTTCGGGTCGGTGCCGCCCGAGCCGGAGCAGGCGGTCAGAGTCAGGCCGGCGGCGGCGACCAGGGCCGCGGCGGCAAGGCGCAGGGTGCGGCGACGAGCGGTGCGGGCAGTGGTGTTGGCGTTCATTTCGGGTCCCCCCGGGGTGGTCGGTGTCGTTGTCTCCTCGGTACGTCACCCACTCTGCTCGGGGCCCCTATCGCAAGCCTGCCGCTCGGCTAACGACCGGCTAACGGGGCTGTGAGTGCGGGGCGTTGAACGGTAGATCTCGGTGGAAGACGGCCATGGGTTGGCCCGGGCCGTTGTAGTCGTCGACGACCTTCGCGTCGAAGCCGAGGCTGCGGTGGAAGGCGATCGAGCCGGTGTTCTCGACCGACGTGATCGCCTTCAACCGCCGTGCGCCGTGACGTTCCGCGGCTTCGGCGAACGCCGTATACAGGCGACGCCCGAGCCCCGTGCCACGGGTGTCGTCCCGTGTGGCGATCAGATGCACATAGCCGGTGCGGTCCTGGGTGACGAACCCGAAGACGTACCCACGGATTCCGTCCTCCGCCCGGGCGACCAGGCAGGTGGGACCGAACTCCTGGACCAGTGCCAGAAGGTGCAGCGACCGAAGGTCGCGGTCGCCCCAGTAACGGGGGTGATCAGTCAGGACCTGGTGGAAGTCCGCCACTTCGGCCGGTGCGATGTGTATCCCCATGACGCCGATCATGGCAGGCGCTTCGGCCGTGCCGGGGAAGCGGAGGGTTTTTGCCGGCGCTGTCACTCGTCGCTGTCGCTCGGCCCGGTCGGTCGGCGTAGTCCCGCGATCAGCAGGGCGGCCAGCCGGCGGGGGTCGTAGCGGGGGTCGCCGTTCGCGCCGATGCAGAGGTTTCCCACGCCGCGCATGAGCTCGTAGGCCTCCACGTCGGAGCGGATCTCGCCGGATTCGGCCGCGGCGTCGAGGAGTTGGGTGCACACGGGCACGAGGCGGTCGAGGAAGTAGGCGTGCAGCGTGTCGAAGCCGGAGCTGTCGGACTGCAGGACGGCGGCGAGGCCGTGCTTGGTGACGAGGAAGTCGACGAAGCGGTTGATCCACGCCCCCAGCGCGGCGTGCGGGGTGGCGCTGGAGGCCAGCAGGGCCGGACCGGCCTCGGCGCAGGCTTCGACCTGGTGGCGGTATACGGCGATGATGAGGTCCGCCCGGGTGGGGAAGTGGCGGTAGATCGTGCCCATGCCGACGCCCGCCTCGGCCGCGATGTCGCGTACGGGCGCCTCCACGCCTGATCTGACGAAGACCGTGGCGGCCGCGTCGAGCAGCGTCTCCTTGTTGCGCCGGGCGTCCTTCCGTTTGGACTGGGGCGCGCGCCCCGTGCCGTCCTCGCCGGTGTCGTTCACCGCGCCGCTCCCTCCGTTGCCCATGTGCGACCTTGCCAAAGCGGAACAGCGTTCCGTATCGTCAAGTGGAACGAGGTTCCGTTTGCTCATGATGGCAGAGCGGGGACCCGCGACCAAGCCATGCCTTGCCCTCGATGGAGGAACACGACCATGCACTACCGCACCCTGGGCCGCACCGGCGTACAGGTCAGCACTCTCGCGCTCGGCGCGATGAACTTCGGCGCGATCGGGCGCACCACCCAGGACGAGGCCACCGCCATCGTCGACGCCGCCCTCGAAGGCGGGATCAACGTCATCGACACCGCCGACATGTACGGCGACGGCGAGTCGGAGGAGATGGTCGGAAAGGCCATCGCGGGCCGCCGCGACGACATCGTGCTGGCCACGAAGGCGGGCATGCCCATGGGTGACGAGCGCAACCACCGGGGCAGTTCACGCCGCTGGCTGGTCACCGAGCTGGACAACAGCCTGCGCCGGCTCGGCGTCGATCACGTGGACCTCTACCAGATCCACCGATGGGACCCGAGCACTGGCGACGAGGAGACGCTGTCGGCCCTGACCGACCTCCAGCGCGCGGGCAAGATCCGGTACTTCGGCTCCTCGACCTTCCCCGCCTACCGCCTCGTAGAGGCCCAGTGGGCCGCCCGCGAGCACCACCTGAGCCGTTACGTCACCGAGCAGCCCAGCTACTCGATACTGCAGCGCGGGGTCGAGACCCACGTCCTGCCGGTGACCGAGCAGTACGGGCTCGGGGTGCTGGTGTGGAGCCCGCTGGCCTCGGGCTGGCTGTCGGGCGCGGTCCGCGCGGGCCGGGAGATCGCCACCAGCCGCTCGGCGTTCATGCCGGAACGCTTCGACACCGCCATTCCCGCCAACCGGGCCCGGCTCGACGCCGTCGAGCAGCTGGCCAAGGTGGCCGACGAGGCGGGCCTGACGATGATCCAGCTCGCGCTCGGCTTCGTCACCGCGCACCCCGCCGTCACCAGCGCGCTCATCGGCCCCCGCACCCTGGAGCATCTGCACGGGCAACTCGCCGCCGCCGACACCGTGCTCTCCGCGGACGTCCTCGACGCGATCGACGCCATCGTGGCCCCCGGCACCGACCTCGCGCCGCACGAGAAGTACGACACCCCGCCCGCGCTGCTCGACCCGTCGCTGCGGCGCCGCTGACGGCAACTTCCAAGCCCGGGAGCCCTGTTGATGTTCCTGGTGGCGGCCGGTAGGTTCGGTCGGGTGACTGCCGGGTCGGCCCCTGAGGGCCATTCACGAGCGAGGCGCCCGGCCTCGGCGTGAGCGCGAGGCGGGCCAGAGCCCCGCCGCCCCTCTCCGTTGTTCATCGTTTCGCACCGCGGCCTTTTGCGCCGCCACCACGACGACACGGAGACACCTCACATGAACATCCAGCTGAACCACACCGCCGTCTACGCCTCGGACCGGCACCGGTCCGCCGAGTTCCTCGCCACGGTCCTGGGCCTGGAGGTCGGCGCCCCGTTCGGGCCGTTCCTGCCCGTCGACCTCGGCAACGGCGTCACGCTCGACTACTACGAGAAGCGGGACGAGCCGATCCAGGCGCAGCACTACGCGTTCCTCGTCCCCGAGGAGCGGTTCGACGGCATGATCGCCCGGCTGGAGACGGCCGGGGTCACCTATTACGCGGACCCGCACCACACCGAACCCGGCAAGGTCAACGACCTCTTCGGCGGCCGCGGCGCCTACTTCGAGGACCCGGACGGCCACAACATGGAGATCATGACCCGGCCCTACGTCCGGCCGTAGGCGTGAGGGGCGCCCGCCCTCATGAGCAGACGAACGACCGCCGCACCGTCTCCGACAGGGCCCGGCGGCGGCGGTCGTGCTCCTCGGGGCGGTCGTCCTGCGTCGCGGTGGCGTAGGGGCTCGCCGCGGACCAGGTCAGGGCCATGGAGGTGATCAGGGCGAGGATGTCCTGAGGGTCGAGCGAGGCGATGACCCCGCCGTTCCGCTGCGCCTCGGAGAGCGCCCGCAGTTTGGCGGCGACCGCCGGACTCCCGGGCGCCAGGCTTCCGGTGTGGATCCCCTCCAGCTTCGCCCAGGTCACCAGGCGGACCAGATCCGGGCGGGCGAGGAACGCGTCGTAGAGCCGCACGGCGTAGTTGGCGAGGTCCGTGGCGGTGAACGGGACGGCGTCGGCGACGGCGTCGGCGTGCAGGCGGAAGACCGCGTCGAACAGGCCGAGTTTGTCGCCGAAGTAGGCGTAGAGCTGGGCCTTGTTGACGGCGGCGGCGGCCGCGATGCGGTCCACGCGCGCCCCCGCGACGCCGTGGGCGGCGAAGTCCTCGGTGGCGGCGTCCAGCAGGCGGCGGCGTGTGGCGTCGGCTTTCGCGGGGGACATGGCGCCAGATTACCAACTGGTTGGTTGCCCTCCGCGGTTCTCTGCCCTACTGTAAAACTAACTAGTTGGTTTTCCGGAGAGGCGGTAACCCGTGTCCGTACGCGCATATGCGGTGGAGCAAGCCCGAGGGCCGGTACGGGTGCGGGAGTACGAGCCCGCGCCCCTCGGCCCCCACGAAGTGGATGTCGCCGTCACCCACTGCGGTGTCTGCCACACCGACGTCGCCATGATCGACGACCTGCACGGCATCTCCCGCTTCCCGGTGGTCGCCGGGCACGAGGCGGTCGGCGTCGTCGCGGCGCTGGGCAGCGCGGTCGACCGCACCCGGCTGTCCATCGGGCAGCGGGTGGGCGTCGGGGCGACCGCCGGCGCGTGTTTCGCCTGCGAGTGGTGTCTGAGCGGTCGACAGCATCTCTGCCAGGACAAGGACGACCTCGTGCTCCGTGGCGACGGTGGCGCGTTCGCCACCCAGGTGCGCGCCGGTGACTGGCGGTATGTGCAGCCCCTCCCCGACGCCCTCGCGTCCGAGCAGGCCGCGCCGCTCATGTGCGCCGGTTCGACGGTGTTCTCGGCGTTGGTGCGGCACGGGGTGCGGCCCACGGACCGGGTCGCCGTGGTCGGCGTGGGCGGCCTGGGCCACCTCGCCCTCCAGTTCCTCGCGAAGTGGGGGTGCCATGTCACCGCCCTCTCCTCGACGGCCACCAAGGCGGACGACGCCCGGCGGTTCGGGGCGCACGAATTCGTCGTGGCGGGCACGGCGGGGGAGGGGCTCGCGGGGCTCTCCGGGGCGTTCGACTTCGTCCTGTCGACCGTCTCCGCGGACCTGCCGTGGGACGCGTACCTGGCGACGCTGCGGCCGCAGGGGAGCCTGAGTGTCGTCGGGGTGCCCGAGTCCGCGTTCACCGTTCATCCGCTGTCCCTGCTGCTGGGCGAGAAGACCCTCGCCGGGGGGCTCGTGGGGACCCCCGTGGAAACGGGGCAGATGCTCGACTTCGCGGCCCGGCACGGCATCCGGGCGGAGACCGAGACGTACCCGGTGTCGCGCATCGAGGAGGCGCTGGACCGCGTGCGGGGCGGGCGGGCCCGCTACCGCGCGGTCCTGGAATTCTGACGAACGGTCACGCGGTCGGTGAGCCGCCCGGGGCCCAGGGGCCTACGGCGCCAGGATGTCCAGCTCGCGCATCGCGCCCACGGTGATCTCGCGGGTGTAGCGCTCCGCGCGCTCCGCGTCGCCCGCGCGGACCGCTTCGGCGACCCGGACGTGGAGGGTGACCGCCTCCGGGTCCGGGTCGCTGAACATCACCTGGTGCTCGGTGCGGCCCGCCAGCACCTCGGCCACCACGTCGCCGAGGCGCGCGAACATCTCGTTGCCCGAGGCGCGCAGGATCACCCGGTGGAAGGCGACGTCGTGGACGAGATAGGCGGGCAGCTGCTCGCCGCGCGAGGTGGCGACCATGTTGAGGGCGTGCTCGGTCAGCTCGGCGCACTGCTCGGCGGTGGCGTGCCCGGCGGCCAGGGCGGCGGCGGCCGGTTCGATGGCCGAGCGCAGGGAGGTCAGGGAGCGCAGCTGGCGGGGGCGGTCGGGGCCGGCCAGGCGCCAGCGGATGACCTGCGAGTCGAAGACGTCCCACTCCTCCGGGGGGAGGACGGTCACCCCGACGCGGCGGCGGGAGCGGACCAGGTGCATGGATTCCAGGACCCGCACCACCTCGCGGACCACGGTCCGTGAGACGTCGAAGCGGCGCTCCAGCTCGTCGGTGCGCAGCACCGTCCCCGGCGGGTAGTCGCCCGCGGTGATCGCGGGCCCGAGGGACGCCAGCACCCGAGCGTGCAGTCCCCGGCCTGCGGGCCCCTGGTTGTCCATGGGGTCAGACTACGTGGCCGCCTGCGCAGCCCCTCGCATTTAAGTATGACTTTTAAGTCACGAACTCTTGAATACGTCGTACCTGTGGGGTTGAGTGTGCTGCCAGCGGTGCCGAGGTCGAAAAGACAGTCGAGGAAGACAGCACCGGAGCAGACAGCGAGGTTTTCCACATGCATGCCCCCCTGGTCGTCGTCATGGGAGTGTCCGGTACGGGCAAGACCACGATCGGACCCCTGCTGGCCGACGCACTCGGTGTGCCGTACGCCGAGGCCGACGACTTCCACCCACCGGCCAACATCGCCAAGATGTCGGCCGGTACCCCGCTGGACGACGAGGACCGCAGGCCGTGGCTGGACGCCATCGGCGCCTGGGCCCATGACCACGTGAGCCACGGCGGCGTGGTCAGCTGCTCCGCGCTCAAACGGAGCTACCGGGACCGGCTGCGCGCCGCCGAGCCCGGTGTCGTCTTCCTCCATCTGACCGGCGACCGCAAGCTGATCGCCGACCGGATGAAGGAGCGCAAGGGCCACTTCTTCTCCGAGAAGATGCTCGACTCGCAGCTCGCCACCCTGGAGCCGCTCCAGCCGGACGAGCACGGCATCGCCGTCGACATCGCCCCGGGCCCCGAGACCATCACCGAGCGGGCCGTCGCCGCGCTGCGATAGCCCACCACGTCAGTCACGCACGTTAGGAACCCTCCGTGACCAGACTCAGCGCCGAGATGCTGGCAGCGGACACCGTCGACCCGATCACGTCGGCCGGTCACGCACAGCTGGGCATAGCCGTCCTCGTCGGCATAGCCGTTCTCGTCCTGCTCATCACCAAGACCAAGCTGCACGCGTTTCTGTCGCTGACGATCGGCTCGCTGGCGCTCGGCGCCGTCGCGGGGGCGCCGCTCGACAAGGTCATCACCAGCTTCTCGGGCGGGCTGGGCGACACCGTCGCGGGCGTCGGCGTGCTGATCGCCCTCGGGGCGATCCTCGGCAAGCTGCTGGCCGACTCCGGGGGCGCCGACCAGATCGTGGACACGATTCTCGCCAAGGCGAGCAACCGGACGATGCCCTGGGCGATGGTTCTCATCGCGGGGATCATCGGCCTGCCGCTCTTCTTCGAGGTCGGCATGGTGCTGATGATCCCGGTGGTGCTGCTGGTCGCCAAGCGCGGCAACTTCTCCGTGATGCGGATCGGCATTCCGGCGCTCGCGGGCCTGTCCGTGATGCACGGCCTGGTGCCGCCGCACCCCGGCCCGCTCGCCGCGATCGACGCGGTCCACGCCGACCTGGGCGTGACCCTGGCGCTCGGCGTCCTTATCGCGGTGCCGACCGCGATCATCGCGGGCCCGGTCTTCTCGCGCTTCGCCGACCGCTGGGTCGACGTCACCCCGCCGGACCGGCTGATGCCGACGCGCCCCTCGGAGGACCTGGAGCGGCGGCCCGGATTCGCCGCCACCGTGGGCACCGTGCTGCTTCCGGTCGTGCTGATGCTGATCAAGGCACTGGTCGACATCGCCGTGGACGACCCGGAGAACACCGTCCAGCGGGTCGCCGACGTCATCGGCAACCCCCTGGTCGCGCTGCTCGCGGCGGTGATCGTTGGCATGTTCACCCTCGGCCGGGCGGCGGGCTTCACCCGGGACCGGATCTCCAGCACCGTGGAGCACTCGCTCGCCCCGATCGCCGGAATCCTGCTGATCGTCGCGGCGGGCGGCGGCTTCAAGCAGACACTCATCGACATCGGCGTCGGCAACATGATCATGGACATCTCGAAGGACTGGAACGTTTCCGCGCTGCTGCTCGCCTGGCTGATCGCGGTAGCGATCCGGCTGGCGACCGGCTCGGCGACCGTGGCCACGATCTCCGCCGCCGGGCTGATGGGGCCGCTCACCGCCGACATGTCCACCACCCACGTGGCGCTGCTGGTGCTCGCCATCGGCGCCGGGTCGCTCTTCTTCAGCCATGTCAACGACGCGGGATTCTGGCTGGTCAAGGAGTACTTCGGGATGAGCGTGGGGCAGACGGTGCGGACCTGGTCCGTGATGGAGACGGTCATCTCGGTCGTCGCGCTCGTCTTCGTCCTGCTGCTGTCGCTGGTCATTTGAGGTCCGGAAGGGCCCGGAAGGAATACGTACGTCATGACGACACATCCGCTCTTCGACATCGCGGGCCGCACCGCCCTGGTGACCGGCTCCAGCCGCGGCATCGGGCACGCGCTCGCCCGCGGCCTGGTGGAGGCCGGTTGCACGGTCGTCCTCAACGGCCGTGACGAGGAGGCCCTGGACAAGGCCGCGGCCGAACTCGGCGGCGCGGAGGCGGGCGTGCACACCGCCGCCTTCGACGTCACCGACGGCCCGGCCGTCGCCGCCGGGATCGCCGACGTGGAGGAGCGGGTCGGCCCGCTCGACATCCTGGTCAACAACGCCGGGATGCAGAACCGCGCACCGCTGCTGGAGTTCACCGACGAGGCCTGGCGGCAGATCGTGGACACCAACCTGACCAGCGCGTTCCTGGTGGGCCGGGAGACCGCGCGGCGTATGACCGCCCGCGGCCACGGCAAGATCGTCAACATCTGCTCGCTGCAGAGCGAGGTGGTCCGCCCGGGCATCGCCCCGTACTCGGCCACCAAGGGCGCGCTGAAGATGCTCACCAAGGGCATGTGCGCCGACTGGGGCCCGTACGGCATCCAGGTCAACGGGGTCGGTCCCGGCTACATCGAGACCGAGCTGACCCGGCCGCTCGTCGAGGACGAGCAGTTCAGCACCTGGGTGCGCGGCCGGACCCCGGCGGGCCGCTGGGGCCGCACCGAGGACCTGATCGGGGCGCTGCTCTATCTCGCCTCGCCCGCCGCCGACTTCGTCAGCGGGCAGGTGCTGTATGTCGACGGCGGCATGACGAGCGTGCTGTGAACCACATGACGAAGGAGGCAGGGCGGATGGTGCTGGGCTGTGTGATCCATGGGCAGGGAGATCTGCGGGTCGACGAACTCCCCGAACCGGAGGTGGCGCCCGGCCAGGCGCTGGTGGCGATCCGGTACGGCGGGATCTGCGGGTCGGATCTCCACTACCACCAGCACGGCGGCGTGGGCGACTTCCGGCTGAAGCAGCCCATGGTGCTGGGGCACGAGGTCGTCGGCACGGTCGTGTCGTACGGCGAGGGCGCGAGCGGGCCCGCCCCCGGCACCCCGGTCGCCGTGCACCCGGCGACGCCGTGCGGGGTGTGCCCCGAATGCGCGGGCGGCCGCGCCAACATCTGCCGCGACACCCGCTACCTGGGCAGCGCGGCGCGCTTCCCCCACGTACAGGGCGGCTTCGCGTCCCGTATCGCCGTACCCGCAGGACAGCTGCGGACCCTGCCCGAGGGTCTTGACCCGCGCCGGGCGGCGCTCGCCGAACCGCTGTCCGTCGCCCTGCACGCGGTGCGCCGCGCTGGCGATCTGACCGGACGTCATGTGCTGGTCACCGGGTCCGGGCCGATCGGCTGTCTGGCCATCGCCGCCGCGCGGGCGGCGGGCGCCGCGGCCATCACCGCGACCGATGTGCTGCCCCGGGCCCTGGAGTTCGCGGCGGCGGCCGGTGCGACGGCGTGCGTACGGGCCGATGACCCGGACGACCCGAACTGGCCCACCGATGAGGTGGATGTCGCGATCGAGGCGTCGGGCGTCGCCGCCGGGCTCGACACCTGTCTGCACCGGGTGCGGCGCGGCGGGGTGATCGTCCAGCTGGGCATGCTGCCGCCCGGGCAGAGCCCGTTCGCCGGAAACCTGCTGGTCGCCCGGGAGATCGACCTGCGCGGCGCGTTCCGCTTCCACGAGGAGTTCGACGACGCGCTGCGGCTGCTCGCGGCGGAGCCGTCGTTCGACGCGCTGATCAGCGGGGTCCGCCCGGTGCGGGAGGCGGCGGAGGCGTTCGCCCAGGCCGCCGACCGCCGCCAGTCCTGCAAGGTGCTGCTGGACTTCGGCGGGGCGCTCCAGGCGGGCGACGCGCCGTGAGTGGTTCGTGAACGAGGCGAGGCCTCTGGTTCCGGTGTGGATTGCGACATCTGTACCGCCGCCAGGGGCCTCGTTGATCCACCGCTGACGCCCCGCTGATCCCGACCCGGCCGGCGGCGTCTGGTCATCCGCCTCAGCCACCGGATGTGAGCTCGCTCAATCGCCGTTGTGCGGCACGGAGTTCGGCTTGCCTGGCGTCGAGCCGTCGGGCCAGGGCAGCCAGCTCGGCTCGTAGGTCGGGGCACATCTCCAGGGTGGTGCCGTGTTCGCCGCTGCGAGCGCAGTCGAGGTACCGCCGGATGGTCGAGGTGCCCAAGCCGGCGGAGATCATCGTCCTGATCTGCGCTACGCGGGTGACGTCGGACTCGGCGTAGTTCCGGTACCCGCTGCTGTTGCGAGCCGGGACCAGTAGTCCTCGGTCCTCGTAGTGGCGCAGCGCTCGCGTGCTCACTCCGGTCAGCTCGGCGAGTTCGCTGATCAGCACCGTTACTTCCCCCTCATCGGCTTGACCTTCACGCTGACGTGAACCCATACCGTCCTGCGGCATGACAACAGGAACAACCCAGCGGCGTGCCTCGATCATCCACGGCTACGGGGCATCCCCCGAAGATCACTGGTTCGGCTGGCTGGGCGAACAGCTCGACACGGCCGGCATCGTGACCACGATCCCGGCCCTCCCGAACCCACAAGACCCAGACCCCGCGCAGTGGACGGAAACCGTACGCACCGACGTGGGAACGCCTGACGAGAACTCGATCATCGTCGCGCACAGCCTGGGCTGCCTGACAGTGCTGCGCTACCTGCGATCACTTCCGGCCCCTTGGCGCCTTGGCACCCTCGTGCTGGTCTCCGGATTCGTCGACCAGCTGCCCGCGCTTCCGGAACTGAACTCCTACATCGGAGACGGCTGCGACGTGGAGGAGCTCAGCAACCACGTCGGGCGACTTACGATCATCCGGTCGGACGCGGACCCATACGTTCCCCCTGGTCACACCGACCGTCTCGCCGGCCTGCTCGGGGTCTCCGCAGAGGTGGTCCCCGGAGCCGGTCACTTCCTCGCTTCTGACGGCGTCACATCACTGCGCGAAGTCCTTGAAGCGATCGCGCCGTCATGGGGATAAGTGGGCGGCCGGCCTGGCAGTCGCCGTACGGTCCGCCGTCGCGCCGGGCACACCGCGCGGTATCCGATCCGCCGGACAAGCCCTGGGTGTGACCCCGATATAGGGCTATCCCTAGAGAAGGCGCCGGGTGTCGTGGCGGGCCGTGCCCGCCATGGCACCCTACGTGTCGACAACGCGTCGGACAACGTTGTCGTCGTCCGGCGTCCGGGCACTTCAACTGACTTGGAGTCGACCGCCAATGAGACGCGTCGGTACCTTATTCAGCGCCCTCACCCTCGCCACCGTGACCCTGGGCACCGCTGCCCAGGCCGCCCCCGCCCCGGCCCCTGCTGAGAACTTCGGCGCCGCCATATCCGCCGGCGACCAGCGCGCCGCCGAGCGCTACTGGACGCCCGAGCGGCTGCGCGGCGCCAAGGACGTCACGACCCTGCCCGCCGCCCGCGCCGCGCACCTCGGCAACGCGCCCACGACCGGCGAGCCGGTGACCGTGCCGCCGGTCCAGGGCCCCGCCGCCGCGACGCCCGAGTCGCCCTCGGTCCGCGCCACCTCGCCCACCGCCTGGACCGGCGGCGGGCTGATCAGCACCACCGCGGGCAAGGTGTTCTTCAACAACGCCTCGGGCGGCACCTTCGCCTGCTCGGCCACCGTCGCCAACAGCGACAACAAGTCCGTCGTCCTCACCGCGGGCCACTGCACCGTGGACGCCGCCACCGGCACGGGCTACCGCAACTGGGTCTTCATCCCGGGCTACAACAACGGCAACCGCCCCTTCGGCACCTTCGCCGCGCGCCGCCTCTTCTGGGAGCCCCAGTACGTCTCCACCCAGGGCAACGCCAACTGGGACTACGCCTTCGCCGTGATGAGCACGCTGAACGGCCGGTCGCTGGTCGACACCGTCGGCGCGCAGGGCATCGCCTTCAACTCGCCCACCGGCCGCCACGTCCACTCCTTCGGCTACGGCGGCTCCGCGGCCGAGGGCAACGGCGAGCGGCTGAACCACTGCGAGGGCAACGAGTTCCCCGACCCCGGCCGTCCGGGCTCCACGATGTGGGGCATCGACTGCGTCCAGACCGGCGGTTCGAGCGGCGGCGGCTTCCTCGCCGACTTCGCGAACGGCGCGGGCTACCTCGTCGGCAACATCAGCGTGAGCGCGGGGCAGAACGAGTACCACCCGACGCTGGGCAACGAGGCCCTGGACCTCTACCGCCGGGCGGGTGCGGAGTGACGCACACCGCCTGATAAGCGCGAAGGGCCTGCTCGCGCGGCGCGCGAGCAGGCCCCTTCCGGTGTGCGTGCGTCCTTACCGCTTGAAGCCGTAGTCCAGCAGCTTCTTCGCGTCGGTGGTGCGGGTGCCCACCGCGGAGGAGGCGAGGACGGTGCCGATGACCGTCTTGTTGCTGCGGGTGGCGGCGAAGACCAGGCAGTACTTGGCCTCCGGGCCCGAACCGGTCTTCACGCCGATGGCGCCCGAGTAGGTGCCGAGCAGCGGGTTGGTGTTCTCCCACGTCATGTTGCGGTAGCCGCCGCTCTTGGTGACGGTCTTCTGCGTGGTCTTCTTCGTCTTCACGACCGAGCGGAACGTCGAGTACTTCATCGTGTTGCTCGCGAGCTTCGTCAGGTCGCGCGGCGTGGAGTAGTTCTGGCCGTGCCCTATGCCGTCGAACGAGTCGAAGTGCGTGTTCTTCAGGCCGAGGCTCTTGGCGGTGGAGTTCATCTTGCCGATGAACGACTTCACCCGCGCGGCCCGGGTCGAGCCGGTGCCGAACTTGTCGGCCAGGGCGTACGCGGCGTCACAGCCGGACGGCAGCATCAGCCCGTAGAGCAGCTGGCGGACGGTGACCTTGTCGCCGACGATCAGCCGGGCCGAGGAGGCCCAGTTGTTGTCGACGATGTAGTCGCTGTACGCCTTCTGGACCGTGACCTTGGAGTCGAGGTTCAGGCCCGGCTGGGCCAGCACCACACGGGCGGTCATGATCTTGGTGGTGGAGCCGGTGGAGAGACGGGTGTCGGCGGCCTTCTTGTAAAGGTCCTTGCCCGTCCCGTTGTTCATCACGTACCCGCCCTTGGCGGTGATCGTGGGCGCAGCGGCGGTGGCGGCCTGCGCGGGGACGAACGCCCCGGAGGCCAGGACGGATCCCGCGGCGAGAACGCTCAGCGCGGAGAGACGACGCATGCGCTTGGTGGTGGTTTTCAAATGAATACTCCAATGTCCCGGTGGGCGCGGCCGTCCAGAGGGAAAGCCGTCGAGCCAGGGACGCATGAGAGCGGTCAATGGATGTGCGCTCCGCGATGTTATCCGTACCCGCTGTGCGGTTTCCCGTCGTATCGTCCTACGTGCCCAACGTGGCCAGATATCCCGTCATCTCGTCCGTACGGTCGGCGGCGCGATCGGCCGCGCACCCCACGTACCCGTCCGGCCGGATGACGAAGACGCCCTGATCCCCGTACCCGTCGCGGATGTGGCCGTCCGGGTCGAGCAGATCGGGGGCCGGGCCGCCGACACGATACGCAACCACGGACGCGCGGCCGGGGGCGGGCGGTTCCGCGCCGCCGAGTGCGAGCACCGTCACATGTGGGCCGCGGAAGGCGTCGAAGAGACGGAACGGGGTGCCGTCGGGGAGTGTGCAGGGGGCGTCGGGCGCGCGGTCGCCGGGGCGTAGCGCGGTCTCGGCCACGGTGGATCGCAGGTCGACGGCGAGTGCCGCGCCGCGGTAGGTCAGCCCCAGTTGGTGCACCTCGGCGGTGCGCCGGGGCTCCTTCGCGTTGCCGGCCATCCCGGCGCGGTGGATGCGGGTGCTGATGCCCAGCACCCCGGCGGCGACCGGCATCCGCTCCTCCTCGTAAGAGTCCAGCAGCGCCGGATCCGCGCCGCCCCGCAGCACGGCGCCCAGCTTCCAGCCCAGGTTGTACGCGTCCTGGATGCCGGTGTTCAGCCCCTGGCCGCCCGCGGGGGAGTGGACGTGCGCCGCGTCGCCCACCAGGAAGACCCGCCCGTCGCGGAACCGCTCCGCCATCGCCGCCCGGACGCGGAACGGCGAGGCCCACAGCACCTCGCCCACATCGGACTCCGTCAGATGCGTCCGCTCGGCGATCAGCCGCCGCACCGCCTCCGGAGCCGGGTCGGGGACGGCGTCCTCGTCGTCGTACTGGGCCAGCGCCTGGAACAGGTCGGTCCCGGCGAGCGGGCACAGCGACAGCCCGCCGCCCTTCGCCTGCTGCCACACGTGCCAGTGGTCGCGGTCCGGGCCGGTCAGCCGGATGTCGGCCACCAGCCGCGGGACCGGGTCGACGGACTCGCCCGTCATGCCGATGCCGAGCGCCTGGCGGACCGCGCTGCGACCGCCGTCGGCGGCCACCGCGTACGCCGCCCGTACGGCTCCGGTCGAGCCGTCGGCGTACGCGAGCCGCGCGGTGACGCCGTCCGCGTCCTGCGTCAGGCCTGTGAACTCCGCGCCGAACTCGACCTCGCCGCCCAGCTCCCGCAGCCGCGCGTACAGGATCTCGGCGGTCCGCCACTGCGGCAGCATCCAGATGTCGTGGTACGGGGCGCCGGGGGTGGGGTCGTTGCGGACGATCATCTCGAACGCCCCGAGCCGCCGGTCGCCCTCCCAGCCCATCATCGGCGGGTACGGGCCGCCCGCCGCCCGGACCGCGTCCATGACCCCGAGGTCGTGGAAGACCTCCTGCGTCCTCGGCTGGAGCCCCTTGCCGCGCGACCCCGGGAACAGCCGCTCGCCGCGCTCCACGATCCGCGCCGCGATGCCGCGCCGGGCCAGGTCGATGGCCAGGGTCAGCCCGGCCGGGCCCGCTCCGACGATCAGTACGTCCGCGTCCTTAACGTTGTTAAGTTCCATGGCGCCGAGGATGCACTTAACATTGTTAAGCTGTCAAGGGGGCCGGGCTGAGCTGCGAGGATGAGAGCATGGCGACGACGCGACTGGACCGGGACCAGGTGGTGGAAACCGCGCTGCGGCTGCTCAACGAGGTGGGCCTCGAAGGGCTCACCCTGCGCCGCATCGCCAAGGAGCTGAACGTCCAGGCGCCCGCCCTCTACTGGCACTTCAAGAACAAGCAGGCGCTGCTGGACGAGATGGCCACCGCGATGTTCCGGCGGCTGGCCGAGGAGTCGGCCGACCTGGACCCGGCGGCGCCCTGGCAGGCCCGTCTCATCGCCTCCCAGCGCGCCCTGCGCCGCGCCCTGCTGGGGTACCGCGACGGGGCGAAGGTCTTCAGCGGCACCCGCTTCATCGGCACCGACCACGCGGGCCCCATGGAGGCCCAGCTCGGCGCCTTCGTGGCGGCGGGCTTCACCCCGGGCGCCGCCGCCCGCGCCGCGTTCATCGCGTACAGCTTCACCCTCGGGTTCGTGATCGAGGAGCAGGCCGTCGAGCCCATGGCGGGCGAGCGCGCACCCGGCTACGACCTGGCGGAACGGACCGCCCTCATCGGCCCCGACTACCCGCTGACCGCGGCGGCCGGCGCTGACCTCTTCGAGGACTACGAGACCCGCTTCGAGGAGGCCCTGCGCACGATCGTCGCGGGCATCGAGGCCACGCTCGGCCCGGCGGCACAATGACCCCATGACACTCGACGCGGCCACTTCTCACGCCTGGGACGCGCTCGGCGGGCCGACCGAACTCGCCGAGCGCGTCACGTACGTACCGGCGGGCCCGGTGCTGCCCGCCCGGCTGCCGGTGCGGCAACTGGCCCGGGCCACCGTGGGCGTGTGCTCGCTGGCCGCCGCCGAACTGGCGGCGCGGCGGACCGGGGGCGGGGTACCAGCCGTACGGGTGCACGAGGGCGCGGTCGCCACCGCGTTCGTCAGCGAGCGCCATCTGCGGATCGACGGCCGCGAGGCCACCACCTTCGCCCCGCTGTCCGGCTTCTGGCGCACGGCCGACGGCTGGGTACGCACCCACGCCAACTACCCGCACCACCGCGCCCGGCTGCTGACCGCGCTGGGCCTGCCGGAGCGCGCCGAGCCGGACGCGCTCGCCGCCGAGCTGGCGCAGCGCCCGTCACGGGAGGTCCAGGAGACGGCGTACGCGGCGGGCGCGCTGGCGGTGGCCGCCGCACCGCCGGGCGAACTCCCGCTCCGTACCCTCCCCTTGGCGGAATCCCGGGACACCGGCGGCGGCACCCCACGCCCCCTCCCGCCCGCGGCACTCCCCGCCGAGGGGGTCCGGGTCCTGGACCTGACCCGGGTCATCGCCGGTCCCGTCGCGACCCGCACCCTGGCGCTGCTGGGCGCGGACGTCCTGCGCGTCGACTCCCCGCACCTCCCCGAGGACCCCGACGCCCACGCCGACACCGGCTTCGGCAAGCGCTCGACCCGCCTCGACCTCGCCGACCCCCACGACCGGCGGACCTTCGACGAACTCCTCGCCCAAGCCGACGTCGTGGCCACCGGCTACCGCCCCGGCGCCCTCGACCGCTACCTCACCGATCACCCCGGGCTGATCGTCGCCCGGCTGGGTGCCTGGGGCTGGACCGGGCCGTGGGCCGCCCGGCGCGGCTTCGACAGCCTGGTGCAGGCCGGGACCGGTATCGCCCTGACCGAGGCGTCGGACGACGGCCGCCCCGGTGTGCTCCCCGCCCAGGCCCTCGACCACGGCACCGGCTATCTGCTCGCCGCCGGGGTGCTCCGCGCCCTGACCGACCGCATGGACACGGGCGGCGGCCGCCACCTCCGCCTCTCCCTGGCCGGAACGGCGTCCTGGCTCCTCCACGGCATCACCCCCGCACCGCCGCCGGACGGTACGTACGCCCCGGACCCCTGGCTGACCGAGACGCCGGCCCCGTACGGCCGCCTGCGCCACGCCCTCCCGCCGATCGCGTACGACGGCGCTCCCCGCGACTGGGCCCGCCCGCCCGGCCGGTGGGGCACCGACGCCCCGGCGTGGATCTGACAGCCTGGTCTTTACTCGGCCCGATCGATCCACTCCGTGCCGCCCAGCGGGTAGTCGTAGCCGGGGCGGCCGACGTTGGCGCTGGTGCGGAACGGGGCGCCGCTGTTGTCGATGTGGACGGTGCCGCGGCGGTTGCCGCTGGACCAGTCCAGGGCGAGGTCCCAGCGGACGTCGTGCGCCTTGGTGCGGGCGGTGATGTAGAAGACCTCCGGGTCGGACTCGCTGACCTTGTACGGGAAGTCGCGCTGGCCGTTCTTGACGGTGACGGTGGGGCTGCCGTTGTCGAGGTCGATGTCGAACGACTTGGTGTCCACGCCGCCGCCGCAGCCGACGCCCATCGAGTAGTCGTTCCAGGCGAGCGGGGCGTTCTTCGTGACGACGCGTACGTGCAGCGCCTCCAGGACGACGGTGTCCTTCCCGGTGCCCTGCACCGTGAGGGCGACGCGCTGCTCCCCCGAGGAGACCGCCCCGTTCGCGGCGGCCCAGCGGGGTGCGTCCCGCTCGGCGGCGGGCGGGCCGACCTGTTCGGGTTCCCTGTTGACGAGGAAGTGCTGGCTGCACGGGCTGTCGTAGACGTAAGGGCGGGTGCCGACGTTGAGCGGTACGCCGCCGATGCCCCGCTCGGCGGCGCCGCCGCCGTCGTGGGCGGCGGCCTCCGATGGCGGGGCGGAGGGCGTGCCGGTCTTCGCGCTCCGGGACGGGGATGGGGAGGCCGACGCGGAGGGCCGCTTGTCGTTCGCCCGGCCGGTGTGGGGGGCCGTAGGCGTGGCGGAGTGGGCGCCGGTCACCGGGGTGGTGTCCCCGGCGGCCTTCCGGTGGCCGCCGTCGCTCCCGGCGCCGCCGGAGGACGGCAGGCTCACGGCGAGCGCGACGGCGCCCAGGACGGCGGCCGCGGCGACGGAGGCCACGAGCGCGGTGCGGCGCCGACGGGGCCGCACGGTGGCGGACGGGACCGTGCCGCCGACGACGGGTTCGTCACGTCCGCCGGATGCGTGGAGTTCACCGCCCACGGCCGCCGGTTCCGTCCCACCCGAATCGGCAGGGCGGGCCTCGGCGCCGGGGGCTAATTCAGGCGCCGGTGCCCCCTTGGGCTCCTCGGCCTCGGCCCCGGCGCCGCGTATCACGTCATTCGGCCCCGGCCCCTTACGTCTTCGCGCCGCATCCGCCAGAATCCACCGCCGGTGCAGCTCGACCAGTTCCTCGGGGGTCGCCCGGCACACCCGGGCGAGCCGTTCGACCGGCGCGTAGTCGGCCGGCACCGCGCTGCCGTTGCAGTAGCGGTGCAGTGTCGACCTGCTCATGTGCAGCCGCTTGGCGAGCGTCCCGTAGCTCAGCTTCGACTGTTCCTTGAGCCCCCGCAGCAGTTCCGCGAACGCCTCCGCGTCCCCGGCCGCCCCGCTCGCCTCGGTGGCCCCTGTCACCCCTGACACCGTTCCCTCCCCTTCCCCGCTGGCCCGACGCGTCCCATCTCCGCGTTCCAGGCGCTTTACGTTCCCCCTGGTAAAAGCCCGTTTCGGCGTTCCAGCGTTCCAACCTGCCCGGAATTTGTGGCGGTTGGGACAGATGGCCCCACAAGCTCAGGTCATCCAAGCAGCACATCCACCGCACCGCCGAAGGGACTCCCTCACATGTCCGGCACCCGCCTCTCCCGCACCCGCCTTTTGGCCGTCGCCGCGACCGCCGCGGTCGCCACCCTCTCCCTGACCGCGTTCAGCGACGGATCGGGCGCCCGTGCCGAGGGTGCGTCGGTCTCCTCCCACGAGGACGCGAAGTCCTTCGCCGGTTCGAAGCCGGTCGCGAACGCGTCCGCGGTGTCGGCGAACAGCAAGGCCGGCACGAACCGGGCCGCCGTCACCTGCCAGGGCTCCAACACCAAGACGACCGCGGCTCCCCTGGCCCGCCCCCTCAACCACATGCTGCTCACGGTCACCAACACCGGCAGCTCGCCCTGCTACCTCTACGGCTACCCGGCCGTCCAGTTCGAAGAGGCCCAGTCGGTGCCGCCGGTCATCGAGGCGTCGAAGCCGCAGGCCGTCGTCACGCTCGCCCCGGGCAAGTCCGGCTACGCCTCCGTGAACCTGTCCGCCGCCGACGGCAGCGGCTCGAACGGCTACACCGCGAAGTCCCTCGCCGTCTACTTCTCGGACCGCAACGGCGACAGCCTCTCCTCGGCCGCCCACCCGTCCCTGCCCGCCAAGGGCGTCTACATCGACGACTCCATCAAGGTCTCGTACTGGCAGCAGGACCTGGACGACGCCATCATCTGGTAACCCGACCGCCGCCCCGCCCCCCCCTCGCCCGGGCCGAAAGGCCCTGGCGGGGGGTTCGGTGCGTAGCCGGCCTTCTCGTCCCCCGAGGAATGCTCCGCGATGAGTTTCGCGGTGTTCGGCGGTCCTACTGTCGAACCTGTCACGGAGGAGGACTTCTGATGCGCAACGTGACCTATTCGATGGGCGTCTCCCTCGATGGCTACATCGTCGGGCCGGACGGCGGCTTCGACTGGACGGCGCCGGACGAGGACGTCTTTCGCTTCTGGATCGACGAGATCCGGGAGGTCGGCGTCCACCTGCTGGGGCGACGGCTGTACGAGACGATGCTGTACTGGGAGACCGCCGATCAGGACCCCTCGCTCGACGACGCCATGCTCGAGTGGACCGCGCTCTGGAAGCCGCTCCCGAAGGTGGTGTTCTCCACCACGCTGTCGGCGGTGCAGGGCCATGCCCGCCTGGCTTCCGGCGGGCCGGCGGAGGAGATCGAGCGGTTGCGGGCCGAGCCGGGGGAGGGCGATATCGCGATCGGTGGCGCGACCCTCGCCGCCGAGGCGGCCGTGTCGGGTCTGATCGACGAGTACCGGGCCATGGTCTACCCCGTGCTGGTCGGTGGTGGCATTCCGTACTTCCCCCGGCACGAGCGCCGGGTGGACCTCGAACTCGTCGAGACCCGCACCTTCAGCTCAGGGGTCGTCTATCTCCGCCACCGCGTGGTGCGCTAGCCGCGCCCGGGCGGCGGCCTGGATCCGGGAGGGTCCGAGCCCCCATTCGAGGGTGCGTCCGACGGCCGTCGCCAGGGGCCGGTCCCAGGCGGTGCGGACGGGGGCCGGGCGGTGGATGCCGAGTTCGGCGCGGGCCCAGTCGGGGAGGAGCCCGACCGAGGCGTTCATGAGCAGGCCGACGACCAGCCGCTCCCGTCGTGTGCGTCCGAAGCGGCGGAGGAACAGCACCGAGTCCAGCGCGGCAGCAGTGGCGTGGAGTTGGGGGCGGAGGCGGGCCAGGTAGCGCTCGGCTTCGAGGGACGTGCGCGGTACGTTCCGCGCGCCCAGCGCCTCGGCCACGGGGGCGGCCTGGCGGTAGTAGGCGTCGCACTCGGCAGGGGTCAGCCGGAGCGACCGGGGCGCGTAGGCCTGGTGGCCGGCGAGGAAGCTGCGTACCTCGGCGGTGTGCACCCAGGTGAGCAGGTCGGGGTCGTCCGCGCGGTACGGCCGGCCGTCGGGGGCGGTGCCGTGCACCCGGGTGTGGATCCGCCGGACGAGGTCGATCACCTCGCGGGCGGCGGCCGAGGAGCCGAAGGTGGTCGTGGTGATGAACCGTACGGTTCCGTTCAGCCGCCCGACCGGATCGGCGCGGAAGTCGGAGTGCTGGTCGACGCCCGCCATGGCCAGCGGATGCAGCGACTGGAGCATGAGCGCGGCGAACCCGCCGGTGAGCATCCCGGTGGCATGCCCGTGCACCCGCCACACCGGATCCCCCGGCGCGATCCCGAACAGCCCGGGATCACCGGGCGGCCCCGCGTACCGCTCCAGCTTGAGATCCCCGCCGTGCATGGTCGCCGTGAGTTCCGCCGAGATCCGTTCCCGCAGTCCCACCAGCACCTCCAGGATCGGTGTCCCTCAGCCGAGGGTACCGATCCGCCCGGCGAGCTTGGCCACGAGGATGAGCAGTCCGCACAGGGGATTGGTGCCGAACGCCCGCCCGCAGGCCCCGGCATCCGCGGGGTCGGCCCGCCGTGCCTGCCACCCCAACTGCCCCGCGACCACGCACAGTCCGGGCCAGTACAGCGGCCCGAGCCCGGCCACGACCCCGAACCAGGCGAGCAGCACCACACACCCCGCGTACGCGCCGCCCACCAGCACCCGGCGGCGCAGCCGGGTGCTGGTGGGGCTCGTGAGGCGGCGCCGGTCACACCGAGATCAGCCGATGGGGTTGACGAAGGTGGCCGGGTGGGTGGCGCCGGTCTGGTCGACGAGCGGGCCCCAGGGCCACTTCAGGGTCAGCGCGGAGGTCTCGTTCGGCGGGGTGAGGGCCACGGAGGCGGGCATCCAGGCGTTCTCCTCGTCCTCCCCGGCCAGGGCGAGGTTGATCGTGAAGTCGGTGCTGTCACCGGGCGCCAGGGTGATCGAGCCGTACTTGGCCGACGAGCGCTGGAGCGACCAGCTCTGACCGCCGTTCTCGGACCTGAGGTCCACGCCCGGGAAGCCGCCGATCTTGCAGGTGCGGCTGCCCTTGTTGGTCAGCACGATGCTGGTGGTCGTCGGGCCGTCCGCGTTCGGGTCCGGGGTCGCGTCCTCGCCCGTGGCGAACGCCGCCTTCAGGCCGGAGGTGTGGCAGCGCTGGACGTTCGAGCCCGCCTCGACTCTGATGTCGGAGCCCTGCGCCCCGGCGGAGGCGCCCTTGCCACTGGACTCGGCGGTGGCCGCGGACTTCGCGCCGGTGTCGCCGGTGTCGCCCGAGCCGGAGCAGGCGGTCAGGCTGAGGCCGGCGGCTACGGTCAGGGCGGCGACGGCGACGCGAAGGGTGCGGCGGCGGGCGGCGCGGATGGTGGTGTCGGTGCTCATTTCAGGTCCCCCCCAGGGGTAGTCGGAGTCGTTGTCTCCTCGGTACGTCACCCACTCTGGTCGGGGCCGCTGTCGCAAGGCTGCCGCGCCGCTAACACCCGGCTAACGGCGGTCACGTCTGGGGTCACGGGATCTCAGGTCGCATGCGGTGCGGGCTGCACGCGATCAGGCATACGGACAGAAATCTCCGACCCGTGAGATACCAGCCGCCGACCAGGTCCTCGCCACTGGTGACCCGACTGACGGCTCGGCCTACCGCGTCGCGGTCGTGTTCCGAGACGAACCACGCGGCGGCGTCCCGCGCTTGCGCACCGAACCATTCCGCCGCCTGGCTTGGATCGGTCCACGTTCCCTGGATGAAGGATGCGGGCTTCAGCAGCCAGTTGGCCAGTTCCAGGGGGACGACCTTGCTGGATCTGAATTCCGGGCGCGGTGGGCGTCGGGGGCCGTCCTTGAGTAATTCGTGTGCGGATCCGAGCCAGGTGTAGCCGTGGTGGTGCATGTGCTCGCTCTCTCAGTGGCGAGCGGTCCCCACCCGAAGCGGGGACCGCCCTGTCTCACCCGCTACTGACGACCACAGCCGTCACCATCACCACAGCCGCCCTGTTGCCCGCCCTCGGTCGGTCCGTCGTCCTCGGGGTCCTGTCGGAGGACAGCGGCCTTGAATCCGCGTAAGCGCATCGGGATGATTCCCTTCGGTGCTGTCAGCGCGGGGCCTTCCTCGCGCCGTCGTGCACGTGCACCCGTTCCGCGCTGGGCTCGACCTGCCAGGGCTCCGGTCCAGCCGGGACGGGGGTGTGAAAGGGGCCGCCGCTCAGCCCGCGGCGGCCCTCTTGGTCTGCTCCTCCAATGCGGCGCGCATGAGGATTTCCGCGAGGCGGTTCGCGCTGTCGAGCGGAATGCGGCCGAGAGCGACCATGGGGTGCCCCGAGACCGTCACCTCGCCCCGCAGGACGGGCCAGAACAGGTCCTCGGTTTTTGCGCCGTGGGGTACGGCTACGTCGGGAGTGAAGCCGAGGCGCCCCAGCGCCTCCCGCAGTAATTCGGCGACTGCCCTTGCGTCTGCTCCAGCCGCCCGGTGGCGCGCGGAACGCATGGCGTCGATATGTTCCTCGGTGATTTTCATAGCACTCCCGGCCGATGTGGGCTGGGCTCAATCCATGGGCACCTCGGAAGGGTCTCTAGTCTGTTTCCTGTTCATGCAAGAAGTCGTCTCGCACGCTCCCGACCATTCTCCGCATGCCGTCGCCGCTGAGAGCCGTGGACGCGAATCCCTCGAACTTACTGACGTACTGAGAAACGTCTCTCGGATCCGTCACCACAAGTTCGGCGTGGATGGCCTCAACGGTCACGGTCCTGCCGTCTCGGATGACGAACGCATGGTTCGCTATATCGGCTTGCTTGGCGGTGAAAGGTACGACGCGGATATCGATATGAGGCAGCCGTGACAGCGAGATGAGCCTATCCATCTGCTCAGCCATCCTGGAGGACGATACGATGCGCCAGCGCAGCACGTTCTCGGTGATGACGAAACGCAGGCTCTTGGAGTCGTCATACAGAATCTGCTGGCGATCCAAGCGGGCTGTGATGGTACGCGTCAGTGTCTCTTCGCTTAGGTCATGGCGAGCAAGTACGGCGCGGATGTACTCGGGAGTCTGCAACAGGCCGGGCACCAGGGCGGGTTGGAAAAGTTGCAGTAGTGTCATGCGTGCTTCAAGCACCCTGGTCTGCTGTTGTGCTTTGTGCACTCCCAGTCGGCGTACGAGTCGCCACGCCGTGGTCTCGGTCGCTGCCACCCGCACGACGTCGAGGTACTCGGCTTTGACCTCGTCGGAGACGCCGAGTGCCGCCAGGATGCTTTCGACATCCACCACGGATGGCGCGACTTTCCCGGTCTCAATCTTGCTCAGCTTGCTGGTGGACATAACAGCGCTGCGGGCGACGGCTTTGGCTTCCTTTCCGGATGCCAGCCGAAGCGCCCGCAGTGCCGCTCCCAGTTCGCCTCTATTCACTCGCCGTGTTTCGACCACCATTGAGAGAACGGCTCCGCGTGAGCGAGGGCCGTATCCCGGTAGCCGATGAACTCTGCCGCCCGCTCATCGGACAGCGTTTCACGCCCGGTGACGGCCCCCGAGGCGTCGTAGGACATGGTGACCGGGGTCTGGGCGTCGAAGAGCCAGAAGTCTCCTACGCCTTCGAGGGGGTTGGGCTTGTCGGTGGTGTCGAGGATGAAGAATTCCTCACCGCCGGTCTGGTTCGTACGGTAGCCCCAGCCGAGTTCGAAACGGAGGTAGGGCGTGAGCGGTCGCGAAAGGATGTGCACCCGGTAGACGCGCTTTCCCCGGCCGGTGTGCGAGCGAAGCTCCGCCACCCATTCGGCGTTGTAGCCCTCCGGCCGGGGATCTCCCGCCAGGAACCTTCCGTACGCGCCCGTGTTGCCCGACCCGCCGTAGTCGTCCAGCGTCTCCAGCCGGAACGCCTCCCGTTCGAAGGTGTCGAACAGCTCGCCGAGGCTCTTAGACGAGGTTGTCACGAAGGCCCTTCCGGATGAGGTCGAGGATCAGTTGTGTGGGGATCTCCACGATCCCTTCGTGCGCGGGAATGTTCAGCCCGTGGTCGGTGGGCACCTCGCCTTGCACGAGGAGGGTATCCCGGTCGGTGGCGTAGATGGTCGGACAGTCCTTGATGTCGCACGTACTCACGAGCTTCGATACCTTCATGAGTCCCCTCCCTGGTGTGCCGTGTCGAGCACCGATGCTCGCGAGAATCAGTGCTCGCCCGCAAGAAGTTCTCGTTTCCAGAACAGGAAATCGCCACCAGGCCGCTTGGGTAAGGGTGGTTCACCAGGGGCGATACGCCGAGTGCGGTACTGCCCGTTCCCAAATGGATTCGAACGCTGAGGCGACCATCCCTGCCGTGTCCGGATCGGTCCGTACCTCCATGCCTGTGGCGGGATCCCAGTTCCCATTGCCGTCGAAGTGGTTGAAGATGACGATCTCCTGATCGATCAGCCAGCAGTCCGCGCCCGGAAGCGCGAGGTCGGCCGCGCGCCTCCGAGGCAGCCAGCGCACTTCTTCACCGGCGGCGATGTTATGGCTTGCCGTCACGTCGTACTCGAACTTGATGTACTCGCTGACGGGCTCCGAGACGATACGGGCACGCCGCATCCGAACACCACGCGAAACGGTCGACACGACGAGATCGAACCAGCTCCGCCACCGTTCGGCGGGGTCGAAGCGGACGCCGGCGCGCCAGTCGGCGAAATCCGGGTCGTCGGGCGTGTAGATATCCCGCATCTCCAGATGCACCGTCGAGCTCCGAGCCTGCCTCAATGCCTCACGTACTGCTGTGGTCATCGACCTTGAACTCCTCGTGCGGGGTGGCGCGTCGCCACACTGCCTCGAAGGCCGCAGCGATCAGAGGTCGGCGACGTGGTCGAACTGACCTGCCTTGGCGGCGCGTATGAAGGCTCTCAGGGGTGTGCGCGTGGTGGAGAGCGTGGTCTCGGGGTGTTCGCTCTCCTGGAGCACTATGGCGTCACGCTCGCCCACGCGGACGTACAGGCAGTTGGACCCCTCCACGCTGTAGGACGACTTTCGCCAGTGACGTTCGGACACGTGGGCTTCCTCTCAAGTGTCGAGCGCGACGCGGTGCATCAAGTCCCGTGACGCGGGCGGATCAAGCGCGGTTTCCTCCAGCCGGTCCAGAACGGACCGGTACTTCACCAGCTGCGCTTCTGCGTCCAGGAACT
This sequence comes from Streptomyces sp. NPDC007983, assembly GCF_042958345.1. NCBI lineage: Bacteria > Bacillati > Actinomycetota > Actinomycetes > Kitasatosporales > Streptomycetaceae > Streptomyces > Streptomyces sp. NPDC007983. The sequence continues at coordinate 126,775 of NZ_JBIBJI010000016.1, forward strand.
CGCAGCCGTGATCGGTATCCAACGTGACCGTATCGAGCTGGGGCACAGCGCCGTATACGTAATCGATCGGCTGGCCTGAGCCGGGGAACGGTCCGCTGCCGAAGGGAATCACGTGCACGGTGATGTTGTCGCGCTCGCTCATTTCCATCAGGTGCTCCAACTGCGCCCTGGCGACCTTCGGTCCGCCGCAGCCCAAGCGCAGGGCGGCCTCGTGAAGGATGACCTTGTACGGCATCGGCCGCTCGCCGTGGAGGATTCCCTGCCTGCGGACGCGGAAGGCGACCCGGTGCTCCACCTCGTACGGTTCGAGGGCCGGGACAGTTTCGCGGTAGAGGGCACGGGCGTGGTCCACGGTCTGGAGCAGTCCGGGCATGTGGACTGCCAGGGCGACGCGCAATCCCGCGGCTTCCTGCTCCAATTCGGCGATGTCGAGCATGACCGTGGGCAGGACTTCGCGGTATTCCTCCCACCAGTGACGGTCTCGTCGTCCAGCCATGGCGGCCAGGGCGTTGATCAGGGCTTGATCGGCGGCGTCGTAGCTGCGCGCGAGTGTCCGCACGCGCTCGGCGCTCACTGCGTATCGTCCGGCCTCAAGGTTGCTGATCCGCGCCTGGTTGACGCCGTTGAGCACCGCTGCCGCGGTGGACGTCAGCCCTGCGCGTTCGCGCAACTTCCTTAGCTCGATTCCCAAACGGCGCTGGCGGACGGTCAATGCGTCCCTTGGTGGCATCCGGCTTCTCCTTCTCGCGCCTGGGCACAGTGTGTCGCGAAAATCCTCCAGGGCCAACTAGAAGATCATCTAATGGATTATAGAAACCCTTCTAGTCGCTGCTCTATGCTGTGAGCCAGACCACTTCAGCGCGACGGTGGCCGCCGACCACGCATGGCCGGTCCTGGCCAACTGCGCTTCTTGGTAAGGAGACATGTCATGACCGCCGTACCCCCGCAGGAAGCCACCCCCGAGCCGTTCGACCTCGGCAAGGAACTCCGCGCCCTCGCCCTCGCCACCGCGCCCCGCCTCTTCGCCGTGGCCCGCATCCACCCGTACGAGGGCACCGACGAGGCGGACGTGGAGATCGCCGCGTGGGGCATGGCCTACGACGGTGGGCACACCGAAGTCATCGCGTCGGGGCAGCGGTTGGTGCTTACCTCGCTCGAGCGGGCGGAGGTGTGGTTCTCCCGGGGTGGGGTCACCGCGCAGCTCGTGTGGCTCGGGCCGGCCGCGGCGGCCTCGCTGGAGCCCGGTCTGGCCGCCTGATGGTCCAGTGTCTACCGTTCCCTGCGGCATGGGCCCCCTGACCGGGGTGGGCCTTCAGTGAAAGCGCCGGCTGGCCCCTGCCCCTTGCGCGCGCCGATAGCCGCGCGCAAGGGGCAGGGGCCAGCCTTCATCGTAGGGCCGACCCAATCAGCTGTGGCCTAGCCCACTTGCCGCCCCTGGTCGATTGAACGACTGGAATTGCCCTTGCCGAATGCGCCTGGGCAGCGAAAACCACAGCATCTCAGAGCAGAATCCTCACCTTCCCTAAGCCGCGCGTGGTTTCGGGCACAGAACAGATGAGTCTTTGAGCCTTTGGAAACGGCTTGCCCATGCCGTTGCTGAGCTGCGAGCGTGCCGTGAACCTCCCGCACCAAAGAGCCGCCGGATCCGCCGGTGGCCATGTCGTGCTGCTCGAAAGGTACTTTGTGATAAGACGCATCCTCTTGCCCGGCCTTGCTGCAGCCGCACTTCTCACAGGTGCGGCAGTCCAGCCCGCTGTCTCCGCCACCCCCACCCGCGACGAACGACCGATAGCGGCTTCCGCCCCCGCCTCCGCATCCACCTCCGTGGACAAGGAGCGCCTGGACATCAGCGGCAAACGGTCCGGCCCCACCGAAGAAGACTGCGCAGCTGCCGCAGCACGAGCCAGACGTGCCGGAGGTGTGAAGCGTGCGTACGGATGTCTGACGCGGCTCTCGCCCGCGGAGGGGAAGGCTGCGCTCCGTGCTGCGGCGGCATCTGCGGGGTCTGCGTCCGGGGTGTCGGCTGCTCCGCTGCCGGTCAACGAGTGCACGGGGGATGAGGACGGCTACTGGTACGCCACGCGCACCATGCAGTGTCAGATCGACCCGAACGTGCAGTACACCTACCGCGACAGCAACAATCAGGTCAAAGCCACCGCTCTGTTCGCCACTGCGCAGCAGCTGGACCTGAAGGTGAACAGTCTGCAGTGGACGGAGACCGATCAGATCACGATGCTCTCCCACACTGGCACTCTGCCCGCCGGCCTGGGCGTGTCGTGGACCACGAACTGTACGGCTCCATGCGCTCCTTCAAGCACCAAGCCGTGGGCCAGGACGCCTATCGCCGACAGCCAGAACCTGACGTCGACTTCCACATTCGTCGCACAGCAGCCAACCAGCGGCTACCAGTACATAGACGTCGACTATCAGCTCTCCATCGGCTCCCCCGACGCCATCGATCTCCTGCCCCCCATTACCTGGGGCGGCGTAGAAGTCCGCTGCGACGACCAGTACGCCGTCACCAACACCGGCGGCTGTGTGGTGCCCTGGTATACACCGACCCTCAAACTCCCGCGCTCCAAGTACGGCTCGTCCGCCGACATGATCGAGTGGGCCCAGCACAACCTCTCCGGCCACTGGGGACTCCGAGGCACCGGCCAGCCCCTCCACCGGCTGCAGGGTGATAGCCAACGGAGAGCGAACCGGAACATCATTTGCGGAAGCACTAAATTCACACCGGACCCGAACGTGCAAAGTGACACCTGCGACGAATTCCCCTTCGCTGGAACGTACGAAACCGGCGCCCTCAACGGCATCACCCACGGCAAGGACTGCGCCCAAGTGACCGCCGTGCGCGCGGGCACCAGCGGCGACCTCGCCGTGGACTGGCCCACCGTCACGACGGTCGGCATCGTTACCGGCACTGAAAAATGCGTCCGTGGGCACATACCCGGAGCACTCAACTCAGACCTGGGATCGACCTACGGCGGCTTCGTGGTCAGCGAGCGACTCGCAGACAGTGACCCGTTCTGGCTGGCCATCACCTTCTGACCCTCTGGCATGGGCCATTCGACTTCGACGGTCAGCTTCGCAGGTGATGGAGGCTGACCGTCGGCAGGGGACTCTCTGCGGTCCCGGACGACAGTGTGAGGCCGAACTCCCGCTCCACCGCAACCAGAGCCATCGCTGGCGGTGACCAGTCATCGTCGAATTCATCGTCGGCTGGGAAGAACCCGGCTTCCTCCAGGGCATGGTTGACACGTGAGGGATCTGCGCCCGTCGTGAGATGCACAGCGTCATCGTCGTAGTGAGCCATGAGCTGCCTGTCGATCGCATGAGCGATGCGGGTCGTACCATCCATCACATGCCAGACCGAAACTGCCTCGGTCCCCACCGACAGGCGCGTGAGCACCGGGGTCTGGAGCAGCAAACCGTGGGCGTCGACGTCGAGAAGGAAGGTCCACTGACCGGCCTGGCAGATACGTGCCGCGGGGTTCTCGTGGCCGAATCCCAAGCGCCGGACAGCCTCGCCAGGGGTGTAGAGCGGGTACGGTGCCTGATCCGTGACGCTCAAGCGGGCCAGCACCTCGTCCGGCGAGACATCACGCACACACGTAAGGCCGAAGTGATCCGACGGCACGCACATGGCCAAGGATGATTCCGTCACTGCATCACGTCTTCCCCTGGGGCGGCCGGCGTGCCCTCACTGACGCTCGGGCAGCGGGTCGGCGGGCCGCACGTCTGTTCGCATGGATCACCAGAACTGTACCGCTGCCCCCAGGGGCGGTTGATGAATGAGTGGGTTGTTTGGGCAAACCCCCGGCCGCCCACGCGACAGCGGACGAACAGCGACGTCTCATCACCCCAACCGAAACGGCGAGGCTAATGGGGTGGTTCCAGGGTGCGCAGGACGCAGAATTCGTTGCCCTCGGGGTCGGCCAGGACCACCCAGCTGCGGCCGGGGCCCTGGCCCACGTCCACCTTGGTGGCGCCGAGGCCGAGCAGCCTGGTCACCTCGTCGTCGGTACTGCCGTCGATCGGGCTGACGTCCAGGTGGAGCCGGTTCTTCACGGTCTTGCCCTCGGGCACCCGGATGAACAGCAGGGTGGGTGGCATCTGCCGGTCCCGGACCTTTTCGACGGTCGGCTCCCAGGAGCCGATCTCGACGTCGCTCTCGCTCCGTTCGATCACGGTGAAGTCCAGGACCGCGCACCAGAAGGCCGCGAGGCGCTCCGGATCGTGGCAGTCGACGACCAACTCGGTGAACCTGCTGGTCATGAATCCTCCGTGCGCTTGCGGATCAGGGTCTTGGTCTCCTCCGGCAGGGCGTCGGCGGCCAGGAGGCGGGGGAGCAGGGTGGCTTCGCGGGTCAGGGCGCGGAAGGCCAGGGCGATGGTGATGTCGTGGGTGGGGCGGCGGGCGACCTCGATCGGGTCGCCGGGAGTGATGGCGCCGGGGACTATGACGCGCAGGTAGGCGCCCGGCAGCGCGGCTTCGGTGAAGCGTTTGATCCAGCCGTCGCGCTCCAGCCAGCCCTGGAAGGTCGCGCAGGGAATCCGGGGGCAGGAGACCTCCAGGACCACTTCGGGGCCGATGTGCCAGCGCTCGCCGATCAGTGCGCCGTTGACGTCCAGGCCGAGGGTGGTGAGGTTCTCGCCGAAGACGCCGTTCTTCAGGGGCCTGCCCAGCTCGGCTTCCCAGCCGTCGAGGTCCTCGCGGGCGTAGGCGTAGACGGCCTGGTCGGGGCCGCCGTGGTGTTTCACGTCGTACGCCCGGTCGCCGTCGAGGCCGACCGCCCCCGTGCCTTTGGGGCCGGGGGCGGTGACGGTGACCGGGCCGTCGACGGGGCGTTTGTCGATGCCCGTGGCGCTGAGGCCCTTCCACGGGTTGGGCCGGGGCGTGCCGACGTTCACGGAGAGCAGCTTCATGGGGGTGACGGTAGGGACCGCCGGGCCCTGAAGCGAAGTATTTTCAGCGCACCCGGGCCGCCGAGAGGGAGCGTTTCAGCACCGGGGTGAGGCGCTGTTCCACGAAGCGGTAGAGCAGCCACGCAAGGGTCAGCATCAGCAGGATGGTCAGGGCGAAGGTGGCGTACGAGGGGAGGCCGAGGGTGCGGTGGAGGTAGCCGACGACGACCCAGCCCAGGTGCTCGTGGACCAGGTAGAACGGGTACGTCAGCGCGCCCGCGACCGTCAGCCAGCGCCAGTTGGCCCACTGGAGCTTGCCGAGGGCGACCAGGGCGACGGCGAGGTAGCCGAAGGCGACGATCGCGACGATGCCGAAGGCGGAGCGGTAGGAGAAGAAGTCCGGGTTGGGGCGGTGCCACAGCTCGGAGACCGCGTAGTGCTGGCCGATGAGGAAGCTGAGAGCGACGATGCCCCAGGCCGTGGCGTCGTGGCCGTAGCGGTGGATCAGGTAGAGGCCGATGCCGCCGATGAAGTACGGGGCGTAGTTCGGCATCAGGACGAGGTCCAGCAGGGGCTGGTTCGCCGCGTCGGTGATCGCGGCGGCCAGGGTCCACACCGCGCAGAAGAGGACCACGCGCTGTCGGCTGGCGCCCGGCAGGACGACGAACAGCGCGAAGAGGGCGTAGAAGCGCAGCTCGGCCCAGAGGGTCCAGCACACGCCCAGGACCCGGTCGGCGCCCAGCGGTTGCTGGAGCATGGTCAGGTTGAGCAGGGTGTCGCTGGGCGAGACCGTCTCGAACGCCACCCAGGGCAGCGCGAAGACGACGGTGATCAGCAGGATCGCGGCCCAGTAGGCGGGGAAGAGCCGGGAGACGCGGGAGGCGAAGAAGGAGCGCAGCGGGCGTCCCCAGCCGCTCATGCAGATGACGAAGCCGCTGATCACGAAGAAGATCTGGACGCCCAGGCAGCCGTACGCGAAGTACGACGAGGCGGTGGGGAAGATGTGGCGCGGGGAGGTGCCCCACGCCTGGGCTATCTCGCCGTCGCGGCCGCCGTAGTGGTACGCGGCGACCATGAGCGCGGCCAGCAGCCGCAGCCCGTCCAGGGCGCGCAGCCGCACCGGCTGCCCCTTGCGGCCCGGGGCCGGCTGTCCCGGTCCCTGCCCCGGCTCGGGCTGCCCCGGCCCCAGCCCCGGTTCGCGCTGGGACGGGACCGAGACGGGGGCCGGGGCTATCGGGCCCGCTTCGGGGGCGGGCGGCGCGCCCGCGCCCGCGGTCATGACGCCACCCCCGAGGCGCCGGTGCGTATGTGGCTTACCCCGTGGTCGGCGGTCACGCCGTGGCTCCTTCTGGTAAGACGAGCAGTCGGATGGGTCAGCTGGTGGCGGTCTTCTTCAGCGCCGCCTTCTTCAGCGCCCGGGCGCGGCGCGCGACCCGCCGCACCGTCTCGTTGCGCGGGATGAAGCCGAGCTGGGACGGGACGGCCCCGGGCAGGGCGAGCGCGGTCAGCCGGCGGCGCTTGAAGTAGCGCCAGGTGTGGGCGTCCAGATGGGCGGCGAGATAGCGCTCCGCGGCGGGCCGCAGACCGGGGTAGATCTTCGCCTGCATGCAGAAGCCGACGGCGGAGACGAGCCCGTTCAGCTTCTGTCCCGACCGCTCGTCCACCGGACCGGCACCCGTACCGGCGGACACCGCCTTGTGGTCCTCCAGGTCCGGCAGCAGCGCGTCCACGATGGTGACGGGCACCCGGTTGCTGTTCTGGTACGGGGTCAGCCGCTCCAGCAGCACATCGGTGCCGATGCGGGCCACCGGCAGTCCGTAGAAGACGCTCGCGGTGAGCAGCGCGGTGGAGAAGCAGCCGATGACCAGGCCGGGTTCCATGCGCTGGTACAGCACCTCGGCGAGGACCGGGGTGTCCATGACGGTCAGCTCCGCGCCCAGTTCCGCGGCCTTCTTCTCCAGCATCCGCGACCAGCGCGCCGGGGCGGTGGGGTGCGGTTTGAAGACGACGGTGCGGTGGCCGAGCGCGACCGCGCCCCGCAGCATCCGCACATGCAGCTCTTCCTCCTCCTCCGGAGTGAGGATGTCCAGCGCGGACAAGTACTGACCGAGCATCAGGGCGGGCCCGGTGCCGGTGGCGACACGCTCAGTCGAAGAAGCAGTCGCGGAGGCGACGGTGCGCGGGGCGGCCTCGGCGATCTCGGCGAGCACCTTGGTGAACGTCTCGGTCGGCAGCACCTCGGCCGGTACGTCGAACTCGGTGAGCAGCAGCGGCTTCAGCCCCGGCACCAGGTCGAGGTGGAGCAGCCGGCGGATGCGGGTGCCGACCAGCGGGTGGAGCTTGTTACGGGTCGGGCCGTAGCTCATCAGCCCGTCGGCGTAGACGTCGATGGGCGCGCCCTGGAACACCTGGGCGATCGCCATCGCGGGGCTGACCTGGATGGACTCCAGGATCAGCTCGATGTCGTCCTCGCCGAGGTTCCACAGCAGCCGCAGATGGCGCTCCCACAGCGGGGCGTCGTCCTGGCGCGGGGACCAGCCGCCGGGGTGGAAGGGGCTGATCGTCTCGTTCCAGGACAGCACCCGGTCGAAGCGCGGCCGCAGCCGCTCGAAGCCCGGCATGTCGTCGACGGCGGGCGTGGTCTCCGGCGTCGCGGCGTTGTTGCTGACCAGCAGCAGACGGCGGTCGGCCGGTCCGACGCTGCCCGCGTCGATCGCGGCGGCGAGGGTGGCCGCCCCGTACAGGGTGGAGGCCATGAAGATCTGGGTGCGCTTGCGTTCGCCGCGCGGGGTGTACGTCATGGTCGCGGACATCAGGCCGCCACCTCCGTACCGGCGCCGCGGCGCTTCATCCGCCGCAGCCGGGCGGCACGCTCGTAGTCCATGGAATCCAGCGCGTCCTTCAGTACGTCCTGGGGCATGCGCTTCAGCGCGGCCGCCGACATCGAACGGAGCTTGCGGGCCACCTGCGGCTCGAAGCGTTCGATGTTTCCGAGATGGTGGGAAATGATCGCGCAGTAGGTGCGCACGGCCTTGGGGAGCAGGGTGTCCGCGTCGCGGTCCCGCGCCGTTTCCTCGATGACCTGGTCGAAGGCGCGGATGAAGTCGAGCTGCCGCACATCGCCGATCTGGGTGAGCGAGGAGGAGACGCCGCGCCGGTAGAAGACGCCGTGCAGGCCGAGGACGGCGAAGCTGCGCGCCTCGCGGTGCAGCCGCCAGATCCAGGGCCGGTCCTCGGCGGTGCGCAGCCCGTGGGTGAAGTGGAGAAGCCCCTCGTCGGCCAGCCGCCGGTGGTACATGCCCGCCCAGGCGAAGGCGTAGTCGACCGAGGTGGAGCGGTCGGCGGGGAGGATCACCTCCCGCGGGTTCATCACCTGGTCGCGCAGGCCGTGCGGCACCCGGTGGACCGACCGCTTGCGGCCGGTGCACTGGACGTGGTCGGTGCGCACGAAGTCGCACCCCAGGTCCTCCATGGCGGCGAGCAGCTGCTCGTAATACCCGGGGGCGAGCCAGTCGTCGCCGTCGAGAAAGGTGATGTACTCGCCGGTGGCCGCGTCCAGACCGGTGTTGCGCGCGGTGGCGAGCCCGCCGTTCTGCTCATGACGGATGTAGACGGCCCCCGGAAGCTCGCGCTCGGCGCGCTCGAGGATCTCCGGTGTCCCGTCGGTCGCATGGTCGTCGACGAGAATGAATTCGAAGTCCTCGCGTGCGTTCGCACGAAGACTTCTGAGCGTGTCAGGGGCATAGGTCTGCACGTTGTAGAACGGCACGATGACGGAGAGCTTAACCACGCGGGTGACGCTAGGTCGCCGGGCGGCATTCGTCTTGACCGTAGGTGTACGTGAAGGTGAACGAAGAACGTCGGAACGGTTAACCCGCTGCTCCGGCCAGCCGATTCGCCATTCGTCGACGCGCTGTTAACCCTTTGTTGCTCCTGCGTTGGGCCGTGAATCGAAATCCCTTCCTAGCGTCTCCGACGTGCCCTCACGTATCAAATCCTCTGTGCGAGTAGCCGTGCTCGCCGACTCCGACACCCGGTGGAAATGGGGCGCGCTCACCGCGCAGCGCCTCGTCCCCGACAGCTCGGATTCCCAGGAAGCGGGTTCAGCGGATTCAGGCCGACGCCTGGACGGCTACCTGCTGCGCGGCCGCGCCACGCCGACCGTCCGGCAGCTCGCCGAGGTCGGGGTGCGCACGGACTCGCTGCGCGAGGTGACGGGCATCGAGTTCATCCGGTCCATGGACCGCGAGAAGTACGACGTGATCGTGCTGTCCCTGGTGGGCGGCGGCGTCCAGGCCATGCTGCACGCCCTCGCCCACGCCTGGCAGGGCGCCACCCGCCGCCCGGTGATCGTCACCGGCTATGTGGGCGTCGTCTACGAGAAGCTGGCCGACGGGCTGCTGCTGCGGCACGGCGCCGACGTGGTGCTCGCCAACTCGCGCCATGACGCCGACCGGTTCCGCGAGGTGTACACGGGCGTCGGCGCCTCCGGCGACAGCGTCACCGAGTGCGCGCTCCCCTTCCTGGGCGGCGCCCGCTACGACGAGAAGGCCCGGCAGGCGCGTAGGTACCCCGGCGGCACGGTGGTGTTCGCCGTCCAGCCGTCCGTGCCGGACAACCGCGCCGACCGTACGTACCTGCTGCGCCGGGCCGTCGATCACGCCCGCCGCCACCCGGACCGCGAGGTCGTGGTGAAGCTGCGCTCCAAGCCGGGCGAGCACACCACGCACATCGAGGAACTGCCGTACCAGAAGCTGATCGCCAAGTTCGGCGACGGGCTGCCGCCCAACTTCCGCCTCGCGTACGGGAACATGGGCGAGGTCCTGGACACCACCGACCTGCTGGTCACCATCAGCTCCACGGCCGCCCTGGAGTCCCTGCACCGCTCCATCCCGACCGCGATCCTCACCGACCTCGGGATCCGCGAGCCGCTGGGCAACCACCACTTCCTCGGCTCCGGCTGTCTGGCCTCGTGGGACGAGCTGGACGCCGGATACCGGCCCGAGCCCGACCCGGAGTGGCTCGCCCGCCAGGGCGTGGCCGCCGAGGGGTCGTACGAGACCGCGTTCGACACCGCCCGGGACAAGGTCTCCGCCCTGGCCGCCGCCGAAACCCTCCCGGCGCTCGCCCCCTACTACACCCCGGCCACCGCGCCCGGCTATCTGCCGCGGATCCTCGAGCGCTACGGCTTCGAGCCGGACGGACGGCCCCGCCCGGGCGCCGCCTCCCTGGACGAGGCCGAGGTCAGCGGATTGCGGCGGGTCGTACGCAACACCATGCGGGACGCGGCGCGCGGCGCCTACCGGCATGGCGTCCAGCGCGTGGCCCCGGTCATCCGGCGGATGGGGGAGCTGTGAGCGTCTTGTCCGAATCCCCTGAAGGAGCCGCCATGCCCGCATCGAGCCCCTGTGTGCTCGCCGTGATCCCCGCCCGCGGCGGGTCGAAGGGCGTGCCCGCCAAGAACCTCGCCGCCGTCGGCGGTGTGCCGCTGGTCGCCCGCGCCGTCGGGGAGTGCCGGGCCGCCCGCCTGGTGACCGACGTGGCCGTCTCCACCGACGACGCGGGCATCGCCGCCGCGGCGCGCGGCGCGGGCGCCGTGGTCATCCAGCGGCCGACCGACATCGCGGGCGACACCGCCACCAGCGAGGCCGCGGTCATCCACGCGATGGACGCGTACGAGGCGATGCACGGCACCACCGTGGATGTCGTCCTCCTGGTGCAGTGCACCAGCCCGTTCATCGTCCGCGAGGACATCGACGGGGTGGCCGGCGCGGTCGCCGAGCAGGGCGCGGACAGCGCGCTGACGGTGGCCCCGTTCCACGGCTTCGTCTGGCGCGAGGGCGACGATCCGGCCGCGGACGGCGGCGACGGCGTCAACCACGACAAGTCGTACCGCCCGCGCCGCCAGGACCGCCCCCAGGACTTCCTGGAGACCGGCGCCGCCTACGCCATGGACGCGCGCGGTTTCCGCGAGGCCGGGCACCGCTTCTTCGGCCGCACCGAGCTGGTGCGCACCGACGCCGCCCGGGTGCTGGAGGTCGACGACCCGCACGACCTGGCCCGCGCCCGCGCCCTCGCCCCGCTGCTGGACGCGGAGCGCCCGGGCGCCCTCCCCACCCGCGACGACATCGACGCGGTGGTACTCGACTTCGACGGCACCCAGACCGACGACAGGGTGCTGATCGATTCCGAAGGACGTGAACTCGTCTCCGTGCACCGCGGCGACGGGCTCGGGATCGCCGCACTGCGCCGCGCCGAGCTGGCGCTGCTGATCCTGTCCACGGAAAAGAACCCGGTCGTCGCCGCACGGGGCCGCAAGCTGCAGGTCCCCGTGCTCCACGGCATCGACCGCAAAGATCTCGCACTGAAGCAGTGGTGCGAGGAGCAGGGCATCGCGCCGGAGCGCGTGCTCTACGTCGGCAACGACGTCAACGACCTCCCGTGTTTCGGCCTCGTCGGCTGGCCCGTGGCGGTCGCAGGTGCGCACGACGTCGTGCGCGGCGCTGCACGTGCGGTCACCTCCACCCCCGGAGGAGACGGCGCGATCCGCGAGATCGCCTCGTGGATTCTCGGAAAGGAACTGTCTTAAGTGAGCTCCAACTCTCGCCTCCGCACCCTCGGCGCGAAGACCGCCGGACCCGGCCAGCCGGTCTACGTCACCGGTGAGATCGGCATCAACCACAACGGCGACCTGGAGAACGCGTTCAAGCTGATCGACGCCGCCGCCGAGGCCGGCTGTGACGCGGTCAAGTTCCAGAAGCGAACCCCGGAGATCTGCACCCCGCGTGACCAGTGGGACATCGAGCGGGACACGCCCTGGGGCCGGATGACCTACATCGACTACCGCCACCGCGTGGAGTTCGGCGAGGACGAGTACCGCGCCATCTCCGAGCACTGCAAGAAGCGCGGCATCGACTGGTTCGCCTCCCCGTGGGACACCGAGGCCGTCGCCTTCCTGGAGAAGTTCGACGTCCCGGCGCACAAGGTGGCCTCCGCCTCGCTGACCGACGACGAGCTGCTGCGCGCCCTGCGGGCGACCGGCCGCACGATCATCCTGTCGACGGGCATGTCCACCCCGAAGCAGATCCGCCACGCGGTGGAGGTGCTCGGCAGCGACAACATCCTGCTGTGCCACGCCACCTCCACGTACCCGGCCAAGGCCGAGGAGCTGAACCTGCGCGTGATCAACACGCTGCAGGCCGAGTACCCCAACGTGCCGATCGGCTACTCCGGCCACGAGACCGGTCTGCAGACCACGCTGGCCGCCGTCGCGCTCGGTGCCGCGTTTGTCGAGCGCCACATCACCCTGGACCGCGCCATGTGGGGCTCGGACCAGGCCGCCTCCGTCGAGCCGCAGGGTCTCGCCCGCCTGGTGCGTGACATCCGCGTGGTCGAGGAGTCGCTGGGCGACGGCGTCAAGAAGGTCTACGAGAGCGAGCTGGGCCCGATGAAGAAGCTGCGCCGGGTCTCCGGTGTGGTCGCCGACGCCGAGGCCGACGACCGCGAGCCCGTCGCGGTCTGAAGCTCTCTTCCGTGATTCCACCGGCCGGTCGGACCGGCCCACGCCCGGAAGCGGCGGAATCCCCCGACTCCTCGGGGGACACCCGCCGCTTCCGGGCCCTGCCCTTGGACGGTGTGATGTCTTCGGACGGTGTGATGTCTGTGGACGGTGCAACTGTGGACGGTGCCATGTCTGTGGACGGGGCGGAGCCCGGGAACGGCGCGAAGACGGCCACCACCCTCGCCTTCGTCGAAAGCCCGGTCCAGCTCCTCAACGTGCTGGAGTGGGCGTACACGGACGCGCTGCGCGCCGCGGGGCCGGACCCGGCCGCGCCCCCGGGGCCGCCGGGTCCCGGAGACGAGCCGTCCCCGCTGCCGTCGCTCGGCCGGGCCGCCGACCTCACCGTCGTGGTGCTCTCCCCGCACGATCCGATGACCCGCGGCCAGCTGCGCCGGATGGCCGAGCTGGCGCGCGACGAGGGCATCGCGGTGCGCTGGGAGGACGCGCGGGGCGGGGCGGGCGCCCCCCTGAAGACCATCGGCGGGCTGCGCGGACCGCTGCGGCGGGCCGCCCGGATCGTGATCGGGGACCCGTTCTCCCGCTACGTCCAGCTGCTGCTGACCCTCACCCGGGCCAAGGACCTGGTCGTGGTGGACGACGGCACGGCCACCATGGAGTTCATCTCCCAGCTGGCCAACGGGGAGCGCCTGGTGCGCTGGCACCGGCGCGGCAGCAGCCGCGGAGCGCGGGACATGGTGTTCGCGCCGTTCTCCGCCACCGCGCGCCGCAAGCTCACCCCGGGCCAGAAGCGCCGGGTCGAGGTCTTCAGCTCGATGCCGGTCGAACCGCCCCCCGGGGTCACCATCACCGCCAACGACTTCGCGTGGACCCGGGCCCGCTTCGGCCCGCCCCGGCTCACCCGCGGCACCGACCTGGTCGGCACCTCCCTGGTCGAGACCGGCGTGGTCGACCTGGAGCGCTATCTGGAGGCGGTCGGCTCGCTGGCCGAGGCCCACGGCGCGACCCGCTACTTCGCCCACCGCCGGGAGAGTGCCGAGAAGCTCAGCCGGGTCTCGCACGAGGTGGGGCTGGAGATCGTACGGCCGGATCTGCCGCTGGAGCTGATAGCGCGGCGCGGCCCCATCGGGCACACCATCGTGAGCTTCCCGTCCACCGTGGTGCACACCCTGCCGCTGGCGCTCGCGGGCACCGACGTGAAGGTCGCCGTGTACGACGTCGACCCCGCCTGGCTGACCAGCGACGCGTCCCCGCGCGCCCAGGGATTCCTGTCGGGCGTCACCGGCACCGCCCGGGACGTCCACCGGCTCAGCTCGGTGCCGTCGCCCGCCGACCGCGCCGCCGACCGCCCGGAGCCGTCGGCCACGATCCCGCCGGCCGCCGTGCCCCCGGCCGCGCCCGGCGCCCCGGTGACCGCGTCGTGAGACGGGTCCCCCATGTGGCGCTTCTCACGAAAGGATCACACGCTCGCCGAGAAACGCTCTGTTATACCCCCTGACTAGGGAGATCATGCACCGGCCGGGGTACTTTCCCGCCCCGAACGGGTTGAAGTTTTGTTGATCGACATTCGCCGCACCCCAAGGTCGTTCTACGCTTCATTGGGTGAAGCAATTGATGTCCCTCGATGAGACCGATGCCACACCCTCCGCCGACGCGGCCCTGCCCGGCGCGCTCCCCGATGAGCTGCGCGCCGAACTGATCGCCTTCCGGCGGGACTTGCACATGCACCCCGAGCTGGGCAACTGCGAGTTCCGCACCACCGCCGCCCTCAAGGCGCGGCTGGAGAAGGCGGGCCTCACGCCCCGCGTCCTGCCCAGCGGCACCGGCCTCATCTGTGACATCGGCCCCTGGGACGGGGTGACCCCGGCGCTCGCGCTGCGCGGTGACATCGACGCCCTGCCCATCCCGGACACCAAGACCGTCCCGTACCGCTCGACCGTCGCCGACCGCGCGCACGCCTGCGGCCACGACGTCCACACCACCGTGGTCCTCGGCGCCGGTCTGGTCCTCGCCGAGCTGGCCCGCGAGGGACGGCTGCGGCGCCCGGTGCGGCTGCTGTTCCAGCCCGCCGAGGAGGTCCTGCCGGGCGGCGCCGCCGACGCGATCGAGGGCGGCGCCCTGGACGGCGTCGGCCGGATCCTCGCCCTGCACTGCGACCCCAAGGTCGAGGTCGGCCGGATCGGGCTGCGCACCGGCCCCATCACCTCGGCCTGCGACCGGCTGGAGATCTCCCTCGACGGGCCCGGCGGCCACACCGCCCGCCCCCACCTCACCACCGACCTGGTCACCGCGACCGCCAAGGTGATCACCGAGGTGCCCGCGCTGCTGGCCCGCCGGGTCGACGCCCGCTCCGGGCTCGCCGTCACCTGGGGCCGGGTCGAGTCCGGCCACGCCTGCAACGTCATCCCGCAGCACGCCGAGCTGTCCGCCACGGTCCGCTGCCTGGACCTGCCCGCCTGGCGCGCCGCCCCGGACCTGGTGCACGCCGCGATCGACGAGGTCGCGACCCTCCACCGCGCCAAGTCGGAGATCAACTACATCCGCGGGGTCCCGCCGGTGGTCAACGAGGCGACCTCCACCGAACTGCTGCGCGACGCCATGGTGGCCCGCCGCGGCTCGATCGCGGTCGAGGACACCGAACAGAGCCTCGGCGGCGAGGACTTCTCCTGGTACCTGGAGAAGGTGCCCGGCGCGATGGCCCGGCTCGGTGTGCGCAGGGTCGGCGACACCACCCGGCGCGACCTCCACGCCGGCGACTTCGACGTGGACGAGGGCGCCATCGAGGTGGGTGTCGAGCTGTTCACCGCCGCGGCTTTGCTCGAACGAAACGTTCTGTAGAGCCGGCCGTTACGAGAGGTTCGCGACGATCCGATAACGGCTTCGGAGGGGGCCTTTATCTGGGATCTACGCGCGTTACGATGCGGCGGAGCCAGCGCCGCAGAGAGGCGCTTCGAGATTCAGAGGGGACCCTCGTGCGCCGGGTATCCACGATAGCTGTCGCGGGCATTGCCACCGCGGCTCTCGCATTTTCCGTCACCGCCTGCGGCAGCAGCTCCGAAGAGGAAACCAAGAACGCCGGCGTCGGCCTCGCCTATGACGTCGGCGGCCGCGGCGACCACTCGTTCAACGACTCCGCGGCCAAGGGCTACGACCGCGCCCTGAAGGACTTCAAGGTCAAGGGCAAGGAGCTGACCGCGAAGGACGGCGACACCGACGCCGACCGCTACGACAAGCTGGCCAGCCTCGCCGAGGCGGGCTACAACCCGGTCGTCGGCGTCGGCTACGCGTGGACCCCCTCGCTGACCAAGGCCGCCAAGAAGTACCCCGGCACCGACTTCGCGATCGTCGACTCCGTCGTCGACGCCAAGAACGTCGCCAGCCTGGTCTCCGCCGAGCACGAGGGCTCGTACCTCGCCGGGGTCGCCGCCGGGCTCAAGACCAAGTCCAACAAGGTCGGCTTCATCGGCGGCACCGACAGCGCGCTGATCAAGAAGTTCGCGGGCGGCTTCCAGCAGGGCCTGAAGGACACCAACCCCAAGGCCTCCCTGGACGTCCAGTGGGTCCAGGTCGGTTCGCCCAAGGGCTTCGGCATGCCGGACCGCGGCAAGGACATCGCCGAGGGCATGCTCTCCAACAAGGTCGACGTGATCTTCTCCGCGGCCGGTGGCTCCGGCGCGGGCGCCATCGAGGCGACCGGCAAGAAGAAGGGCACCTGGTCGATCGGCGTCGACGGCGACCAGTACTACGACAAGGGCCTGGCCGCGTACAAGAACTCGATCCTGACCTCCATGGTCAAGAACGTGGACGGCTCGGTCTACGACTTCATCAAGAGCGTCGTCAAGACCAAGAAGTCCGAACACGGCGTGCAGTCCTACGACCTCAAGCGCGGCGGTGTCGGCCTCTCGTACTCCGGCGGCTTCATCGACGACATCAAGCCGAAGATCGAGACGGCCAAGAAGAAGATCATCGACGGCAAGATCAAGGTCGCGGACACCTACAAGTAACCGGTCCCCGTCGCCGAGGACCTGTCGCCGACGGACCCTGGGGGGCGTGCCTCTGGGCGCGCCCCCCGCCTATACCCCCCGCCCCTCAGGAGTGCGCCATCAAAGCCGCCAGCCCACCCAAGGGCGCCCCCGCCGGTGACGTCGCGGACGCCGCCGTCCAACTCCGCGGAATCACCAAGCGGTTCCCCGGAGTCGTCGCCAACCACGACATCGACATCACCGTGCGACGCGGCACCGTGCACGCCCTCGTGGGCGAGAACGGCGCGGGCAAGTCCACCCTGATGAAGATCCTCTACGGGATGCAGCGCCCCGACGAGGGCACCATCGCCATCGACGGCGCACCCGTCGAACTGCACTCCCCGGCGGACGCCATATCCCGCGGCGTGGGCATGGTGCACCAGCACTTCATGCTCGCGGACAACTTCACCGTGCTGGAGAACGTCGTCCTCGGCGCGGAGAAGCTGCACGGCATCGGCGGCAAGGCGCGCGCCCGGATCAAGGAGATCTCCGACGCCTACGGGCTCGGCGTCCGCCCCGACGTACCTGTAGAGGACCTCGGCGTGGCGGACCGCCAGCGCGTGGAGATCCTGAAGGTCCTCTACCGCGGCGCCCGCACCCTCATCCTCGACGAGCCCACCGCGGTCCTCGTCCCGCAGGAGGTCGACGCGCTCTTCGCCAACCTCCGCGACCTCAAGGCCGAGGGCCTGACCGTCCTGTTCATCTCCCACAAGCTGGGCGAAGTCCTCTCCGTGGCCGACGACATCACCGTCATCCGGCGCGGTACGACGGTGGCCTCCGTCGTCCCCTCCGAGACCGACCCGCGGCGGCTCGCCGAGCTGATGGTCGGCAGCGAACTGCCCTCGCCGGAGACCCGCGAATCCACCGTCACCGACACCGAGATGCTGCGGCTGGACGGGGTGCGGCTCACCGCCACCGACGTCGACGGCGTCGAGCGGGCCGTCCTGGACGACATCGCCTTCACCATCCGCAAGGGCGAAGTCCTCGGCATCGCCGGGGTCGAGGGCAACGGCCAGGCCGAACTGGTCGAGGCCATCATGGGCATGCGCGACCCCGACGCGGGCACCATCACCCTCGACGGCACCGACATCTCCCACGCGCCCACCCGCAAGCGGCGCGAGGACGGCATCGGCTACATCCCCGAGGACCGCCACCGGCACGGCCTGCTGCTGGAGGCCCCGCTGTGGGAGAACCGCATCCTCGGCCATGTCACCGAGGCGCCCAACAGCAAGGGCGGCCTGCTCAACCCGGCCGCCGCCCGCCGCGACACCCAGCGCATCGTCACCGAGTACGACGTCCGTACCCCCGGCATCGAGGTCACCGCGGCCTCGCTGTCCGGCGGCAACCAGCAGAAGCTGATCGTCGGCCGCGAGATGAGCCACCACCCCAAGCTGCTCATCGCCGCGCATCCGACGCGCGGCGTGGACGTCGGCGCGCAGGCGCAGATCTGGGACCAGATCCGCACCGCGCGCCGCGAGGGCCTGGCCGTGCTGCTGATCTCCGCCGACCTGGACGAGCTGATCGGCCTGTCCGACACCCTGCGGGTCATGTACCGGGGCCGGCTGGTCGCCGACGCCGACCCCGCCACGATCACTCCGGAGGAGCTGGGCTCGGCCATGACCGGCGCGGCGTCCGGCCACCTGGAAAGCCCCGCGGTGGAGACGACCGGGGGAGAGGGCTGATGAAGAAGTTCGACAAGGAGCGGGTGCTCCTCGCGGTCGCGGCCCCGCTGCTCGCGCTCGTCGCCGCGTTCCTCCTGACCGCCCTGGTACTGGCCGCCACCGGCAAGGCGCCGTTCGACGCCTTCGGCATCATGTTCGACTACGGCGTCAAGGCGGACAGCCAGGTCTACATCCTCAACAAGGCGACCACGTACTACCTGGCGGGCCTGTCGGTGGCCATCGGCTTCCGGATGAACCTGTTCAACATCGGCGTCGACGGCCAGTACCGGCTCGCCGCGTTCTTCGCCGCCGTCGTCGGCGGGGCGCTCAAGCTGCCGGGCCTGGTGCAGATCCCGCTGATCATCCTCGTCGCCATGCTGGTCGGCGCGATGTGGGCGTCCATCGCCGGACTGCTCAAGGTCTACCGCGGGGTCAGCGAGGTGATCAGCACGATCATGCTGAACTCCCTCTCGGGCATCCTCATCAGCTATCTGCTGGTCGACGGGCGGCTGGCCGACCTCGACAAGCAGACCAACATCGTGGCCACCGACCCGCTGCCGTCCTCCAGCCACTTCTTCACCATCCCGGCGGGCGGCGACCTCGACCCCATCTGGGGCTTCATCGTCGTCGCCGCGCTCGCCGGAGTCGGCTTCTGGTTCCTCCTCGGCCGCACCCGCTTCGGCTTCGACCTGCGCGCGGTGGGCCGCTCCGAGTCCGCCGCCCAGGCCAGCGGCGTCGACGTCAAGCGCATGGTGCTCACCAGCATGCTGCTCTCCGGCGCGATGGCCGGGCTCATCGGCATGCCGACCCTGCTCAACGACACCCACCAGTTCACCTCCGACTTCCCGGCCGGGATCGGCTTCACCGGCATCGCCATCGCCCTCCTCGGCCGCAACAACCCGGTCGGCATCGCGCTGGCCGCGGTGCTGTGGGGCTTCCTGGAGCGCGGCGCCAACCGGCTGGAGTTCGAGGGCTACGACAAGGAGATCGTCGGCGTCATGCAGGGCGTGATCGTCCTGTGCGTCGTCATCGCGTACGAACTGGTGCGCCGCTACGGGCTGAAGCGCCAGCAGCAGCGGGTCGGCGCGGAACTCGCCGCGCAGGCGCGTAAGAGCGACAAGGACAAGAAGGAGGTGGCGGTATGAGCGCCACGGCTACCGCCACCAAGGACACCCCCACGGCACCCGGGAAGAAGCCCGGCTCCCGGATGTCCGTCGCCACGGTGCTGCTGATCATCGCCGGTGCGCTGGTCGCGCTGTCGGTGCTGCGCGCCCTGGCCGGAGCCACGCAAGCGTCCGCGTTCGAGAACATCACCTCCTCCGGCCAGATCGGCGCCGCCCTCTCCATGGCCGTGCCCATCGGGCTCGCGGGCCTCGGCGGGCTGTGGGCCGAGCGGGCGGGCGTCGTCAACATCGGCCTCGAAGGCATGATGATCCTCGGCACCTTCTTCGGTGCCTGGGCGGGCTACCAGAGCAACCCCTGGGTGGGCGTCCTCGCCGGGGTCCTCGGCGGCGCGGTCGGCGGTCTGGTGCACGCGGTCGCCACCGTCACCTTCGGCGTGGACCACATCATCTCCGGTGTCGCGATCAACATCCTCGCGCTCGGCGCCACCACCTACCTCGCCAAGCGCTGGTTCGAACCGCTCTCCGACATCGGCGGCAGCCCCAAGCAGTCCCCGCAGGTCGACGACATCGCGTCGTTCACCGTGCCGGGCCTGTCCGACGGGCTGGCCACCGTCGAGAACCACCACTGGTTCCTGGTCTCCGACCTCGCGGGCCTGCTCGGCGGCCTGGTCACCGACATCTCCGCGCTGACCATCGTCTCGATCCTGCTCTTCGCGGGCACCTTCTTCGTGCTGTGGAAGACCTCGTTCGGGCTGCGGCTGCGGTCCTGCGGCGAGAACCCCACCGCCGCCGAATCCCTCGGCGTCAACGTCTACCTCTACAAGTACGCGGCCGTCGTCGTCTCCGGCGGCCTCGCCGGGCTCGGCGGCGTCTTCCTCGCCCTGGTCCGCTCGCACATCTACAACGAGGGCCAGACCGGCGGCCGCGGCTACATCGGCCTCGCCGCCATGCTCTTCGGCAACTGGCGGCCCGGCGGCCTCGCCATGGGCGCGGGCCTCTTCGGCTACTCCGACGCCCTCCAGCTGCGCAACGGCGGCCCCACCGTCCACGCCCTGCTGCTCCTGGTGGCCCTCGGGCTCGCCCTCCTGGCGGGCTGGCGGCTCTACCGTAAGAGGTACGTCGCGGGCGCGGTGTCCGGCGGCGCCGCCGTACTGCTGGTGCTGTGGTACGCCCTGACCGACACCGTGGCCAACGACCTGGTCCCGGCGACCCCGTACATCGTCACCCTGCTGGTCATGGGCCTCGCGGCACAGCGGCTGCGGATGCCCAAGGCCAACAACAAGCCCTACCGGAAGGGACAGGGCACTTGACTTCTCCCCTCGTGAACGAGGGGGATTCTCACGGCTCGCGTCGTGAGGTTTTCTGCTTCGTCGCCGACTGCCCGCCCGGAGTTCTCCGTTGAGGTCTTACACCGGCTCCACAGACAGACACCGCCAGCCCGGCGGCCAGAAGGTTCTTCGCCGCGTTCACGTCCCGGTCATGGACCGTGCCGCAGCCGCCGCACATCCAGGGACGGATACCGAGCGGCATCGCTTTGGCGAGGGTGCCGCAGTTCGAGCACAGCCTGGAGGAGGGAAACCAGCGGTCGACCGCGATCACCTCGCGCCCGTACCAGGCGGCCTTGTACTCCAGCATGTTCCGGAACTCCGACCACGCCGCATCACTGATCGCGCGGGCCAGTTTCCGGTTCTTGACCATGTTGCGCACGGTCAGGTCCTCGATCACGAGCGTTTGGTTCTCACGCACGAGTCGAGTGGTCAGCTTGTGCAGGTGGTCCCTGCGGCGGTCGGTGATCCGGGCATGGACACGGGCGACCTTCCGCCGGGCCTTGGCTCGGTTGGCACCGTCACCCTTGACCTTGCGGGCCAGCTTCCGCTGGGCCCTGGCCAGCCGTTCCCGGTCGCGGCGCTCGTGGCGCGGGTTGGCGATCTTCTCCCCGGTGGAGAGGGTAAGCAGGTGATCGAGACCGACATCGATCCCCACAGCCTGATCGTGGGCTGGAAGCGGCTTCACTGCCGGGTCCTCGCACAGCAGCGACACGGACCAGCGGCCCGCCGCGTCCTGCGAGACGGTCACTGTGGAAGGCTTCACACCCTCCGGGAGCGGCCGGGACCACACGATGTCCAGGGGCTTGCTCATCTTCGCCAACGTCAGCTTGCCGCCGCGGTAGCGGAACGCGCTGGTGGTGTACTCGGCGGACTTACGGGACTTCTTCCGCGACTTGAAGTGCGGGTACCCCGCCCGCTTGGCGAAGAAGTTGGTGAACGCCACCTGCAGGTGCCGGAGCGCCTGCTGCAACGGGACCGAGGACACCTCGTTGAGGTAGGCCAGTTCCCCGGTCTTCTTCCATGCCGTCAACATGGCCGAGGTGGTGTTGTAGTTGACCCGCTCCTGGCGGGCCCACGCCTCCGTACGAGCGGCAAGCGCCATGTTGTAGACCTTCCGCACGCACCCGAACGTCCGCGACAGCTCAGCTGCCTGCGCATCGGTCGGATAGAAGCGGTACCGATAAGCCCGCTTCACGTGAGTGGCCACGACTCACAAACTATCATGACACGTTGTGACCGACAGACTTCACTTGGTGATGAACGTCGATCCGCCCCGGCGGCGAATCGGTTTTTCCTGCCCTGCTTCGCAGGGCCCGTTTCCTCTCCGCCCTGAAGGGCGGAGTATCCACGAAGGAGACCAGATGACCACATCGGCCACAGTGGCTCCCGACTGGGAGTCGCTGCGCAGCGCGGCCCGGGACGCCATGTCCCGGGCCTACGCCCCCTACTCCCGCTTCCCCGTGGGCGCCGCCGCCCTCGTCGACGACGGCCGCACGGTCAGCGGCTGCAACGTGGAGAACGCCGCGTACGGCGTCGCGCTGTGCGCCGAGTGCGGTCTGATCTCCGCCCTCTTCGCCACCGGCGGCGGCCGTCTCACCGCCTTCACCTGCTGCGACCGCGACGGCGCCGTGCTGATGCCGTGCGGCCGCTGCCGTCAGCTCCTGTGGGAGCACGGCGGCCCCGAGCTGCAGGTGGACACCGCGTCCGGCATCCGCCCGCTCGCCGAACTCCTCCCGGACGCGTTCGGCCCGGCCGATCTGGCCCGCATCAGCGCCCACGGCTGACCGCACCTCGTACGAAAGGCCCTTCCCGCACATGGACGCCATCTCCGTCATCCGAGCCAAGCGCGACGGCGGCCGCCTGAGCGACGCCCAGATCGACTGGATCATCGACGCCTACACACGCGGCGAGGTCGCCCACGAGCAGATGTCCGCCCTCGCCATGGCGATCTTCCTCAACGGCATGGACCGCGCGGAGATCGCCCGCTGGACCGCCGCGATGATCGCCTCCGGCGAGCGGATGGACTTCTCCTCGCTGCCCCGCCCCACCGCCGACAAGCACTCCACCGGCGGCGTCGGCGACAAGATCACCCTCCCGCTGGCGCCCCTGGTCGCCGCCTGCGGGGCCGCCGTACCGCAGCTCTCGGGCCGGGGCCTCGGCCACACCGGCGGCACCCTCGACAAGCTGGAGTCCATCCCCGGCTGGCGGGCCGCGCTGTCCAACGACGAGATGCTGTCCATACTGCGTGATGTGGGCTCCGTCATCTGCGCGGCGGGCGACGGCCTCGCGCCCGCCGACAAGAAGCTCTACGCGCTGCGCGACGTCACCGGCACGGTCGAGTCGATTCCGCTCATCGCCTCCTCGATCATGTCCAAGAAGATCGCCGAGGGCACCGGCTCCCTGGTGCTGGACGTCAAGGTCGGCTCCGGAGCCTTCATGAAGGACATCGAGGCCGCCCGCGAACTGGCCACCACCATGGTCGGTCTCGGCACCGACCACGGCGTCCGCACCTCAGCCCTGCTCACCGACATGTCCACCCCGCTCGGGCTGACCGCGGGCAACGCGCTCGAGGTCCGCGAATCCGTCGAGGTGCTGGCGGGCGGCGGCCCCGCCGACGTCGTCGAACTCACCCTCGCCCTGGCCCGCGAGATGCTCGACGCGGCCGGTCTCCCCGACGCCGACCCCGCCAAGGCCCTCGCCGACGGCGCCGCCATGGACGTATGGCGAGCCATGATCACCGCCCAGGGCGGCGACCCCGACGCGTCGTTGCCGGTGGCCCGCGAACAGCACGTCGTCACCGCGGAGTCCACCGGCGTCCTCACCCGCCTCGACGCGTACGCGGTGGGCGTCGCCGCCTGGCGGCTGGGCGCCGGGCGCGCCCGCAAGGAGGACCCGGTCCAGGCGGGCGCGGGCATCGAGATCCACGCCAAGCCGGGCGACCGCGTCACCGCCGGACAGCCGCTGCTGACGCTCCACACGGACACCCCTTCGACGTTCGGGTACGCGCTGGAGGCCCTGGAGGGCGCCACCGACTACGCCCCGGCGGACACGGCGTTCGCTCCGACCCCGATCGTGCTGGAGCGCATCGCCTGACGAAAACCGTATGAGGGTGAGCGGTCGCCCTGGATACGCTGACCCGTATGCCGCCCACCGACCGCCTGCTCGCCTTCGCGGCGATGTCGTTCCTGCTGATCGTCGTCCCCGGCCCCAGCGTGCTGTTCGTGATCGGCCGCGCGCTGGCGCAGGGCCGCCGCGCCGCCCTGACCTCGGTCCTCGGCAACACCCTCGGTGCGCACACCCTCGTCGTGGCCGTGGCGCTCGGGGTCGGGACGCTCGTGGAGCGCTCGGTGCTCGTCTTCACGACGCTCAAGCTGGCGGGGGCCGCGTACCTGGTGTACCTGGGCGCGAAGGCCATACGCGGGCGCCGCTCCCTCCCCGCTGGCCTGACCGGCGGCGGCGCCACCGCCCGCGGCGGCCTGCGCACCCTGGGGGAGGGGTTCGCCGTCGGCGTGGCGAACCCCAAGACCATCGTCTTCTTCGCCGCCGTGCTCCCCCAGTTCGTCGACCGCGGGCAGGGCCACGTCGCGCTGCAGATGCTGCTGCTCGGCCTGGTCTTCAACGCCATCGCCCTCGCCTCCGACAGCGTCTGGGGCCTGGCCGCCGCCACCGCCCGCGGCTGGTTCGTCCGCTCGCCCCAACGCCTCGCCCTGGTCGGCGGCGTCGGCGGCCTCACGATGATCGGCCTCGGCGTCACGGTCGCCGCGACGGGCCGCAAGGACTGAAGGGCTGCTACGGGGCCCTGGGCACGGGCCGAGGCCGTCCAGCGGATGTGTGGGTGAATGGGGACCGACGGCGCCGACGACCGGTCACCCGGTATGCGCAGGCTCCTGGCCAAGCAGCGGGAGCAGGACGCCCGGAACGCGGCCGGGCAGCTCGCCGACACGCTGCACGCCGAGATCCGGCACCGTCTGCTGTCCGTCGCCGAGGACTTCCGCGACCGCGGACCCACCCACCGAGCCGCCGACGAGACGGACGTCCTGTCCGCAGCCCTGCTCGTCCGGCAGGAGGACGTCGACACCGTCGGCACGGTGCTGAGCGAAGCGCGGACCCAGCACCCCGCCCTGCGCATCCGCTTCCTCGGCCCCTGGCCCCCGTACTCCTTCACCGACGCCCAGACTCACCCCCTCGCCGCGGCGGAACGCCTCCAGTAGATTCCTGCCGGACACCCACAGGAGTGATGGAGGTCGTGGCAGTGCGGAGACGGGCGATGAATCGGATGGCGACCGCGGTGTGCGCCGGTGCCGTCGTGGTGGGGGCCGGTGCTCCGGCGCATTCCGCGGAGCCCGAGCCGGAAGTCATTCCGATCGATCTCCTCCTGGCCGGCTCCTATACGGATCCGGTCCGGGACGCCATGAGCATATGGAACAAGGCCGTCCCCGGAATCCGGTTCGTCGAGCAGGACACCCCGGCGGCCTTACGGGTCAAGGAGTACACGACCGCGAACGGCACCGCTTCCCACTCCTTCCTCAACGGCCTGGGCAGGGGCTGGGTCTACCTCGAAACCGGGGATGCCCGGAAGTACAAGCCGTCCCGTATCGCCGTGCATGAACTGGGGCACGTCCTGTCGCTCGGCGATCTCGGACCGGGCAGCGTCTGCTCCAAGGTGATGTCCGGTGCCTGGGCCGGCCCGGAGTGCGCCAACGATCAGCCGGACCCGGAAGAAGCCGCCGAAGTCGCGGCCTTCTTCGCCGCGCACGATGTCGGTGACCCGGTACCGGGCTGGGGCACTCCCTCGGAGGGCTGAACACGTCGCGCAGCGCGGCCGGACGAGGGCGCCGCCCCGGTCAGCGGCGCGCCGCCGGAACCCGTACGCCACACCCGTCACAACCCTCGGCGTTTCGGCCAGCCCGGCCCGCACAGGAGGCCGTGCGCCACGGCGACCACGCGTTCGATGCCCCCGCATTCCCGGGCCGTCTCTTCGTCCGGAATCGAGCGCGTTCGAAACGCTCACCGTGTCGTTGAGCCTGGCATCGCCGGACCATCCAGGTGCGGCGGCGACCCGAGGAGGGCTCCTGGTGACCGTGACCGACACCTCGACCGAACGCCCCGCAGCGCCACCCCCTCCACCCCCGGCGGTCATCAGCTTCGAGGGGAAGCACGGCAAGAACCCGCTGGAAGAGGCGAGTTTCGCCACGATGTGCTCGCGGCTCCCCTCCGTGCTGAGGAAGACCGCGCGCATGGCCTGGGCCGTCGACCGCTCCGCGGTCGTGCTGCTCCTCGCCTGCCAGATCCTCACCGGCGCCGCGGCCGCCTGCGTGCTCGGGTTCACCGCGAAGGCCATGGGGCACATCCTCGGCGCGGGCACCGTGTCGATACGTCTGCACGCCGCCCTGCCCGCCCTCGTCGTGGTGACCGTGGCCGCCGCCGCCGGCCGCGTCAGCGGTGCCCTGTCCGCGTACGCCGACGGGCGGATCACCCCGCTCCTGATGTCCGAGGCGGACGTCGCCCTCGTGTCCGCCGTATGCCGGGTCGAGGCGTCCGCGTACGGGGAGCCGGGGTTCACCGACCGCCAGGAGGCCGCCGAGGTCGGCGTCACCCGCACCCGGCTCATGGTCC
This sequence comes from Streptomyces sp. NPDC007983, assembly GCF_042958345.1. Lineage (NCBI taxonomy): Bacteria > Bacillati > Actinomycetota > Actinomycetes > Kitasatosporales > Streptomycetaceae > Streptomyces > Streptomyces sp. NPDC007983. The sequence continues at coordinate 152,952 of NZ_JBIBJI010000016.1, forward strand.
AGGACGCGCAGCGCTTCATGGCCGCCCTGGTCCGTATGATCGCCGCCGGCGGTGTGATCACCGTCCTCCACTGGCTGATGCTCCCGCTGCTCCTGCTCGCCGTGCTGCCCGCGGGCCTCGGCGCCGTGCTGTCCGCCCGCGTCGACTACGAGACCCACTACGCCAACATCGGCGACCGCAACGTACGCGGCATGATGCGCTGGTGGGCCACGTACTCCCGGTACGGCGACGAGGTGCGGGCCAACGGCATGACCGGCTATCTCGTCTACTGGTACCGCGCCCTGTCCGAGCGCATCGACCAGCGCACCCTGACCGCCGCGCCCCGCATGCTCCGCATCGTCCTGGCGACCTCCGCCCTCGGCGGCCTGTTCCTCCTCGGCACCTGGGCCGCCCTCGCCTGGCTGGCCACCACCGGCCGGGTCGCGCTGCCCGTCGCGGCCACCGCGGTCGTCGCCGTGCAGGCCACGCTCGCCGCGCTCTCCCAACTCGTCATCCACGGCGCCGCGATGTTCCACACCTCGCTCTACCTCGCCGACATGCGGTCGTTCCTCGACATGGCGGCCGACCGCGCACCGAAGCGCGGGGAGCTGACCATTCCGGAGCGGGTGGACGAGATCCGCCTCGACGACGTGGTCTACCGGTACCCGGGCAAGGCCGAACCGGCCGTCGACGGCGTCTCCCTCACCCTGCGCCGCGGCGAGATCCTCGCCATCGTGGGCGAGAACGGCTCGGGCAAGTCCACCCTGACCAAGCTCCTCACCGGAATCCTCCTCCCCGACCAGGGCCGGATCCTGTGGGACGGCACCGACCTGGCCCGGGCCGACTCCGACGCGGTGTGGGCGCGGACCGCCCTCGTCCCCCAGAACTTCGCCTGCTGGCCCCTGCGCGCCCGCGAGAACATCACCCTCGGCCAGCCCAAGACCTACGACGACGAGCTGGTATGGGAGGCCGTCGACGCCGTCGGCATGCGCGAGGCGATCGAGAAGCTGCCCCGGCAGCTCGACACCCTGCTCGCCCGCGAACTCTTCGGCGGCGCCGAGCTGTCCGGAGGCCAGTGGCAGCGGCTCGCCTGCGGCCGCGCCCTCTACCGCCGGACCCCCTTGCTGATCCTGGACGAACCGACCTCCCAGATGGACCCGCGCGGCGAGCACCAGATCTTCCTGGAGGTCAAGCGCATCGCCGCCGAGCGCATGACGATCGTGGTGACGCACCAGCTGGAGAACACCCGGCTCGCGGACCGGGTCATCGTCATGCGGAACGGCCGCATCATCGAACAGGGCCGGTACGACGAACTCGCCGAGGCGGGCGGCCTCTTCGCCGAGTTGGTCGCGCTGGCCAAGGACCGCTAGGCCGGGCCCCTTCGCCTACGTGGTGGGTGGCCGAGGCGAGCCGCCCACCACGTGCGCCCCGGCAGGCTCCGGTGTACGCGGGCTTCCACTGGTCCCATGAGGGCGACGAACCGGCGGTGGCCCCGGTCAGCGGTGGATCACCAGGGCATCTCACCGTGGCGGTCACGGAAGGTTCCGGTCGGTCCGTCCGCCCCGATGGTGGCGAGTTCGACGATCGCGTCGGTCCCCTCGGTCACTGTCTGCGGACCGCTGTGCCCGTTGAAGTCGGTCGCGGTGTAGCCCGGGTCGGCCGCGTTCACCTTCACGTCCGGCCAGGACTTCGCGTACTGCGTGGTCAGCATGGTCACGGCAGCCTTCGACGCCGTGTACAGCGGCGCGATGGCCCGGCCCTCGACGCGCCCGGCGTCGTGGGTGGCCGCGAAGGACCCCATGCCGCTCGACACATTGACGATCACCGGGCTCGCGGACCTGCGCAGCAGAGGCAGGAACGCGTGCGTCACCCGGACGATCCCCACGACGTTGACCTCGAACACCGCGCCGGCGTCAGCGGCCGTGATCTGGTCGGCGGGGCTGTGCGTCCCGAAGACGCCGGCGTTGTTGATCAGGACGTCGATGCCGCCCTCGCGAGCCGCGATATCGTCGGCGGCCGCGGCCACCGACGCGTCATCCGTCACATCGATCTGGACGAAACGGGCACCGAGTGCGTCGGCGGCCGCCTGGCCGCGCTCTGGATCGCGTGCGCCGACGAGGACGGTGTGGCCGGCCTCGATCAGGCGGCGGGCGGTCTCGTACCCGAGGGATTTGTTGGCTCCTGTGATGAATGTGGTGGTCATGTGTCCACCCTCGGCCATCGGTGAAAGCAGAACCAGTGCCCTCTGCGACGGTAGGACGGCCAGTACCAGGCACAACGGCTGCACGGCGGACACAATGGTTGTGTGGACGAGACCCTTGGCACGGCATTGCGCCGCTGGCGCGACCGGCTTTCTCCCATCGACGTCGGGCGGCCTTCGCGGCCCGGACGGCGTGCGGCGGGGCTGCGGCGCGAGGAGCTGGCCGAGCTCGCGGGGCTGTCGGTCGACTATGTGGTGCGGCTGGAGCAGGGGCGCGCCACGAGCCCTTCGGCGCAGGTCGTCGCGAGCCTGGCCAGGGCGCTGCAACTGGAACCCATGGAGCGCGATCACGCCTACCGTCTGGCCGGCCTCCTCCCGCCGCAGGAGGGGACGATCTCCACGCATGTTCCAGCGGGGGTCCAGCGGATGCTGGCTCGCCTCGGGGAGTTCCCCGTGGGCGTGTTCAGCGCCGACTGGACCTTGCTGTCCTGGACTCCCGCATGGGCAGCGCTGCTGGGTGACCCCAGCGCACGGACACCTGTCGAGCGGAACCTGGTGCGGGCGGTCTTCGCCCCCGGGCCCAGGGGGCTCGCGGCCTGGCCAGTGCTCCAGGAGGACGACGCCCTGACCACCGCCCTCGTCGCCGATCTGCGCACAGCTCTCGTCGGCTACCCCCGTGACCGTGGCCTGATCGACCTTGTCGCGGAACTGCGGTCCACCAGTGCGGAGTTCGCCCGGCTGTGGGACGAGGGTGCGGTCGGTCCGCACGTCTCGGCCCGAAAGGTCGTCGTGCACCCCCAGGTCGGCGAGGTGACCTGTGACTGCGACGTGCTCACCGTCCCGGGCTGCGACGTCCGCCTTGTCGTCTACACGGTGGCCGCGGGTTCCGCCGATGCGGAAAAGCTGGAGTTCCTGCGGGTCACGAACGAGGTCGGCGCCGTATCCTCGCCTCCGGGGCCCGGTCTGTCCTCCACGCCGTAACCAGCCTCGCTTGAAGATCTCTAGCCGTTGTCGACGGCCTCTACCGCGGTGGGGACGAGCACGACTTCCTGCGGGGTCCAGCAGTCCGAACGCTCGGTGGCCACCTCGGTCGCGCACCGGCGGCACACCAGGTTCGGACCGTCGCAGCCGTCCAGGCCGCAGCAGCCGTTCCGCCGTCCGCGCAGCGAGGTCGGCTCGGTGCCGTGCACATCGGCCCGGGCCAGGACGATGCCGCTCAGCCCCGCGCGCCGGAGGCCCAGGGCGGCCCCGGCGGCGCGTGGCCGGAAGACCCGCTCCCCGGCCTCGGGCGGGTCGTAGGCGAAGGTGCCCGGACGCATCCGTGGCGGGCACTCCTCGCCCTTCGGCAGTTCGTACGGCGCCGGGGCGCTGTCCGCGTCGGGCAGCGGCACCTCTCGTACGGGTCCGGCGACATCGCCGTGACAGCGGCGGCAGCGGAAGACGACCATGCCCGCCATTGTCCGTCCGCTCCCGGGCTCCGGTGGCTCAGGACAGGAAACGGGCGTAGGGGCCGTTCAGGATGCCGTTCTTCTGGGCCTGATTGAAGTGGCAGTCCGGGTACGCGTAGAACGAGGCCGACATCGGGGTGCCGTCGGTGTACGTGGAGTCGGGCAGACCGAGGGCGTGGCCCAGTTCGTGGACCATGCCGCCGTACCACCGGTTCATGGCGCCGTTGGTCCCGGCGGCGCCATCGGCGTCATGGCCGCTGAGGATGACCCAGCCGGCGCCACCGCCGCCGCCGGAGCCCTTGCCCTCGGCGCTGATCTCGCCGACGCACAGCCAGCGCGGGTCCGGGGAGCTGAGCCGGAACTTGGCCATCAGCTCCTGCTGCATGTTGAAGACCACCCACCAGTACTCCTCGCCGCCGTTCGGCGTGGTCTCGTACCAGGTCCGGTCGTGGTCGCCGGTCACCACCTCCACCGCGGGGGTGTTCAGCTTGAACGTCCGGCCGAGTTCCTGCCGGTAGTAGCGCTGTGCCTCCTTCAGCACGTTGCTGATGCCATCGGGGTACCGCTGGTCGTACGTCACGTTCCTGGGCCTGAGCCAGAACACCCGGACCGTTCCGGTCGGCGGGTCGGCGAGCGTGCTCGCCGTCGATCCCGTCGCCGCCTCGGCCGTTCCGGCCAACGCCCCGGAACCGGCCACCACGAGCCCTGCCGTCGCGGCCAACACCGTGCGCCGCGCAACCTTGCAACCTTCCACCGGACATCCTCCTCGTAGAAGCGGTCCACGACGGGCGCAAGCTAGCACCAACCGCCAATATCATGAACAGCGTTCGAAATCCCGTAAGGACCGCAGGCGTTTTCGGACAGGAGCCCGACGGGCGAAGGGGCCGCGCCCGCCGGACAGTGGCGGGCGCGGCCCCTTCGGGCTCGGGAAGCCGGTCAGTCGTCGTCCTGGTCGTCGTCCTGGTCGACGTGCTGGTTGAGGACCTTGCCGTTGGCGGCGTCGACGGTCACCTCGTGGCTCTTGTGGTCCTTGCCGAGGACGTCGATCTCCCAGACGGTGGAGCCGTTGCGGTCGTTGTCGTCCAGGCCGTAGGACGTGACGGTGCCGGGGACGGCGTTCAGGGCCTGGTCGGTGGCCTTGCCGTAGCCGGTCTTGTCGGCCTTGAGCTGCGCCTTGGCCTCGGCGGCGTCGTCGTCGCGGTCGGTGTGCCGGTTGAGGACCTTGCCGTTGCCCGCGTCGATCGTCACGTCGTGGCTCTTGTGGTCCTTGCCGAAGACGTCGACCTCCCAGACGAGGGAGCCGTTGCGGTCGGCGTGGTCGAGTTCGGCGGAGGTCGCGGTGCCGGGGACGGCCTTCAGGGCGGCGGCCGTGGCCTCGTCGTAGCTGACCTTGTCGGCCTTGACCTGCGCGCGGTCCTGCACGGTGCCGTACAGGTGGCGCTGGGTCTGGGAGAGCTTGGCCATAGAGTTCGGCGCCGGGCCGTCGTCGTCCGCGAAGGCGGTCGCGGCACCCGTGCCGCCGATCAGGGCGATGGCGGCGGCCGTGCCGAGGACGACGGCGCGGGGGGCGAGCGTGCGCTTGGTGGTGGCCTTCATGAGGGCGGTTCCTCCGGATCGTGTCGCGGTCGCGTTCCGCCGGTGGGCCCTGTCGCGCCCTTCCGACGCCCACTACGTTGCCGAACCGAACCTGAAGGCAGGCTGAAGTCCTGAAGCGGTCTTCAGGAAGCGGACCGGCACGACGTCGCCTGTCCGGGATATTCCGGGTCCACCCGGGGCGGCGTAATGTCCGGCAAGGGGGCCGGCCAACGGCCCGGGGCGGGAGGGGAAACGGGGATGACGGACCGGGCGCCGAGAGCGCGACGCGCGTGGGAGTGGCTGCTGCCCGCCGGCTTCGGCCTGCTCTGCGTGCTGGTCTCCGCCGGGCTGTTCGCCACCGTGCCGGGCACGCTGGCGGACGAGCGCGCGTACGCCACCGCGCCCGCCTGTCCCGGCGGCACGCGGGCGGACTCGTGCACGGTGACGGTCCCGGCGAGCGTTAAGGGCACGGAGGACGAGCCCAGCGGCAAGAGCGTCCGCTACTGGCTCCTCGTCACCGAGCGGGGCTCGGACGTCGTACGGCGGGTGCGCATGGCCGGGTCGGAGCCGGTGTACGACTCCGTGCGCGAAGGCGACGAGGTGACGCTGACGTACTGGCGGGGTGAGATCCGCACCGTGAGATTCGGCGCCGCCGCCCAGGACACCCATGCCTCGCCCGCCGACGACTGGCGGCTTCCCGTGGCCTTCGGCCTCCTGGCGCTGCCGTTCGGGATCGCCATGCTCCTGGCCGCCTGGGCGCACCGCTACCGCCCCTTCCCGGCGCACATCGCCCCCTGGCCGCTCACCGTGGGGGTGCTGGGCAGCACCTTCCTGGGCGGTGCCGGTTTCCTCGGCGGCATGGTCGGCGGCGGGGTACGGGACGCTTTCCTGATCACGGCGGCAGGCACTCCGCCTTCCGTCGGCCTGGCCGCCCTGTGCGCATGGTGGCTGCGGCGGCGCACCGACCGCGCCGCGGACACCAGCGACATCGTCGCGCTTCCCGCCACGGGGCTGCGGTGTGTGCGCGCGTCGGTCCACGGAGACGTCCCGTACAGCGGGGGCGGCTGCGACCACGTGGTGGTGGGAGACGGCCGGCCGGCGGCCACCCCGGACCCCACGGGACGCTTCGCCCGCAGGACGCTTCCGGAGACGCTGGCCGTACGGGGCGTCCGGGGGCTGGGGCCCGACGACCCCGCCGGCTGGTACACGCTCTACAAGTACGACTGCGTCGTCATCGAATGCCGGGACGGCGACCGCCCGGTGCTCGTCGCCACCGGGCGGCGTGACGCCCCCTGGATCCTCGGCGCCCTGGTCCCCGCCCCGTTGCCGGAGGCGCGCCGCTGAGGCGTGGCGATCAGCCGAGGAGTGAGGCCGGGACGACCGTGCGGGCGCGCTCGTGCAGTTCGCGTGCGGCCGGGTTCTTGAGGTGGGGTTGGATCAGGCCGAACATGGCCGTCATGCGCTGATCCGCGCGCCCCGATTGCACCAACGGGTAATCGTCCAGAGCCCGATGCCAAGTGGCGCAGGCTGCTTCCAGGTGGCCGACGGTGAATTGCCGCTCGGCGAGTAGCGCCCGTTCTTTGACCCGGGTGCGTCGGTACACGTCATGGCGAAGGTTGTCCGACCGTTGCATTGCTTCAACGGCGCCCCGCACGTCGCCCAATTCGTAACGCACCTGACTCGTGTGGTAGTTCAGCGACGACGGGTCATAGGAACCGAACGCCTTCTCCCTGGACTCGGCCTTGTCCATGGCGACTTCCGCTTCCCGGAGGTGCGCAAGCGCCCTGTCGCGCTCGCCGATCTGCGCCGCCGCATGCGCCTGTTGCCCTGCGAGAAAGGCTCGCATCCGGGGCCCGGCCTGCGGGGAAGCCGCAGCGGCGGCGTCGGCCAAGCGCATGGCTTGCTGCCCGTGGCCCAGGTCGACGGCCTGCACGCTCATGCCGCGCAGGGTTGTGCAGTAGGTCAGGTGATCCTCCGAGGCTCCGGCCAGTTCCAGAGCCTTCATGTAGTACTGCTGCGCGAGCCCGTGCGCCCCTTCGTCGACCGCCATGTATCCCGTGAGATAGCAAAGATCCGACGCTGCCGACATCATCGCTTTCCGGGTCGGCTCCGTTGCGTCGGCCCTCAGATGTGGCGCCACGGTATTCACCAAGAACGCGGCGGCCATGGGGCGCGCGTGACGGCCACCGAACTGGTCGTCCAGCTCTGAAATGCGCTCGGTCATGGCGATGACCGTACGGACGTCATCCATCCCGATGCGTTGCGCTCTACCGGTCTGGACGCTCTCCAGCCGACCCACCGCGTCGGGCCAGTCGGGCACCGTCAACGCCACGGAGAAAAGGCTCGCGCCGAGGACACTGCGACGGGATGGATCCATGTCCTGCCTCCCGAGGTCGACCAGTCCTTCCACGGTACTCGGGCGACCGTTCGACTCCCGTACGAGCGACGGGAATCCGGCGTCCGTGTGAGTGATCGGCCGATGGAGCCTGCGGGCCAGCGCTTCGAGGATCAGCGTGCGTCGTTCCTCGTTCGGAACGTGCCCCTTGAGCCATGTGTGAACGGTCTGGGGCGTGTACGACGTCGGGGTCCCGCGCTCCGTGCCGACGCGGTTGACCGCCTGGGCGAATTGGCGCAGCGTCCACCCGGTCTCGCGGAACAGCCGCTCAAGGTCCTGGTTCGGCACCCGGTTCCCCATGCCCCACCCTCCCGCGCGCACAGAGCATTTGATGCTTTTGAAAGCTGACGCGGCTTTCACGGTACCGCGCTGCGTAGTGGCGCGGTTGCCTAGAGCGAGAACGCGCCCCCGCGACCGTGCGACCGGCCCGGGGGCATGGCCAACGCTTGAGTGGAGCGTCAACAGTGAAGAAGGCTATCGCCCGGGTTCTTGAGTGGGGGCTGCGACTGTTGCTGCCCGCACCGGCTCACCACGAGGCAGCCGGTGCTCCGGAACGCCCCCCGGCACCGGCTGCCCCGCCTCGTCTGCCGGTTTCCGTCTGCGCCGTGGACCCGCCCACGCTCCCGCTCCCGCGCATCCCCGTCGCCGACCCCTTCCCCATCGCGTGGGACACCGAGCCCGTGCCGCTCTACATCGTCCGGTACGAGCAGCATCGAGCGCTGGAAGCGACGCGGTGAGCGCGGACGCGCCGCCTCCGCCCGAGCGCCCCACTCCGAAGGAGTTGGACCAGCGCGCGGAAGCCCTGAAAAAGAAGATCGACAAGCACCTGGGGCGGGGGAGCGGAGCGTGACGGAGGAAACCCCGCCCTGCGCGGGGTGCAGGAAGTACACCGAGCTGCGGGAAGCGGCGAAGCTGTCCGGGGACTACCGGGCGGCGGCCGACTACGAACTGCTGCGCCGTCAGCACCCGGCCCACGTAGCGCCGTCCGTGATGACGGCCCGTTGGGGGCTGCCCGCGTGAACAAGCAGATGCCGTACGAAGGCCCGCGACCGGGCCAGGAGGCTTACGACGACCTCACTGGGCGGGTCGGCGTGCTCCAGGCCATCTGTCACGTCAACGAGCTTGCCTTCGATCACGGGATGCCGGGCCCGCTCGTCGCGTTTCTCCGCCCTGAGAAGGGCGGCCAGGAGTGGACGGCCGACCCAGGGAACCTCCGCCGTCCCGAGTGAGTAGAGGAAGGCGCAGCGCCCGCCGGTCAGTGGCGGGCGCGCCCCCTCGGGTTGCGGAGGGGATTGCGCCGAGCGGGCCGTCCGCAACAGCTCGGTGGACCGACCGAATGCCCTCTACCGGCGCATGTGAGCTGGGCTACACACTGTGCGCCGAGGGTCAGCAGCGACCTTAGGAGAAGGGGAGATGGAAGTAAGCGTGGCAGCAGTGCCGTGGGGACTGACGCGTATGAGGCCCTATCCCGAAGCAGCGGTTTGTCCCGCTGCGCAGGTCGTCCTCGACCCGGGGACCCAGACCGGTCGATGGATCGGCTCGGACGGTCTGGGCGTGCCCTTCAGGGGCAAGCACAAAAGGTCCGAGACGAGCAAGGAAACCCAGACCAAGACGAGTCTGGACGGCAACCCGGACCAGGGCAGTGACCAGGAAGGCGACACGGATTGACTCCGGCCGCCTCCGTCCTCGTTGTCTCGCAGGTGGATGACGTCACCGCCGATGTGGTCACCGAGGAACTGAACGGGCGCCGGGTTCCCGTGGTACGCCTGGACCCAGGCGATTTCCCCACGGACATCTCCCTCACCGCCCGCCTGGACAATGACGGGTTGCGGGGAAACGCTCGGACGCGCACCCGAGTCACCGACCTCGACCGGGTTCGGTCCGTGTACTGGCGCCGACCGCCCCTATGCGGCTCCGCCCGGGTTGGAAGAGCAGGATGCCCGCTGGTGCCGGGAAGAGGCTCGCTATGGTCTCGGGGGGATCCTCGCTTCCCTCCCCGGTCCGTATTACGTGAACCACCCATGGCGGAATCGGGACGCCGAGCACAAGCCCGCACAGCTTGCCACCGCAGCGCGTTGCGGCTTCGACATCCCGCCGACCCTTCTCACGAACGACGAGACTTCCGCCTGGGAGTTCGCCCATGACCATGGCCCCGTCATTTACAAGCCACTGCGCAGCACGGATTACCAGAATGTCGACGGCCGTGCACTGACCGTATGGGTCGAGGAAGTCGATCCCGACGACCTGAACGCCGGCGTTGGCCAGACCGTGCACCTCTTCCAGAAACGTGTGCGATCCGTCGCTGATCTACGGGTGACCGCCGTGGGTGAGGAAGTCTTCACGGTCCGGATCGAGGGTTCGCCCGGCCTGGACTGGCGACGCCACTACGACGCTCTCTCATACTCGCTCATCGATACGCCGCCGGAATTGGCCAAGAGCGTGCGCCGGTACCTGGACGCCTTCGGTCTCGTTTTCGGGGCCTTCGATTTCGGCGTGGACAGGGATGACCGAATCTGGCTGTACGAGTGCAATCCAAACGGCCAATACGCGTGGTTCCCTGAACCGATCACCAGCAAGATCGTCACCGCCCTCGCCGACCAGCTCCACCACGCAGGAGAACACCGTGCCCGCTGACCCTGCTGCGCTCCGCCTGGCCCTTGCCGAGGAGGTTACCGCCGCCAACCCGGCCCTCGACTCCGGATGGCGCGATGCCGTCGCCGCGGTCCCTCGCGAGCTGTTCCTCGGAACCGCGGCCTTCCGCCCCACCGGCACCGGGTGGGAACCCGTATACCGAGCCGAGGTCGGGGAGGACGAGTGGCTGCGGATGGTCTACTCCGACCAGACGTGGGTCACCCAGGTCGAGGAGAAGGACGCCGCCGACGTCACGGGCCCCGTCGCCGGCAGCCCCACGTCCTCGGCGACTCTCCCTTCCCTTGTGGTACGCACCGCCCAGGTGGCGGAGCTTCGTCCCGGTCAGAAGGTTCTCGAAGTGGGCACCGGGACCGGCTACTCCACCGCGGTGTTGTGCCACCGGCTAGGAGCCGGGAACGTCGTCAGCATCGAGTACGACGCCGTCCTCGCGGCAAGCGCCGCCGCGCATCTGAGCGAGGCCGGATGCGCGCCCACGCTCGCGGTCGGAGACGGTCTCCAAGGGTGCAAGAAGCACGCCGACTACGACGCGATCATCGCCACCTGCTCCGTTCGGTCCATCCCGCACTCGTGGTTCTGGCAACTGAACGACGGCGGATCGATCACCACCACCATCTGCGGCTGGATGCTCGCAGCCGGGATGATCCGCCTCGTGCTCGACGACGAGGGAACCGCCCATGGCCGGTTCACCGGCGACACCATCACCTATATGCTCGCCCGTCCCCATGAGCGGCCCCCGTCCCCGTCCTTCTTCCGACTGGAGGGCGACAGCCGTCGTACCCGCCTGGATCCCGGGCTCCTGGAGGAGTGGGCGGGACGGTTCGTCGCTCAGCTCGCGGCACCCTCCGCCGAGCTGATGACCACCAGCTCCGGCATCATCCTCCGCGACGTGGCGACCGGCTCGCAGGCTTGGACCGAACCCGACGGCGAGGGATGGACCGTGTGCCAGCACGGTCCGCTCCGGCTCTGGGACCAAGTGGAACAGGCCCTTCTCCTGTGGCGGGACGCGGGGGCGCCGGACCTGACGGAGTTCGGGATGACCGCCACCCCCTTCGAACAAACCGTATGGATCGGCTCTCCGAAGGGGCCGAACTGGCAGCTACCAGTCTGACCGTGGCGTATCCCGATCACAGGAGTCGTCCGACGGGCGAAGGGGCCGCGACCGCCGGACAGTGGCGGGGCGCGGCCCCTTCGGGATGGGGGGTGGTGGCGTCAGGCGTGGGCGTGGGCGGGGGCCATGCGGCGCTCGACCCGGGCCTTGCGGGTCCCGTACAGGGTGATGGCCGTGGCGCCGACGACGGCCAGCAGGCCGAGGGCGACGGTGCCGGTCCAGCCGCCCGTGTGGAAGGCCATGGCGCCGAGCGTGCCGCCCGCGCTGCTGCCGACGTAGTACGCGGTCTGGTAGAGCGCGGCGGCCTGGGCGCGGCCCGTCTTCGCGGTGCGGCTGACCGCCGAGGAGGCGGCGGCGTGGCCCGCGAAGAAGCCCGCGGTGATCAGGACCAGGCCGAGCAGGACGGACGCCAGCGAGTCGGCGAGGCTCAGCAGGAGCCCGGCGGTGGTCATGGAGACCGCGACGTACAGGGCGCCGCGGCGGCCGAGGCGGCCGACGAGCTTGCCGGTGGCGGCGGAGGAGACCGTGCCGACCAGGTAGATCAGGAAGATCGAGCCGATCATGCTCTGCGAGAGCCCGAAGGGCTCGCCCACCAGGCGGTAGCCGATCACCGTGTAGACGCCGCCGAAGACGGTCATGAAGAGCGCGCCGATGGCGTACAGGCGGCAGAGCAGCGGGTCGGACAGGTGCCGGGTCACGGTGCGGGCCAGGTCCCGCGGGCTGACCTTGGCGGGGGAGAAGTTCCGGGCCTTGGGGATCAGCAGCCGGAAGGCGATCCCGCACACCAGCGCCATGGCGCCGACCGCCGCGAGGCCCATCCGCCAGCCGTAGCCGTCGGCGACCCAGCCGGTGATGAGGCGGCCGCTCATGCCGCCCACGCTGTTGCCCGCCACGAACAGCCCGATCGCGCCGACCAGCGCCCGCGGTTCGACCTCCTCGGAGAGGTACGCCATCGCGGAGGCCGGGATTCCGGCGATCGCGGCGCCCTGGACCGCGCGCAGCGCGATCAGCCAGCCCAGGTCGGGGGCGTACGGCACGACCAGCGCGACCGCCACCGCGATCGTCAGCGAGACGGTCATCATCGTGCGGCGGCCGAACCGCTCGGACAGGGCGCTCAGCGGGACGACCATCAGGGCCAGCGCGAGGGTGGCCGCGGACACGCTCCAGCTGGCCTGGTCGGCCTGCACATGCAGATCGTCGGAGATCGCGGGGAGCAGCGCCTGCGTCGAGTAGAGCAGGGCGAAGGTGGCGAGTCCGGCCGTGAAGAGGGCGAGCCTCATCCGGATGTAGCCGGGGCGGCCGGGTGCCATGCGCTCGGAGTCGGAGGAGACGGGCGGTGCGGAGGCGTCCACGCGGCTGTGGGTGGACGCCCCGGTATCAGCAGGAGGCATGGTTCGACCGTAAGGACCGGGGCACTGATGCGTCCAATGCACGGAATCGCGATAATCGATGCGTCAGAGCATGAGTAGAGGTCAGGGGCGTTTATGTCACGCATCCGCAACGAAAAAGACATTCCGGTGACAGTCGAGGTCGAGTCCGAGTCCTGGGCGGCGGCCCTGACGCCCCGCCTCGCCCAGTTCGCCGCGGTCGCCCGCCATGAGCACGTCACCCGGGCCGCCCAGGAGCTGGAGGTGCCCCAGTCGACGCTCAGCCGGGCGATGGTGCGGCTGGAGGAGGACCTGGGTGTGGCGCTGTTCGCCCGCCGCGGCCGTACGGTGGCGCTCACCCCGGCGGGGCGTACGTTCCTGCGCTCGGTGGAACGGGCGCTGGCCGAGGTGGACCGGGCCGCCGAGACCGTACGGGCCGACGCGGACCCGGCGGCGGGCCGCATCGCGTTCGGCTTTCTGCACACGCTGGGCTCGGAGACCGTACCCGGCCTGATCCGCGCCTTCCGCGTCGACCACCCCCGCGTCCGCTTCCAGCTCGTCCAGAACTACGGCGAGGCGATGATCGAGCGGATGCGGGCGGGGGGCCTCGACCTGTGTCTGACCTCGCCCGTCCCCGACGCCCCCGACCTGGTCGCCCGCCGCCTGGACGAGCAGCGGCTGCGACTGGTGGTGCCGGACGACCACCGGCTGGCGGGCCGCCGCCGGGTCCGGCTCGTGGAGGCGGCGACGGAGCTGTTCGTGACCCTGGAGCCGGGCTACGGGCTGCGCCGGATCACCGACACCCTGTGCGCGGAGGCGGGCTTCACGCCGAAGATCGCGTTCGAGGGGGAGGAGGCCGAGACGATCCGCGGTCTCGTCGCCGCGGGGCTGGGCGTGGCGCTGCTGCCGCCACCCGCCGTGCCCCGGCCGGGGGTCGCGGAGCTGACGGTCACGGCGCCGCGCGCGGTCCGCGAGATCGGCGTGGCCTGGCTGGACGGCCACCCGGACACGCCTCCGGTGGCCGCCTTCAAGCGGTTTCTGCTGAGCCGCCGCGGTCAGCTTCTCGACTGAGGTCTTCTTGACTGACGTTTTCTCGGCTGAGGTCTTCTCGACTGAGGTCTTCCCGGCCGGGGTTGTTCCGGCCGGGGGTGTCCCGGTCGGCGGTTTCCCGGCTGAAGCTCGCGGCCTCCGGGCTGATCAGGACGTCGATCCCGGCCCGCAGGAACTGCTCGAACACCTCCTGGTTCTCCGCCGAGGCCAGCGCCGGGGTCTGGATGGTGCCGCGCATCAGGCTGGTGCCGAGCACCCAGGCCACCAGCAGCTCGGCCCGCACCTCGGCGTGCGGTCCGTCCAGGCGGGCGGCGAACCGCTTGGTGAACAGGTCGGTCAGCTCCCCGCGCAGCCGGCCGATGGCCTCGTCGCGGCTGGAGGAGCGGAGCACGGTGAGCACGGGGTGGGGGAAGTCGGCGTCCTTGGGCTCCCCGGCGATCAGGGCGCTGAACCAGTCCGCGACGCAGTCCAGCGGCACGTCGAGCAGCGGCTCGAACACCTTGGAGTTGCTGGATACCGTCTCGAACAGCGCCTCCTTTGAGCCGAAGTACCGGTAGACGAGCGCGGCGTCCACGCCGACGTCCCCGGCGATGTCGCGCACGCTGGTGCCGTCGTAGCCGTACCGGCCGAAACGGAAGGCGGCGGCGGACATCAGGGCGGTGCGGGTCCGCTCCGCGCTGCGCTTGCGCGCGGGCGTGACGGCGGGGTCGGCACACGCCTTCGAAGTCCCGTCGTTCGCTGGTTCGTTCACCCGATAACTCCTTGCGCAGTACGCCGCAGCACGGCCGTTCGCCGGTCGCCCATCCTCCAGGCTCTGCTGACTGTCTCAAAGTCACCGATCGTTGTCAGCGCTTGTTGACTTCGCGTTGATCGCCGATGCACGATGATCGATAAGTCAACGATCGATGACTTATGGGGAGATCATCTGTGACTGATGTATCTGGTCGACGTGTCGCCGTGATCGGAACCGGCTATGTCGGACTGACCACCGGCGCCTGCCTGGCGTCCCTCGGCCACCACGTGGTGTGCGCGGACGCCGACTCCCAGAAGGTCCAGCGGCTCCGGCGGGCGGAGGTCGACATCCTCGAACCCGGCCTGCCGGACCTCGTCCGGGACACCGCGGCCAGTGGCCACCTGGAGTTCACGCAGGACACCGCGGCCGCCGTGGCGGACGCCGAGGTGGTGTTCCTCTGCCTGCCCACGCCCATGGGCGCGGGCGGCGCGGCCGACCTGGCCGCCGTCGAGACGGTGGCCGGGGAGATCCGGACCGTCCTGCCCGAGGGCAGCGTGGTCGTCAACAAGTCCACCGTGCCCGTCGGCACCGCGCAGCGCGTCGCGGAGCTGCTCGGCCGCCCGGACGTGACGGTGGTGAGCAATCCGGAATTCCTCCGCGAGGGCCGGGCCGTGCACGACTTCCTCCACCCGGACCGCATCGTGATCGGCGCCGAGAAGGAGGCGGACCAGGAGGCCGCGCAGCGCGTGGCCGACCTGTACGGCACGCTCGACGCGCCCGTGGTGCTGACCGACGCGGCCAGCGCCGAACTGACCAAGTACGCGGCCAACTTCTTCCTCGCCATGAAGCTGTCGTTCGCCAACAACCTGGCCACCCTCTGCGAGCACTTCGGCGCCGACATCGGCGACGTCACCGACGGCATCGGCCACGACCCCCGCATCGGCCCCGCATTCCTGCGGCCGGGCCCCGGCTGGGGCGGCTCCTGCCTGCCCAAGGACACCCACGCCCTGCTGACGATCTGCCAGCAGGCCGGGGTGGACTTCCCGCTGCTGCGGGCCACCATCGAGACCAACGTCGAGCACCAGTACCGGCTGGTCGAGCGCATCGCGGCCGAGCACGGGAGCGGCGACGGCTCGCTGCGCGGCGTGACGCTCACGCTGCTCGGCCTGACCTTCAAGGCGGGCACCTCCGACCTGCGCGACTCACCGGCCCTGGCCATCGCCCGGCTCCTCAAGGAGCGCGGCGCCGAACTCCTGGCCTACGACCCCGCGTTGCGGGGCACCACCCGCCCCGACCTCAGCGATCTGCTCACCCTCGTCGACGACCCGCTGGACGCGGCGGCCGGTGCGGACGCGTGCGTCGTCCTCACCGAGTGGCCGCAGCTGCGGGACCTCGACTGGGAGGCCGTCGCCGGGCGGCTCGCCACCCCCACCGTCCACGACTTCCGCAACCTCCTGGACCCGGTCCGGCTGGAGCGGGCCGGGCTGCGGTGGCACGGCGTCGGCCGTACGCCCGCCCTGGCACCGCGCGGCTGAGCCGTACGTACGCCCGTACCACGTCACCGAACAGAAAGGGTTCACCCCATGCGGGTCCTGTGCACCACAACCGGCAGCGCCTCCCACGGGCGCGCCCAGCTGCCCCTGCTCCGCGCGCTCGCCGCCGCCGGACACGAGGTTCTGGTGGTCACCAACCCCACCCTGGCGTCGGTCTTCCAGGACGACGACGTCCGCGTCGACACCACCATGCCGGACCTCGACCCCCGCGCCCGGATGATGGAGCGCGCCGACGAACTGGCCGCCCTGCCGAAGGACGACAAGGCCGCCCTGAACTCGGCGGTGGCGAAGCTGATGTTCCGCGGCATGGCCGGCACCGGGGCGAAGATCTCCCTGGAGGGCGTCTTCCCGCTGGCGAAGGAGTTCCAGCCCGACCTCATCCTGCGCGACGGCTTCGACATGGGCGCCGTCCTGATCGCCGAGCGGCTGGGCATACCCCAGCTGCCCACCCCCTCCGGGGCCATCAACGTCCTCGACCCCGTCGACCTGCTGCCCCACCTCAACGCCACCCGCGAGGAGGTCGGGCTGCCCACGTACGACGACCCGCTGTCCGTCGTGCCGCACGGGCGCGTCGACTGCGTACCGCCGGAGTTCACCTTCGCCCGGAACCTGCCCCCGACGTGGTCGTACCGGCAGACCGTGGACGTCGAGCGGGCCTCGGTCCTGCCGCGCTGGGTCGCCGAACTCCCCACCGACAAGCCGCTGGTGTACGCCGCCATCGGCACCGCGCTGCCGAAGATGCTCGAACTGACCGGTGGCGCCGCCGGAAGCGGCCCCGAAGAGGGCGCGGCCGCGCCGCCCATCGAGTTCCCGGACCCCACCGCCACGCTGCGCACCATCGCCGACGCCGTGTCACGGCTGGAGGACTGCACCGTCGTCCTCACCACCTCGGGCGTCCCCCTGGACACCGACGCCCTCCCGCCGCACGTCCACGTCACCGAGCGGCTGCCGCAGCCGATCCTGCTGGAGTCCGTGGACCTGTTCCTGACCCACGGCGGCTTCAACAGCATCCGCGAATCGCTGCGCACCGGCACCCCGCTGGCCGTCCTGCCGCAGTTCGGCGACCAGCACGCCAACGCGCTGCGGGTTCAGGAGCTGGGCATCGGCCGGGCCGTCACCGACACCACACCGGACGGCATCGCCGCCGTCTGCCGGGATGTCCTCGCCGACAAGGCCATCACCGCCCGGGCCCGCACGGCGCGGCTGGCGATGCTGGCCACGCCGGGCATCGAGACCGCCGTCGGCGACCTGGAGAAGCTCGCCGGATAGCCCCGCCCCGCAGCCCTCACGTCACAGTACGACGCGACCCCCGGGAAGAGACGGACCTCCTCGTGACCACCTCCGACACGACCGAGCGGGGCGCGGCCCCCGACGCGGACGGCCCGCCCGTACGGCTCACCCACCGCCAGATCACCACCGTCATGTCGGGTCTGGTGCTCGGGATGTTCCTGGGGGCGCTCGACGGGACCGTGGTGTCGTCCGCGCTGCGCACCATCGCGGACGACCTCCACGGCCTCACCGCCCAGGCCTGGGTGACCACGGCCTACCTGATCACCGCGACCATCGCGACCCCGCTGTACGGCAAGCTCTCCGACATCCACGGCCGCCGCCCGGTCTACCTGTGCGCGATCGTGCTGTTCACCCTCGGTTCGCTGCTGTGCGGGGTCGCCACCTCCGTGTACGAACTGGCGGCCTTCCGGGCGGTCCAGGGCCTGGGCGGCGGCGGGCTGATGTCGCTCGCCATGACGATCATCGCCGACATCACCTCGCCCCGGGAACGCGGCCGCTACCAGGGCTACTTCATGGCGGTCTTCGGCGGTTCCAGCATCGTCGGCCCGCTCGTCGGCGGGGCGCTGGCGGGCCGCGAAACCCTGCTGGGGATCGACGGCTGGCGCTGGATCTTCCTGATCAACGTGCCGCTGGCGATCCTGGCCATCACCGTGATCCTGCGGGTGCTGCGCTTCGTCCCGCACCGCCCGGTGCGGCACCGGCTGGACTACGGCGGCGCGGCCGCCCTCGCCGTCGGTCTCGTCCCGCTGCTCACCGTGGCCGAGCAGGGGCGCAGCTGGGGCTGGGGCGCGCCGCTGTCGCTGGCGATGTACGCGGTCGGGGCGCTGGGCCTGGCCGGGTTCGTGCTGGTGGAGCGGCGGATGGGGGACGCGGCGCTGCTGCCGCCGCGGATGTTCCGCATCAGGTCGTTCCGCATGGGCACGACGCTGCACTTCATCGTGGGCATCGGAATGTTCGGCGCGATGACGACGCTGCCGCTGTATCTGCAGCTGGTGAAGGGCATGAGCCCGATCGAGGCCGGGCTCGCCACGCTGCCCACCGTCGCGGCGAACCTGACGGTCACGCTGGTCGTCGGCCGGCTGATCTCCCGCACCGGGCGGTTCAAGGTCTATCTGGTGACGGGCATCGGCTCGTTCGCCGCCGCCATGGTCGTCTACGCGACGCTGGGGGTGGACAGCTCGCTGTGGCACGTCTCCCTCGGCATGGTGTTCATGGGCGCCGGACTGGGCGCGGCGATGCAGACGCTCACCACGCTCGCCCAGAGCGAGGTGCCCCGGAAGGACATGGGCGCGGCGACCGCCGGGGTGAACTTCTTCCGTTCCAACGGCGGCACGGTGGGCGCCGCCGCCTTCGTCTCCATCCTCTTCTCGTTCGCGGGGACGCGGATCGGCGACCGTTTCACCGGGGCGCTTCAGGACCCCGCGTACCGCAAGCTCGCCGAACAGCCCGCGAACGCGGAGGCGCTGAAGGCGGCAGTCGGCCCCGGCGGCAAGGTCAACCTGGAGGACTCCGCCTTCCTGCACACCCTCGACCCGCGGGTCGCCCAGCCGTTCCTGGAGGGGTACGTGGGCTCCCTGCGGATCGTGTTCCTCACCGGCGCCGCCGTGCTCTTGGTGGCCTTCCTGATCGCCGCTTCGCGGGTGCCGGACCTGACGCTGTCGGACGAGTAGAGGCCCGTACGCGGCTCACTGGAGGGGTGAGTCCGGCGGCGGGATCCCCATGATGCGCTCCCGGTCGACGGCCTCCACCCCGTCCACCGCCTCCAGCACCGGAATCCGCTCCTCGGCGATGGTGCCGGTGAGGAAGCCGAGCAGCGGCTGTTCACCGGTGACCGTGAGACCGGCTTCGCGGGCGGCCCGCACCACCTCCGCGAACCGGTCGGGGTCGACCGAGACGATCACCCCGACCGGTCCGGACGCCTCGTTCACGGGGCCGGGGCCCGTCACGGTGCCTGGAGCAGACCCGCGCCGGCGTCCGTGGCGGGGAGCGGCAGCGGGTACGCCCCGGAGAGCAGCCGGGCCCGCAGGTCGGCCGTCGAGGACTCCGGATGTGCCTGGGCGATCAGCGCGAGCACCCCGGCGGCGTGCGGGGTGGCCATGCTCGTGCCGCTCAGCGTCTGGTACGAGCCGTCCGGCGCGGCCGAGAACACATCGACGCCGGGCGCCGCGATGTTCACCTCGCCGCCCTCGCCGTTGATCGCGCCGCACGAGAAGAACGCCGTCGCCAGCTCCTTGCCGAGCGCGGCCACCGCCAGGGCGGAGGGGCAGTTGGCGGGCCGGCCGACGGGGGCCACGAACCCCGGCCGTCGGCTCTCGTTGCCCGCCGCGGTGATGGTGACCGTGCCCGGCCGGCGGTGCAGCGCGCGCCGGAACACGTTCTCGTACGTCTGCGGGAACAGCTCCCCGGGGGCGACCGGCGCCCCCAGCGACATGGAGATCACCCGGGCGCCGTGCGCGACGGCCCAGGCGATGCCCGCCAGGATCTGCCCGTCGGTGCCGCGGCCGCGATCGTTCAGCACCTTGCCGGCCAGGATCCGCGCTTCGCCCGCCACTCCGTAACGGGGCGCGTGTTCGGGCTTCGCGGGACCGGCGACGGTGCCGATGCAGTGGGTGCCGTGGCCATTGCCGTCCTCCACGCTCGCGCCGGGTACGAAGGAAGCCGTCTCCTCCAGGCATCCCGTCAGGTCCGTGTGTTGGGTGGCCACCCCGGTGTCCAGCACGGCCACCTTCACCCCGCGCCCGGACAGGGTGGAGAAGTTCGCCCGGATCGCCTGAAGGCCCCAGGTGACGCTCTCCTCGTCCCAGGCCGGGCCCAGCGAGGAGGCGAGTTCGGCCCTGGTGTGGCGGTCGACCTCGTCCTCGTCGCTGCGGTACGTCGGGAAGAACCCGGTCAGCGTCCGCTGCGCCTCGGTGATCACCGAGGCGTACACCATCCGTTCCGGCTCGGCGGCGATGATGGTGGGCTCGGTCTGCGCCGTGGTCACCAGCGTGTGCCGCTGGTCGGGCTGCACTTCGACGACGGCGGCGCCGAGTTCGTCGAACAGCACCGAGACATCGGGCCGTTGCAGCAGCTCGGCGGCGCCGGACACCTCGGTGCCGCGGACGCGTTCGACGGACGCTATCCCCGCGGACGAGCGCAGCGCGTCCAGTCCGCGTTCCGTCTCCCGCTGGTCGAGCAGCACCACATACCGGCCGGTGTACTCGGTGGCGTGGGGCATGAGCGGCACATCGGCCCGCTCGGGATGTTCGCCATTGGGCGGCCTGCCCATGGGTTCGTTCGTCATGGGGAATCTCCGCTTCTTGAGCTTGCGTGCGCTGTCTTCCCCGAGAGAGGGGACGTGCGCCGCTGCGCGCGGAGGGTGGGGCGACGCCCCCTCATCCACCGTCACCCCGCCCACCGGGGCTCGCAACTCAGCCGATCAGCCCTGCCGTACGTACGTCACAGTGATAAATAAGAGTCAAAACAGAACATAACGGACTCAAGAGTTTAGCTTTACGTCATGAATTCTCACTCTGTGTCCGTCGCGTCGGCCGAGACGCGGTCGCGACGCCCCCGGCTGCCCCGGCGCCGCTCACTCGTCTCGGCGGTCGCCGCGCTGGCCGTCGGTCTCGGCGGCACCTCGGCGGCCGCCGCCCACCACGGGACCTTCCTCGGCCCGCTGCACACGGTCACCACGATCGCGTCCACAGTCCCCGCCAACGGGGACCTCAACCCGTACGGCACGGCCGTCGTCCCGCAGAGCATCGGCGCTCTGCACAAGAACAACGTGCTGGTCAGCAACTTCAACAACGCCGCCAACGAGCAGGGCACCGGCACCACCATCGTCCAGGTGAAGCCGAACGGCGGCGTCAGCCAGTTCGCCCGGATCAACCCGAGCCGGCTCCCGAGCCCCTGCACCGGCGGCATCGGCCTCACCACCGCGCTGTCCATCCTGCCCGGCGGCTGGGTCGTGGTCGGCAGCCTGCCCACCGGCGACGGGAACGCCGCGAACGCCGAGGCCGGATGTCTGCTGGTGCTGGACAGCCGCGGCACCGTCCGTGAGACGTTCACCGGACACGGCATCAACGGCCCCTGGGACATGACCGCGGTCAGCCATGGCAACCGCGCCGACCTGTTCGTCACCAACGTGCTCAACGGCACCGTCGCGGGCGGCGGCAATGTGGTCAACCGGGGCACTGTGCTCCGCATCGCCCTCGAACTGCACGGCAACCAGCCGCCGACCCGCGAGAAGACCACGAAGATCGGCTCCGGCTTCGCCCAGCGGACCGACCCGGACGCCCTCGTCGTCGGCCCCACCGGCGTCGGCCTCGGACACGACGGCACCCTCTACGTGGCCGACACCGTCAACAGCCGCATCGCGGCCATCCCGGACGCCCTCAAGCGCAGGACCAGCGCGGGCACCGGCCGCACCGTCAGCTCCGGCGGTGCGCTCAACGGCCCGCTCGGGCTCGCCATCGCGCCGAACAACAACATCCTCACCGTCAACGGCGGTGACGGGAACATCGTCGAGACCACCCCGGCCGGTCGCCAGGTGGCCATCCGTCAGCTGGACTCCACCGGCACCCCGCCGGGCGCGGGCGCGTTGTTCGGACTGGCGATCGCACCGAACGGCCGCTCGGTGTACTTCGTCGACGACGCCTCCAACACCCTGAACCTGCTCCACTGACCGGCGACTGATCCACGACCACCCATGACGTGGGGTGGGGCCCGCCACCCGGCGAGCCCCACCCCACGCCGCGTTGGGCACTCCCCAGGAGTTCAGCGGCGCAGCGTGGAGCCGAAGCCCGCCGCCAGCGGCATGCGCAGGCCCAGCGGGGGCGGCGCGGCCAGGGCGTCGGCCACCGGGCGGGAGTAGCCGGTGGCGAAGAGGGAGCCGAGGAGGAAGTCGATGGCCAGCGCCTGGACCTCGTGGCGGTGCTGGTGCATCCCGTGCCCGTCGGTGTGCACCTCGAAGCGGCACACATCGCGGTTGACCTTCTTGGCGCGCTCGGCGAGCCGGTACGACAGCTCGGGGTCCACGCGCTCGTCGTTCGTACCGTGGGCGATCAGCACCTGCCGCCCCACCAGGTGCTTGACCGGCTCGGGGTCCAGGGTGTCCGCCTCCGGGAGCCAGGGCGCCAGGGCCACCACCGAGGTGACGGCGGGATGCCCGGCGGCGCGCAGCGCGGCGCGGGCGCCCATGCCGTGGCCCGCGAGGCACACCGGGACGTCGCCGTAGCGCCGTACGACCTCCTGGGTGGCCCATTCGGCGTCGGCGGCCGCGGAGGCGTCGGGCCCGTTCCAGCCGCGGCAGCGGTAGTGCACCACATGGGCGGCCAGCCCCTCCTCCTCGCCCGCCCGGACCAGCCGCCGGGCCAGCGGCAGCACGGCCGCGGCGGACATCCGGGTGGGCCGCCTGGTGCCGCCGTCCGGATCACCGCCCGGAAGCAGCAACACCACACCGTGCACGGTCCTCCGCGAGGCGGCCGCGCCCATCGGCCGCCCCAGCCGGGCGCCCCGTTCGGGCAACGCTTGCTGAGCCATGGCAAAACGATCGCAGAACGGCGAGTGGAGTCCACTACCCCTGCGGGTCACTGTTCCGTATCTATCACGGCCATCTACGCGCGTAGGGGCTATGGTGCGCAGATGACGAGCGAGCACACCCACCAACCCACCCCCGAACAGATCCGCCGGGCCCCCAAGGTGCTGCTGCACGACCACCTCGACGGTGGGCTGCGCCCCGGCACGATCATCGACCTCGCCCGGGAAACCGGATACGAGGCGCTGCCGGAGAGCGAACCGGACAAGCTCGGCCTCTGGTTCCGCGAGGCGGCCGACTCCGGCTCGCTGGAGCGCTACCTGGAGACCTTCTCCCACACCTGCGCCGTCATGCAGACCCGCGACGCCCTCGTCCGGGTCGCCGCCGAATGCGTCGAGGACCTGGCCGAGGACGGCGTCGTCTACGCCGAGATCCGCTACGCCCCCGAGCAGCACCTCACCGAGGGGCTCACCCTGGAGCAGGTGGTCGAGGCGGTGAACGAGGGCTTCCGCGAGGGTGAGCGGCTGGCCCGGGAGAACGGCCACCGCATCCGCGTCGGCGCCCTCCTCACCGCGATGCGCCACGCGGCCCGCGCCCTGGAGATCGCCGAGCTCGCCAACCGCTACCGCGACCTCGGCGTCGTCGGCTTCGACATCGCGGGCGCCGAGGCGGGCTTCCCGCCCACCCGCCACCTGGACGCCTTCGAATACCTGAAGCGGGAGAACAACCACTTCACGATCCACGCGGGCGAGGCGTTCGGGCTGCCCTCCATCTGGCAGGCGCTCCAGTGGTGCGGCGCCGACCGGCTGGGCCACGGGGTGCGCATCATCGACGACATCGAGGTCGCCGACGACGGCTCGATCACGCTGGGCCGCCTCGCTTCGTACGTCCGGGACAAGCGCATCCCGCTGGAGCTGTGCCCCACCTCCAACCTCC
Organism: Streptomyces sp. NPDC007983; assembly: GCF_042958345.1. Lineage (NCBI taxonomy): Bacteria > Bacillati > Actinomycetota > Actinomycetes > Kitasatosporales > Streptomycetaceae > Streptomyces > Streptomyces sp. NPDC007983. The sequence continues at coordinate 176,756 of NZ_JBIBJI010000016.1, forward strand.
AGACGGGCGCGGCCACGTCGTACGCCGATCACCCCATCGGGCTGCTGCGCCGCCTGCATTTCCGGGCCACCGTGAATACGGATAATCGTCTGATGAGCGGTACGAGCATGAGTACCGAATTCCAGCACCTGGTCTCGACGTTCCAGTACACGCTGGACGACATGCAGTGGTTCACCGTTAATGCGATGAAGTCGGCCTTCATTCCTTTCGGTGAACGTCTGGCGATGATCAATGACGTGATCAAGCCTGGATATGCTGAATTGAAGTCCGAATGGCTGTTCCGGCAGGTGGGCTCGACCACCGCTGTGACCAGGGGATCTGTGGTCGAGGGCAGCTGATCGTACGGACGGAAGAAAAGGCCGGGGGAAGGGGTCGGTCGCCGCTCGGGCGCCACTTTCCCCGTTTGCGGGCGTCTGAAATCCAGGGCTACGTTTCCGTATCGGTCAAGCCCCCCGTCTGCAAGGACAGATTTCTGATGAAGCAGGGAACCCTCAAGACCCTCGGCGTGATGGCCCTCGGTGCTGCCGCCCTCGTGGCCGGTGGCGGTGTCGCGTCCGCGGCCGGTGCCCCGGGCCCGCAGGGCCACGGCGCGTCCGGCCTCGGCGGCCAGGGCGTCGGCGTCTCCGCCCCGCAAGCGCTCCCCGGCGGCCAGGCCCCGGGCAAGGCCCCCGGCCGCCCCGCCGCCAACCGGCCCAGCCAGCCCGAAGCCCAGGGCCTGCTGGGCAACCTCGGCAACCTCGGCGGGCTCAAGAACCTGCCGACCAACAACCTCATGCGCCTGGGCTGATCCTCCGTACGGCACACCGGCCGGGGGGGGGGCCCCCCCCCCCGGGGGGGGGGGGGGCCGGGGGGGCCCCCCCCCGGGGGGGGGGGGGGCCGGGGGGGCCCCCCCCCCCCCCGCGGGCGGGCCCCCCCCCCCACAGCGCGAGGAGCCACC
>NZ_JBIBJI010000016.1:177702-207818 GCF_042958345.1 Streptomyces sp. NPDC007983
CCCACCCCCCGGGCCGGGCGGGCAACCGCGCCACCCCGGGGGGGCCAAAACACCCCCCCCACAACCCCCCCCGGGGGGGGGGGGCCCCCGCCCCCCCCCCCCCCGGGGGGGCCCCCCCCCCCCCGGGGGGGGGCCCCCCCGGCCGCGTCGTCACCGGCTTCCTGGTGTCACCGGCTCTCTGCCGTCACCAGGCCTCGCGGTAGGAATCCTCCGCCGGAAGGAGGATCCACGGTGGCCCGAGCTGATACCTCCACGCTAGGTATGCGAGCCGGATGAGGCGTCGCTCCAGGGTGCGAGGCCGACCCTGGTCCTCGTCGGGGTCACCGCCCGGCCGCTCTCCTCCCGGGGGAGGGCCGCGCCCCTGGTTCCGTCCCTCCGGCGGCGGACCAGCGTTCGTACGGCGGGCACCACCAGCAGATGCGCGAGCGCGACCCCGACGGTGTTCAGCAGCAGCGCGTCCACGCTCACGATCTGGCCGGTCACCTCGCTGCGCAGCAGCGCGATCGCCATGGCCGTCATCGCCCCGGTGAAGGTCGTCCGGACGAACGAGGCGAACGGGTACGCGTCCACCCGGCCCCCCGCCAGCGGCAGCAGCACCCCCAGCGGCGCGAGCAGCAGCAGCCCCCCGCCGATCGAACGGGCCGCGGCCCACGGGGTGAGCGCCAGATCGGCGCGGATGGCGCCCAGCGGTTCCAGGGTCTCGGCCGTCACCCACGGCACGGTCAGCGGGCGCAGGGTCAGCCAGCAGACGAACGCAAGGTGAGCGACGAGGAGAACGAAACCCGCGGCGCGGTAGCGGAAGGCGGCCCGACGGCCGAAACGACCCTGCACGTATCTCAGGACGCGACCGGCCCGGCTCCCGGTTCCGTACGCACCTCGCTGGTCAGTAACGGGTTACCGACGAGTTGGTCACCGGGTCGCCACGGCGAACGGCCCAGGAACCGGCGGCGAACCGCAGGGAATCAGTCAGCCCGCCGGTCAGGCCATCGGTCAGGCCATCGGCCGGTCAGGACACCAGCACCCCGGAGTTCACCGCGACCTCCGGACGGCTCCGCATCTCCTCCGTGCACTCGTACCGCTTCAGCGGATCCCGGTCACTCTCCGGACCGCCGAGCACCACCTTGTTCTGCTCGTCCGCCGCCGCCGAGCCCGCGAACGTGCAGATGATCTGCGCCAGCGCGTAGGACGGCAGCTCCTCCGGCGGCCGGTTCAGCCGCAGCGCCTCGTCCGGATCGCCCTTCGCCGGGCCGGAGACCGTGACCCAGTCCTCCACCGCGGTGGAGAACCCGGCCGAGGACTCGGCCGCCGTGGGCGGCTGCCGCAGCTGCTCCAGCAGCGCCCGGGCCGCCGCCACCCGCTCGATCGGCGCCTTCTTCCCCGGCAGCTGCGCGTTCCTGTTCACCGACAGGATCCGCGAGGTGCACAGCAGATAGATCCGTACGGAGATCCGGCCCGCCCCCTCGGCGGCCCGCCCCGTCTCCGGCGCCCGGCACGACGCGCGCGAGGGCGCGGCCCCGGCATCCACCGGCACCGACGTGCCGCGTATGCCGCAACCGGCCGCCAGCAGTGCGACCACCACGGTCAGCAGCAGGGCGGCGGCCCGCCGGGTCGCTCGCGGCCTCATGACGCGCCCCCTTCGTTCGTACGCCCCTCGTCGCCCTTCCGCTCCTCGCGCTTCCGTTCCTCGCGCTTCCGCTCCTCGCCCTTCCGCTCCTCGATCGAGGCGAGGCGCGAGGCGTCCATGGGCAGCCGCAGTGTGAAGACGGCCCCGCCCTCCGGCGAGTTCGCGGCGCTGATGTCGCCGCCGTGGATGTGCGCGTTCTCCATCGCGATCGACAGCCCGAGACCGCTGCCCTCCGAGCGGGGCCGGGAGGCGCTGGCCTTGTAGAAGCGGTCGAAGACATGCGGCAGCACGTCCTCAGGAATACCCGGGCCGTGGTCCCGCACCTTGATCAGCAGGTCGTCGCCCTCGGGGATCACCGAGACCCGCACCGGGGAGCCGCCGTGCTTGAGCGCGTTCCCGATGAGGTTCGCCAGGATGACGTCCAGCCGCCGCGGGTCCAGCCGGGCCACGATGCCGCGCGCCGCGTCCAGCTCCACCGCGTCCAGCCAGGCCCGCGCGTCGATGCACGCCGTCACCTGGTCCGCCACGTCGACGTCGTCGAGCACCAGCCGGGCCGTGCCCGCGTCGAAGCGGGTCACCTCCATCAGGTTCTCCACCAGGTCGTTCAGCCGCCGGGTCTCGCTGACCACCAGCTGCACCGCCGGGGCGATCATCGGGTCGAGGGAGTCGGCCTCTTCCTCCAGCACCTCGCTGACCGCCGTGATCGCGGTGAGCGGGGTCCGTAGCTCATGCGACATGTCCGCGACGAAGCGCCGGCTGGACGCCTCCCGCGCGCTCAGCTCCGCCACCCGCTTCTGCAGCCGCTCCGCGGCCCGGTTGAAGGTGTGCGACAGATTGGCCAGCTCGTCCGAGCCCGAGACCTGCAGCCGGGTGTCCAGATGCCCCTCGCCCAGCCGGTTCGCCGCCTCGCCCAGCCGCTGCACCGGCCGCAGCACGGTGGCCGCGGCCGCCTGCGCGAGCAGCGCGGAGCCGACCAGCGCCAGGGCGGTGGCGATGCCCAGCGACCAGGCGAGCGAGTTCAGGTCCTGGCGCTCGGTGTCCAGCGACTTGAGCATGTAGCCGGTCGGCCCGCCCCCGTTCACCTTCGCCCCGCCCACCAGATACGGGGTGCCGTCCAGCGTGATCCGCTGCCAGTAGAGGTGGTACGGGGCGGACCGCGAGCCCTCGGCGGCGCGCCGCTCGTCCACCGCGCGGCGCAGCACCCCCGGCACGGCCTTCATGGTGAACAGATCCGGCGCCGAGGCCGCCGGGCAGGGGCCCTTGTCCCGGGTCCGGGTGACCAGCAGCACCTCGTACTTCTGTGTGTTGTCCGCCATGCGGTCCGCGGCGTCCTGCAATTCGGGACAGGTCGGCCTGGAGGGCAGCGGATCGGTGTCGTCCTTGAGCGACTTGCGGAACTCGTCCAGTGCCGCGTCCTGGGTGCGGGTCAGCACCGCGTCACGGTTCAGCCAGTACGCGATCGCCGACGCGGACACCGCGGCCGCCAGCGCCACCAGGCCGAACACCAGCATCAGCCGCAGCCTCAGGCTGAGCCACCGCAGAATCCCCGCGGCCCAGCCCCGCGCCCGGCCGGGCTCCTCGTTCACACCGCTCAATTCCGTATGTCTCCGCCCCACCTGTGCGCAGCGGCGTACGCGGCCGCGTCCCTCACCCTCACGCCGGAGCGTCCAACCGGTATCCGACCCCACGCACCGTGCGGATCAGCGTCGGCGACGACGGCACGTCCTCCACCTTGGCGCGCAGCCGCTGGACACACGCGTCCACCAGCCGGGAATCACCCAGATAGTCGTGTTCCCACACCAGCCGCAGCAGCTGCTGCCGCGACAGCGCCTGCCCCGGCCGCCGGCTCAGCTCCAGCAGAAGCCGCAGCTCGGTGGGGGTGAGCTGAAGATCCTCACCGTTCTTGGTCACCGTCATGGCCGCCCGGTCGATCACCAGGCTGCCGAACGACGCCGCGTCGTTCGCCTCCCGCTCGCCACGGCGCAGCACCGCGCGGATACGGGCGTCCAGCACCCGCCCCTGCACGGGCTTCACCACATAGTCGTCCGCGCCCGACTCCAGCCCCACGACCACGTCGATGTCGTCGTTGCGGGCCGTCAGCAGAATGATCGGCAACTGGTCGGTGCGGCGGATGCGGCGGCACACCTCGAAGCCGTCGATCCCGGGCAGCATCACATCCAGCACGATCAGGTCCGGCCGCTGCTCGCGCAGCAGTTTCAGGCCATCCTCGCCCGTCGCCGCCGTCGCCACACGGTGGCCCTGGCGGGACAGGGAGAGCTCGAGGGCCGTGCGGATGGCGTCGTCGTCCTCGATCAGCAACAGGAAAGGCACGTTGGTCATTCTGGCCTACAAGGGGCCTGTAGTTCGACCGTCGGGAACGCGCGACCTTGATCCCCTGTGACGAGCCTGTGACAGTCGGCAGACAGCGCCATGAAACTGGTTCGGCAAAGTCTTCTGTGCACCGGCCGGAACGAGCGGCCGGGCAGCCAGCAGACGACCGAGCAGGCTCCACCGACGGGGGGCGCGACATGAGCACACTGCACTTCACCCACGACAGCGCAGTCATTCGCACGCGCCTCCACGACGCAGGCCGGAGCGCGGAGAAGTCCGGTGCCGTGAGCGGGCGGGGGTGCGCTCGCGGCACCGGGCGTCAGCGGCCGCCGTACATGGTGGCCATTGACGCGAAGCCGGGGGCCGGGGAGGGCCCCGGGGGGCACGGGGGTCCCGGGGGGGACCACGGGGGCGGCAACGGGGGCAGCTCGTACGGGGAGGCGGCGGGGGAGCGGCGCACGCAGAGCGGGGCGGAAGCGGAATTCACCGCGTACGTCCAGGAGCGCCGCGCCTCCCTGTACGCAACCGCCTACCACCTGACCGGCGACCGGTTCGAGGCCGAGGACCTGCTGCAGAGCGCGCTGTTCTCGACCTACCGGGCCTGGGACCGGATCAGCGACAAGGCCGCGGTCGGCGGCTATCTGCGCCGCACCATGACCAACCTGCACATCAGCGCCTGGCGCCGGCGCAAGCTCAACGAGTACCCGACGGAGGAACTGCCGGAGACGGCGGGCGACCAGGACGCGATGCGCGGCACCGAGCTGCGCGCCGTGCTCTGGCAGGCCCTGGCCCGGCTGCCCGAACTCCAGCGGACGATGCTGGTGCTGCGCTACTACGAGGGCCGGACGGATCCGGAAATCGCGGACATACTCAACATAAGTGTCGGCACGGTCAAGAGCAGTATCTGGCGCTCGCTGCGCCGGATGCGCGAGGACGACACCCTCAGCTTCGGCCGTGACGAGGAAGAGTCCTTCGGCGAACTCGTCGCCTGAGGGCAGGGGGAAAACGGGGGCCGGTGCTCGGGGGAGCGCCGGGAGCATGGGAAACGGGGAATCGGGGATAACGGGGATAACGGGGATAACGGGGGACAGAGAGAAACAGGGGAAAATCGGGGGAAACGGGATCGGGGGATCCCAACGGGGGAGAGCGGGTCCGGACGGCCGGGGGGTCTGTCCGGGCCCGTTCTCGTGTGCGGCCGTACGGAGCGGTTTGAGTACGGATACTCATGCCCGCGTATCGCCCGTTTCGGCAGGCTGAGTCGCATGCTGATCCGCAGGAAAACACGCGACGTCCTACGACGCGTCCTCGATGTGGTCGCAGGCGACTGGCTCTCCCGCGGCTACCTCGCCGTGGTCTTCGCCCTGCTGGCCTGGGCCTGGGCGGACGCGAGCTTCTTCCCCTACGACGACGCCTCGTTCGCGGCGGTCGTCCCCGCCCTGTTCACGGCCCCGGCCAGCCTGCTCTTCGTCCTCCTCCCGGAGGGCACCGAGAGCTCCTACTTCGGCCTGGTCACCGCGGCCGCCATGCTCAACGCCACCGCCATCACCCTCCTGGCCCGCACGGCCCGCAGCGCCTAGCCGGCCCCCGGCCGCGTTCACCACGGCACGGTCTCACCCCACCGATCCAGGTAGGCGAGGCCGGGCTTCCCCAGCCTCGACAGCAGCACGTCCACCACCCGCGGGACGGTCTCCTCGATGGTGAACGGCGCGCCCGGCCCTCCCAGAGCCGTGCGGACCCAGCCGGGCGCCATGAGGACGAAGGCCCGCTCGGCGGTCCCGGACTGCTGGGCCTGCCGGGCCGCGAAGCTGCGCAGGAACATGTTCAGGGCCGCTTTGCTGCCCCGGTAGACCTCGCGCATTCCGGTCGCGTTGTTGGTGATGCTGCCTTGTCCGGAGGACATCGCCCCGATGAGTCCGGTCGGGGACACCAGGTCTTCCAGCGTTTCGATGACGCGCATCGGGCTGAGCGCGTTGGTGACCATCACCTCGACGAAATCGGCGGTGGGAACCGCTCCGATCGGCGTCTGTTCGTTGTTGGTGGTCCCCGCGTTGACGAAAAGCACGTCGAGTTCGCGTGGTGCGAGGCGTTCGCGCAGGGATGCCGACTGAGCGGGCTCGTTGATGTCGAGATGCTCGACGCGGATGCGCCCGTCGGAGCGGTGCGCCAAATCGTGCAAGGGCGTTCGAGCGGTGGCGTTCCGGACGGTTCCGATGACGTTCCATCCCCGGTCGAGGAATTCGGCCGCCATCGCGTGACCGAGACCGCGCGACGCCCCGACGACGAGAGCGGTCGGTGTGTGCCGGTCCGCGTCCTTCGATGACACTCCGCGTCATCTCCCTTCTTCGCATCGTGAGCTGATGCGCGTCGAGTTTTCCGCCGCCCGCCCCTCAGGGCACGTCCGGTGCGCGTATTTGTACGATCGCCCGCGTGACGGGACCCTTCATGACGGAATCCGCCGCTGTGCGGCCCGACGATGTGCGGATCATGCGCGCACTCCAGGTCGCTCCGCGGGCCTCGTTCGCCTCGATCGCGGCGGCGCTCGGCCTCACCGAATCTGCCGTCAGCCGCCGCTACCGTCGGCTGCGCGCCGATGGCGTCATCCGCGTCGCCGGTGTGGTCGATCCCGGGGCGCTGGGGCAGAGCAAGTGGCTGGTGCGGCTGCGCTGCCGCCCCGGCGGCGTCACGGCGATCGCCGACGCCCTCGCGCGGCGCGACGACGTCAGCTGGGTGGCCCTCACCGCCGCGGGTTCCGAAATCACCTGCGCGGTCCGGTCGCGCACCCGGGAGCAGCGCGAAGATCTCCTCGGTCAGCGCCTGCCGCGCACCGCGTCGGTGATCGACATCAATGCGGCCGCGATGCTCCGTCAGTTCGTCGGGGGGCGCGGCCACTACTGGGCCGCGCTGCGCGGCACGCTGACTCCGGAGCAGGAATCGATGCTCGGGAACGACGGCCCTCCGTTCACGGAAGCTCCGGTCGTCGCCCGCGAACCTCTCCGGCTCACCGCCGAGGACGAGAAGCTGCTCGACCTGCTCGCCGCGGACGGCCGCGCCGGCCTCGTCGACCTTGCCGCGGCCGCCGGCCTCACGCCCGGGCGCGCATCACGCCGCCTCGACGCCTTGCTCCAGCGCCGCGTCGTCCACATCGACGTCGAGATCGCCGCGGCGGCCCTCGGCTATCAGACCCAGGCGAACCTGTGGCTCCACGTGCACCCGTCGGCGGTCAAGAGCGTCGGACGCGCCCTTGCGCGGGAGCCCGGGATCGCCTTCGCCGCGGCCGTCTCCGGGCCCCACAACATCCACGCCGTCGCGCACTGCCGGGACCTTGACGAACTCTTCGAATTCACCACCGACCGCATCGGGTCCCTGCCCGGCCTCCAGAGCATGGAGGTCTCTCCCCTGCACCACCAGGTCAAGCAGGCCGGCACGCTCCTGTCCGGCGGCCGTCTCGTCGAGCCGTCCCGCAGGGCCGCGAAGCGGTCGGACGCGGCGGCCGGCGGAGGTCGTCGGGGGCCAGGACTTCCGCGCCGCGCGCGGGAATCTTGCCCTCCAGTGGTCTGAGGGAATTCTGGTTCCTTGGGCAGCGCGTTTCTTTGCTTTTCCCTAGTATGGCGTCGACAAACGGCAATATTCGGGGCAGTCGATACCCGCCCATTGATACTCTCCTTTTCGTCGCCCCTGTCGCCCGGAACGCGGGCCGTGCGGGGTCGAAATGACGGATCGTGTATTTCCATACTCGATTGGAGAGTCTTATGAAGAAGGCCATGCGCGTGAAGGCGCTCGCCGTAGCCGCGGTTGCCACGGCTGCCGTTGCCCTGCCGCTCGCGACGGCGGGCACCGCCTCCGCCGAGACCCGTCTCCTTCCGCACTACACGCACTCCTTCCTGGAGTGCCAGACGCTGGGCAACCGGGCGGCACAGGCCGGTCAGCTGACCGGCTTCAACTGTGTCCAGGAAGGCAGCTGGGTCGTCATGTACCCCTGGTAAACAGCGCTTCCAGCGGCCCTTTTCCGGCCGTGTGCTGAATACGCCGGCGGGGCGCCACGATTCCGAGGCGCCCCGCCTTTCGTATCGCGTGAAAGCCGTCGCCCCGCGGGCGTACCGACTGAATGCCGCACCGCCGCCCTCAGCCGGTACGTGCCGCGGAACGAGGCCCGCGCTTCTCAAGCCCGTACATTCTCCCGGTGCCGCCCCGCCGTGGCCGCCGCCGCTATCCGCTCCAGCGCCTCGTCCCGGCCGCACGCGTACGCGCCCAGCGCCGTCTGCCGCTCCACGATGCCGCGCTCCGACCGCATCAGCCGCCAGCCCCGCCGCACCAGATACGGCGCCGACTTGCGCCCCTCCCGCAGATCGCGCGTCAGCCGCCGCCGGAACGTGGTCGAGGGTCGCCCCCGCAGACAGATCGCGTCTGCCAGCACCCCCAGTGCCCGGCACCGTTCGATGATGTCCGCCGCGAAGATCCCCTCCGCCACGAACAGCGCCGCCGACCCGATGTCCATCGGCTCCTCGCCCACCCGCGAACTGGACGCGATGTCGTACACCGGCACCGTCGTCCGCGACGTCCGGCACAACGCCTCGACCGCCGCCATCGCCGCGTCCGTGTCCCACGCCAACGGCGAGTCCCAGTCGGCCCCTTCACCCCCGGCGAGCTGCGGGAGCGTCGGATCGTCCCCCTCCTTGTAGAAGTCGTCGAGATTCAGCACGGGCAGCCCGGTGCGGGCCGCGAGGGACGACTTTCCCGAACCCGAGGGCCCGGTGAGCAGGACGACGCGCGCGGAGTCTGGATGAAGGGTCACGGAACACCAGTGTGCTGCATCCCCGTCGCCCCCTGAGCCCACGGGGACGGGCCCTGTTCGGCACTGTTCCCGTTCACGGCCCCGGCGTCGTGTGGGTACGGTTCGGGTGACGAACTGGGACGGATGGGAGGGCATGCGCTGATGCTGGAGGAAGCCGAGGAGATCGGGCGCCGGGTCCGCCGGGCACGGCTGCGGCTGGGGATGCCCCAGGCGGACCTGGCCGCAGCTCTGGGCAAGACGCAGGGCTGGGTGTCGAAGATGGAGAACGGTCTCATCGAGCTGGACCGGGTCGGTCTGCTCAACCTGGTGGCAGCCGAGCTGCACGTTCACCCGAACGACCTTATCGGCCGGCCGTACAACAGCTCCCCGGCGGAGAATCAGTGGCAGGTGTCCGCCGCGTCCATCCTCCGGGAGCTGCGCCGGTACGACCTGACGCCCGTTTTCGACGGTACGCCCCGTTCGTCCGGCGAGCTATGGGGTGAGGTGTCCCGGCTGCACAGACTGCGAGACGCGGCGGCGAACGTCGCTATTCTGCGGGTGCTGCCCGATTTGTTCCGCGAAGCCCGTGCGCTGGCGGAGGTCGCGTCGGGGCATGAGCGGGAAGAGGCCTACGCGATCTACGCGGTGTGCTGCAAGTTCACGCATACCGCCGCACATGCGCTCGGCCACCCCGAACTGATCGCCATGGCCTGTGAACGTGCCGCTTGGTCCGCTCGGCTCTCGGGTGACCCGGTGCTCCCCGCCGTGGCCGACTGGATGCGGGTCTGGGACATGTGGCCCACCGCTGACTGGTCGGACGCTGTGATCCTCTCAGACAAGGCGCTTGCCGGAATCCAGCGCGACTACGAGCGGGGCGAACCGCTGGCCGTACGCGCATGGGGCAGCCTGCAACTCAGGGCGGCGGTGTCCGCGGCACGAGGCGGGCGGGCGGGCGAGACGGAAGACCGCATCGCCCACGCCAGGACAGCCGCCGACCGCATCGGCGGCCACGCGGGACCTCCCGTCTACGATCGGCATTCACTGACGTTCTCTCCTGGCAACGTCCAGGTTCACGCCATCAACGTCGCGCTGGAGCTGGGCAAGCAGAACAAGGCCCTCGACATCAACCGCCGTACCAGCCCGGAGCTGATCGCGGCGCTGCCCAACTCCCGTCGGGGTCACCACCACATGGACCTGGCGCGTGCTTGGCTGTGGGACGGCCATCGCGACAAGGCCCTCACCGAACTGGAAACCGCCGAACGGATCGCCCCCCAGCTCGTCCGCAACCACCCCATCGCCCGCTCCACGCTGCGGAGCATTGTCTACGCCGAACGGGCCACCACCCGCGAGAAGCTGCGTCGTATGTCCGACCGATTCCGTCTGGACGGGTGAGGGCGGTATTCCTCCGATTCATAGTCGCCCCTTGACGCCCTTCTAGCGTCAGGGGACATGACTGGACGATTCCTCCCTCATCTTCCGGCGCAAGGCGCCGGGTTAGGGACAGCGGCTCCCTTCTACCCACGGCTGGGCGACCTGGCCCACGACACCGCTCGCGATGGCCGGATCGGTGTCGTGGTGGCTCTGCCCGGTGACGGCGCGGCCACTTATCACCTCAAGCCCCCTGGCGGCGGGCGCGAATGGGCGGCTCCCGCGGACGGATCCACCCTGCGGCCGGTACCGGCCATGGTCACCCATCTGACCCCGATCAAACGCGACGCTGTCTACGATCACCGTGCCCAGCAAGGAGCTCTTCCGGTCCGGGTGCACCGCGAGGACGGCAGCACCAGCGAGTCGGTTCTCGTCCTCACGCCGGACGAGATCGAGCTGTATCACCACCAGTTCGCCAGGATCATCGATCAGCGGGAAAAGTCCCGTCGGGACTGTCTGTGAGCGCCGCTGGGTGTTCCGCAGGCCGTGTCGGGCGGCTCGCCGATGTTCCCGGCGCTGTCATCATGCAGCCGACCACCCTGTGCCTGCCGCTCGACTGCCAGTACTGCTATCTGCCGTTCCGCAAGGTCGAACAGCGCATGCCGATTGAGGTGGCGCAAGCCGTGGCTGCGTCGGTCAACACGTGGGGCCGAGATGATTCGCGGTTCGAGGTGGTCTGGCATGGCGGGGAGCCGCTGTCCGTCGGTCGCGAGTATCTCGGCGAGTTGATGGCGCCGTTCGAAGGTGTCAAGCACAGTGTCCAGACGAATGCAGCGCTGATCAACGACGCCTGGTGTGAATTCCTGCTGGCTCGGAACGTAGGTGTGGGGGTGAGTATCGACGGGCCGGAGGATATGAACACGCGCAGGGTAAATCGCGGGGGTCGGCCTGCTCATCGTGTGATCACGCGAGGTATTGAGCGACTGAAGGCGCACCATATGCCCTTCTCGGCCATCGCTGTGATCAGCGATCCTGATCCTGCTCGGGCGGCCCGGTTCTATGAGTTCTTCGTCGACCTGGGATGCCACTCGCTCGGAGTCAACGTTGAAGAGTGCGAGGGGGTGAACGCCCCGGCCCGCGTTGTGGCCCCTGAGCGGATTGTCGAGTTCTGGGCGGCGCTTACGGAAGCCTGGGAGGCCAATCCCATAATCCGGCTGCGCGAGGTGTCGCGAGTTCTGGAGTTCGCCGCGACTGTCTTGGAGGGGGCATCCGGATCAGTGCCCGTGGTGAGGCGGTGGGATCCGCTGCCGACCATCGCTCATGACGGGGGCGTGGTCATCCTTTCCCCGGAGTTGTCCCGGTTTCGCCGATGAGCGGTTCGGCGACTTCACTTCCGGAAACGTCCTGCGTCACGGGTTGGACCGGTTGATGGCGGAAGCCGAGCTGCGGACCCCGTGGCTGGCGGAATTCTGGCGCGGCATCGACGCGTGCCGGGACAACTGCGGGTACTTCGCGTTTTGCGGCGGCGGCCACCCGGCGAACCGGTACTTCGAGCACGGGGGGCGTTTGGATGGCACCCGGACGCACTACTGTACCTCGGCGAAGATCGCTTTACTGGAAGGAGTCACCAAGCATGTCCGGACCCACGGCTGCTGACCTCGTACTCGCCTCCGCTGGTCGGTTCCGGGCCCTGGTGCGGCAAGGTGACAGCCAGCCGGCCGTGGCAATGTTCGACAACCGCCCCACCTGGGCCAATTCGACACCGACCTTCGACAACCGTCCGACATGGGACAACTGGAACAAGAAGAAGTAGCCTCGGGCGGCCCAAGGAACGACCACTGGGCCGCCCGCCCCGTCGGCCGCAACGTTGGAGACAGACCATGAACAGTCGGACCTTCGGTCGTGTGACTCTGGACCTGCCAAACCTCGATGAGCCGGGTCTGTATCTCTCCAATGTTCAGTCACTCGAAGGGGGGCGGGGCGGGGTTCAGGCCTTCCGGTACGCAGATGCCGATGTGCGTGCACTTGATCTCACGGATTCCCAACTCGTGACCGGTCGTATCACGGCGTTGCGGGCTGCCAGTGTGCACTTTGAAGGGCTGCGACTGCATTCCATCGAGATTGACGGTTGCCAGTTGGCCTCAGCGTGCTGGCGTGACTGCAAGATTTCGCGGGTCCGCTTCCGTGACTGCAAGATGATGGGTGCCGCCTTGACGGCATCGTCCATGGATAACGTTCTCTTCGAGAACTGCAAGCTGGACTACGCGACCTTCGAGAATGTCCGGGCGACAGGGCCGGTTGTGTTCTCTGAGTGCGTTCTCACGGAAACGTCATTCATTGACTGCGACCTTTCCGGGGTGGTGCTGGATTCCTGTGCCATGCGATTGACCGGGTTCACCCGGGGTCAATACCGAGGACTCGATCTACGCGGCAACGACCTCTCCACCGTGCGTGGTGTCCCCGCACTGGCCAAAGTGATTATCGACCGAGCGCAGCGGACCGAACTGACCGAGGCCCTTCTCGGTGAACTCGATGTGACCTATGGCGAAGATCTTGAAGGCAACCGTCGACCCTGGAAGAGGGAACCGACATGGGATTGAGTATCGCGTTCGATGACATCACCGCCTTACGTGAGCGCTGCCACGACCATCACGACCACTGTCAACCATGCGAACGGGCTCCGTATCGGGCTGCACGTCGACAACTGGGACAGGCTCCCGTACAGCAGGAGACACACCAGTCGTCGCCGACTCTGCATCAATCTCGGCCCCGGCACCCGGTACCTTCTTCTCGCCGACGTGGATATCAGGCAGATATGCCGGGCCATGCAGGATCATTGCGACGACCGGTATCCGCATACCGACGATCTCCGGCGCTACGTCAGTGATCACCACCCGATTCGGTGCCTCAGGCTCCGCCTTGGCCCGGGCGAAGGGTATATCGCTCCCACCGAACTGCTGCCGCACGATGGCTCCACCGAGGACCAGGCCGAACCGTCCTCGGCCGCGTTCTGGCTCGGCCATTGGCAGCGCGGGGTTCTTCCCTCATTGGTGTGACGCATCTTCGAGGGGACGAACCCCTTCGTCGCATCCATCCCAGACCGGGCGGGAGCTTGGCGCATTCTCCGCTCCGCGTGACGATGCCGGTCGCCCCTCTTCCGTGCTGGGTGACAGCGCCTGCGGACATAATCGGGCTGGCACGATGAGCGTCCATGAATGCTCAAGCGGACCCGGTGGTCCAAGCGCTGCGGCTGGTCACGAGCCGCTGCCCGGGCGCCCTGGGCGCGATCCTCGGCGGCTCGGCCGCCCAGGGCCGCGCGACTCCCGCCAGCGATCTGGACGTGGCGGTCCTGCTCCCGGACTCGGACACCAGCCGCCGCGAGGTCGTGCGCCACGACGGCCGCTTGGCCGAGCTGTTCTTGCACACCCTCGCGGACCTTCCCGAGGTCTTCGAAGGGGACAGAGCCCGCCGCCGGGGCACGGTCCTCTTCATCTACGACCAGGGCCTCCCCCTGTTGGATCCCCACGGCCACCTGTCCCGTGCCCGCCACCGGGCCCGAGCCGCCCTCGCGGCCGGTCCACCACCGCTCACCCCGGCCGAGCGGGAACGAGGCCGCTACCTCCTCACCTGCTTCATGGACGATCTGCTCGACACCCGACCGGCCGACAGATACGAACAGCTCTCCCTTGCCGACGCCACCCTGCGCGAGGCCGCGCACCTGCTCACCGACCACCACACCGCCTGGACGGGCATCGGCAAATGGCTCCCCCGCAGACTGCTCAGCGCCGACTCGGCGCGGGGCAGCGCCCTGCTGGGTGGCCACCGGACCGTGGCCGAACACGGTGACCCCGCCCCCTTGGCGGCCGCGGCCGAGCAGGTCCTCGCCCTGCTCGGCGGGCCGCTGCGTGAGGGATACGCGCAACGATGGGGTGGTTGATCAGGGCTTGGTAGTGGGGCGACGGAAGCACGGATACCCCCCCTTGCATGTTCTATGCCATACCCCATAAGTTACCGGCAGGTATATCGGAAGGGGTGAGCAGGTGAGCCCGCGCAGGAGTGACAGCCGGGACCGGATGATTCTCAGCGCCGCCGCCCTGCTGCGCGAGCATGGCGCGAGCGCGACCAGCATCGACCGGGTGCTCGCCCACAGCGGAGCGCCGCGCGGCTCGGTGTATCACCACTTTCCCGGCGGACGGACGCAGCTCATCGACGAAGCGGTCGCGCTGGCGGGCGACTTCATCGCGGGGCTGATCGATGCCGCCATGCAGGCCGACGATCCGGTGATGGCCGTCGACGCGTTCTTCGCGTTGTGGCGCGACCGGTTGGTGGACAGCGGCTTCCGGGCGGGCTGCCCGATCGTGGCGGTGGCCGTGGAGACCAACGACGAAGCACCCCAGCTCGCTCGGTCCGCCGCCACCGTCTTCGCCCGCTGGCAGGAGGCCCTCGCCGAACTGCTCGTCCGGCACGGCCTGACCGAGGAGCGCGGCCGAAGGCTCGGTGCCTTCATCATCGCGGCGGTCGAAGGCGCCGTGATCATGTGCCGGGCCGAGCAGAGCACCGCTCCGCTGGAGGCTGCCGCCGCCGAGATCCACGACCTGCTGCTCAACGCCCTGCACCACCGGCCCGAGGCCGGATCCCGGCCCTGAAGGAGTCGTCATGACCTCGCTCGACCGTCAGGACAACGTCTTCGTCCTCGATCTGGGAGACGACGAGAACCGCTTCCACCCCGACTGGATCGCCGCCGTCAACGCCGCGCTCGACGAGGTGGAGAAGGCGGAAGGCCCCCGCGCTCTGGTCACCGCCGCCACGGGCAAGTTCTGGTCCAACGGGCTCGACCTGGACTGGCTGTTCGCCCACGCCGACCAGCACCAGGACTACGTCGTCTCCGTCCACGAGTTGTTCGCGCGGATGCTGTCGCTGCCGGTCATCACGGTGGCCGCGCTCCAGGGCCACACGTTCGCCGCGGGCGCGATGTTCTCCCTGGCCCACGACTTCCGCGTCATGCGTGCCGACCGCGGCTACTGGTGCCTGCCCGAAGCGGACATCAACATCCCCTTCACTCCCGGCATGTCCGCCCTCATCCAGTCCCGGCTGGCGCCGCGGACCGCGCACGAGGCCATGGTCACCGCCCGCCGCTACGGCGGGTCCGACGCCGAGGCTGCCGGCATCGTCGACCAGGCGGTCGCCGAGGACGCCGTGCGCTCCACCGCCATCGCCCTTGCCCAGGCCCAGGTGAACAAGGCCGGTGACACCCTCGGCACCATCAAGGCCCGCATGTACGTCCCGGTCCTGGCCACCCTGCGCGACACCGCCGACCCGCTCGGCTGACCAACACCGCGCCGATCCCCGCACGCCCCGGCACCACCTAGGAGAACGACCGTGACCACCACCGACCCCGCAGCCATGACCGGCCTGGAACTGATGCGCTGGGTGCAGACCGAACGCCCCACCGACATCCCGTCCATAGGCCGCCTGCTGGGCATGCGCTTCGACGAGGTCGAGCACGGCCGCATCGTCATCTCCCTCGACACCCGCCCCGACTTCGCCAACCCCCTCGGCACCGTCCACGGCGGCATCGCCGCCACCCTCCTGGACTCCGCCATGGGCTGCGCCGTCCACACCACCCTCCCCGCCGGGACCGGCTACACCACCCTCGAACTCAAGGTCAACTACATCCGCGCCGCCCGCACCGACGGACAGAGGCTCACCGCCGAGGGCACCGTCATCCACGCCGGCCGCCGTACCGCCACCGCCGAGGGCAAGGTGCTGGACGACCAGGGCAAGCTGATCGCCCACGCCACCACGACCTGCATGATCCTTTAAGACGCCCTCCGGCACGGACGACGGGCTGACGAGAGTTGTGCAGGGTCGGCGAGCGCGCGGTCAGAACCAGTGCAGGCAGTGCGGGGGGTAGTCGGTGCGGAAAAGTGCGTCGGCGAGGGCGGCCGCGTCCGAGTGGTGGGCCCGGATGCGTCCGGCACGCACGAGCGTGCTCGGGGCGGTGCCGCCGAGG
Organism: Streptomyces sp. NPDC007983; assembly: GCF_042958345.1. Taxonomy (NCBI): domain Bacteria; kingdom Bacillati; phylum Actinomycetota; class Actinomycetes; order Kitasatosporales; family Streptomycetaceae; genus Streptomyces; species Streptomyces sp. NPDC007983. The sequence goes on from NZ_JBIBJI010000016.1 coordinate 193,810, forward strand.
TAGACCGATCCCAGGTCGCTCACGTCCAGGGACAGGTCGGGCTCCTGGTCCGTCGGGACGCAGTCGGCCTTGCCCTCCCGGACGGTCAGCAGGTAGCGGCCGTGCTCGCCGAGGAACGGGTCCTCGACGTCGAGGACGAGCTCGCCGTCCATGAACCAGCCGCGCGCGGTCAGCGCACGCGGGACGTCCAGCAGCCGCGCCCAGAGCCAGTCGGTGTCGCCGCTCACCTCGCCGGCGCGGAAGTCCGCGAACTGCCAGCGCAGCGGGTGCTGGGGCGGGACGTGCTTGAACACGACCTGAGAGACCAGGTCGTGGCCGAGCACGAACCGGGCCAGGGCCGTGAAGACGGCGTCGTCGCTCGCGATGGTCTCGTCGACCGTCAAGGTGCCGGCGTCGACCGAGTAGCTGGCGTACCCGTCCGGTACGCCGCCGGCGTCCCGGTGGACGGCGACGTAACGCGGTGCCGGAGAGATCGGGGGCTGCCCCGCGCGCGAGGCCCACCAGCGGTGCGGCCGGGACAGCGCGCCGGGCTGGGCGCGGCGATACCGGTCGTAGACCTCTTCCAGGATCTTGCCGCACTCGGCACGACGCAGCACCTCGACCGGGCCGTTGCCCGGGCCGGTCGCCGGTGCGCCGGCCGTTCCGCGAGCCCGGGGGAGGGCGAGGGCGGCCCGGTGGCGCGGCACGGTCAGCCGCTGCGTGTAGGTCGCCGGTCCGTAGCCGAACCTGCGGTAGATCAGGGCCTCGGAAGCCAGCAGTACGGAGAGGAACTCCCCATGGGCCCGCAGCTCGGTGAGCTGATGGCGCATCATCGCGCTGAGCACGCCCTGTCGCCGGTGCGAGGGCAGGACGCCGACGGCGGTCACTCCGGCGGCCGGGGCGAGGATCCCACCCGGCAGGGTGAGCTCGAAGGAGTACGCGCCGGCGGTGCCGACGGGCCGCCCGTCCGCCGTCAGGGCGAGCAGGTTGCGGTCCATTTCGAGCGCCGACCACCAGGCCCCGCCGTCCTCAGCCGGGGTTTCCGGGAAGATCCCGAACGCGGCGTGGAGTGTGTCGACGAAGACGTCGAGATCCTTGTCGGTCGTGGGACGTATCTCCATCGCTGCCGCTGCCTCCTCGGGATACCGGCACCACGACTGGCGGTGCCCGGCCACCATGCAGCGTCGACCCGTGGCCCGGTCAAACGAATTACGGCTCAGCCGGCGGAGCGCGGGCCGCCCCCGTACGGGGGCCGGGGGCGGCGTACGCGTCAGACGCCCATGGGGTGCCAGACCGTCTTCGTCTCCAGGAAGGAGAGGAGGCGGCCGGTGCCCGGGTCGGCGGGCCAGTCCACAGGGTGTGGACGGACCACGCGCTTGAGGTTGTCGGCGGCGGCCCTCTCCAGGTCGGCCGCCAGCTCGGGGGCCGCGCCCGTCAGGTCGATCGCGTTGACGTCCTGGTGGGCGGCGAGCGGGGCGGCCAGTTCGGCGGTGCGGCCGGAGAGGATGTTGACCACGCCGCCGGGGAGGTCCGAGGTGGCCAGCACCTCGGCCAGGGAGAGAGCGGGAAGGGGGGCCTTCTCGCTCGCCACGACGACGGCCGTGTTGCCGGTGACGATCGCGGGGGCGACGACCGAGACCAGGCCCAGGAAGGAAGAGCCCTGGGGGGCCAGGAGGGCCACGACGCCGGTCGGTTCGGGGGTGGAGAGGTTGAAGTACGGCCCGGCGACGGGGTTGGCCGAGCCCGCGATCTGGGCGACCTTGTCGGACCAGCCCGCGTACCAGACCCAGCGGTCGATCGCCGCGTCGACCGATGCGGTGGCCTTCGGCTTGGACAGGCCCTCCGCGTCCGCCACCTCGTGGACGAACTGATCGCGGCGGCCCTCCAGCATCTCGGCGACGCGGTAGAGGATCTGGCCGCGGTTGTACGCGGTGGCCCCGGACCAGCCGCCGAACGCCTTGCGGGCGGCGACCACCGCGTCGCGGGCGTCCTTGCGGGAGGCCAGGGGGGCGTTGGCCAGCCAGCGGGCCTTGGGATCGGTCACCTCGTACACCCGGCCGCTCTCGGAACGCGGGAACTTCCCGCCGACGTACAGCTTGTAGGTCTTGAAGACGCTCAGACGGTCAGACATCGAGATATGCCTCCAGGCCGTGGCGGCCGCCCTCGCGGCCGTAGCCCGACTCCTTGTAGCCGCCGAACGGCGAGGCGGGGTCGAACTTGTTGAACGTGTTGGACCAGATCACCCCGGCGCGCAGCTTGCTCGCCATCTCCAGGATGCGCGAGCCCTTCTCCGTCCAGATGCCCGCCGACAGGCCGTACGGGGTGTTGTTCGCCTTCGCCACCGCCTCGTCGGGGGTGCGGAAGGTCAGCACGGACAGGACCGGGCCGAAGATCTCCTCGCGGGCGATCCGGTGGGCCTGGGTGACGCCGGTGAAGAGAGTGGGCGCGAACCAGTAGCCGGAGCTGGGCAGCTCGCACTCGGGGGCCCAGCGCTCGGCGCCCTCGGCCTCGCCCGCGTCGGCCAGGGTGCGGATACGGGCCAGCTGCTCGGCGGAGTTGATCGCGCCGATGTCGGTGTTCTTGTCCAGCGGGTCACCGACGCGCAGCGTGCGCATACGGCGCTTGAGCGCGTCCAGCAGCTCGTCCTGGACGGACTCCTGGACCAGCAGGCGGGAGCCCGCGCAGCAGACGTGGCCCTGGTTGAAGAAGATGCCGCCGATGATGCCCTCGACCGCCTGGTCGATCGGCGCGTCGTCGAAGACGATGTTCGCGGCCTTGCCGCCCAGCTCCAGGGTGACCTTCTTCTGCGTACCGGCAACCGTGCGGGCGATCGCCTTGCCGACCTCGGTCGACCCCGTGAAGGCCACCTTGTCGATCCCGGGGTGGGCGACCAGCTCGGCGCCGGTCGAACCGTCGCCGGTGACGATGTTGACCACGCCCTTGGGCAGGCCCGCCTGGCGGCAGATGTCCGCGAAGAACAGGGCGCTCAGGGGCGTCGTCTCGGCGGGCTTCAGCACGACCGTGTTGCCGCAGGCCAGCGCCGGGGCGATCTTCCAGGCCAGCATCAGCAGGGGGAAGTTCCAGGGGATGACCTGGCCCGCCACACCCAGCGGCCGGGGGTTCGCACCGTAGCCCGCGTACGCGAGCTTGTCGGCCCACCCCGCGTAGTAGAAGAAGTGCGCGGCGACCAGCGGCAGATCGGCGTCCCGCGACTCGCGGATCGGCTTGCCGTTGTCCAGCGACTCCAGCACCGCCAGCTCGCGCGAGCGCTCCTGGATGATCCGCGCGATACGGAACAGGTACTTGGCGCGCTCGGCGCCGGGCAGCGCCGACCAGCCCTCGAACGCCTTACGGGCCGCCTTCACCGCACGGTCCACGTCCTCGGCGCCTGCCTGGGCGACCTCCGACAGGACCTCCTCGGAGGAGGGGGACAGGGTCTTGAAGACCTTCCCGTCACCCGCCTCGCGGAACTCGCCGTCGATGAACAGCCCGTACGACGGGGCGATGTCGACGACCGCGCGGGACTCGGGAGCGGGGGCGTACTCGAAAACGGGCATGGCGTATCAGTCCACCGTCACGTAGTCGGGACCGGAGTACCGGCCGGTGCTCAGCTTCTGGCGCTGCATCAGCAGATCGTTCAGCAGACTCGACGCGCCGAAGCGGAACCAGTCCGCGGACAGCCACTCCTCGCCCAGCGTCTCATTGACCATCACCAGGTACTTGATGGCGTCCTTCGAGGTACGGATGCCACCGGCGGGCTTCACCCCCACCTGCACCCCGGTCGCGGCGCGGAAGTCCCGGACCGCCTCCAGGAGGACGAGGGTGACCGGCGGCGTGGCGTTGACGGACACCTTGCCGGTCGACGTCTTGATGAAGTCGGCGCCCGCGAGCATCGCCAGCCAGGACGCGCGGCGCACGTTGTCGTACGTCTGCAGCTCGCCGGTCTCGAAGATGACCTTGAGGTGCGCGGCGCTGCCGTCCGGGCGGACGCACGCCTCCTTCACCTGCCGGATCTCCTCGAAGACCTCCAGATAGCGGCCGGAGAGGAACGCCCCGCGGTCGATCACCATGTCGATCTCGTCCGCCCCGGCGGCCACCGCCTCCCGGGTGTCGGCCAGCTTCACGGAGCGGGCCGCCCGGCCGGACGGGAACGCGGTCGCCACGGCCGCCACATGGATGCCGCTGCCGCCCAGGGCCTCCTTCGCGGTCGCCACCATGTCGCCGTAGACGCAGATCGCCGCGACCTTCGGGACGGAGCGGTCGGTGGGGTCGGGGCTGATCCCCTTCGCGCACAGCGCCCGGACCTTGCCCGGGGTGTCCGCGCCCTCCAGGGTCGTCAGGTCGATCATCGAGATCGCCAGGTCGATGGCGTACGCCTTCGCCGTGGTCTTGATCGAGCGGGTGCCGAGGGTCGCGGCACGGGCCTGCAGGCCAACCGCGTCGACGCCCGGCAGGCCGTGCAGGAAGCGGCGCAGCGCGCTGTCGGTGGCGGTCACGTCCGCCATCGACGCCAGTCGCTCCGCGGCCTCTTTGCCGTATGCGGGAACAGTGGTGGGCATGGTCACCACCTGAGCATATCTACGCGCGTAGCGGTATGTCACCCCCCGGCCTTGATCGGGCCCGGGCCGGATCAAGGCCCGGCCCGGGCCCGATCGTGCTCGTTCCGTGTTGATCCCGAGGCCCAAGGGGACGGACCGTGCGGCACAATCGGCCCCATGACGAGCCCGGACGACCCCGCCCACCCTTCGCAGCCCGACGAGGAGCCCACCTCGTACGCCGACCGCGTCTACCGCTCCCCGGGCGGCATCGTGGGCGGCGTGCTGCTGCTCGGACTCGGCGGCTGGCTCGGCATCGACGCCATCCTGCGCGGCGAGGGCCGCACCCCGTGGCTCGCCCTCGCCGGGCTGCTGTTCGCGGTGCCCGTGGTGATCGCCTTCACCGTGCGCCCGGCGGTGTACGCGGGCGCGGACCGGCTTCTCGTACGCAACCCCTTCCGCACCATCACCCTCCCCTGGGGCTCCGTCGACACCCTGCGCGCGGGCTACACCAGCGAAGTGCTGGCGGGCGGCGCGACGTACCAGCTGTGGGCCGTCCCCGTCTCGCTGCGGCAGCGCAAGCGGGCCGCCCGGCAGCAGAGCCGCGACGCGGCGGCGGGCTCCTTCGGCCGTACGCCCGGCGCCTCCGGCCCGGGCGCGACGGCGGACCGCCGCGCCCAGGCCGACCAGACCATCGGCGATCTGCGCGAACTGGCCGAGTCCAACGCGGCCCGCGACGGCGCGCAGGGCGAGCCCGAGGTGCGCTGGGCGTTCGAGGTCATCGCGCCCACCCTGGCCGGGGCGGTGCTGCTGGTGATCATGCTGCTGATCTGAGGGCGGGGCGTCAGATCCCGGCCGCCGCCGAGAGGTCGTTCTTCAGGGCCGCCAGCACCGTTTCCGCCGTCGCGCGGGCGGGGGGCAGGTCCGCGGCGCCGGGCACGTCCACGACCACCTCCAGGTAGCACTTCAGCTTCGGCTCCGTGCCGCTCGGGCGGACGATCACGCGGGCCGAGCGGACCGTGTCCTTCCCGGCGAGCTGATAGCGCAGGCCGTCCGTCGGAGGCAGGGTCTCCGTCCCCTGCGTCAGATCCTCGGCCGTCGTGACCTTCAGGCCCGCCAGTTCGGCCGGGGGCTGCTCGCGCAGCCGCCGCATCGCCGCCGCGATCAGGGACAGGTCCTCGACCCGTACGGACAACTGGTCCGTGGCGTGCAGACCGTGCGCGACGGCGATGTCGTCCAGCAGGTCGGTGAGCGTACGCCCCTGCCCCTTCAGCTCCGACGTCAGCTCCGCCACCAGCAGCGCGGCCGTGATCCCGTCCTTGTCGCGCACGCCGTCCGGGTCCACGCAGTAGCCCAGCGCCTCCTCGTACGCGTACCGCATACCGTCCACCCGGGCCAGCCACTTGAAGCCGGTCAGCGTCTCGGCGTACGGCAGGCCCGCGTCTCCCGCGATGCGCGACAGCAGCGACGACGACACGATCGTCGTCGCGAAGGCGCCGCGGGCGCGCTTGTGCACGAGGTGGGTCGCGAGCAGCGCGCCCACCTCGTCGCCGCGCAGCATCCGCCAGCCGGTGTTCGTCCTCGTACCCGTCCCGGGCTCGGGAACCGCCACCGCGCAGCGGTCCGCGTCCGGGTCGTTCGCGATGACGATGTCGGGCGCCGCCTCGCGGGCCGTCGCGAACGCCAGGTCCATCGCCCCCGGCTCCTCCGGATTCGGGAACGCCACCGTCGGGAACGCCGGGTCGGGTTCCGCCTGCTCCGGCACCACCGTGGGCGCCGGGAAGCCCGCCCGGGCGAACGCCGCCGTCAACGTCTCGCGGCCCACGCCGTGCAGGGGCGTGTAGACGACGCGGGCGTCACGGGGCGAGCCGGGCGTCAGCACGGCGTCGGTGCGGGCCAGGTACGCGTCGAGGATGCCGTCGTCCAGCGTCTCCCACCCGGCGTCCGGGCGGCGCACGTCGTCCAGGCCGCCGACCGCCGCGATCTCCGCCGCGATCTCCGCGTCGGCGGGCGGGACGATCTGCGAACCGTCGCCCAGGTAGACCTTGTACCCGTTGTCCCGCGGCGGGTTGTGGCTCGCCGTGACCTCGATCCCCGCGACCGCGTCGAGCTGGCGGATCGCGAACGCCAGCACCGGCGTCGGCAGCGGGCGGGGCAGCAGCGCCGCGCGGAAACCGGCGCCCGTCATGACGGCGGCCGTGTCGCGGGCGAAGTCCGCGCTCTTGTAGCGGGCGTCGTAGCCGATGACGACGAGGCCGCCTGCGTGGTCCGGCTGCCGCCCGAGGTACGCGGCCAGACCGGCGGCGGCGCGGATGACGACCGCGCGGTTCATCCGCATGGGTCCCGCGCCCAGTTCGCCGCGGAGGCCCGCGGTGCCGAACTGAAGCGTGCCGGAGAAGCGCTCGGCGAGCGCGCGCCGCGCCTCGTCGTCGCCCCCCTCGGCCGCGTCGAGCAGCGCGCGCAACTCGTCGCGGGTATCGGGGTCGGGGTCCTCGGCCAGCCAGGTGCTGGCCTGGTCGATGAGGTCGAGCGCCATTGGGGGCCTCCTGGGTGGGGGGTGCGGTCTGTTGTTGTGCGGGTGTGCGGGTGTGCGGTGGCTGGGTGCGGGGTTTGGGTGCGGGGTTTGGGTGCGGGTGGGTGGGTGGTGCGCGGTCGCTGGGGTGGTGGGTGCGGGTGCGGGGCCTCCGGGGCAGGGCCCTGGACCGTATATTTACGGCGCCGCCGCCGTGAAGCGTTGGGTGGGCCGGAAGTCCACGGCGCCACACATACACGTCAGCGTCCAGGACCCCACCCCTGCGACCCCACCCCCTCCCGCCGTACGGCGGCCCCCCGAAAGTGGCCCCGGGCCCGCGCCGGTTCGGCCCGCCCGGTGGCGGGCGCCGGGCGGGGGTGGGAGCGGCCCCGCCTCCTCCCGCCGTACGGTTGCCCGGCGAATGGCGGTCGGCCGCGACGGCACGATGGCGGGCTCCTGGGCGCAACCGGGATCCGGCGTGGCCGGTGCCACTGGCGGGCGGCCGCGGACGGGGCGTAGGGGCGGGGTCGCAGGGGTGGGGTCTCGGACGCTGACGTGTATGTGTGGCGCCGATCGCTCGGCGTTCACGACACGCTTCCGGGTCCGGCGCCGTAAATATACGGTCCGGGACCCTGCCCCGGAGGCCCCGCACCGGCACCACCCGCCGCACCTCGGCGCCGGGGTCCGGGGCGGAGCCCCGGCGGGGGTTTGGGGGCAGCGCCCCCAACGTCAGAGGCGGTCCAGGACCCGGGACAGGAGCGTGCCCATGCGGGTGGCGGAGTCGCGGCCGGCCTGGAGGACCTCCTCGTGGTTGAGGGGTTCGCCGGTCATGCCCGCGGCGAGGTTCGTGACCAGGGAGATGCCCAGGACCTCGGCGCCCGCCTCGCGGGCCGCGATGGCTTCGAGGGTGGTGGACATGCCGACGAGGTCGGCCCCTATGGTGCGGGCCATGGTGATCTCGGCGGGCGTTTCGTAGTGCGGGCCGGGGAACTGGGCGTAGACGCCCTCTTCCAGGGTGGGGTCGATCTGCTGGCAGAGGGCCCGCAGCCGGGGCGAGTAGAGGTCGGTGAGGTCGACGAAGTTGGCGCCCACGATGGGGGAGGTGGCGGTGAGGTTGATGTGGTCGCTGATGAGGACCGCTTGGCCGGGGCGCATGCCTTCGCGGAGGCCGCCGCAGCCGTTGGTGAGGATGATGGTCTTGCAGCCGGCGGCGACGGCGGTGCGGACGCCGTGGACGACGGCGGCGACGCCGCGGCCTTCGTAGTAGTGGGTGCGGCCGAGGAAGACGAGGGCCCGCTTGTCGCCCAGGTTGTACGAGCGGATGGTGCCCGCGTGGCCCGCGACGGCGGGCGGCGGGAAGCCGGGCAGCTCGGTGACGGGGAACTCGTGCTCCGGGCTGCCGAGCGCGTCGGTGGCGGGGACCCAGCCGGAGCCCAGGACCAGGGCGACGTCGTGGGTCTCCGCCCCGGTCAGCTCGCGCAGGCGCGTGGCGGCGGCGTCGGCGACGGCGTGGGGGTCGGCGGGGTCGCCCTGGCTGTTCCTGGTAACAGATGCGTTCACGCGCACGAGGGTAGCCCCTCCTGGCCTACGCGCGTAGACGGCCTTCGTGGGTGGTGTTCGGATCGTTGTCATCCGAACGCGGATCCGCTCAGCAGGGGCGCTTGCGCAGTTCCATGACGTAGTCGTGGGGCGCCCCGGCGGATTCGGCGGCGTCGGCGATCTCGCCGAGGTAGCGGGCGGAGGGCAGACCGCCCTCGTAGCCGTTGAGGACGTACAGCCAGGCGGGTTCGTCGCCGTCCAGCGTGTGGACGCGGATCCGCATGCGGCGGTATATGTCCAGGCCGACGCCCTCCCACCGGTCCATGGAGTCCTCGTCCATGGGGGCGATGTCGTAGAGGGCGACGAAGACCTGCGAACGCGGGGCTTCGACGATGGTGGGAAGGGCTCCTTCCCAGCCCATCTGCTCCCCGCCGAAGGTCAGGCGCCAGCCGGTGATCCAGCCTGTGCCGCGCAGGGGTGAGTGCGGTGCGCGGCGGGACATCAGCCGCGCGTCGAGGTTGCCGGCGTACGCGGCGTAGAGCGACATGGATCAGAGGGTACGGGAGAGGGGTGGAAGCGCTCTTGGGGTGGCGGGTTCGTAGCGGAATGCGCACTCGAACCCCCGGGCGGAAGCCTAATGGGTGGGTACGGGACAATGGAGCATGTGACTCGGATCGTGATCATTGGTGGCGGACCCGGCGGCTACGAGGCGGCGCTGGTCGCCGCTCAGCTCGGTGCGGAGGTGACCGTCGTCGACTGCGACGGTCTGGGCGGGGCGTCGGTGCTGACCGACTGCGTGCCGTCGAAGACGTTGATCGCCACGGCTGAGGTGATGACGACGTTCGACTCTTCGTACGAGGAGTTGGGCATCATCGTCGCCGATGACACCCCGCCGCTGGAGCAGGCGGCCCGGGTGGTGGGCGTGGATCTGGGCAAGGTCAACCGGCGGGTGAAGCGGCTGGCGCTCGCGCAGTCGCACGACATCACGGCCTCCGTGACGCGCGCCGGCGCGCGGGTCATGCGGGGGCGTGGGCGGCTGGAGCCCGCGCAGGGGCCGGACGGATCGCGGAAGGTGGTCGTCCGGGCGGCGGACGGCTCCGAGGAGACCCTGGTCGCGGACGCGGTGCTGGTGTCGACCGGCGCGCATCCGCGGGAGATCCCGGACGCGCAGCCGGACGGCGAGCGCATCCTGAACTGGACGCAGGTGTACGACCTCGATGAGCTGCCCGATGAGCTGATCGTGGTCGGGTCCGGTGTCACGGGTGCCGAGTTCGCGGGCGCGTATCAGGCGCTGGGCTCCAAGGTCACGCTGGTCTCCAGCCGGGACCGGGTGCTGCCGGGTGAGGATCCGGACGCGGCGGCGGTGCTGGAGGACGTCTTCCGGCGGCGCGGGATGAACGTCATGTCCCGGTCGCGGGCCTCGGCGGTCAAGCGCGTGGGGGACCGGGTGGAGGTCACGCTCGCGGACGGGCGGGTCATCACCGGCAGCCACTGTCTGATGGCCGTGGGCTCGATCCCGAACACCGCGGACATGGGCCTGGAGGACGCCGGGGTCCGGATGAAGGAGTCCGGGCACATCCTGACCGACAAGGTGTCGCGCACCAGCGCGCCGGGCGTGTACGCGGCCGGTGACTGCACCGGGGTGTTCGCGCTGGCGTCGGTGGCGGCGATGCAGGGCCGGATCGCGATGTACCACTTCCTGGGGGACGCGGTCACGCCGCTGAACCTGAAGACGGTGTCGGCGAACGTCTTCACCGACCCCGAGATCGCCACCGTGGGCTACTCGCAGGCCGATGTGGATGCCGGGAAGATCGACGCCCGGGTGGTGAAGCTGCCGCTGCTGCGCAACCCGCGGGCGAAGATGCAGGGCATCCGGGACGGCTTCGTGAAGATCTTCTGCCGTCCGGGCACCGGCATCGTGGTGGGCGGTGTGGTGGTCGCGCCGCGCGCGAGCGAGCTGATCCACCCCATCGCGCTGGCGGTCGACAACAACCTGACGGTCGAGCAGATCGCCAAGGCGTTCACCGTGTACCCGTCGCTGTCCGGCTCGATCGCCGAGGTGGCACGGCAGTTGCACACGCGCAAGTCGTCCGAAGGGTAGTCAGGACGGTTCGGCGGGGTGTGAGGTGCGCCCCTTATAGCAGCTTGCGCCCGCGCAGATGAACAACTTCTGCTAATTAGTGCAAGCTGCTGAAAACAGACAGTCGTTGGCGTTACTGTCAGTTTCGTGTTCGCTGCAGAACGTCGCCAATTGATCCTTGAAATGGTGCGTGCGAACGGAGCGGTGTCGCTCCGTGAGCTCGCCCGCGTCGTCCAGACCTCCGAAGTGACCGTACGGCGTGATGTGCGGGCGCTGGAGGCAGAAGGACTGCTCGACCGCCGGCACGGCGGTGCGGTGCTGCCGGGCGGATTCACCAGGGAGTCCGGCTTCCCGCAGAAATCCCATCTAGCGACCGCGGAGAAGACGGCGATCGCCGATCTCGCGGCCGGTTTCGTCGAAGAGGGCGAGGCCGTCGTGGTCGGCGCCGGTACGACCACGCAGGAGCTGGCCCGCCGGCTCGCGCGGGTCCCCGGGCTGACCGTGGTCACCAATTCCCTGCTCGTCGCGCAGGCGTTGGCGCATGCCAACCGGGTCGAGGTCGTGATGACCGGCGGCACCCTGCGCGGCTCCAACTACGCGCTGGTCGGCAGCGGCGCCGAGCAGTCCCTGCAGGGGCTGCGGGTCTCGCGCGCCTTTCTGTCCGGCAGCGGGCTGACCGCCGAGCGCGGGCTGTCCACGTCCAACATGCTGTCGGCCAGCGTCGACCGGGCGCTGGTCCAGGCCGCGGCGGAGGTGGTGGTGCTCGCCGACCACACCAAGCTGGGCACCGACACCATGTTCCAGACGGTGCCCACCGATGTGATCACGCGGCTGGTGACCGATGAGCCACCCGCCCAGGACGACCGCGCGCTGACCGAGTTGCAGGCCCTGGCCGACCAGGGCGTGCAGATCGCGGTGGCGGGGCCGGGCGCGGGGTCCGGCCCGGCCGGTGGCGAGGGCGGCGGCTCGTCGGGCGCGGGCCGCCAGGCGGGGCGGCTGGGCTCATCGGCCCCGCGGGCCGGATCCGGTGAGGACGGGCTGCCGCTGCCCGGGCCGCGCCGCAATCCGCACGCCCAGGGGCCCGGCGGCGCCGCCCAGCTGCGCAGCGCGGCCGCGCTGCCCGAGCAGCAGACGGGCGGTGGCCGGGTGGCGGATCTGGCGCCGCGCCGCCGCTGACCGGGCCCGCGGTGCGGGGAGACACCCCTCTAGTGCGCCTTGAGGCCGGTGAAGGTCAGGGCGAGCAGCCGGTCCGCCAGCTCCGGGTCGTCCGGCGACTGCTCGACGGCCAGCGCGATGGCGTTGGTCAGCTGCATCAGGTCGGCGATCACCACGTCCGGCCGTACGGCCCCGGCCCGCTGGGCGCGGGCGAGCAGTTCGCTGCCCGCCTCGCGCAGCGGCAGCCGGCAGCCGCGGGACAGCTCCGAGCTCTCGTCGCCCGAGCACGCCATCAGGGCCTGGGCGAGTCCGCGGTAGGTGCTGGCGTGGTGGACGATCGCCCGCAGCCAGTCGACCAGGGCGGTGCACGGCTGGGGCGCCTTCGCCAGCTCGCGGGAGCGCGTCAGCAGCGCGTCCATCTCGCCCTGGAAGACGGCGCCCATGAGCGCGGTGCGGTTGGGGAAGTGCCGGTAGAGCGTGCCGATGCCGACGCCCGCGCGGCGCGCGATGTCCTCCAGCGAGGCGTCGGTGCCGTGCTGGGTGAAGGCGGTGTGCGCCTCGGCCAGCAGCCGCTCGTAGTTGCGGCGCGCGTCGGCGCGCATGGGGCGGGGGAGCGGTGGCGTGTGCGCCGGGGCTGTCTCGGTCGCCATCGCGGTCCTCCCTGCTGTGCCTTGCTGTGCCTGCCGGTAGGTCAAGCATGCCATCACGCGACATCGAGGTGACGGAGACTGTCATCTTCGGCGCGCGAGGAGGGGAAACGATGGGGATCAACGTCCGCGCCGGGCAACGCCCATGGGGCTGACCGGCCGACCGCTGGAGTACGTGCTGATCGCCGCCGCCGTGGTGTGCTTCGCGCTCACGGCCTGGCTGTGGCCGCGCTTCGCCGGGCGGGGCGTACGGGCGTGGCTGGGCCGGCTCGGCTCGCTGGCGGTGACCCAGTGCGCGATGGTCGCCGCGCTGGCGCTCGCGGTCAACGCCCACTTCCAGTTCTACGGGTCCTGGGACGAGCTGCTGGGCGGGGGTGACGAGGCCCCGGCCGCCCTCTCGGACGTGCACGGCGGCGAGGCGGCCCCCGACGGACCGGCCGGGGACCTGGTGCAGCCCGCGCCGCCGCAGGGGCTCGACCGGGTGCACGGGCTGCCCGCCGGGCCGCCGGAGCGGACCGGGAAGGTGGAGTCGGTACGGATCCTGGGCCGCCGCAGCCAGGTCGCGGGCCCGGCGTACGTCTTCCTGCCGCCGCAGTACTTCCAGCGCCCGTACGCCCGCCAGCGGTTCCCCGTCATCGTCGCGATCAGCGGCTACCCCGGCGGGTCGTTTCTGCTGGCCCAGCATCTGCGGGTGCCGCAGACCGCGGGCGACCTGATCCGGCGGGGGACGGCGCAGCCCGCCGTCATCGTGATGGTCCGGCCCACCATCGCCCCGCCGCGGGACACCCAGTGCGTGGACGTCCCCGGAGGGCCGCGGGCCGAGACGTACTTCGCCGAGGACCTGCCCGATGCGCTGTCGCACCACTACCGGATCGGCCATGACCCCAGCGCCTGGGGCGTCCTGGGCTACTCCTCGGGCGGCACCTGCGCGCTTCAGCTGGCCATGCGCCATCCGCGGGTCTACTCCGCGGCGGTCGCGCTCTCGCCCGACTACCGCGTGGTCAACGACCCCACCACCGGGGACCTGTTCGGCGGCGGCCCGGCGGGGCGGCGGCGGATGCGGGAGCACGATCTGCTGTGGCGGCTGCGGCACCTGCCGGGGCCGGAGGTGTCGGTGCTGGTGGCCTCCAGCCGGCGGGGCGAGCCGGACTACGGCGCGACCCGGTCGTTCCTGGCCGCCGTACGGCCGCCGATGCGCGCCCAGTCGATCATCCTGGACCGGGGCAGCCACAACTTCCGCACCTGGCGGCGCGAACTGCCCACGGCGCTGCGCTGGATGAGCGGACAGCTGACCTTCCCGCAGGACGTGGTAAGACGCTGAGCGTGCCGCGGGCCCCGGCCGTCCCGTGGACGTCCGGGGCCCGCTCGAACCGGCCTGGTGCGCGGCGTCAGTCCTTGATCTCGCAGATGACCGAGCCCGAGGTGATCGAGGCGCCGACCTCGGCGCTCAGCCCCTTGATGGTGCCCGCGCGGTGGGCGTTGAGGGGTTGTTCCATTTTCATGGCTTCGAGGACGACGATGAGGTCGCCTTCGGCCACGGTGTCGCCTTCGGAGACGGCGAC
>NZ_JBIBJI010000017.1:0-182677 GCF_042958345.1 Streptomyces sp. NPDC007983
CACTCCGCGAAGACCTCGGTAATCACCGAACCCCCGAAGCCGCCACCCTGCGAACCCCACGACTCCAGCACCCGAACCACTCCCCCACACATAGAAAAAGAATTCAGACGAACGAAAGACCTTCTGCGTACGAATATCGCGCACCGGAAAGGGGAATCAGCCGAGCAGGCCGATTCCCTCCCGAACCTGCAGTCGCCCACCGCTCAGATACATTCCGCCGACCTGTCCCGTACGGGAATCCCGCACGAAGCAGTACAGGTCCTTGGACTCGTCACTGCCGTGTCCGCCTTCGGCGGCGCCGCTCCTCAACCGGAATTCCAGGCCCTGATGGAGTTCCAGTCGGGCCGGCCGCAGCCCGACCCGGTCCATCAGCAATTCCCCGTCGGCGGACCGGCGGACGGTGAGGATGTCCGCGCCGGACCGGTATTCTCCGGACACCTCGGCGGCGGCAGCGTCCAGGGCCTCACCGGAAAGTGGCCGGCCAAGGTCGGGGGCGTGGTTGCGGCCGATGTCGAACCCCTTCGCGGCGAGCGCCTCGAAGAAGGCGTTTCCCATCTGACGGCCGGAGGTGGCGTTCGCCATCAGAGCCACCGCGATCCGCCGCTCGGGGTCGAAACGCAGCGAGCAGCTCGCCCCTCCGGTGTTGCCGTCGTGGCCCAGCCAGCGCCGGCCCGTGCCGTCGTTGTGGACGGCGAGTCCCAGGCCCCAGCCAGCGGCCAGCCCGAAGGCCGCCGAACGTGGCACCGGGTCACGGAGCTCCGCGAGCAGCTCGGGCTCCAGTACGGGGGTGCCGCCCGGGGTGAGGTGAGCCGCGGCGTAACACAGCAGTCCGGTGGCGCTGGACATCAGCGCCCCGGCGGGAACGAGCGCCTTGGACAGGCCGGGCTCGTCGACGACCTGCACCGAACCGGTCGGCAGGTGCACCGCGTGCTGGCCTGCCACCGGGCCGGGGGCAGTGCCGCCGAGGTGGCCGGGCTCGACTCCCAGCGGGGTCAGCACGAAATCACGGACCGCCTCCCACCAGGTCACCCCGGTCACGGATTCGACGATCCGGCCGGCCAGCACATAGCCGAGGTTCGCGTACGAGAAGTGGCGGCCGGGCTCGCACAGGGCGACCGCGTCGGCCGACGCGGCGACACAGTCGCGCAGTGACAGGTCGTTGTCCACCGGCGGCATGTCCGGCAGACCGGCCGTGTGGCTCAGCAGCCCGCGCGGTGTCGCGGAGTGCAGCGGACTGCCGGGGGCTCCGGCCAGTTCGGGCAGCAGCGGCCCGACCGGGGCGTCCAGTTCCAGCTCGCCGTCACTGACGAGCTGGGCCAGGAGCAGTGCGGTCGCGGACTTCGTCACCGAGCCCCATGGAAAGACCGTGTCGGCCGTCACCGGCCGGCCCGATCCGGAGGTCTCTTCTCCGTACGTGAAGGACGAGATCTCGCCGCGCTCGTAGACGGCGAATTGCACACCGGGTACGAGGTATTCGCGGGCGGTCGTCTCGAGCAGGCCGGCCACTTCTCCGTGCGCGGGCAGCCCCATGGGAAAGTCAGCGGATTTCGTCATCAAGTCCACCCAGGTCAAGGAATAAATGCCAGGCTAGCGAGGCCCCCGCACAGGAACCAAAGAGCTAAAGGCAGGAGTTAAACGGGCAGGCGTATAGGTTCCTGCCGCACAGTGGACCGAACGGAATCGGCCATGGTGTAGCTGGCTCCACCTTCATTACGGGATTCAGGGGGTTCGCCGCACATCATCTCGTCCCATAGTCTGATGCGGCTGACAACGGGAGGGCGAGAAAAATGACACCGGTTTGGCGCCGGTCCGCGACGACCACGGACCAGGTATCGGCAGCCGCGATGCGGCTGGAGTCGGTGAGCAAGACATACGGCGAGGGAGCGAACGCGGTCACCGCGCTGAACGACGTCTCGTTCGAGGTGCCGCACGGATCGTTCACCGCGGTCATGGGACCATCCGGCTCGGGGAAGAGCACGTTCCTCCACTGTCTGGCGGGGCTCGACCGGCCGACTGCAGGCCATGTCTACCTCGGGGAAACCGAGTTAGGCGGTCTCAAGGAGTCCGCGCTCACCGCGGTCCGCCGGGAGCGGATCGGCTACGTGTTTCAGGCCTACAACCTGATGTCGGCTCTGACGGTGCGGCAGAACGTGACGCTGGTGCCGCGGCTGTCCAACGCATCGGTGGATGAGGCGTGGCTGACGGAGATCCTGAACCGGGTGGGGATGAGCGAGTACGCCGACCGGCGCCCCAACCAGCTCTCCGGCGGCCAGCAGCAGCGCGTGGCCATCGCTCGCGCGCTGCTGACCCGGCCCGACGCGGTGCTCGCGGACGAGCCGACCGGCGCCCTGGACACCCGGAGCAGCGAGGAAGTCCTGCGGCTGTTCCGGCAGATCGTCGACGAGACAGGTCAGACCGTACTGATGGTCACGCACGATCCGGTGGCGGCGTCCTACGCCGACACGGCGGTTTTCCTGGCGGACGGCCGGCTGGCGGGTCAGCTGCTCCGGCCGACCCCGGACCAGGTGGCCGACCGTATGACGCACCTGGGCAAGCGGTAAGGCGGCCGGATATGTTCGACATCGCGTGGAGTACCGTCAAGAACCGCAAGGGTGGGTTCATCGCGGCGTTCATCGCCGTATTCTGCGGATCCGCCGTCGTGACCGCCTGCGGCGTCCTTCTCATGTCCGGCCTGCTGTCCGGGGTTTCACCGGAGCGCTACGCGGGCGCCTCGGTGATGGTCGGCGGCGATCAGACCAAGGAGATCACGCAGAACTTCGACCTGCATTACCCGGAGCGGGTAAGCCTGCCCGCCGCCCTGACCGCCAAGGTCGGCAAGGTGTCCGGCGTACGCGCGGTCGTCGGCGACCGCACGGTGGGGATGGGTATCGCCGACCCGCGGGGCCGCGCGCTGGACCTCGGCCATCCGCTGTACGGCCACGGCTGGGCCTCGGCGGCGCTCGGCCCCTTCTCCCTCGCCGAGGGACGCGAGCCGAGAAGCGGGAAGGAGGTGGTGCTGGACTCGGCGCTGGCGAGGAAGGCCGGGGCCAAGGTCGGCAGCACCGTACCGCTGTCCGTCGGCACCACTCCCTCGTCGTACCGGGTCGTCGGCTTGGCCGCGCCGCCCAAGGCCGGCCTGGAGCGCCAGTCGGCGGTGTTCCTCACCGACGCACGGGCGGCGGAACTGTCGCGGCGCCCGGACCGGCTCACGGCGATCGGCGTGCTCGCCGAACCGGGCACGGACGCCGACGCGCTGGCCGACCGGATCGAGAAGGCGCTCGCGGACTCGCCCGAAGACGTGGCCGTGTACACCGGCACACAGGTCGGCGACCTGGAGTTCCTGGACATGGGGCAGTCGCGCGGCTTCCTCATCGCGCTCTCCGCCTCCTTCGGTGGCACCGCACTCGCCGTGGTGATCTTCGTGGTCTCCTCCACCCTGGGCCTGGCCGTGCACCAGCGCCGCCGTGAACTGGCCATGCTCCGTGCCATCGCGGCCTCGCCCCGCGAGATCCACTCGCTGATCGGCAGCGAGATTCTGATGGTCGCCTCGGTCGGTGCGTTGCTCGGCGCGGCGCCCGGCTTCCTGATCGCGGGCGCCCTGCGCGACGCGTTCGCCGCAGTGGGGGTGCTGCCGGGCGACTTCGAGATCTCCTACAACCCGGCTCCGGCGGGCGCGTCCGTGGTGCTGTGTGTGCTGGGTGCCCGGCTGGCCGGTTTCATCGCGGCCTACCGGACCGCCAGGATTCAGCCGGTCGAGGCGCTGCGCGAGTCGCAGACCGAGCCGCCTCGGCTGGGCCGGGTGCGGCTGAACGTCGGCCGGGGGCTGATCGTGCTCGGCCTCGCCGCGGCGATCGTGCTGCCGCTCATGATCCCGGGGCAGATGGCCATCGCGGGCGCCGCCGGCTCACTGCTCATCCTGATGTTCGGCTGCGCGCTGATCGGCCCCCAGCTCGTGAGGATCACCACCGGGCTGATGGCACCGCTGCTGCGCCGGTTCCGGGTCAGCGGCTATCTGGCAGCCGCCAACACGGGGGCCAACGCGCATCGGCTCAGCAGTGCCGTCGTCCCGCTGGCGCTCGGTGCCGCCATGGCCCTGATGCAGCTTTCCACCCTCTCCACGGTCGAGGCGACCGCCAAGCAGCAGGCCGCAACGGGCGTGCTCGCGGACTACGTGCTGACGAGCGAAGCCACTGGGCTCTCGCCCGACCTGGCCGAAACCGTGCGCTCCGTGCCCGGCGTCGGCACCGCCACCCCCGTGGCCCGTTCCCAGGTGATGCTCAACTACCTGGAGGTGGACAAGATGACGGCCCGTCTCTTCAGCGCCCAGGGCCTGGACCCGCGGGGCCTCGACCGTACTCTCGACCTGGATGTGCAAGAGGGCAGTCTGAATGCGCTGTCGGGCGACACC
This sequence comes from Streptomyces sp. NPDC007983, assembly GCF_042958345.1. Lineage (NCBI taxonomy): Bacteria > Bacillati > Actinomycetota > Actinomycetes > Kitasatosporales > Streptomycetaceae > Streptomyces > Streptomyces sp. NPDC007983. The sequence continues at coordinate 4,409 of NZ_JBIBJI010000017.1, forward strand.
GTGGCGCTCAGCTGGATGGCCGCGGACACCGCGGGACTCGGCGTGGGCGACGCCGCCGAGGTGAATCTCGGCGACGGTGTCGAGAAGAAGCTCAAGGTAGTGGCCGTCTACGGCAACGGGCTCGGCTTCGGCGACGTCACGCTCCCGCACGGCGCGCTGACGGCGCACACCACCGACCAGCTCTCGACTGCTCTGCTCGTGAAGGCGTCGTCCGCCGGCGACCGTGACCGGGTGGGGAAGGCCCTGACCGGGCTCGCCCAGCGCACTCCGGCACTGAAGGTGCAGCGGCCGGACGAATTCACGGCGGCTCAGCAGGGCCAGTTCGCCCAGCAATCGTGGACGAACCTGATCGCGAACTCGCTGCTCCTGCTCTATGTGCTGATCGCCGTGGTCAACACCCTGGTGATGGCGACCGCGGCGCGCAGCCGCGAGTTCGCGATGCTCCGCCTCATCGGCACCAGTCGGCGCCAGACCCTGCGGATGATGTTCCTGGAGTCCTGGGTCGTGGTGGTCACCGCGATCGCCGTCGGTGTCTTCATCGCCGTCCCGCCCACGGTCGGCAGCAGTCTGGCCATGACCCGACAGGCCGTTCCGCACGTGGACCCGCTGGTCTGGGCCGGGGTCGCCGGCTTCATCGCCCTGCTCGGCTGGGCCTCCATCGCCCTGTCCACGCGCTCGGCCCTGCGCACCCGGCCGATCGACGCGGTGTACACGGGTGAATAGCCGGCCGCGGTCGGCCGCGGCCGCAGTCGGCCGCGGTTACGGGTACCTGCTGGCGGGGGGTGTCACCGGAATCGCCGCCCTCCTCGCGGGGGCGGGCTGGTTACTGGTGTGGGTCACCTCGGTACCAGGCCCCGGGCGCCGGGCGTGGCGACCGCTGTGCCGGTGGACCGCCTCGCTCGGCAGGTACGAACGGCGGCGCGCCGGAATCCTCCTCAGCCGGTCCATTGCCGGGGCCTTCACGCCGGTCGTCCCGGTCCCCGGCGCGAAGCGGGAGGGCCGGCGCGGCTTGCTGAGGTGCAATGCCGCCGACCGCGGGTTCCGCCGCACCCTGGGGTGGCTGCCGGCGCACGGCCTGCTCGGCCCCGTTGCCCTGATGCTGGCCCTGGGGCAGCCGGTGAGTGCGGTGGTATCCGTCGTCCAGGCGGTGCGCTGGTGGGGCTCCGACTCCCCCGTCCCCTATCCCTCGTCGTTCTTCTTCACCGTCGACTCCACCCTGCTGGCCGCGACGGCGACGGCGCTGACGCTCGGCTTGACCGCGGTGGTGGTGGCCGCCGTACCGGCGCTGGCCAGGGCGCAGGCGCGGCTGGCCGGGCTGCTGCTGGCGCTGCCTGCCGTACGGCGGCTCGCCGAGCGGGTCCAGGAACTCACCGCGAGCCGAGCAGCGGCGCTCGAGGCGCACGGCACCGAATTGCGGCGCATCGAGCGGGACCTGCATGACGGCGCGCAGGCGCGGATGGCGGCGGTGGCGATGCAGCTCGGCATCGCCGAGCGGGCCGTGGGCAGCGATCCCGCGCGGGTCCTGGCGCTGATCCGGCAGGCGCGGGACACGGCGACCGACTCGCTCGCCGAGTTGCGGGAAACCGTACGCACCATCTATCCGCCGGTCCTGGACGACTGCGGCTTGGAGGGCGCCGTCTCCGCGTTGGCGGCGCGCTGCCCCATCCCCTGCACCGTGCGTGCCGAGGATGTCCGGCGGGCACCGGCGGCGGTGGAGGCGGCCGCCTACTTCATGATCGCCGAGTCCCTGGCCAACGCCGCCAAGCACAGCGCGGCCGAACGTGTACACGTGTCCCTGCGGACGACGGGCCGCACTTTGCTGATGGAGATCACCGACGACGGGCGGGGAGGTGCGGACATGAACGCCGGATCGGGCCTGACGGGCATGCGGCGACGCGCGGAGGCGTTCGACGGGCGGGTGCTGTTCTCCAGCCCGGTGGGCGGTCCGACCCGGATCAGGGCGGAGCTGCCGTGCGCGTGGTGATCGCGGAGGACGACGCGCTGCTGCGTCAGGGCCTCGTGCTCCTGCTGGAGACCGAGGGCTTCGACGTGGTGGCCGCGGTCGGCGACGCGGAGGAATTCCTGGCGGTCGTCGCCGAGGACCGCCCGGATGTCGCGGTGCTGGACGTCCGGATGCCGCCCGGCTTCCGGCACGAGGGGCTGCGCGCGGCGGTGGCGGCCCGGCGGCGCCATCCCGGCCTGCCGGTCCTGGTGCTGTCCTCGCATGTCGAGGACAGCTACGCCTCGGAGCTGCTGGCGGACAGAGGTGGCGCGGTGGGGTATCTCCTCAAGGACCGCGTCGGCAATGTCGCGGAGTTCCTGGAGGCACTTCGGCGAGTCGCGCGGGGCGGTACGGCGATGGACCCCGAGGTGGTCGCCCAGCTGATGGTGCGTCGCCGGACCGACGACCCGCTGAACGCCCTTACCGGCCGCGAGCGGGAGGTGCTGGCGCTGATGGCCGAGGGACACGACAATGCCGCCATCGCCCGGCTGTGCGCGATCACCGGACAGGCGGTCAGCAAGCACATCGGGAGCATCTTCACCAAACTCGACCTGACGCCGGCCGCCACCGGGCACCGGCGCGTCCTGGCGGTCCTGGCGCATCTGCGCGGCTGACCCGCTCCGCCCGCCCCGGCGCCTTGCGCACCTGTCCCCGGGGGGACGAAGACGGCAGGGTGGGTGCCCCGGGCGGGTCCGGGGCACCCACCCTGCCGCTGTGGGGGGTTGTGGGCCGAAGAGGTCAGGCGGCTGCCTCTTCCATGGCCCGGATGAGGCTGGCGGGCCGCATATCGGTCCAGTTCTTCTCCACGTAATCGAGGCAGGCCTGGCGGGTGTCCTCGCCGAACACGACGGTCCAGCCATCCGGAACCTCGGCGAAGACAGGCCACAGCGAATGCTGGTTCTCGTCGTTCACCAGAACGTAGAAGGTGCCGTTGTCGTCATCGAACGGATTGTCCATGAGTCTTCCCTTCGGTCGCGCCGATCGTGGTCCGTCCGATCCGGGCGCCGCAACAGTTTCAGTCAGGGCCTAAATCCATGGTCCGAGCGTGACCCGCCCCCTACGTTGCCGGACGGGAGCACCGTTCCGCGGCAGAGGAGACCATAAACGTGCCAGTCAGCACGATCAACGGAATCAGCCTCGGCTATGAGGTCACCGGCCACGGTGAGCCGGTGGTGATGGTCATGGGCACCGGCGCGAGCGGCCGTGCTTGGCATCTGCACCAGGTGCCGGCACTCGTGGCGGCCGGCTACCAGGTCATCACCTTCAACAACCGGGGGATCCCGCCCACCGACGCCTGCGCGGACGGTTTCACCATCGACGACCTGGTCGCGGACACGGTGGGCCTGGTCGAGCATCTGGGCCTGGGCCCCTGCCGGTTCGTCGGCACGTCGCTCGGCGCTCACATCACCCAGGAACTCTGCCTCGCCCGCCCCGACCTCGTGACGGCGGCGGCGCTGCTCGCCACCAGGGGCCGCAAGGACGTGCTGCGGCGGTTCCGTGACCGGGCCGAACGGGAGCTGCACGACAGCGGGATCAGCCTTCCGGCGCGATACGCCGCGACGATCAGGGCGATGGAGTTCCTCTCCCCGGCGACGCTCAACGAGGACAAGGAGATCCAGGACTGGCTGGACGTATTCGAGGTGTCCCCGGCCACCGCGGCGCCGGGTTATCGAGCTCAGCTCGGTGTAGAGATGGCACCGGACCGGCTGACCGCGTACCGGAGTATCCGGACGCGCTGTCTGGTCATCGGATTCGCGGACGACTTGATTCTCCCCCCGCATTTGAGCCGGGAAGTCGCGGAAGCCATCCCGAACGCTCGCTTTGTGGAGATCGAGAACGCCGGGCATTATGGCTACATGGAACGCCCGGACCACGTGAACGCCGAACTGCTGCGTTTCTTCGGGCAGAACTGAAGGCGAACACACATGATTGCCAGAACAGCTCCTGAGGCTCGCGAACTCGGCCTCCACCACCTGCGTGTATGGCGGCTGAGCGCCGACCGGCCTCTCCTGTCCGTGAAGGGGTTGACCTCATCGGAGGCGCTCTCCCTCTACGATCCGAATCGGCCAATTCCCGACGGATATCGAAAGCTTCTGGCCAAATTGGGATACCCCTCGGTAACGCCGGCCGGCGAGCGACTGCGTGAGCTTGTGGCCACACGCGGGTGGAATTCCCATGGCGCGATCGTGGACGCGGTGAGCGTCGCGACGCTGCGCCACGCGGCGGGAGTCGGCCTCCACCAGGCCCCTCCCGAGGGGGACGGCCAGGACCTGCTGCTCACCCGCGCCACGGGAGGGGAGCGGATCGTCCCTGCCTTCACCAGCAAGTCCCGGCCGATTCCCGCCGGGGACCTCATCTATGGCCTGACCAGGGAGGACCAGGCCGTCGAGCCTCTCGCCTGGCTGGGCAAACGGGACTGCGACGCAGCTTCCCACCAGCTCACGGCGGACAGTCGCGAGGCCCTGCTCGTGGTCCTGGGCTGTCCCGGCGAGGGCGCGGAACACAGTGAGGAGATCGGCGCCACGGTCGCCGAGGTTCTCACCGCGGCCCGATTCGAGCTGACTATGGCACCTGTTCCACTCGACGCCCTCTAAGCGGATTCATTGACCCCGCTTGACGCATGGGGGGTTCAGCCCTTCACGACCTCAACAGGTTGGGCCTGTAAGGTCTTGGCGCCGTCCGGCGCTGCTCGCACATCTCTCGAACAATAATTCAGGAGGAATAACCGCCGTGATCAACTCCATTTCCGCGTCCAGCCGATTCGGCGAGCAGACCGGCACCGCTCCGATGCGTTCCACCGGCCGCTCCCTGGTGATCGAGGACCTCGACGCCGCCGGCGACACGGGCTCCGCCCTGCTCTCCATCTGCGTCGTCGCCGCCCCGGTCGGCACCGCCGTAGTGGCCGCTCCCATACGGTTCGAGTAGCGAAACAGGACGGGACGGGGGACCCATGACGATGCGGGACACTGCGAATACGGCATCAGCCGACGAGGACGACGGGACCCGGCTCGGGTTCAAGGGCCATCTGCGCGCCACGCTCGTTCCCGGCGAAGCCGCCTACCTCGTCTCGCACCGCGGGGTTACGGCTCTGCACGGGCCGCCCGCGGACGTGCTGGTCCCGCTTCTGGACGGCAGCCGCGGCCCAGCCGCCGTCATACGTGAGGCGGCCCCGGCGCTGACCCCGGCGGAAGTCCGTGAATCACTGCGGGCCCTCGACGCCTCCGGGCTGCTCCGGCTGCGGTCTTCCGACCCGGCCGGAGAGCCCGGCGGCGCCCGCCCCGACCCGGCGGCCGAGGCCTACTGGGACCTGGCCGGGCTCGACGGGAGCAAGGTCCCGGGCGCGCTGGCGCACCGGACCATGCGCGTGGACGCCCCGGTCGGGGTCGACTTGGACGCGGCCCGCGCCGCCTGCCATGCCTCGGGGCTCGTCCTCGCGGCACCGGGCCAGGACCCCGACCTGACCCTCGTCCTGTGCGAGGACTACCTCTCCCCGCGGCTGGCGGAGATCGACGCCGAGCACCGCGCCGCCGGGCGGCCGTGGCTGCTGGCGGGGCTCGGCTCCACCGCCGCCTGGGTCGGCCCTGTCTTCCAGCCCGAGGACGGTCCGTGCTGGCACTGTCTGGCGACGCGCCTGCGGGGGCACCGGCACTCGGAAGAACCTCTGCGGCGGGCCCTCGGCCTGTCCGGCCCGCCATCCCGCCCGCAGGCCACCCTCCCGGCAGGGCGCTCGCTGACCTTGCAACTGGCCGTGCTCGAAGCCGCCAAGTGGCTGGCGGGCCTGCGCAACGACGCCCAGAACGCCGTGCATGTGCTGGACACCCTGCAACTGGGCGCCACCGCGCACCAGGTCGCGCGACTGCCACAGTGCCGGGCCTGTGGGGACCCCGGCCTGGTCGCGACGCGGGCCGGGCAGCCGTTCGTACCACGCTCGCGCCCCAAGGCCGCACTCGGTCTCAACGGCCACCGGGCACTCACCCCGGCCGAGATGCTGCGCCGGTACGCACCGCTGATCGACCCCGTCACCGGGATCGTCCGGGAGATACGGCGAGCGCCGGGCAGCCCCGACTTCGTCGACGCCTTCGTGGCGGGCGAGAACCTCGCCATGCGCAGCCCCACCCTGACGGGGCTGCGCGCCGGCCTGCGGTCACTCAGCGGCGGCAAGGGCCTGGGCGAGGAGGAGGCCCGGACCAGCGCGCTGGGCGAGGCGGTGGAGCGCTACAGCGGCACTCGCCAGGGCGACGAGCCCGTCGTACGCGACACCTACCGCGCTCTGGGCAAGGACGCGCTGCATCCGAACGCGATGCAGCTCTACGCCGAGCGTCAGTTCGCGGAGCGGGAGCGCATCAACCGGCGAGGCGACCGGTTGCAGCACGTCCCGCCGCCCTTCGACGAGAACACGCCCACCGACTGGACCCCGGTGTGGTCGCTCACCGAAGGCGTCCAGCGGCTGGTGCCCACGGCCCTGCTGTATTTCAGCGAAGAGCCCTCACCCGACGGCCTCTTCGCCGATTCGAACGGCAACGCGGCGGGCTCCAGCCCCGAGGACGCCCTGATCCAGGGCTTTCTGGAGCTGGTCGAGCGGGATGCGGTGGCCCTGTGGTGGTACAACCGGACCCGGCGGCCCGCCATCGACCTCGACGCGTTCGAGCAGCCGTACGTAGTCCGGTTACTCGAAGGCTACCGGTCGGTCCGCCGTCAGGTGTGGGCCCTGGATCTCACGTCCGACTTCGGCATCCCGGTGATAGCGGCGCTGTCCCGGCGTACCGACAAGCCGGCCGAGGACATCGTGTTCGGCTTCGGCGCGCACTTCGACCCGCGCCTCGCGCTGCGCCGCGCACTGACCGAAATGGGCCAGCTGTTGCCTCTGGTCGGCGCGGCGACCACGGAGGGGACCGGCTACCGGGTCGACGACCCCGAGCCGATGAACTGGTGGCTGCGCGCCACGACCGCCAACCAGCCCTACCTCCGGCCCGGCCGTGCACGGCCGCGCCGCCCCTCCGACTGGACGTACGCCCCGACCACTGATCTGCGGGACGACGTCGAGCTGATCATCGAAGCCGTCCGGGCACGCGGGATGGAGCTGCTGGTCCTCGATCAGACCCGGCCGGACCTCGAACTCCCGGTGGTGAAGGTGCTGGTACCGGGGATGAGGCACTTCTGGGCCCGGTTCGCGCCCGGTCGCCTCTTCGATGTACCGGTGACGCTGGGGCACCTGCGGGGTCCGACGCCGTACGAACGTCTGAATCCCATACCACTTTTCGTCTAGCCCTTATAATCTCCATTAAACGCACTCAAGACGTACAACGAGACCGAGAAGGCTACCTACACAGACGACCATGCCACGTGATGACGAGAACGACTCGCGCCACGCAACGGCCATACCGGACAGCCCAGTAGACGGGTCGTCCGATATACCGGACCTGCCGGCACCCCGGCTGGCCCGGATCATTCTCACGGTGGCTCTGATCAGCTACCTGGGTGTCACGGTCATCAACCTGATCGGCACCGACTTGCCCACCACGTCATTGCTGGCCTCGATCGGCTGTCTGCTCGTCATATTCACTCTGCAGCTGCGGCATTCGGGCACCGGCGCGCGCCGTGCCCCCACCTGGCAGCGAAGCATGACACTCGGGGCCCAGGCACTGCTGACGTATCTGCCGATCGTGGTATACCACTCGCAATGGGGCGCCATGGCGGGCTTTCTGGCCGGCTCACTGCTCCTGCTGCTGCCGAAGCGGTGGGCCTGGCCGGCCTTCGGCCTGGTCGGACTCAGCATGCTGATTCCGCCGACCGTGGAGGGGCTGTCCATCCAGGAGACCATCTACCTGGCGCAGTCGACCCTCCTGACCGGCCTGGTGGTCTACGGTCTCTCCCGTCTGGCAGCGCTCGTCCAGGCCCTGCACGACACCCGCAGCACGCTCGCCAGCCTGGCGGTGGCCAAGGAGCGGCTGCGCTTCGCGCGGGACCTCCACGACCTGCTGGGGTACAGCCTCTCGGCCATCACGCTGAAGGGCGAGCTGATTCACCGGCTGATACCCGCGAACCCGCGGCGTGCCATGGAGGAGGTCAGCGAGGTGCTGACCATATCTCGCCAGTCGCTGGCCGATGTGCGCCTGGTCTCCAGCGGCCTGCGCAGCATGTCCCTCGAACAGGAGATGCGCTCGGCCCAGTCCCTGCTGGAGGCCGCTGATGTCCGGGTACACGTGGAGATCCGGCTCGGCACACTCGACCAGCATGTCGACTCCGTGCTGGCCGCCGTACTGCGCGAGGCCGTGACCAATCTCCTGCGGCATTCGCGCGCCAGCACATGCACCATGACCGCAACCCAGTACGACGACCGGGTGCGGCTGTCGGTGTCCAACGACGGTGCGGACCCCTCGTACCGCGACCCGTCACCCCACAGCGGCAGCGGTCTGGGCAATCTGCGAGCACGACTGCTGTCCACCTCCGGCGTCCTCACGATCGCCTACCGGCCCGGTGACACTTTCGAACTGGTCGCGGATGCCCCGGCGCGGCCGCTACGCAGACTCGCCGACCCTGACGACGCCGGCTTCGGCGCCCAGGACCCTGCTGGGAGGACCCTTCATCATGACGATCCGCATCCTGCTGGCCGAAGACATGAACATGGTGCGCGGCGCCCTGGTCGCCCTGCTGAACCTGGAGGACGACCTGGAGGTCGTGTGCGAGGTCGAGCGCGGTGACCAGATCATCGACGCAGCCGTCCGTCATGTGCCGGATGTCGCCATCATCGACATCGACCTCCCCGGTCTCGACGGGCTGACCGCCGCCGAGCGGCTGCGCAAGCAGCTCCCGGAGTGCCACACACTGATCCTCACCAGCCTCGGACGGCCCGGTGCGTTGCGCAAGGCGCTCGCCGCACACGTTTCCGGCTTCCTGGTCAAGGACGCCCCGCCGGAGGAACTGGCCGCCGCTGTACGGAACGTGGCCGCGGGGCAGCGGGTGTTCGACTCCCAACTCGCCCTCTCCGCGTGGAACAGTGCCGACAATCCGCTGACCACCCGTGAGACCGAAGTACTGCGGCTGGCGGCAGACGGCCTGGAGCCCGTCGAAATAGCCAGACATCTCCAACTCTCCCTGGGCACCGTGCGCAATTACCTCACCACTACGGTAACCAAGCTCAACGCCCGGAACCGGGTGGACGCCATCAAGATCGCGCGCGCGGCCGACTGGTTACTGTAACGGGCACAAACTGCCTGTGGACTATGAGTATGGCTCCGGCCTTCGGGCGCCGGTACGGCCTGCTTCATGTCTTTCGCATGAAAGTTTCACGCACCGAACCTCTTGTTGAGGTAGGCGAGGACCGCCAGGACCCGACGGTGGCCGCTGTCGCTCGGCGGCAGGCCGAGCTTGAGGAACACATTGCCGATGTGCTTGCTCACCGCACGCTCCGTGATCACCAGTTGTCCGGCGATCGTGAGATTGTCCCGGCCCTCCGCCATCAGCTGCAGTACCTCGCGCTCACGTGGCGTCAGTGAGTCGATCGGATCGTCCTTGCGCCTCGCCAGGAGTTCCGCCACCACCTCCGGGTCCAGGGCCGTGCCGCCCGAGTGGACCCGGTCCAGGGCGTCGAGGAACTCGTCGACCCGCCCGACCCGGTCCTTGAGCAGATAGCCCACGCCACTCGCGCCGTCACCCAGCAGTTCGGTGGCGTAGGTCTCCTCGACATACTGCGACAGCACGAGCACGGGGAGCCCGGGAATCTCCGCCCGCGCCGCGAGCGCCGCCCGCAGCCCTTCGTCCCGGAAGCCGGGCGGCATCCGGACATCCAGCACCGCGACGTCCGGGCGGTGGGCCAGGAGGGCGGGCAGCACCTCGGGACCACTGGCCGCGACGGCCACCACCTCGTGCCCCGCCGAGGTGAGGAGCAGTACGAGCCCCTCTCGCAGCAGGGCGTTGTCCTCGGCGATCACCACACGCACGGCAGCTCCACTTCGATCGTCGTCGGGCCCCCGACAGGACTCGACACCCGCACGACGCCGTCGAGCGCCGCGATGCGCCGCCGCATGCCGAGCAGCCCGCTGCCGCCGGTCTCGTCGGCGCCACCACAGCCCTCGTCGCGCACCGAGATGCTCAACGACCCAGGGGCGCGGACGAGTTCCACCCGGGCGTGGGAGGATCCGGAGTGCTTGGCGGCGTTGGTCAGCGCCTCGGCGACCGAGAAGTACGCCGCGGCCTCGACCGCGGCAGGTGCGCGCGAGCCGTCGTGCACACCCTGGTCGGTCACCTCGACCTCCAGACCGCTGCCGGCGGCAAGCGCGCGTACCGCACCGACCAGCCCACGATCGGTCAGGATCGGCGGGTGAATGCCTCGCACCACATGCCGTAATTCGGTAAGGGCCCCCTCGACCTGGTCCTGTGCATCGTCGAGGAGCCTGCGGGCAGCATCGGGATTGTTGTCGTACGCCTTTCTGGCCAGCCCGACCCTCATGGACAGAGCCACCAGGCGGGCCTGCGTACCGTCGTGCAAGTCGCGCTCGATCCGCCGCAGTTCGGCACCGTGGGCCGCCACCGCGCCCGCCCGGGTGAGGGTCAGCTCCTCGACGCGCTCGGCGAGTTCGGCCGTGCGCGAGGCGTCCGAGGGCTCCAGCAGGGAGCGGGACCAGGCGGCGTCCAGGTCGGCGAGCCGGCCCACGAGCGGCAGCACCACGGCCCGGTGTCCCAGCACCCAGCACCACACGCCGTCCACGAGAAGGCTGAAGATCCAGAGGATGAGCGAGGCGTAGGCCAGCAGCCAGCCATAAAGGAAATGGGCGGCCAGCCACCGCAGATCACGATAGGTGGCGGGGTCCTTGACAGCCGTCCGGAGGCGTACGGAGAGCACGCCGGTGATCGGCACGTACGCCGCCGGCACCTCCTCCCCCGTCCAGTTCTCGACCTCGCGCCGCTTCGCTCCGGCCAGCCGGCGCAGCAGCAGGACGGTCTCGGGAAGGACACCCGCGCCGATCACCAGCACGGTGGCGACGGCGGTGAACATCAGCACGGGCAGAAACAGGAACGAGGCCAGGGCCAGACCGGCCGATCTCAGCAGATGCCTCGTCGCCCGCCATTCGAGCCACAGCCTCTTTCTCATGCCCATCAGGTTAGGCGACCGAATTGGCCCGCGAAGGTGTGCGCGCTACCGGGACCGTGGTGTAGCGGGCTACACCACGGTCCGGGTAGAGCGCCCCCTCGATCCGCGTCCCGTGAGCGGGCATCGTGGTGTTCACACGGGGCACCGGCCCCACCGCTCGATGGAAGGAACGGCCATGAAGGCCCTGCTCTGGATCCTGCTCGTGGCGGCTGTCGCCGCAAACGTCTCCACCAGCTTCGCCTTCGACGGCGGCAAGCAGGTCGCGATCAGCGTCAGCACCGGTACCGTCGCGATCGCCTCGGCCATCGTCCTCTTCCTGTTGCGCGACAAGCGTGCCAAGGGCGTTTGACCCGACCGGCCGGACGATCCGGAGCGCAGGGGCTCACGAGTCCCTGGCCACCGGCTCCAGCACCGCCACACACTCCACGTGGTGGGTGACCGGAAAGCTTTGGCGATGACGGTCATGCGGTTGGGGCTGACGCTGACGCGGGATCTGCGGAAGATCTGACAGGACTTCAGCCGTGCCATGACGCGCTTGACCGGGTCGCTTGCCTGGGCGAGTGCCCGGTTGGCCCGGCAGCGCCGGCGAGATCCGCAGCAGGTCTCCGTCCGGGTCGGTGACGGACCGGACGTCCACGCCCTGTCGGCGGTGCTTGGCCGAGTAGTCGGCGCGGGGTGTCCGGGCGCTCGGCGACTGGGCCCGACAGCCGCGGACGCTCAGTGGAAGCGGCGCGCCCTGCGGCTAGTCGGCAGCGCGGACGGCAGGGTGGGTGTCCTCGGTGGCCGCCCAGGCGGACAGCAGGCGCAATCCGTCGTGGGCCGCGGTGCCCGGCTCGGCGCTGTACGCGGTGAGGGTCAGCCCGGGTTGTGCGGGCAGGGCCATGGCATCGAAGTCGAGGACGATATCGCCGACCTCGGGGTGGTGGAACGCTTTGCGCCCGGTGTGGTGCAGACGCACGTTGTGCTTGGCCCAGGCGATGCGGAACTCGTCGCTGCGGGTGACCAGCTCCCCGATCAGCCGGGTGAGCTCCGCATCGTGCGGGGCGCGTCCTGCCTCGGTGCGCAGCAGCGAGACGGTGGTGTTGAGCGAGGCCTCCCAGTCGGGGAAGAACCCGCGGCCGGTGGGGGCGAGGAACTGGAAGCGGGCGATGTTGACCGGGCGCGGGGTGCCGGAGGTGAAGAGCGGCGCGTAGAGGGCGCGCCCGAGCCGGTTGATGGCCAGGATGTCCAGGCGCCCGTTGCGGACGAAGGCCGGGCTGTCGGTCATGGAGTCCAGGACGCGCTGGATGCTGGCGGGGAGGGGCCCGCGCGGCTTCTTGCTGCGGCGGGCAGGGCGCGTGCGCTGGGCTGCGGCCAGGTCGTAGAGGTGGGCGCGTTCGGCCTCGTCGAACTGAAGGGCGTTCGCGACGGCGTCGAGGACCTCCTCGGAGGCCCCGGCGAGGTGGCCGCGCTCCAGGCGTACGTAGTAGTCGATGCTGACACCGGCCAGTAGGGCGACCTCCTCGCGGCGCAGGCCCGGGACACGCCGGTTGCCGCCGAAGGCGGGCAGGCCCGCCTGCTGGGGAGTGATCTTCGCGCGGCGGGTGGCGAGGAACTCGCGGATGTCGTGGGCGGTGTCCATACAGCCAGGCTAAGCACGCTTCGCCCGGCCTGGGGGGCCCTCTCAGTACCTGTAACGACAGTGCCTTCCGCACGCGTGTGCCCTGCGGTTTCCTCGACATCGAAGGCAGCCGGTGGACGCCCCGGACCAGACCACGGAGCGCGCTGCGGCTGCCGGGCAGGCCCTCCCCCACAGAGTGGAACTGCCGATTACGTGTTCGCGTCATTGCAAGGAGTCACCGTATGGCGAAGCAGTCCGCCCCTCAGGAGCTGGCACAGATCGCGCCGAAGCTCGTCGAGATCACCGACAACGTGCTCTTCGGCGACGTGTGGGAGCGCCCCGGGCTCTCCCCCCGCGATCGCAGCCTGGTCACGGTGAGCGTGCTGGCCGCCCTGTACCGCAGCGAGCAGCTCCCCTACCACTTGGGCAAGGCCCTGGAGAACGGGCTGAGCGTCGAGGAGCTCTCCGAGGCCATCACCCACCTGGCGTTCTACGCCGGATGGCCCAACGCCATGACCGCGATCACGCTGCTGAAGAAGATCGCCGACGAGCAGTCCGCCTGACCGGCCCCTCCGCCTCACCCCCGCACCGTCCCCCTTCACATCCAGGAAGAGCTGCCATGGAACACATCACCTCCACCCCCACCGCCAAGGCCCCGTCCGAGCGCTTCACCGGCGCCGTCTATCTCAACCCGATCGAGGCGCCCTCCGATCCAGCCCGCCTGGTCGCCGCCCTGGTCCGCTTCACCCCCGGTGCCCGCACCAACTGGCACTCCCATGTCAAGGGCCAGACCCTCTACATCACCGACGGCGTCGGCCTGGTCGGTACCCGCGACGGCGATGTCGCGCTGGCCACAGCCGGTGAGACGGTCAAATGCCCGGCCGGTGAGGAGCACTGGCACGGCGCCACCGACACCACGCTCATGGCCCACATCGCCATGCTCGTCGGCGACGAGAGCGGCGACGGCACCACCTGGCTGGAGCCGGTGACCGACGAGCAGTACGCTGCGGCGCTGAAGTCCGCCGGCCGCTGACCATCCCTTCGAACGCTGTCGGCGGGGGCCGGGCAGCCCCCGTATCCAGCTTGTGAATGGTTTCCTGATGCGCGGAGCAATCCTTCACGCCCCCGGCGATGTGCGTTTCGAGGAGCGCGCCGAGCCGAAGATCATCGATGCGACCGATGCGGTCATCCGTACCGTCGCCACCTGTGTATGCGGCTCGGACTTGTGGGACTACCGCGGCATCAACCCGGTTGAGCAGCCCACGCCCTGTCGGGCCGGGTGAAGTCCCGGCCGCTTACGCGAAAAGGAAGTCTCAGCAGTGAATCCGCAATACCACTTCGAGGGCCAGGTCGCCCTGGTCACCGGGGCGGCCTCCGGTATGGGCCTGGCCACAGCCCATGCCTTCGCCCAGGCCGGCGCCGCCGTCGTCCTCGCCGACATCAACCTGAGCGCCGTCGAGAAGGCCGCCAAGGACTTGACCGAAGCCGGTCACCAGGCCCTCGGTGTCGCCTGCGACGTCACCGAAGAAGACCAGGCAGCGGCGATGGTCGAGCGTGCGGTGAGCGCCTTCGGCCGCCTGGACATGGCCTTCAACAACGCCGGCATCCAGGCCCCGCCGTGCGACGCCGCCGAGGAGAGCGCCGAGGAGTTCGACCGCGTCAACGCCGTCAACCTCCGCGGCGTGTGGGCCGCCCAGAAGCACGAGCTGCGTCAGATGCGCACCCAGGGCTCCGGAGCGATCGTCAACTGCTCCTCCCTGGGCGGACTGGTCGGTCTGCCCGAGCGTGCCGCGTACCACGCGTCCAAGCACGGTGTGATCGGCCTGACGAAGAGCGCCGCTGTCGAGTACGCCGCCCGGGGCGTCCGCATCAACGCCGTGTGCCCCGGCGTCATCGACACCCCGATGGTCGCCGACATGCTCGAAGGCCAGGCCGATGCCATGGCCGAGATCATGAAGCAGCAGCCCATCGGACGGCTCGGCACAGCTGAAGAAGTCGCCGCTGCCGCACTCTGGCTGTGCAGCGACGCCGCCAGCTTCGTCGTCGGCGTCGCGCTGCCCGTCGACGGCGGGTACACGAGCCACTGAACCAGCCGCTCGCGGCTCTCACCACCTACGTGGACCAGCGCTGAACAGGAGGAGATCGAGGATGCACACACGTACGTTGGGCCAGGGACTGCAGGTATCGGCCATCGGCCTGGGCTGCATGGGCATGTCCCAGGGCTACGGCCCCAACCCGGGCAGCCGCACGGACATGATCGGCGTGCTGCAAGCAGCCGTCGACCGCGGCGTCACGTTCTTCGACACCGCGGAGGTCTACGGCCCCTACGTCAACGAGGAGTTGGTGGGCGAAGCTCTCGCGCCGGTGCGGGACCAGGTCGTGCTGGCGACGAAGTTCGGCTGGCGCATCGAGAACGGGAAGTCGACCGGCCTCGACAGCCGCCCCGAGCAGATCCGGCGTGTCGCCGACGCCTCGCTGCGCCGGTTGCGCACGGAGACCATCGACCTCTTCTACCAGCACCGAGTGGATCCCGCCGTGCCGATCGAAGAAGTCGCCGGCGCCGTCGGTGAGCTGGTGCAGGCGGGCAAGGTGCGGCACTTCGGTCTGTCCGAGGCGGCGGCGTCCACGATCCGCCGGGCCCACGCGGTCCACCCGGTGACGGCCGTGCAGAGCGAATACTCACTGTGGACCCGCGACCCCGAGCCCGAGGTCCTGCCGACACTGACCGAACTCGGCATCGGCTTCGTGCCGTTCAGCCCGCTCGGCAAGGGATTCCTCACCGGCACCGTCGACGCCGCCACCCCCTTCTCCGACGGCGACATCCGCACCACGATCCCCCGCTTCAGCGAGACCAACCGCGCCGCCAACCAGGCACTGGTCGACCACGTCGCCGCCCTGGCACAGGCAAAGAACGCCAGCCCAGGACAGGTGGCCCTGGCCTGGCTGCTCGCCCAGCACCCCTCGATCGTGCCGATCCCCGGCACCCGCCGTATCGAGCGGGTCGAGGAGAACACCGCCGCCACACACGTTGCCCTCTCCGCCGACGAGCGGGCGGACCTGGACGCGACAGCAAGCCGCCTCGGTGTACACGGTGACCGCTACAACGAGACCCACATGGGCCTGGTCGGCAAGTGAACCGGCCACCGCCGCCGCCCCGAACTGCTACAGGCGCAGGCCGAGGCGGACGGCGGTAACCGGGCGCGCCCCCCATCTGATTCTGGAGTTTCCACCTCATGTCGTTGCCGGCTCCCTACGCACCGTCCGGCAGTGTTGCTGCCGGGCACCGGGGACATCCCGGTTCGGCCCTGGCGGCAGCACTGCTGGGCTTCTTCGTGATCACCCTGGACGCCCTGGTCGTCAACGTCGCCCTGCCCGCCATCCGGACCGACCTGGGCGGCGGGATAACCGGCCTGCAATGGGTCGTGGACGGCTACACCCTGATCTTCGCCGCCCTGTTGCTGTCGGCCGGGTCCCTGTCGGACCGTATCGGCGCGCGCCGCGCCTTCGGCCTGGGCCTGATCGTGTTCGTCGCCGCGTCCGCCGCGTGCGGGCTGGCCCCCAACCTGCCTTCGCTGATCGGAGCGCGCCTGGTGCAGGGGGCCGGGGCGGCGGCGATGATGCCCACCAGCCTGGCGCTGATCCGCGAGGCGTACACCGATCCGGTCAAACGGGGCCGGGCGGTGGCGCTGTGGGCCGTGGGCGGCGCGGTCGCCTCGGCCTCCGGGCCGGTCGCCGGCGGTGCGGCCAGCCTGATCACCTGGCGGATGATCTTCTTCATCAACCTGCCCGTCGGTGTCGTCGCACTGGTGCTGCTGGCCTTCGCCGCCCGCTCGCCAAGCCGTCGGGTGCCCTTCGACGTCACCGGGCAGACCAGCGCGGTCCTCGCGATGGGTGCGCTGACGTTCGCCGCGATCGAAGCGGGCTCCGCGGGCTTCACAGCACCCCGGGTCTGGGCCGCAGCCCTGCTCACCGTCGGGGCGGCCGTGCTGTTCGTCCGCGCCCAGGCCCGCGGCCGGCATCCGATGGTGCCGCTGGAGCTGCTGCGCCAACGGACCGTGGTGATCTCCTGCGGTGCCGGGTTCGCGTTCATGGCCGCCTTCTACGGCATGGTGTTCGTCTTCAGCATCTACCTCCAGCAGCAGCGCGGACTGTCCGCGCTCGCCACCGGGCTCGCATTCGTGCCGATGACTGTGCTGTCCGCGTTCATCAACCCGCTCTCCGCCCGCGCCGCCGAACGCTACGGGCCCCGGGTACCGATCACGTGCGGCATGTTCCTGATGACAGGCGGCCTGCTCCTGCTGGCCCTGGTCCCGGCCGGGACGCCGACGTGGGCCCTGGCGCTGCTGATGCTCCCGGTCGGTATGGGCGGCCCCCTGGCCATGCCCCCGACCACCGCCCTGCTCGTCGACAGCGTCCCCACACAGCAGACCGGCACCGCCGGCGGCGTCTTCAACACCAGCCGTCAGCTCGGCGGCGCCATGGCCGTCGCCGTGTTCGGCGCGCTCATCGCCGACCAGTCGCATTTCCTGCCCGGCCTGCGCATCAGCCTCGTCCTCGCCGCTTTGGCCACCCTTGCGGCCGGCGCCGCCAGCCTCCACCTCCGCCCCACAGCGGCGGATCCACGAGACGGGGCAGCAATGACCATCCCGCCGCCTGCCTCACCCCTCCCGGAAGCACGATGCGAGAAGGAGACACTGCGATGACGCACTGGACCAGTGACCAGCTCAACACCGTTGATCACACCGGCGAACTGCACATCCAACCGCAGCGCGCTGATGGCCGGCTGCGCACGCCGACCACCATCTGGGTGGTCCGCGACGGCGACGACCTCTACGTCCGCTCCTACAACGGCCCCGACGGCGCGTGGTTCCGCGCCGCGAAGGCCAGCGGCACCGGGCACATCCGCTGCGGCAGCATCGACCAGGACGTCACCTTCACCCCGGCCACCGACCCGGCGCTCAACGACCGTATCGACAGCGCCTACCGGGCCAAGTACGCCGCCGCCAGCGCCTACGTCCCCCCGATGACCGCCGACGGTGCCCGCGCCTCCACCCTCAAACTCACCCCCCGCTGACGCACCCCGCCCACTTCCCGGCAAACCGCTCCGTGCCCTCGGTGAAGACGTGCACATCGTGCGCGCCCCACAGGGTGCGGAACGCGTCGCTGTGGGTGGACAGTTCACCGATCAGGTTGGACAGCTCGCGGTCGTGGGGGTTCTTGGCGACCTCGACCCGCAACGCCCCCACCGCGTCGCGGGTCACACGTTCCCACTCGGGGTAGAGGCGGGTGACCCGCGGGTCGAGGAAGGCGAACCGGCAGGTGTTGGCCGGCTCCTGCTCCAACACCTCCCCGTACAGAGCACGGGCCAGAGGGTTGGCCGCCAGGAGGTCCATGCGGTTGTTGCGCACGTACGCCGACTGGTCGTGCAGGCCCTCGATGATGCGCAGCACACCGGGCCGGACAGCCGCCTTCTTCGGGAGGCGCCGCACCCAGGTCGGACCGCCGGCGCTCGCGCGGGCCAGGGCGTACAGGTGATCGCGCTCGGTGTCGTCCAGGCGCAGGGCCTTGGCCAGGGCGTCCAGGACGCTGTCGGAGACCCCGCCGAGGTTGCCGCGCTCCAGACGCGTGTAGTACTCGACGCTCGCCCCGGCCAGCATCGCGACCTCACCCCGGCGCAGCCCGAGCACCCGGCGCCGCCCGTACACCGGCAGCCCTGCCTGCTCAGGCGTGATCTTGTCGCGGCGGGACTTGAGGAATGCTCTGACGTCGGCCCGGTTGTCCATGAGGTCCAGCGTAGGAAGGCGAGGCGGTCGGCCGTACGAACGGAGCTTGTGGATCAGGCCGAGTGGGATCGAGTGACCGCGCTTCGGGAGCGGCGTGCCAGGAGCGCGGTCGCCGGTGGGCCGGTGTCAGCGTGCCTGGGCTTTGATTCGGTGGCTTCGTTGATCTCCAGGGACAGCGTTCGTTGAGGGTTTCGGAGGCGGTTCGCCACACCTGGTAGCGCGCATGGCCCCCTGTCTCCTGAGACAGGCCATGCGCCTGGCGAAGCGGAGCAACGATGGCCCAGGAAGCCACACCACCAACTCCCAGCAGCACTGCCCTGCCCGGAACAGATCCTGGGCCCGCCCCACGTCCCTCGGCGTACGGAGCTGCACCTCCAGATCACCCGTGCCGTGGTGACCCGGGTCCGACACGTTCCGGGTGAAGCCCGGAACGTTCTGCGCTCGAGGCGGTTCACACCGTCTCCGAGAGAACGAGCGTCATGACCAACAGTGAACGTTTTCAGCGTTGCCTCTCCAGGGTGAGGACGGCTTTGGCGATGACGGTCATGCGATTGAGGCTGATGCGGGATCTGCGGAAGATCTGCCAGCACTTCAGCCATGCCATGGTGCGCTCGACCGGATCGCTTGCCTGGGCGAGTGCCCGGCTGACGGTGCGCTGGGGCGGGGTGAGTTTCCCGCCGGGTGGCCGTTCGCGTCCGGTAGTGCCCCAGGGACCGGCGCCGTGGCGCCGTGTAGGCGCGGTCGGCGAGGACGGGGACCCTGGCGTTCTCAGATCCGATGATGCGGTGGGCGCGGGCTGCGGTCAGGTCGTGGGGCGGCCCCCGGCTACGCTGGCGAGATCCGCAGCCGTCACAGTCGCCGTCTCTGTGCCATTCGGAGTGAAACGTGCGTGGGCGGGATCGCCTCGATCAACGGGCGCCGCACAGGCGCCCGTTGCGGGCTCACGGTCCGGGCTGGGCTGCGCCCACCTCTTGGGCCAGCTCTCGGAACCGAAGCCCGGCCTGGCTCTCGTAGCGGGGGTTCCAGGCGACCGCGAGGCCAAGTGGGGGCTGGGGACCCGTGGTGATCAGGTCCCGGAACTCCACGCCGTCGCGGCCTTTGCGGGCGGCGCTGGAAGGGATGAGGGCGACGCCCATTCCGCTGCCGACCAGGAAGAGGACCGTCTCGACCTGCACGGCCTCCTGTGCCACTTTCGGCGTCACCCCGGCCTGCTGGAACAGCATCGTGGACAGGGCGTGCAGGCCGGGGATGGCGTGCTGGGTGTAGTCGATGAAGGGCTCGTCCGCGAGGTCCTGGAGAGTGATTCGCTTCTGGCGGGTGAAGCGGTGTCCGGTGGGCAGTGCGAGGACGAAGCGGTCGGCCTCGACGGTGACGTACTGCAGGTCGCTGCGCCGGGTGAGGGGGACGCGGACGATGCAGACGTCCAGCGTGTGGCGTTCCAGGGAGTCGATGAGGCCGGTGTTGGTGTCCTCGGTGAACTTCAGCGCCACGCCCGGGTACGTGCGGCGGAAGGCGGGGAGCAGCCGCGGCAGCAGCCGGTTCTTCGCGGAGCCGACGAAGCCCACGCGCAAGTTGCCGGTGGCCCCCGCGGCGGTGGACTCCGCGACCCGTGCCAGTTCCGCCGAGTGGAAGATGACAGCGCGGGCGTGCTCCAGGGCGGCCTCGCCGGCCGCGGTCAGCTCGACGCTGTGGGTGGAGCGCTGGAAGAGCTTGGCGCCGATCTCGTCCTCCAGTTTGCGGATGGAGACCGATAGCGGGGGCTGTGTCATGTGCAAACGCTCGGCCGCCGTACGGAAGTTGAGTGTTTCGGCCACCGCCAGGAAGTGTCTGAGCTGCCGCAGCTCCACGGTGATACCTCACATGTATCAAGTATTGGCGATTCACCCTCGGGGATTGTATGGCCGTGACGGGGTCGGCATGGTGACTCGCACCACACGCACTGACAGAGCACCAAGGGAGCCGCCCCATGTCAGCCGTGCCCTCCACGCCCGTACCAGCGGGCTTCGAGCAGGCATTCCGCCCACGTTCGGTCGCCGTGCTCGGCGCTTCGGACGACCCCAGCAGGATCTCCGGCCGGGCACTGCACTACCTGCTCCGCGCTGGTTACCAGGGCGCCGTCTACCCGGTCAACCACAAGCGGGCGACGGTGCAGGGACTGGACGCCTACCCGTCGCTGGACGCGGTGCCCGAGGTTCCGGACATGGTGCTGATCGGCCTCCCCTCGGGTCTGCTCAAGCAGGCGATGACGGACTGCGTGACGAAGGGCGTGGGTGCCGCGGTCATCTACGCGGCCGGCTTCGCGGAGACCGGCGAGGACGGCCAGGCGCTCCAGGAGGAGCTGGCCGATATCGCGCGGCGCGGGAATCTGCGGCTGTTCGGCCCCAACTGCCTGGGTCTGCTGCACGCGGCCAGCGGTTTCGTCGGCACCTTCAGCAGTGCCTTCGACGAGGAGATCCCCACCGGCGGCGGCGTCGCGGTGGTCAGCCAGAGCGGCGCCTACGGCGGTCACCTGGCTTATCTGTGCCGCCGCCGCAACGTCGACATCGGCTACTGGGTGTCCACCGGCAACGAGGCGGGCACCGACGTCGCCGAGTGCGTCCACTGGCTCGCCCTGCAGGACGACGTCTCGGTGATCCTCGCCTACGCCGAGGGTGTGCGGGACGCTGGGCGGCTGCGCACCGCGCTGGCGGTGGCGCACGAACGGCGCAAGCCGGTGGTCTTCATGAAGGTCGGCGCCTCCGACACCGGTGCCGCCGCCGCGCAGTCGCACACCGCCTCCCTGGTGGGCAGCGACACCGTCTACGACGCGCTCTTCCGCCAGTACGGTGTGCACCGTGCCCGGACCACCCAGGAGCAGGTCGACCTGGCCTACGCGTGCAGCCGGGGCGTATTGCCGGCCGGACGCCGGGTGGGCATCGTCACCGTCTCCGGCGGCTTCGGCGTGCAACTGTGCGACGCGGCCGAGCGCTACGGGCTCGATGTCGCCGGGCTGCCCGAGGAGGCCCGCGCCCGGCTGCGCGCGATCAACCCGATGGGCAGCGACGACAACCCGTGCGACACCACGGCCGGCTGGCTCAACGACATGAGTCTGATCACCGACACCTTCGGGGTCATGTACGCCCAGGGCGACTACGACAGTGTGATCGGCTCGTTCACGATGCTGCCGGACTCCCCCACCTACGGCGAGGGCATCAAGGAGGCCATCCGCAAGGGCACCTCCGACTTCATGGACCGGCCGACCGTCCTGTGCATGGAGGCGCGCCCCGAGGTGGTGCGGTCCTACGAGGATGCCGGCTTCCTCGTCTACGACGACTCCGAGCGGGCCGTCGCCGCGCTCGACGGGCTCGCCCGACTGCGGGAGGGGTTCGAGCGCCCGCTGCCCGCGCCCGGCGGCACGGACGCGCTGCGCCGCGAGCTGCCGGACGGACCGCTGTCCGAGGCCGCCGCGCAGGAGCTGCTGGGCTCGGTGGGCGTGCCGTTCCCCGCGTCCCGGGTGGTGACGTCGGCCGCGGAGGCCGCCGAGGCCGCGGCAGAGACTGGCTTTCCGGCTGTCATGAAGATCGTTTCCCCTGACATCCCGCACAAGACGGAAATCGGCGGCGTGGTGCTCGGCGTCACGGACGCGGAGACCGCCGCGGCGGAGTTCACCGCGCTCACCGCGCGCGCCGCCGCGGCCCGGCCCGACGCCAAAGTGGAGGGGGTGCTCGTCTCGCCGACCGCGCCTCGCGGGGCCGAGATCATCGTGGGCGCGCGGCGCGATCCGGTCTTCGGCCCGGTGGTGATGTTCGGTACCGGCGGGGTGCAGGCCGAGCTGTTCCGCGACGTCGCCACCCGGGTCGGCGCCGTCGACCGGGACGAGGCGCTGCGGATGATCGCCGAAACCCGCGGGCACGCCCTGCTGACCGGCTTCCGCGGTCTGCCCGAGGCCGATGTGGACGCCGTCGCCGACCTGCTGGTCACCGTCTCCGCCTTCGCCGTCGCCAACGCCGACCGGATCGAGACGCTGGAGCTGAACCCGGTGATCGTCCGCGAGGCTGGCCAGGGCGTGCTGGCGCTGGACGCCCTGGTGGTGCCGCGGGAGGGGACGTCATGACGATGGACCCGCACGCCCTGCTGCGGCGGGAGTTCACGCCGGTCCCGCAGCGGTACACCGCCCAGGACTCCCGCCTCTACGCCCTGAGCCTCGGGCTCGGTGCGGATCCGCTGGATGCCCGTCAGCTGGCATACGTCTACGAGGAGGGTCAGCGCGCGTTCCCCACCATGCCGAATGTCCTCGGTTACGCCGGCTTCTGGGCCCGCGAGCCGGACACCGGCATCGACTGGCGGCGGCTGCTGCACGTCGAGCAGTCGCTGACGCTGCACGCACCACTGGCGCCCGAGGGCGAGGTCGTGGGCCACACCCGGGTCACCGGCGTGGTGGACAAGGGCGTGGACAAGGGCGCGCTGCTCTACCAGGAGCGGCAGGTGCTGGACGCCGCCGGCGGGCGGCTCCTGGCCGAGGTGGGCCAGGTCAGCCTGTTGCGCGGGGACGGCGGCTGCGGCAGCACGATGGACACCGCTCCCCCGCCGCACCGGATGCCCGACCGGGCGCCGGACACGGTGCACGACCTGCCGACGCTGCCGCAGGCGGCGCTGCTCTACCGGCTGAACGGCGACACCAACCCGGTGCACGCCGACCCCGCGACCGCGCGGGCGGCCGGGTTCGAGCGGCCGATCCTGCACGGACTGTGCACCTTCGGCGTGGCCGTGCACACGCTGCTGGCCGGTGCCCTGGGCTGGGACGAGTCCAGGCTGCGCCGGCTGCGGGTCCGCTTCACCGCCCCCGTCTTCCCCGGGGAGACGCTGCGGACCGAGTCCTGGGCCGATGGCGACATCGTGTCCTTCCGCACCACCGCGATCGAGCGCGGCGCAGTCGTCCTGGACGCCGGCCGCGCCGACCTGATCTGACCTCACACGCAGGAGCCGCATCATGGATCTGGAACTCAAGGACAAGACCGCGATCGTCACCGGCTCGGCCCGGGGACTGGGCGCCGCGACCGCCCGCCGCCTGGCTCGGGAAGGCGCCCGCGTCGTCGTCACCGACATCGACGGACAGAGCGCGGAGGCGACCGCGAAGGAACTGGCCGGAGACGGCCACCGCGCGATCGCCGTGCGCGCGGACATCACCTCCGGCACGGACGTGGACGGCCTGGTGGCAGCCGCCACCGAGGAGTTCGGCGGGGTGCACATCCTCGTCAACAACGCCGGCTTCCCCCGCGACACGCTGCTCACGAAGATGACGGACACCGACTGGGACTCGGTGATCGAGGTGATCCTCAAGGGATCGTTCCTGGTCACCCGGGCCGTCATGCCACACCTGATCGAGCAGCGCTGGGGACGGGTGGTCAACATCTCCTCACGCAGCTACCTGGGCAACCCGGGCCAGGCGAACTACTCCAGCGCCAAGGCCGGCATCCTCGGCTTCACCCGCGCGCTCGCCGCGGAGCAGGGGCGCTACGGCATCACCGTCAACGCCGTCGCCCCGGGCTTCATGGAGACCGAGGCCGTCCGCTCCCTGGACCACTACGAGAAGATCCGGGAGAAGGCCGTCGCCGCCCAGCCGCTGCGCCGCACCGGGCAGCCCTCGGACATCGCGGACGCGGTGGCGTTCCTCGCCTCGGAGCGCGCCTCGTTCATCACCGGCGAGACGCTGCATGTGACCGGCGGCCGCTTCGGCTGACCGGTCCGGCTCGGCCCGCACCGGCCCGCCGCCCCCGCAGCGGCCCGAATCCGTACTCCGCTCCCCGCTGCACCCGCCGGCCCAACGGCAGACGATCCCGCCCGACGGCCCCCGCGCGGCCCCACCGCTCCGGCCGCCCCGGCGGCCCCGCATCCCCCGGGCCGCCCGCACAGCTCAAGTCCGCCCGCGCACATCCGCAGGTCTCACCGCTTCCACCTGCCCCCGATGCACGCGATGCACGCGATGTGCCGACTCCCCAGGCTTGCCCACAGATGTCAACGGAGATATCCCATGACCGCTTCCCGTGAAGCCGTCGCCGGGGCAGTACGTCCCGCCGGCTCCTCGCCGTCCCCCGGCCGCAGCAGAGTCCGCTTCCTGATCGTCGCCCTGCTGTTCGTGGTCTCCACGCTCAACAACGCCGACCGCGCCATCCTGTCGATCACCGGTACGGAGATCCAGGGCGACATCGGGATCAGCGACGTCACGCTCGGCTACCTGTTCTCCGCCTTCTCCTGGGCCTACATGCTGGCCCAGCTGCCCGGCGGCTGGATCGTGGACAAGTGGGGCGCCCGCAAGGTGTACGCGGGCAGTATCTTCCTGTGGTCGCTGGCCACACTGTTCCAGGGCGTGGTCCCGCTGTTCGGCATCGCCTCGGCGATGATCGCGCTGTTCGTCCTGCGGCTCGCGGTGGGTATGGCCGAGGGACCGGCGTACCCCACCAACGGCCGGGTCGTGGCAACCTGGTTCCCCGCTGCCGAACGCGGCACCGCCTCGGCGATCTTCAACTCCTCGCAGTACGCGGCGCCTGTCATCTTCACCCCCTTCATGGCGTGGCTCACCCACGGCTGGGGCTGGCCCTCGGCGTACTTCGTGATGGGTGGCATCGGCATCGTCCTCAGCGTCTGGTGGTGGATGGCCTACCGCCAGCCCCGTGCGCACCCGCGCGTCAACCAGGCCGAACTGGACCACCTCGTCGAGGGCGGCGCGCTCGTCGACATCGAGGAGGCCGCTTCGGTCGGCACCAAGACCGGGGTCAACACCTGGTCCGTGGTCCGGCAGCTCCTCAGCAGCCGGATGATGATCGGCCTCTACATGGGCCAGTTCTTCATCGCCACGTTGGTCTACTTCTTCCTCACGTGGTTCCCGATCTACCTGATCAAGGAACTCGGCATGCCGCTGCTCGAGGCGGGCTTCACCGCGTCCATCCCGGCGCTGTTCGGCTTCATCGGCGGCATCCTGGGGGGTCTGCTCTCCGACGCGCTGCTGCGCCGGGGCAGGTCGGTGACCGCGGCCCGCAAGATCCCGATCGTCGCCGGTCTGGCCCTGTCCACCTGCATCATCGCGTGCGCCTGGACCTCGAGTAAGACCGTGGTCATCGTCGTGATGGCGATCGCGTTCTTCGGCAAGGGGCTGGGCAGCCTCGGCTGGACCGTCGTCTCGGACACCTCCCCGAAGGAGGCCGCGGGGCTCTCCGGCGGCCTGTTCAACGCCCTGGCCAATCTGGCGGGCATCACCACCCCGATCGTCATCGGCTACGTCGTCGACATCACCGGATCCTTCGACGGCGCGCTGTACTTCGTCGGCGCCTCCGGCCTGGCCGCGGCGCTGTCCTTCCTACTGGTCGTCGGCCGCATCGAGCGCATCCAGCTGAAGGAGGCCACCCCGTGACGGACCTGAGCGATTACGCCTCCTGGACCGGCCGGCGCGAGGAGGCCGAGGACACGCTGAGCGCGGACACCGCCCTCGGGCTGAGCGCCGTCCTGGACCGTGTCCCGGACGGTCCGGACGCCGCGCCGCCCCTCGCCCACTGGCTCTGCTTCCTGCCCCGCACTCCGCACAGCGATCTCGGCCCCGACGGGCACCCCCGGCGCGGCGGCTTCCTGCCACCCGTCCGGCTGCCCCGCCGGATGTGGGCCGGCGGCGACCTGCGTTTCTCCGAGCCGCTGCGCACCGGCGTTCCGGTCCACCGCACCTCGGTGATCGCGGACGTACGGGAGCGCGAGGGGCGCAGCGGGCCACTGGTCTTCGTCACCGTCGACCACGAACTGCGGCAGGAGGGCGTCCTCGTCCTCACCGAGCGGCAGGACATCGTCTACCGCGCCGCCCCCGGCCAGGCCCCGGCGGCGTCCGGCGGCGCACACGAGCAACCCGAGGAGGAGCCGCCGGCGCCCGGTACGTGGCAGCGCGCCCTCGTCCCGGATCCGGTCATGCTGTTCCGCTACTCGGCGCTGACCTTCAACGCACACCGCATCCACTACGACCGCACCTACGCCCAGCAGGAGGAGGGCTACCCCGGACTGGTCGTCCACGGACCGCTGACGGCGACACTGCTGCTCGACCTCTGCGTACGGCAGCGGCCCGGCGCCCGCGTCACCGGTTTCCGGTTCCGCGGCCTGCGCCCGGCCTTCGACGGCCGGAAGCTGACCCTGCACGGCACCCCGACCACCTCCGGCGCGTCCCTGTACGCCACCGACGACCGGGGCCGGACCGTGATGAACGCGGAGGTGGACGTCACATGAGCCACCGTACGAACACCCCCCACGTCGCGGCCCTGCACTCGCTGCTGTTCGTGCCGGCCGATGACGAGCGGCTGCTGTCCAGAGCACATCTGCGCGGTGCCCACGGGCTGATCCTCGATCTGGAGGACGCCGTACCGGAGTCGGACAAGGAGTCGGCACGGTGGGGGCTGCCTGCCCACATCGACCGGCTGGCCGCCGAAGGCCAGTACCTGGTGGTGCGGGCCGGCTCGACGCGCGAGAACTGGGAGACGGATCTGAGGGCCGCGGTCCGTCCCGGCCTGCGGGCAGTGATGCTGCCCAAGACCGAGCGTCCAGGGCAGCTCACGGAGGTGGCCACGTACCTCGACGGCCTGGAGCGGGAACGCGGTCTACCGGCCGGCTCGGTCGGGCTGATCGCGCTGATCGAGTCCCCGGCGGCGCTGTTCGCGCTGACCAACCTGGCGGCGGCACCGCGGGTGTGCGCTCTGGCGCTCGGCAGCGAGGACTTCTCATCGGCACTGGGTGTGGCGCCGACACCGTTCCTGCTGACCGAACCGTGCCGCTGGATCGCGCTCGCCGCCTCGGCGGCCGGAATCGGCTCTTTCGCGCTCCCGATGTCCCTCGCCGTCCTGGACCGTCCCGAGGCACTGGCGGACGCCGCCCGGGAGGCGCGGGAGCTGGGCGTCACCGGCGCCCTGTGCGTCCACCCGGCGCAGGTCGCTGTGGTCAACGCCGTGTACGCGCCCGGTGACGCGGAGATCGCCTGGGCGCGCCGGGTGACCGATGCCTGGGACGCCGCCGACGGCGACGGGAGCGGCCCGGGTGTCATCCGCGTCGACGGCCTGATGGTCGACGCGCCCGTCCTGCGCCGCGCGCGCACCCTGCTGGCCTCGGCGAACGCCGCGGGTCACGCAGTGACCACCGACCATGGAGGTGACCGATGAGCGGCGCACACGTCCGCCTGGAGACAACGGGCCGGGTGGCGACCATCGTCTTCGACAACCCACCGCTGCACGTGTGGAACGCGGTCATGACCCGCGGCCTGACCGAGGCGCTGGACGCCGTGGAGGACGACCCGTCCGTCGGCGTGGTGGTACTCACCGGCGCCGGGGACCGGGCGTTCTGCGCGGGCTCGGACATCCCCGAGTTCGCCGCGATGCGCGCTCCGGGCGAGGCGGTGGCGAAGAAACTGCGCCCGCAGCAGGAGTTGTTCGCACGGCTGGCGTCCTTCCCGAAGCCGACGATCGCCGCGCTGAACGGGCACACGCTCGGCGGCGGCCTGGAGATCGCGGTCTGCTGCGACCTGATCGTCGCCGAGGAGCACATCGGCATCGGCTCCCCGGAGATCAAACTCGGCGTCTTCCCCGGCAGCGGCGGTACGTTCCGGGTCGCCCGCCGCATCGGGGCCGGGCGCGCCAAGGAGATGCAACTGCTGGGCGAGCCGGTGGACGCGGCGACGGCGCTCGCCTGGGGCCTGGTCAACCGGGTCGCGCCACGCGGCGATGCGCACGCCACCGCACTGGAGCTGGCGGACGTCCTGCTGCGCCGTCCGCCCCGGTCGATGGCGCTGTGCAAGTCCGTCATCGACGCCGCGCACGACCTTACCGAGGAGGAGTTGATCGAGGCTTCTCTGACCGCCAGCGACGAGGCGTTCACCTCCGCCGAAAGCGCCGAGGGCGTCCAGGCGTTCCTCGCCAAGCGCGCCCCCGACTTCCTGGCCGCGTCCCGGACGTCCGAGAACACCATCGAGAAGGAGACCCCCGCATGACTCGCGCGGCGATCGTGGCCCCCGTCCGTACCCCCATCGGCGCCTTCGGCGGCAGCCTGCGCCCGGTGCCCGTCGAGAAGCTGGGCGCGACCGTCGCGACGGCGGCCGTGGAGCGCGCCGGTATCGACCCGGCCCTGATCGAGGACGTGGTCTTTGCGCAGTCCTACGCCAGCAGCGAGACGCCGTGCGTCGGCCGCTGGATCGCGCTGGAGGCCGGTTTCCCGGTCGAGGTCGCCGGGATGCAGCTGGACCGGCGCTGCGGCAGCGGCCTCCAGGCCATCGCCACCGCGGCGATGATGGTGCAGTCCGGAGCGGCCGACGTCGTCATGGCAGGCGGCGTCGAGAGCATGAGCAACGTCGAGTACTACACCACCGACATGCGCTGGGGCGGACGCTTCGGCTCCACCACCTTCCACGACCGGCTCGACCGGGGACGGGAACGCGCCCAGCCGGTGGAGCGGTTCGGGGTGATCTCCGGCATGATCGAAACCGCCGAGAACCTGGCCCGCGACTACGGAATCAGCCGCGAGCGGGCCGACGCCTACGCCGTCCGCAGCCAGCGCCGGGCGGCGGCGGCCTGGGAGTCGGGCGCCTTCGCACATGAGGTCGTCCCGGTGACGGTGCCTCAGCGCAAGGGCGACCCGGTCGCCTTCGCCCGCGACGAGGGAATACGTACGGACACCTCGGCGGAGAAGCTGGCCCGGCTGCGCCCGGTCGAGCCCGGCGGGACCGTCACGGCGGGCAACGCCTGCCAGCAGAACGACGCCGCCGCGGCCTGCCTGATCGTTGCCGAGGAGCAGGCGGAGCGGCTGGGCCTGACCCCGATCGCCTACCTGAGCGGCTGGGCAGCGGCCGGATGCGAGCCCTCCCGCATGGGCATCGGCCCCGTACCCGCCACCGCCAGAGTACTGAAGCGCCTCGGACTGACTCTGGCGGACATGGATCTGATCGAGGTGAACGAGGCGTTCGCCTGCCAAGTCCTCGCGGTGCTCGAGGAGTGGGGCATCGACGACGCGGAGCGGGTCAACGTCAACGGTTCCGGGATCTCACTGGGCCACCCCGTCGGCGCGACGGGCGTACGCATCATGACCACGCTGCTGCACGAACTGGAGCGCCGTGACGCCCGGTTCGGACTGGAAACCATGTGCATCGGAGGAGGCCAGGGCATTGCAGCCGTCTTCGAACGCGCCTGAAGAGCGCCGCGGTCCGCTGGCCGGGCTGCGCGTCGTGGAGGTCTCGGCCTTCGTCGCCGCCCCCTTGGCCTCCATGACGCTGGCCCAGCTGGGCGCCGAGGTGATCCGCATCGATCCCGTCGGCGGGAACATCGACTACCACCGCTGGCCGGAAACCGAGCACGGGGAGAGCCTGTACTGGGCCAGCCTCAACAAGGGCAAACGGTCGGTTACCCTGCCGCTGGACACCCCCGAGGGGCAACGCGCGGCGACCGACATCATCTGCGCGGACGGCGACGGCGCCGGCATCCTGATCACCAACTTGCCCGCCCGTGGCTGGCTCGACTACGAACAGCTCTCCGCGCGACGACCCGACCTGATCATGATGCGCCTGCTGGGCAACCCCGACGGCTCCCCTGCCGTGGACTACTCCGTCAACTGCGCCAGCGGCTTCCCGCACGCGACTGGCACCGGCCCGGAACCGGTCAACCACGTACTGCCGGCCTGGGACGTGGCCGCGGGACTTTACCTGACGGTCGGTCTGCTGGCCGCCGAGCGCAGACGCCAGGCGACCGGACACGGCCAGGAAGTCACCCTCGCCCTGTCCGATGTCATGCTCGCCACCGTCGGCAACCTGGGCTACGTCGCCGACGTGCAGATCAACGGCGCGTCCCGGGAGCCGATCGGCAACAGCCTCTACGGCGCCTTTGGACGCGACTTCAGCACCGCCGACGCACGCTCGGTCATGGTCGTGGCCATCACCACCCGGCAGTTCCGCGCCCTGGGCCGGGCCACCGGGCTCACCGAGAAGCTGGAGATGACCGGTCCGCTGATGGACGTGGACCTGACGACGGAGGGCGGCCGGTACGCCGCCCGGCACGCCATCGCGGCGGTGCTCGAACCATGGTTCGCGGCAAGGACGCTGGCCGAGGTGCGCGCGGTGTTTCACGGCTCCGGGGTGCTGTGGGGCCCGTACCAGACATTCCGCCAGCTCGTCGAAGAGGACCCACGCTGCTCG
The DNA here is from genome assembly GCF_042958345.1 of Streptomyces sp. NPDC007983. Taxonomy (NCBI): domain Bacteria; kingdom Bacillati; phylum Actinomycetota; class Actinomycetes; order Kitasatosporales; family Streptomycetaceae; genus Streptomyces; species Streptomyces sp. NPDC007983. The sequence goes on from NZ_JBIBJI010000017.1 coordinate 35,060, forward strand.
ACGCAGAACCCGCTGTTCTCATGGATCGACCAGCCGGGCATCGGCACGCTGCTGGCTCCCGGCTCACCGCTGGTGTTCTCCGGTGACCCGGCACCGGCGGCCGCTCCGGCACCCCGGCTCGGTGCGGACACCGATACCCTCCACAGCCCCGTTCCGCAGCCGGTCAGCGGCTGACGGGCGGGACAGCACCCGATAATGATGGGAGGGCCCACACCGCCCGGACTCCGCGGAGAAAGGGATCGCGGCCCGGCAGTGGCCGCAGCGGGCACAAGCGCATGTACTCGCGCTTCGTGGCCCGCGAATGCACGGAACGGCCACCGACCGCCTCACATGGCTGCCGACGCCGAAACGGGGCGTGCCCTCTTCGTCCGGACGCCACAGGACTGACGGGCAGCCAGAAGAGCGTCAACATGGCCTGCGGCCGTGCGGGCCTCGATCGGCGCCCACTCGCCAGGACAGCCCCCTGGCAGTTCGACTTCGGGCTGACGGAACGACAGCTACTTCTCAAAGTGCCACCGCTCCATCGGGTATGCAAGTTGAGGTCAACCGATCCCGTACAGGCCCGGCAGGTCGACCAGGAGTAGATCGTCGCGGCGGGCTGCGGACTCGATCAGGTCCGGGTAGAAGCCATGCAGGGAGAAGAGAGCCAGGGTGGTGCCCGTGGTGTCGTAGCCCTGGTCGGCGAGCAGGCCACGGATGTGCTCCAGGCGTTGCAGGTCGCCGGTGCCACGGCGGGCGGCGGTGGCCTTGGCCTCGCCGATGAGGGCGATCCTGGCTCGGGGAGCTTGCGGGCGCTCGCCCAGGGTCAGGGCGATGACGTCGACCTCGTGCCTGGTGCGGGCCGCCGGGTCGGCGACCTCAGTGGTACCCACCGGGCCGGGCAGACCGCCCGGGAGCAGGGTGTGGGCGTATCGGCGAGTGAAGGTGCGGGCGAGGTCCTCGAAGTGCGGGCCGAGGATCTTGGAGTTGAAGGTCGGTTCAGCGGCCTGCCATGCCTGTTCGGCGAAGCCCTGCTCGACGGTGGCCGCCTGTGGCAGTGTGATGAGCTGGTTGAAACGGATGACGGGGTCGGCCAGGGTGATGACGGGGTGGCGAGGGCGCAGGATGTCCTGCTCGCGCTGGATGTAGCCGGTGGATTCCAGGACCTCGATCGGGTGGGTAACGGCGTTGCGCTGGCGCTCCAGCGCCGCGCCGATTTTGGTGGGAGTGGAGGCGCCGTGGGCCATCGCGGTGAGGATGTCGTAGTACAGGGTGTGCTGGGTGATCCGCGGATCCTCGCGCAGCAGATACTCCGTCTCCGTGCGCGAGTAGACCGCCCGGCCGGGGTCCAGGAGCGTCCGGGCCAGCCAGGAGACGAAGCCGTCGTTCGGGTGCGGGCGAGCGGCCACCGGCCGGTACCCGGGAGCCCCACCAAGGACGGCGTGGACCTTCAATGCCGTCAGCGGGTCCTCGATCTGCCAGAAGTCACGCGCGGCTCGGTAGTCGAAGGCACCCAGCCGCAGATCGATCACGGCGCGGCCGCGCAACGGCTTCGTCCCCGACAACAGTTCGTGCATGACGCTCATCGCGGAGCCGCACAGGATTACCCGAGGCCCGGGACCTGAACCAGTGCCGCGCTGACGCTCGTCGTAGAGCTGCTGGAGCAGGCCCGGGATCTCGGGAGAGTGCTGGAGGAGATACGGCAACTCGTCGACCACCAGCAGCGGCGTGTTCGAACGAGCCGTCACATCGAGGGCATTGGACAGAACCTCCCGCCAATCGGCCAACTTCAGGGTCCCGGGCCGCAATCCGGCATGGGCCGCGATCGCGTCACTGAACCGCTGGATCGCCGGCAGCCGCCCCTCTTCCCGCACCGCCGTGACGTACAGACCACCGACACGCTCGGACAGCGCCTGCAGGAGATAGGACTTCCCGTGCCGCCTGCGCCCCGACACGATCCCGAGGCGCATCGCAGGATCCGGGTCGGTGACGAACTCGGTGAGCAGATCCCACTCACGATCACGGTCGACCACGTCGTCGGGCTTGGCAAGCATGCTCTCGGCCACGGGTGCCCTCCCTCGCCCTGATCCAATACGTGTTGTCTAACTCTACCTCGACAGGATTTGCCTAGCCCCACTTGCTCAACATCGGGACTACCGAGTTCAACAATTGCCCGGGGGGGATCGCAACAGCGCCGCGTCAGCGGGTTCCAGACAAGGCGATGACAGGCATCGCGAACTCCCCCTCAGCCGGCCTCACCGGAAGAGCGTGAGCGTCATACGAGCGTCAAAAGCGCCGAAAGCCAAGCACCCGTCCTGCCGCCCCACCCGTCACTCCACACAAAAACCGCAGGTGAGCCCGTAGCGAGGAGCTCGACCTGTTGGACACGGTGAAACAGGTCGAGAAACGCCCCTGAACAGGAAACCGCAGGTCAGGAGCCCTTCGCGGCCGGTTCGAGGATCGCCACGCACTCCACGTGGTGCGTCACCGGGAACAGGTCGAACGCGCGCAGGCGGCGCGGGACGTAGCCCGCTTCGCGGAAGTAGGCGAGGTCGCGGGCCAGGGCCGCCGGGTCGCAGGCCACGTAGGCGATGCGGCGGGCGCCCAGGGTCGCGAGGTGGGCGACCGTGTCCTTGCCCGCGCCGGAGCGGGGCGGGTCGAGGACGATCAGGTCGGCCTCGGTGATGCCGGTGCGGGGCAGCACCTGCTCGACCTTGCCGTGCTCGATGCGGACGCGGTCCAGGTCCTGGAGGTTGTGCCGGGCGTCGTCGGCCGCGCGCTTGCTCGACTCGATGCCCAGCACCGCGCCGCGCTCGCCGACCCGCTCGCCGAGGGCGCCCGCGAAGAGGCCGACGCCGCAGTAGAGGTCCAGCGCGGTGTCGCCCTTGCGCGGCATCAGGCCCTGCATGACGGCCTCGACCAGCAGGTCCGCGGCCTTGGGGTGGACCTGCCAGAAGCCGCCCTCGCCGACCCGCCAGGTGCGGTCCGCGGCGCGTTCGCGGACGAAAGGGCGGCCGTGGACGCGGTGGACGAGGCGGTGCCGCTCGCGGCCGCGGGACTCGCCGATGCGCAGGACGGAGACCGGGCGGTCGAGTTCGACGATGGGCAGCCGGCCGCCGGGGCGGGGAGTGAGGACGACCTGACGGTCGGAGGAGCCGGTGGCGGCGATGGCCTCGATGGTTTCGATCTGCGGCCATTCCCGCTTCTCGATGCCGAGTTCGGTGACCCCGGGCGCGGCGATCAGGCAGTGGTCGACGGGCTCGACCTCGTGCGAGCGGTGGCGGCGCAGCCCCGGGCGGCCCTGTGCGTCCACCGCGTACTGCAGCCGGGTGCGCCAGGCCGGGACCTCGCCGCGGGACACCTTGTCGCCGGGGGCGGGTTCGACGGTGCCGTCCCAGCGGGCGTCCTCGGGGGTGAGTCCGGCCAGCCGCTGGAGCTGCTCGGTGATCACCTCGGCCTTGAGCCTGCGCTGGGCGCCGGGGGCAACGTGCTGCCAGTCGCAGCCGCCGCACCGGCCGGGGCCGGAGAACGGGCAGGGCGCCTCGACCCGGTCCTTGGCGGCGTCGAGAATCCGGACCGCGTCGGCGCGCAGGAAGCGCGCGCCCTCCTCGCCCTCGGTGACCCTGGCGACGACCCGCTCGCCGGGCAGGGTGTGGCGTACGAACAGTACCTGGCCCTCGGCGGTCCGGGCGATGCAGTGGCCGCCGTGCGCCACCGGGCCGACCTCGACCTCGTACTCCTCGCCGACCAGCGACGCCTTGGGTTCACTTTGCATGGCGGGTTCGGCTCCGTAAGGGGGTGAGGGTGCGGATGGGACACAGCGGCCCGGGCGGGGCGACAGCAGCCCACCAGTCTACGTCCCCGCACCCCCGGCCCCCACAAAGGGGCGGCGGCTACCGCCCCGGCGTCCGGACGGCCGCCTTCTCGGCCTTGCGCTCGCCCTTCGGCCGCGGCGGCGCCACGGGGCCGCGCCGCACCGCGCCCGGAGCGTTCCACTCGGCGCGCTTGCGGGCGCGCTTGCGGGCCAGCTCCGAGGAGTCCAGCTGCCAGGGGACGGAGGTCACCATCACGCCGGGGGTGAACAGCAGCCGGCCCTTGAGCCGCAGCGCGCTCTGGTTGTGCAGCAGGTGCTCGTACCAGCGGCCGACCACGTACTCGGGGATGTAGACGGAGACCACATCGCGCGGACTCTCCCGGCGCAGACTCTTGACGTAGTCGATGACCGGCCGGGTGATCTCGCGGTACGGCGAGTCGAGGATCTTCAGCGGGACGTCTATGCCGCGCTCGCTCCACTCGGTCTGGAGCGCCTTGGTCTCGGCGGGGTCGACGTTGATGCTCAGCGCCTCCAGCCGGTGGGAGCGCATCAGCTTGGCGTAGGCCAGGGCGCGCAGCGTCGGCTTGTGGATCTTGGAGACGAGGACGATGGAGTGCACCCGGGAGGGGCGGACCTCCTCCTCGTCCTGCTGCTCGTCGGCCGCCGCCAGCTCCTCGGAGACGCCGTCGTAGTGGCGCCGGATCGCGCTCATGGTGATGTAGAAGACGGCCATGCCGAGCAGCGCCACCCAGGCGCCGTGGGTGAACTTGGTGAGCAGCACGACGACCAGGACCAGCCCGGTGAAGAAGGCGCCGAAGGTGTTGATCGCGCGGGCGCGGATCATGCGGCGGCGGGTGGCCGGGTCGCGCTCGGTGGCCAGGTGGCGGTTCCAGTGCCGCACCATGCCGGTCTGGCTGAGGGTGAAGGAAACGAAGACGCCGACGATGTAGAGCTGGATCAGCCGGGTCGAGTCCGCGCCGTAGAGGTAGACGAGGACGGCGGCCGCGGAGGCGAGCAGCACGATGCCGTTGGAGAAGGCGAGCCGGTCGCCGCGGGTGTGCAGCTGGCGCGGCAGGTAGCGGTCCTGGGCGAGGATCGAGCCGAGCAGCGGGAAGCCGTTGTACGCGGTGTTGGCGGCCAGGAACAGGACCAGCGCGGTGGCCGCGGCGAGCACCACGAACAGGAACGAGCCGTCGCCGAAGACGGCGGCCGCGACCTGCGAGATCACCGGGTTCTGGGTGTATCCGGAGCCGAGCGCGACGCCGTTCTTGAACAGGTCGTTGGCCGGGTCCTCGGCCATCTTGACGTTGGTGACCAGGGCGAGGGTGATGATGCCGACGAACATGGCGACGGCGAGCCCGCCCATCAGCGCCAGCGTCGTCGCCGCGTTCCGGCTCTTGGGCTTGCGGAAGGCGGGCACCCCGTTGCTGATGGCCTCGACGCCGGTGAGCGCGGCGCAGCCGTCGGAGAAGGCGCGCAGCAGCAGGAAGACCAGCGCGAAACCGGCCAGCCCGGTCTGCTCGGCGTGGACCTCGAAACCGGCGGTGGGGGCCTTCATGTCGTCGCCGAGGACGAGCGCGCGGTAGGCGCCCCAGAGGATCATCACGAAGACGCCGCCGACGAAGACGTACGTGGGGATCGCGAAGAGCTTGCCCGATTCGCGGACCCCGCGCAGGTTCATCAAGGTCAGCAGCAGGATGATCGCGACCGCGACGAGCGTCTTGTGCTCGACGATGAAGGGGACGGCGGAGCCGAGGTTCTCCACACCGGAGGAGATCGACACGGCCACCGTCAGCACGTAGTCGACCAGCAGGGCGCTGGCGACCGTGAGGCCCGCCTTGGGGCCGAGGTTGGTGGTGGCGACCTCGTAGTCACCGCCTCCGCTGGGATACGCGTGCACGTTCTGGCGGTACGAGGCGACCACCGTGAACATGAGCACGATGATCGCGATCGTGATCCACGGAGAGTAGTGGTAGGCCGACGCACCCGCCACGGAAAGGACGATCATCACCTGCCCGGGCGCGTACGCGACGGAGGACAGGGGGTCGGAGGCGAAGACGGGGAGCGCGATGCGCTTGGGGAGAAGGGTTTCTCCCAACTTGTCGCTGCGCAGCGCCCGCCCGATCAGGATCCGTTTCGGGAGGTCGGTCAGTTTGGACACGCAGAGGATCGTAAAGGGTGGGCGGGGCGCCCGCCCACCCGCCCGCCCCCACGGGGGCGGGCGGGCGGCGGGGCGGCCGCCACGGCGGTCAGGACAACCGGACCGGCAGGGTGCGGTGGCCGTTGGAAATGAACGATTCCACCGGCTCCAGCGCGTCCTGCCCGGACGCGAGTGAGAGTCGAGGGAAGCGCTCGAACAGTGCCGGGAGCGCGATCATGGCCTCCAGCCGGGCCAGCGGCGCGCCGACGCACAGATGGACGCCGTGGCCGAAAGCGAGGTGGTTCTTGAGGTTCCGCGTCACGTCGAAACGGTCCGCGTCCTCGCCGTGCACCTCCGGGTCACGCCCGGCGGCCGCGTAGGCGGCGACGATCGCGTCGCCCTTGCGCAGCACCACTCCGCTGTCCAGCTCGATGTCCTCGACGGCGTAGCGCAGCGGCAGGTTGGCGACCGGGGCGGAGTGCCGCAGCGTCTCCTCGATCACGTCCTCCCAGGTGGCCCGCCCCGCCCGGACGTGTTCGAGCTGCTCGGGCCGGGTGAGCAGCGCGTGGATGGCGTTGTCCAGCAGGTTGACCGTGGTCTCGTGACCGGCCGAGAGGAACAGGGCGAGGGTGTCGGTCAGCTCCTTCTCGCTGAGCTTGGCGTCGTTCCCCTCCCCCCGCACCGCGAGCAGCCCGCTGGTCAGGTCGTCGCCCGGGTTCTCGCGCTTGGTGGCCACCAGTTCGCCGAGGACGGAGTACAGCTCGGTGTAGGTGGCGGTGACCTCCTCCGGGGTGGCGGAGGTGTGGAAGATGCTGTCGACGACCCGGCGCATCCGCGCCACCAGGTGCTCGTCGTCCATCCCGAACAGCTCGGAGATCACCTGGATGGGCACCGGGTACGCGTACGCGTCGCGCAGGTCGACCACCTCGCCCGGCTCGGTGGCGGCCAGCGCGTCCAGGAGGTCGGTGCACATCTCCTCGATGCGCGGCCGCAGGGCGGCGGTGCGCCGCGCGGTGAACGCCTTGGAGATCAGGGTGCGCAGCCGCCGGTGGTCGGTGCCGTAGGAGGTGAACATGTTCTCCACGGCGACCCAGGTGATCAGCGGCCACTCCTGGGAGATCTCACCGTTGATCCACGCCGGCCAGTGCTGGCGGGGGTCCTTGGAGACGCGGGGGTCGGTCAGCAGCCGTTTGAGTGTGCTCTGGGTGCTTATTGCCCACGCCACCACGCCGTGAGGAAGCTCAACAAGCGTCGCTTCACCGCCTGCGGCGACTCGGGCTGCCTCTCCGGCGATGTCTCGGCCGGTGGGATCGAGGACGATGGGACGGGTTTCCATGGGGTGTCTCCAGGGTTCTCGTCGAATCGGGCTGACTCGGGTGCGGACGCTGCGAACGGTTCGGCTTGAGTCGCCAATTGGGCGGGGAAGCGCACCGGCAGGGACGCCAGGGCGCGGTGGAAGGGCCCGGTCCGCCACGTCAGCTGTTCGACGGGGACGGCCAGCTCCATGTCCGGGAGACGGTCGAGGAGTCGCTCGATGGCGACGGTGGCGATCACGCGGGCGGGCCGCTCCGCGGGGCAGCGATGGGCACCGGCGCTCCACGCCAGGTGGGCCCGGTTGCCGGATCGCCGGTCGGAGGCGATGGCCGCCTCGTGGTTGGCGGCGGCGTAGCTGACGAGCACCGGCTCGCCCTTGCGCAGCCGTACGCCCGCGACATCGCAGTCGTAGCGGGGGAATCGGGTGCCGTAGTTGGCCATCGGCGGGTCGTTCCACAGGACCTCGTCGATGGCGTCCTCCACGGGCATGCTGCCGCCGGACAGCTCACCGGCGAAGCGGTCGTCCGACAGCAGCAGGCGCAGCGCGTTGGCGATCAGGTTCTGCTGGGGGTCGGTGCCGGCCGCCATCATCAGGATGATCTGCTGCATCAGCTCGTCGTCGGCCAGCTGCGAGGGGTGCGCGATCAGCCAGGAGGTGACGTCGGCCGAGGGCTGCTGGCGCTTGCTCGCGACCAGGCCCGAGATCCAGCGGAGCAGGTCCTCGTTGGCCTGGGCGGCTTCCTCGCCGCTGTCGAAGAGCTTCATCATGGTCTCGACCAGCTTCGGGCCGTCCGCGGCGAGCGCGCCGAAGAGCTGGTTGAAGACGAGCAGCGGGAGCACCGACGCGTACTCGATGAGCAGATCGGCCTCGCCCCGGGACGCGAAGGCGTCGATCAGGGTCTCCGCGCTGCGCTCGACGTACTCGCTGAGCGCGTGCGGGTCCACCCGGTCCAGGCTGTCGGTGATCGCCCCGCGCAGCCGGGCGTGCGCCTCGCCGTCGCAGAACAGGGCGTTCGGCCGGTACATCATCATGGGGGCGACGGGGCTGTCCTGCTGGACGGTTCCGTCGTGCACCGCCCGCCAGCCGCGCGGGTCCTTGGCGAACCGCTCGGTGTCGCGCAGGACCTCGAGCCCGAGCTGATAGCTGGTGACGAGCGAGCCGTAGACCCCGGGCGACAGCTCCACCGGCGCGATCGGCCCGTGGACGGTGCGCATCCGCTCATAGGCGGCGTGCGGGTCGGCGGCGAAGTCGGGCCCGTACATCGGCACCGTGCCGCGGCTGCCCACGACTCCGGTGGCACCCGTGCGCACGGGGCAGACCGGTGGTGGAACGGGTCCGGCGGCGGCGATACGGTCGGTCACACATTCTCCTGAGCGCTACGGGTGTGGCGGGTCTGCAGATACTGGACGAGGGCGATCAGCGCGTGGGTGGAGGAGATCCGGTCCCTGGCGTCACAGGTGACCAGTGGGGTCTCCGGCAGCAGATCGAGCGCCTCCCGGACCTCCGTCTCGGCGAAGCGGGGCGCCCCCTCGAAGTGGTTGACGGCGACGGCGTACGGCAGCGCCTGCTCCTCCAGGACGGCCATCACCTGGAAGGACTGCTCCAGCCGCCGGGTGTCGGCGAGCACCAGCGCGCCCAGCGCGCCGCGCGTCATGTCCTTCCACATCCGGGTGAAGCGCTGCTGCCCGGGCGCGCCGAAGAGGTACAGGACCAGGGACTCGCTGAGGGTGAGCCGGCCGAAGTCCATGGCGACGGTGGTGGTCGTCTTCTCCTCGATGCCCGCGAGGTCGTCGATGAGCGCGCCGGCCTGAGTCATCGTCTCTTCGGTGCGCAGCGGGCGGATTTCGGACAGTGAGCCCACGAAGGTCGTCTTGCCGACCGCGAAGTGTCCGACGACCAGCAGCTTGGCCGCGGTCCTTACGGTCTGGGGCAGATAGACCGCACCCCGGTCAGAGGCGAGCGCGGAGTCCATCGAGCACCTCCTGGAGCAGCTGGGTCTCGGGGAGTTCGGCGGGCGGGATGGGGGCACGGGTGCTGATGTGGCCGCTGTCGACCAGATCGCCCAGCAGGACCTTGGTGACGCTCACCGGCAGCTCCAGATAGCCGGAGACCTCGGCGACCGACAGCGCGCCGCCGAGGCAGAGTTCCATGACCGCCCGCTTCTCCGGGCTGAGACCGGCGAGCGGCCGGTCGGGGTGGGCCATGACCAGGGTCACCAGGTCGAAGGTGTTGCGGCTCGGGTAGGCACGGCCGTCGGTCACGACATACGGCCGTACCAAACCTCGTTCGCGCCTGCCCGGGCTCATGCGGGGCTGCCGATCCCCTGCCAGGCCGCGCCCTGCCGCGGCGGGCTGGTCAGCTCCTTGCCCAGCCGGTCGACCAGCTTCTGCATCCGGTAGCTGACCGCCTCCATGTCCACGTCCTCGGTGGCCGAGACGGCCAGGTACGCGCCGGGGCCGGCGGCGATCAGGAAGACGTAGCCGCCGACGAACTCGACCAGCGTCTGCTGCCAGGGCGTCTCGTCACGGTCGCAGAACTCGGAGGTGCTGCGGCTGATCGACTGCAGTCCGGAGAGCGCGGCGGCCTGGCGCTCGGCCTCGTCGCGCGCGATGCCCTTGGAGTGCGCCCGCAGCATCCCGTCGGCGGAGAGCAGGATCGCGTGCCGTGCCTCCGGCATCTTGACCACCTCGTCGAGCATCCAGCCCAGCTCGTTGTTCATGTGGTCGTTCATGCCTGGCGATTCCCTTCTTCGGTGTGAGGGGCGGCATCCGGTGTGACGCCACGGCCGGAGCGCGTACCGCGCGCGAACGCGCCCATGCGCTTGGCGGTCTCTTCGGCCGAGCGGACACGGTGCGGACCCGTGTCGGTTTCGGGGGCGCCGGACCCCGGTCCGGGCGCGGTGGGCCAATCGTCCACCGGTGGGGCGGCGGTGGGCCTGCGGCGGCGGCGCTTGGGCAGGCCGCCCTCGGTCTCCCCGTACACGCGCGTCGCCTCGTCGTCCGCGGGCGGCTGTCCGGGCCCCGCGGAGGGCGCCGGGGCGGGAGCCGCTGCCGGGGCCGGGGCGGGCGCCTGGGCCTCGGCGGGGGCCTGGGCCGCGGCCCTGCGGCGGTTCGCGCGGGACGGGAGGGTACGCAGCGGGGCGGCGGCCTCGGCCTCGTACGCGTCCTGGGCCGCGGGTGCGGCGGCGGGCGCTTCCGCGTCGATGTGGGTGAGCAGCGCGCTGGGGAGGAACAGGACGGCGCGCACACCGCCGTACGGGGACCGGGTGTCCACCGAGACGCTGAAGCCGTACCGGGCGGCGAGCAGGCCCACCACGGCGAAGCCGAACTGCGGCGGGTCGCCCAGCCGCGAGACGTCCACGGCGCGCTGGCCGGACAGCAGCCCGGCGGCCCGCTGGACCTCCAGGCCGTCCATGCCGACCCCGGCATCGTCGATCACGATGCAGGCGCCGTTGTGCACCGGCTGCAGGCTGACCTCGACGTTGGTGTTGGGCTGGGAGTGCCGGGCGGCGTTGTCCAGCAGCTCGGCGACCGCGAGCACCACGGGCTCCACCGCGCGGCTCGCCACACCGATGTCGATCAGGGCGTGCACCTGAACCCGCCGGTAGTCGCGGATGCGCGACTTGGCGCCCCGGACCACATCGGTCATCGGGGAGGCGGTGCGCTGACGGCCGGGCCAGGAGCCGCACAGCACGGCGATGGCCTGGGCGCGGCGGCCGAACTGCGCGTTGGCGTGGTCGATCTCCAGCAGGTCGCGCAGCACGTCGGGGTTGTCGTGCCGGTCCTGCATCTCCGAGATCGCCACCTGCTGTTCATTGGCGAGGCCCTGGAGGGCGCGCATCGACGCCTTGAGCGCGGCCTTGGCGGAAGCGTCGGCCCGCGACTGCGCCTTGTCCACCGCGCGCGCGAAGTGCTCCATGACCGCGTGCAGGCTCTGCGCGTAGGCGGTCCCGGCCAGCTTCTCGTCCCGCAGCCCGGGCAGCGGGGCGGGCTGGCTCAGCACGTCCGCGATCGCCGGGAGCCGGACGTCGACCAGATGCCGCACTTCCTCGTCGCGGGAGCGCAGGTTGTCCTCGAGCGTGGCGTTACGCCTGCGCACTCCGGCGGTGATCCGCCGCTGGCGCATCAGAAGCACCAGAACGACAAGGAGGACGCCGACCAGGCACCAGGTCACCGCCTCCGGTATGTGATCTGTCATCAGGAACCTCGTGCAGAGAACGCGGGCGTGGAGGGAACGATTCAGTGCCCTGATGTCCCGTCCGGGAACGGAATACGGCGATCATCTTAGCCGCGCCGTGACCAAGTGTCCGACGGCCGTAACAAAGTTCGAACTCCCCGGACCCTATTGCCAATTCCCGTAAGAGTTCAGTGAAGGTCCTGGATATCGGGCAAAGATGAGGGAGCACTCCCCCTGCCGCGGCCATCGGCGCCCGCCCTCTCACGGTAGCCGCCGGACCGCCCGCGCGCCGCGTTTCCTCCCGGCCGGGTGCACTCGGGCAGGGAATCGCCCCATGGGTATGGATACGGTGGGAACAGACGCCGTGGCGGACGACCTCCGTCGCCGTGCGGCACCGGCATCGGGGCCTCTTGCCCCGCTGTCACCCCGTAGGTCCTGGAAGGAAGATGTGAGCAGGGTGTTTGTGCAGGTCAGCACGGTCATCAGGAGTGCGGGGTAAGACGCATGCATATCGTGATCATGGGCTGTGGCCGGGTGGGCGCGGCGCTCGCCCAGACCCTGGAGCAGCAGGGACACACGGTCGCGGTCGTCGACCAGGACCCCACCGCCTTCCGCCGCCTCGGCGCGGGCTTCGGCGGCCGCCGGGTGACGGGCGTCGGATTCGACCAGGACACGCTCCGTGAGGCGGGCATCGAGGAGGCCGGGGCCTTCGCGGCGGTCAGCAGCGGCGACAACTCCAACATCATCGCTGCCCGGGTGGCCCGCGAGATGTTCGGCGTGGAGAACGTCGCGGCCCGGATCTACGACCCGCGCCGCGCCGAGGTCTACCAGCGCCTGGGCATCCCGACCGTGGCCACCGTGCGGTGGACCGCGGACCAGATGCTGCGGCGGCTGCTGCCGTCCGGCGCCGAGCCGCTGTGGCGGGATCCGAGCGGCGGGGTGCAGCTCGCCGAGGTGCACACCTCCCCCGCGTGGGTGGGGCACAAGGTCAGCAAGCTTCAGGAGGAGACCGGGGTGCGGGTCGCGTTCCTGACCCGGCTCGGCGAGGCGATGCTGCCCACCTCGCAGACGGTGCTCCAGGAAGGCGACCTGGTGCATGTGATGATGCGCACCGATGAGGTCGAGAAGGTCGAGGCGGCCTTCGACGAGGGACCTGAGGAGGGTGCTCGGTGAGCGGCGCACGCACGGCCGCCGGGCCGCACCTTACGGCGAAAGCCGCACTTCTGCGCCGTGCGGGCGGAGAAGCGAACGAGGAGACACGATGAGGGTTGCCATTGCCGGAGCGGGCGCCGTGGGGCGCTCCATCGCGGGCGAGCTGCTGGAGAACGGGCACGAGGTCCTCCTCATCGACAAGGCGCCGACCGCCATCTCGGTGGAGCGGGTGCCGCAGGCCGAATGGCTGCTGGCCGATGCGTGCGAGATCACCTCGCTGGACGAGGCGGCGCTGCAGCGCTGCAACGTGGTCATCGCGGCCACCGGGGACGACAAGGTCAACCTGGTCGTGTCCCTGCTGGCGAAGACCGAGTACGCGGTGCCGCGGGTGGTCGCCCGGGTCAACAACCCGAAGAACGAGTGGCTGTTCAACGAGGCGTGGGGCGTTGATGTCGCCGTCTCCACGCCACGGCTGATGTCGGCGCTGGTCGAGGAGGCGGTGAGCGTCGGCGATCTGGTGCGGCTGCTGCGTTTCAGCCACGGCGACGCGAACCTGGTGGAGCTGACGCTGCCGCCGGACGCGGCTCTGGTCGGCACCCGGGTCGGCGACGTGGAGTGGCCGGAGGACACCACGCTGGTCACGATCATCCGGGGCACCCGGGTGCTGACCCCGAACAAGGACGACGTCCTGGAGGCGGGCGACGAGCTGCTGTTCGTCGCGGCCCAGGCGCGCGAGGAGCAGCTGGAGGCGCTGCTGTCGGTCCAGCGCCAGGACGCGGCGGGCTAGGCCTCGTAAAAAGACCGCAGGAAGGCCGCAGGAAGGCCCCGGGTTCCCGTGTGGGAGCCCGGGGCCTTCCGCATGGTCGGTTCCGCGGGGTCAGTGCCGGGGCGGCTGCCGGTCGGCCGACTCGGTGCGGGCCTCGTTCACGATCCCGTCGGTCCACTCCGTCAGCAGCGGGTCGACGATCCGGTCGGCCCGCTCGGCCTCCCGCTTCGCGCGCTCGCGCTCCCGCTCCGCCTTCTCCTCGGCCTCCATCTCGGCGATGACGTCGATCGGCGGCGGGGCCTTGGCGAGGAAGATCCACGTCAGATAGACGCACAGCAGGAACGGCGGAATGCCGAGCGCCACCTTCACCCAGCCGAGCTGGGTGACGTCCCCCCACCAGTAGAGCGGGAAGAGGATCGCCGACTTGGCGAGCAGGATCAGCCCCCACGCCCAGGTGGACCGGGTGTAGGCGCGGAACCGGCCGGGGTTGCGGGTGCGCCAGGAGAGGTTCTCCTTGAGCATCGGCCCGAGCAGCACCCCGATCAGCGGATAGCGGAAGATCGCCGAGAGGACGTACGCGATCGCCAGGCCGAGCGTGTAGAGCATGCCCGGCAGGTAGAAGTTCTTGGCGTCGCCGGACATCATCGCGAAGATCGCGCCGAACGCGACCCCGAAGACCCCGCTGAAGGCGTGCTTCAGCGTCTCCTTGCGCGCCAGCCGGGTCAGCGCCAGCAGCACGGTCAGTCCGAGCGCGGCGATCGCGGCCAGGTGGATGTCGCGCTTGATGGTGTACAGCAGGACGAACACCAGCCCGGGGACGGTGGTGTCCACCATGCCCCGCACCCCGCCGAACGCCTCCAGGAGCGCGGTGTCCGCCGCCGCCCTGCTCTGCGCGTCGGCGGCGTCCTGGTGATCGGTCGGGGTCGTCTTGTCGTCAGACGTCACCGGCTACTCCTGTCCGAGCGGTCGGAGTTCGTACTTCGGATTGAACAGCACCCGGCGCCCGTGGCTCATGGAGATCCGGCCGGTGGCGATCAGCTTGCGGCCCGGTTCTATGCCGATGATGGAGCGGCGGCCCAGCCACACGACGTCGAGGGCGGCAGTGCCGTCGAACAGCTCTGCCTCCAGCGCGGGCACTCCGGCCCGCGGCCGCAGCGTGACCGTGCGCAGTGTACCCGTCACCTTGACGATCTGGCGGTCGCCACAGTCGCCGATCTTCGTGCAGCCCGCGTTCTCTGCGTCCTGCTGCAGCTCGGCGGAGTGCAGCTCCTCCTGGGAGCTGGACAGCCGGTCGATCATCCGCCGGAAGCGGCCGACCGGCTTGTCACGCTTCCCGGGGGGCTGGGGTACGGAACTCATACCGTCAGCGTACCGGTGAGCCCCCGCCTCACCGCTCGAAGCGGTACCCCATCCCGGGCTCGGTGATGAAGTGCCGCGGATGCGCGGGGTCGTTCTCCAGCTTGCGGCGCAACTGCGCCATGTAGACACGCAGGTAGTTGGTCTCGGTGCCGTACGACGGCCCCCAGACCTCCTGGAGCAGCTGCTTCTGGCTGACCAGGCGGCCCTCGTTGCGCACCAGCACCTCCAGCAGATGCCATTCGGTGGGCGTCAGCCGCACGTCGCGGCCGTCCCGGTGCGCCTTCTTGGCGGCCAGGTCGACGCTGAACCCCTCGGTCTCGACGATCACGGCCGCGTCCGACGGCCCGGACGGCTCGGCGCGCCGCACGGCGGCGCGCAGCCGGGCCAGCAGCTCGTCCATGCCGAAGGGCTTGGTGACGTAGTCATCCGCCCCGGCGTCCAGGGCCTCGACCTTCTCGTCGGAGGTCTGGCGGGCCGAGAGGACCAGGATCGGGACGCGGGTCCAGCCCCGCAGCCCCTTGATCACTTCCACTCCGTCCATATCGGGCAGGCCCAGGTCGAGCACGACCACGTCGGGGTGGCGGGCGGCGGCGAGCTTCAGGGCGGTCGCGCCGTCCCCGGCGGAGTCGACCTCGTACTTGCGCGCCTTCAGGTTGATCACGAGGGCGCGTACGATCTGCGGCTCGTCGTCCACCACGAGCACCCGGTTCATCTGACGGCCTGCCTTTCCGTTGTGCCGTGTGGGTCGTGTCCCGGGCGGCCGGGGGCGGCCCGCAGAGTCAGCACCATGGTCATCCCGCCCCCCGGGGTGTCCTCTGCGGCCAGCTGACCGCCCATCGCCTCCACGAAGCCGCGGGCGACGGCGAGTCCGAGGCCGACCCCGGAGCCGCGCGGGGCGTCCCCGTAGCGCTGGAAGGGTTCGAAGATACGGTCCTTCGCGGCGTCCGGCACACCGGGGCCCCGGTCGGCGACGCGCAGCTCGACCCGCTCGCCGAGGGCGCTGGCGGAGACCAGCACGGGCCGGTCCCGCGGGCTGTACTTCACCGCGTTCTCGACGATGTTGGCGACGCTGCGCTCCAGCAGCCCCGGGTCGACCGCGACCATCGGCAGATCCTCGGGGATCTCCAGAGTGACGCCGCTCTCGGGCACGCCGACGAGCGCCATCGGCACCACCTCGTCCAGGTCGATCTCCCGGATGAGGGGGGCGACGGTGCCGGTCTGCAGCCGGGACATGTCGAGCAGGTTGCCGACCAGGTGGTCGAGGCGGTCGGCGCCGTCCTCGATGCCCGCCAGCAGCTCGGCCTCGTCCTGCGCCGACCAGGCCACGTCGTCCGCGCGCAGGGACGACACGGCCGCCTTGATGGCCGCGAGCGGGGTGCGCAGATCGTGGCTGACGGCGGCGAGCAGGGCCGTGCGGATGCGATTGCCCTCGGCCAGCTCGCGGGCCCGCTCCGCCTCCCCCACCAGCCGCTGCCGGTCCAGCACGACGGCGGCCTGGGCGGCGAAGGCGGCCAGCACCCGGCGGTCCTCGGCGGGCAGCACCCGGCCGGACAGCGCGAGCGCCATATGGTCGCCGACCGGCATGTCCACGTCCGCGTCCTCGGGCCGCTCCGGCGGCGGTACGCCCGCGGTGCCGCCGACGCTGCCCGCGCACGTCCAGGGCGCGACATCGCCCTCCCGCTCCAGCAGGGCCACCGTGTCCATGCCGAACGTCTCGCGGACCCGCTCCAGCAGCGCCTCCAGGCTGGTCTCCCCGCGCAGCACGCTGCCCGCGAGGAAGGACAGCACCTCGGACTCGGCGCGCAACCGCGCGGCCTGGTGGGTACGGCGCGCGGCCAGGTCGACGACGGAGGCGACGCTGACCGCCACCGCCACGAAGATCAATATGGCGACGATGTTCTCGGGGTCGGCGATGGTCCAGGTGTGGGTGGGCGGGGTGAAGTAGTAGTTGAGCAGCAGCGATCCGACGGCCGCCGAGGCGAGGGCGGGCAGCATTCCGCCCAGCAGGGCCGCCAGCACGTTGAGGAAGAGGAACAGCAGCACCTCGTTGGCGAAGCCGGGGCCGGCGTCCGCGGTGAGCGTGGCGCCCGTGCCGGTGAGCCCCAGGGTGAGCAGGGCCGGCCCTGCGATCCCCACCAGCCAGCCCGCGATCAACCGGGCGCGGCCGAGCCGGGCCCCGCGCGCGACGGGCAGTCCGCGCCCCTTGGCGACCTCTTCGTGGGTGACGATGTGCACGTCGAGGTCGGGCCCGGAGTCACGGGCGACGGTCGCGCCCACCCCCGGCCCGAAGACGTACTGCCACGCCTTGCGGCGGCTGGAGCCGAGCACGATCTGGGTGGCGTTGACGCCGCGCGCGAACTCCAGCAGCGCGCCCGGGATGTCCTCCCCGATGACGTGGTGGAAGGTGCCGCCCAGGTCCTCGACCAGGGTGCGCTGGACCGCCAGCTCCTTCGGGGAGGCCGAGGTGAGGCCGTCGCTGCGGGCGATGTAGACGGCCAGGATCTCGCTGCCGGAGCCCTTGGCCGCCATCCGGGAGGCGCGCCGGATGAGCGTGCGCCCCTCGGGGCCGCCGGTGAGCCCGACGACGATGCGCTCGCGCGCCTGCCAGGTGGAGCGGATGCTGTGCTCGTCGCGGTACTGCTGGAGGTATTCGTCGACCCGGTCGGCGGTCCACAGCAGGGCCAGCTCGCGCAGCGCGGTGAGGTTCCCGGGCCGGAAGTAGTTGGACAGCGCGGCGTCGACCTTGTCGGGCGCGTAGATGTTGCCGTGCGCCATGCGGCGGCGCAGCGCCTGGGGCGACATGTCGACCAGCTCGATCTGGTCGGCGCGGCGCACCACCTCGTCGGGCACGGTCTCCCGCTGCCGTACGCCCGTTATCGACTCGACGACGTCCCCCAGCGACTCCAGGTGCTGGATGTTGACGGTGGAGACGACGTCGATCCCGGCCTTCAGCAGCTCCTCGACGTCCTGCCAGCGCTTGGCGTTGCGGGAGCCGGGGACGTTGGTGTGGGCCAGTTCGTCGACGAGCGCGACCTCGGGGCGGCGGGCGAGCACCGCGTCCACGTCCATCTCGGTGAACGTGCCGCCCCGGTACTCCAGCTCCCGGCGCGGCACCTCCTCCAGGCCGGCCATCATCACCTCGGTGCGGCGGCGCCCGTGGTGCTCCACGAAGCCGACCACGAGGTCCGTGCCCCGCTCGGCCCGCCGGTGCCCCTCGGACAGCATCGCGTAGGTCTTGCCGACGCCCGGCGCCGCGCCGAGGTAGATCCGTAGCTTGCCGCGTCCCATGCCCCTATTTTCCCCGTTCGCTCATTTTTCCAGCTGGTGGAGCGCGATGTTCAGCTCCAGCACGTTCACCCGCGGCTCGCCGAGGAAGCCGAGGGCGCGGCCCTCGGTGTGGGCCTGGACCAGCCGTGCGACCTCGGCGCGGGGCAGGCCGCCCGCCCGGGCCACGCGCGTGACCTGGAGCGCGGCGTACGCGGGCGAGATGTCCGGGTCGACGCCGGAGGCGGAGGCGGTGACCGCGTCCGGGGGTACGGCGCCGGGCGGGACCCCGTTGAAGGCGGCGATCTGGGCGCGGCGCTCCTTGATCTGCTGGAGCAGCACCGTGCTGTCGGCGGCGAGATTGGACCCGCCCGAGACGGTGATCTTGTACTGGGTGTTGACGGTGTTGGGGCCCGCCGCCGAGGGGCGGGGCTGGAAGTACTTCGGGTCCGGCAGCGGGTTGCCGGCCTTGTCCTTCCGGTCCAGGGTGTACGTCTGGCCGATGAGCGCGGAGCCCGCGGTCCTGCCGTCCGCCCGGACCTCGGAGCCGTTCGCCCGGTGCGGGAAGGCGGCTTGCGCGATCCCGGTGACGGCGAGCGGATAGAGCACCCCGCAGAGCACCGTCAGGGCGAGCAGGGCGCGCAGTGCGGCGCCCGCCAGCCGGGCGGTGGAGCGTGCTGTTCCGTTCAGGAGTGTCATGGCGTGAGGTCACCCGATGCCCGGTATGAGGGAGATGAGCAGGTCGATGAGTTTGATGCCGAGGAACGGGGCGATGAGCCCGCCCAGGCCGTAGAGGGCGAGGTTGCGGCGGAGCATCCGGTCGGCGCTCATGGGGCGGTAGCGCACGCCCCTGAGGGCGAGCGGCACCAGCGCGACGATGATCAGCGCGTTGAAGATGACGGCCGACAGGATCGCGGACTGGGCCGAGGCCAGATGCATGATGTTGAGCGCGTCCAGCCCCGTGTAGCCCGCCACGCCCGCGAACATCGCCGGGATGATCGCGAAGTACTTCGCCACGTCGTTGGCGATCGAGAAGGTGGTCAGCGCGCCGCGGGTGATCAGCAGCTGTTTGCCGATCTCCACGATCTCGATGAGCTTGGTCGGGTTGGAGTCCAGGTCGACCATGTTCCCGGCCTCCTTGGCGGCCGAGGTGCCGGTGTTCATGGCCACGCCGACGTCGGCCTGGGCGAGCGCCGGGGCGTCGTTCGTGCCGTCGCCGGTCATCGCCACCAGCTTGCCGCCCGCCTGCTCGCGCTTGATCAGCGCCATCTTGTCCTCGGGCGTGGCCTCCGCCAGGAAGTCGTCCACCCCCGCCTCCTCGGCGATGGCCCGGGCGGTCAGCGGGTTGTCGCCCGTGATCATCACGGTCTTGATGCCCATCCGGCGCAGCTCCTCGAACCGCTCCCGCATGCCCTCCTTGACGACGTCCTTGAGGTGGATCACGCCGAGGACGCGCGCGCCCCGGGCGTCCTCGACGGCCACCAGCAGCGGGGTGCCGCCCGCCGCCGAGATCGCGTCGGCTTTCTCCTGGGCGTCGTCCGTGACCCGTCCGCCGCGCTCGGCGACCCAGCCGGTGACCGCGGCGGCCGCGCCCTTGCGGACCCTGGTGCCGTCCATGTCGACGCCGGACATCCGGGTCTGGGCGGTGAAGGGGACGAATGCGGCGTGGCCCAGTTCGCCCTCGTGGCGGGCCCGCAGGCCGTACGCCTCCTTGGCGAGGACGACGATCGAGCGGCCCTCGGGCGTCTCGTCGGCGAGCGAGGACAGCTGGGCAGCGTCCGCCAGCTCCTCCTCGGTGGCCCCGCCGAGGGGGACGAACTCGGCGGCCTGCCGGTTGCCGAGCGTGATCGTGCCGGTCTTGTCCAGTAGCAGCGTGGAGACGTCGCCCGCCGCCTCGACCGCGCGGCCGGACATGGCGAGGACGTTGCGCTGCACCAGCCGGTCCATGCCCGCGATGCCGATGGCGGAGAGCAGGGCGCCGATGGTGGTGGGGATGAGGCAGACCAGCAGCGCGGTGAGCACGACCATCGTCTGCTCGGCGCCCGCGTGGATCGCGAACGGCTGGAGGGTGACGACGGCGAGCAGGAAGACGATGGTGAGCGAGGCGAGCAGGATGTTGAGCGCGATCTCGTTGGGGGTCTTCTGCCGGGCCGCGCCCTCGACCAGCTTGATCATCCGGTCGATGAAGGTCTCGCCGGGCTTCGTCGTGATCTTGATGACGATGCGGTCGGAGAGCACCTTGGTGCCGCCGGTGACCGCGGACCGGTCGCCGCCGGACTCACGGATGACCGGCGCCGACTCCCCGGTGATGGCCGACTCGTCGACGGACGCCACGCCCTCGACGACATCGCCGTCGCCCGGGATCACCTCGCCCGCTTCGCAGACCACGAGGTCGCCGACGCACAGCGCGGTGCCGGGTACCCGCTCCTCGCCGGCGTCCGCGAGCCGCCGGGCCTCGGTGTCGGTCTTGGCCTTGCGCAGAGTGTCGGCCTGGGCCTTGCCCCGGCCCTCGGCGACGGCCTCGGCGAGATTGGCGAAGAGCACGGTCAGCCAGAGCCAGACCGTGATCGCCCAGCCGAACCAGTCGCCCGGGTTCAGCGCGGCCAGCACGGTGGTGAGCACCGAGCCGATCTCCACGACGAACATCACCGGGGACTTCGCCATCACGCGCGGGTCGAGCTTCCGGAGGGCGTCCGGCAGCGAGGTGAGGAGCCGGTGGGGGTCGAAGAGGCCACCGGAGACCCGGCCGCCGCCCGCGTCGTGCTGGTGCGGGCGCTCGCCGCCGGGGGCGGGGCGTACGGGTGTGGTCGTGCTCATGAGAGTCCCTCCGCCATCGGGCCAAGGGCCAGGGCCGGGAAGTAGGTGAGACCGGTGATGATCAGGACGGCGCCGACCAGCAGCCCCGCGAAGAGCGGCTTCTCGGTGCGCAGGGTGCCCGCCGTCTCGGGGACGGGCTTCTGCTCGGCGAGCGAACCGGCCAGGGCCAGGATGAAGACCATCGGCAGGAAGCGGCCGAGCAGCATCGTCAGGCCGAGCGTGGTGTTGTACCAGTCGGTGTTGGCGTTCAGACCCGCGAAGGCGGAGCCGTTGTTGTTGGCGCCGGAGGTGAAGGCGTACAGCACCTCGGAGAAGCCGTGCGCCCCGCTGTGGCCCGCCGCGTTCCCCGCGGTGTTGAGGATCGAGTGCGGCGGGGTGGACAGCACCACGGACAGGGCGGTGAAGGAGAGCGCCAGCGCCGGGGTGACCAGGATGTAGCAGGCGGCGAGCTTGATCTCGCGGGAGCCGATCTTCTTGCCCAGGTACTCGGGCGTACGGCCGACCATGAGCCCCGCGATGAAGACCGCGATCACGGCCATGACGAGCATGCCGTACAGGCCGGAGCCCACCCCTCCGGGGGCGATCTCGCCGAGCATCATGCCCAGCAGCGCGATGCCGCCGCCGAAGCCGGTCAGGGAGGAGTGCATCGCGTCCACCGCGCCGGTGGAGGTGAGCGTCGTACTCGTCGCGAAGATCGAGGACGCGCCGACGCCGAACCGCTGCTCCTTGCCCTCCATCGCGCCGCCCGCGGCCTGGAGCGCCGGGCCACCGTGGTGGACCTCGCTCCACATCATCAGCGCCGTGAAACCGAGCCAGATCAGCCCCATGGCGGCGAGGATCGCGTACCCCTGCCGGACGTTCCCGACGAGCACGCCGAAGGTGCGGGTCAGCGCGAACGGGATGACCAGGATCAGGAAGATCTCGAAGAGGTTGGTGAAGGCGTTCGGATTCTCGAAGGGGTAGGCGGAGTTGGCGTTGAAGAAGCCGCCGCCGTTGGTGCCGATCTCCTTGATGGCCTCCTGCGAGGCGACCGCCCCGCCGTTCATCTGCCGGGTGCCGCCGGTGAGCTGCCCGACCTCGTGGATGCCCGCGAAGTTCTGGATCGCGCCGCACGCCACCAGTACGACCGCGGCGATCACCGCCATCGGGATCAGGACGCGGACGATCGTACGCACCAGATCGGCCCAGAAGTTGCCCAGCTCACCGGTGCGGGAGCGGGCGAAGCCCCGGACGAGCGCGATGGCCACCGCGATGCCGACGGCGGAGGACAGGAAGTTCTGCACAGCGAGCCCGGCCGTCTGCACCACATGGCCCATGGACTGCTCGCCCGCGTAGGACTGCCAGTTGGTGTTGGAGACGAAGGACGCGGCGGTGTTGAACGCCTGCGCCGGGCTGATCGAGGAGAAGCCGAGAGACAGCGGCAGGGCGCCCTGGAGGCGCTGCAGCAGGTACAGGAAGAGGACGCTGACGCCGGAGAAGGCGAGCACTCCGCGCAGATACGCGGGCCAGCGCATCCGGGTGTCCGGATCGGCGCCGACGCAGCGGTAGATCCACCGCTCGGCGCGCAGATGCTTCCCGGAGCGGTAGACGGCCGCCATGTAGTCGCCGAGCGGCCGGTACACCAGGGCGAGCGCCCCGATGAGCGCGGCGAGCTGGAGCACCGCGGCGAGTTCGGAACTCATGACGCCCTCAGAACCTCTCGGGGAAGAGGAGGGCGAGGACCAGATAGCCCAGCAGCGCGACGGCCACGACCAGTCCGACGCCGTTCTCGGCGGTCACAGCTTCGTCACCCCTTTGGCGACGAGGGCCACCAGCGCGAACACCGCGAGCGTGGCGACGACGAAGGCCAGATCGGCCATCGTGGGCTCCTAGAGGATCGGTGGAGAGCTGACCTCTAGAGCAAAACCCGTGTTCGAGGGGCGGGAGCCGCCGTTGACGGCTCCCTTACGGCGGCGAGCACCCTCTTGACGCCTCCCTGACGCCCAGGGGTGCCCGCACGACGCGACATAGCCGGTGGGCCGTACTCCGCAGAGAAAAGTACGGCCCACCGGTAGAACGCTCACATCAGCCGAGCCTTACGCCGGGGACTCAGCCGGATGCGAGCGAGCAGCCCGCCAGAGCGTCAAGACCGGAGGGGGCGGTCGAGCCCTGACGGGAGAATGAGATCTTGATGCGGTCGATCGTGGACTTCCGCTTGTCCGCCAGCGGGCCCAGGATCGCGTTCTGCACGAAGTTCGGGCCGCCCTGGCCCGCGGAGGTCGCGAGTCGCTTGTTGGCCTCGCCGAGCTGCGTGTCCAGAAGCGCGAGGTTGCGGTCCACCTCCGCCTGGGCGGCGGCGGGTACGTTGCCGACCTGACCGGCGACGTCCGGGCAGCTGATCGTCTGACCGGAACCGGCGCCCGCGTCCGCGCCGGTGTCCGCACCGGCGCCCGTGTCGGCGCCGGACTCCGCCGCGGGGTCGGCCGAGGCCGCGCCGCTCGCGGCGGCCGTCGGGCTCGCCCCGGCCCCCGCATCGGCGCCCGCGCCACCGGCGCCGCCGGACAGCGTGCACTCGGCGAGCGCGTCGAGGCCGGTCGGCTTCTCGGCCCGGCGCCCGATGGAGATCGCGATGCGGTCGAGGGTGGACTTCCGCTTGTCCGCCAGCGGACCGAGGATCGCGTTCTGCACGAAGTTCGGGCCGCCCTCGCCCTGGCTGGTGCTCAGCCGCTTGTTCGCCTCGGCGAGCTGGGTGTCCAGAAGAGCGAGGTTGCGGTCCACCTCCGCCTTGGCCTCCGCGGGAATCTCCGGCAGGGATCCCTCCACGGCGGGGCAGCTGATGGAGGAGGCGGCCTTGACCGACGCCTTCCCCGTGTCGCTGCTGTCGTCCTGACCCGCCATGGCGGCTCCCACCGCGACGGACGCACAGGTAATACCGCCGATCACACCGGCGACAACAATCCGCCGACGGTGAAGTAACGGAAGGCCTCGGGACATTGATCACTCACCTCGTTGAGGTCGGACAGGGGGGTGTCCCCGTCGCGCCCGCTCTCCCACTGCCGCGGGCGCGCCGGGGGTCTCTTGCCCATCAGTACGCCCCGGGCGGCAGGCGTGTTCAACGTGGTGCGAAAAAAATCGAAGGGGCCCGGGAAGACTCCCCGGGCCCCTTCGGACCTGGCCTCATGCGCTCGGCGCGGCCTCCGGTCAGCGCACCTCGGTGATCTCCGGACCGCGCTGGAGCTGGTCGGCGCCGCCCGCGAACCGCGAGCCCTGCGCCTCGTCCTGCTGCACCCCGTCGGGCACCATCTGCGCGTCGTTCGGCAGCTTGAGCACGATCGGGTCGCGCGGGGCCATCGGGCCCTCGCCGCGCACGACGACCGTGTCCTGGAAGATCGCCTCCAGCAGGCTGCCGGTCTCGGGCTGCACGGCGCCCTGCCCGGAGATCACTCCGCGCAGGAACCAGCGCGGCCCGTCGACGCCGATGAAGCGCACCACCTGGACGCCGTTCTTGCCGTCCGGCAGCTGCACCGGGACCTGGGCCCGCAGCTCCCAGCCGAGCGGGCCCTCGACCTCGTCCACCACACCGCCCTGCTGGGTGATGCCGGTGGCGATCTCGTCGCGCACCTCGCCCCAGATGCCCTCCTTCTTGGGCGCGGCGAACGCCTGCAGCTGCACGGCGCTGTCCCGCAGCACCACGGTCGCGGCCACGATCGCGTCCCCCGCGACCTCCACCCGCAGCTCCATGCCCTCGACCCCGGGCACGAACATGCCGCCGAGGTCCACCCGGCCCTCGCCGGGCTCCCGCACCTCGGACACGTCCCACGGGCCGTCGGGGCGCGGCGCGGGGGGCAGGCTCACCCTGGGAGCCTCCGCGTCGCCCTCGTCGTCGACGAGGCCCGCCGCGTCCTCTGCGTCCTCGGCCAACTCCTCGGAGGTCACGTCGAGCGACTCGACGTCCTCCTCGCTGCGCTTGCGGCGACGTCCGAACACGTCATCGTCCTTCCCGGTCGGAACCGACCGAAGCGTATCCATTCCCACCCGTTGTGCCGTCCACGGCGGCATGACCGCCGGTGGACCCGAAGCCCCCTTCGGCCCGCGCCGACCCGGGAAGCTCCGCCACCTCCTGGAAGCGCACCTTCTCGACCTGCTGGACGACCATCTGGGCGATCCGGTCGTAGCGCTCGAACCGCACGCTCTCGCGCGGGTCCAGGTTGACCACGATCACCTTGATCTCTCCACGGTACCCGGCATCGATGGTCCCCGGGGCATTCACCATGGCGACGCCGCAGCGGGCGGCGAGTCCGGACCTCGGATGCACGAAGGCGGCATACCCCTCCGGGAGCGCGATAGACACTCCGGTGGGCAGAACCGCGCGCTCCCCCGGGGCCAGCTCCGCCGCCTCGGTCGTGACGAGATCGGCACCGGCGTCCCCCGGGTGGGCATACCCCGGGATCGGCACCTGGGGGTCCACCCTGCGGATCAACACGTCCACCGGTACGGGAGTCACGGATTCACCTCGAATGCGCGCGCGACCTTCACCTGATCCGGGTCGGAGAGCGCCGCGTTGATCTCCTCCGGCCGGCCGTTCTTGATGAAGTGGTCGACCCGCACCTCTATGAAGAGGGCCTCCGCGCGCACCGCCACGGGCCCCTCGGGCCCGCCGATGCGACCCGTGGCCGCACAGTAGATCTTGCGGCCGTGCACGGCGGTCACCCGTGCCTCCAGGTGCAGCACGGTGCCGACGGGCACCGGCCGGACGAAGTCCGTCTCCAGCCGCCCGGTCACCGCGATCACGCGCTGCAGCCAGTTCAGTGCCCCCAGCGCCTCGTCCAGCGCGGCGGTCAGCACCCCGCCGTGGGCCAGGCCGGGCGCGCCCTGGTGGGCGGCGTCCACGGTGAACTCGGCGGTGAGGCCGACGCCCTCGCCGGCCCGCGCCCGCAGGCGCAGACCGCCGCTCTGCTCGCCGCAGCCGAAGCACTGCTCGTAATGCGCGCCGAGGGGCTCCCCGGGCGCGGGTGCGTCGGGGTGGCGCACGGGTGCCGTGGCGCCGTCCGGCGGCTTCAGCACTGTCGTTCTTCCACTCACAACGGCTGACCTTACCCGCGAGAGATGCCCCGGCAGGCGGCCATGCCAAGCTGATACGCATGCAGCCTTACGACGAACGTCTCACCGCGCCCCGTTCATGGTGGTTCATCGCGATTCTGATCGGGGTCGGCACGGCGTTGGCCCTGCTGCCGCTCGGCACGCTGCCGATGCTCGGCGGCCTGATCGGCGGGGCGGCGCTGGCCTGTGTCGTGGTGAGTTCGTACGGCTCGGCCCGGGTGCGGGTGGTGGCGGGCTCGCTGGTGGCGGGAGAGGCCAGGATCCCGGTGTCGGCCCTCGGGACCGCCGAGGTGCTGGACGCCGCCGAGGCGGCCGCCTGGCGGACGTACAAGGCCGATCCGCGGGCCTACATGCTGCTGCGGAGCTACATCCCGACCGCGCTGCGGGTCGAGGTCACCGATCCGCAGGATCCGACGCCGTACGTGTACGTCTCGACCCGGGACCCCGAGGGCCTGGCCGCGGCCCTGACGGCCGTACGCGCCTGAGCAGGCGCCCTGCCTAGGGAGTGTCCTGCGGGCCGGGCTGCGGGGGCCGCGGGGGCGGCAGCTCGCCGGGGGTGCCGGGCGGTCCGCCCGGGGCCTCCGGGGACGGGGGAAGGGCGTCCCAGGGCACCTGGCGGTCGCGCAGGTCCTTGCGGATCTTGCGCGCGAGTCTCTTGGTGTCGCGCCGGTTCATCGAGGCGCCGACGGCCGCGCCGACCATGAAGGGCGCGAGGACCGGCAGGTTCCGGAAGCTCCGTCTCAGCACCCGCTGGCGCAGTTCGCGCTTCATCTGGACGTTCAGTGCGGCGTTGACGCTGGCCGGGATGGTGGGGTCGATACCCCGCTCCTCGGACCACGCGCCGAGGTAGATGGCGGCCCGCTGCCGCACGGACCCGGGCGCCCGCAGTCCGTAGACCTCGTGCAGCTCGGCGATGAGCTTGAACTCTATGGACGCCACGCCGACGATCTCGGCGGCCAGCTCGGTGGGCATGGCGGGCGGGGTCGGCAGCATCGCCGCGGCACCGACGCCCGCGCCCACGGTGGAGGTGGCGTTCGCCGCACCGGCCACCAGCTTGTCCGCGATCTCCTCCGGGCCGAGCCCGGGGAACTGCTTGCGGAGGGCCGCGAGGTCGCGGACCGGAATGCGCGGCGCGTTCGCCGCGATCCGGTCGGCGACCGCGTACACCCCCGCCCTGGCACGGCCACCGCTCTGCCGGACACCGCGGCCGAGGGCGGCCGCGAGCGAGGCCGCCCGGCCTCGCTCGACATGCGTCGCCTCGTCCCCGTCGCCGGACTCCGCGTCCACGCCTGGCCTGCGGCTCAGGCCGCGCAGTCGCGGCAGATCGGCTGGCCGTTCTTGGTCTCGGCGGCCAGCTGGCTGCGGTGGTGCACGAGGAAGCAGCTCATGCACGTGAACTCGTCGGCCTGGCGGGGCAGCACCCGCACGGACAGCTCCTCGTTGGAGAGGTCCGCGCCGGGCAGCTCCAAGCCCTCGGCCTGCTCGAACTCATCGACGTCGACAGTGGACGCCGACTTGTCGTTCCGGCGGGCCTTGAGTTCCTCGATGCTGTCCTCGTTGACGTCATCGTCGGTCTTGCGTGGGGTGTCGTAATCCGTTGCCATGTCGCTCTCCCCCTCTGGGTGTCTGCGGTGTCTCAGCGCTCGTAACGCGTGAGAGGCCGGACTTGTGCCCGACCTGAGGCGGAGATTTTGCCTCACATCAAGGTCTGTTACTCAATCGACACCCAACCGCACCCCTGAAGAGGTGATCGGGTTGGATGGCCATCGGGACCGTACACGGTCCGAATGTCGCACTCTCATGCGCCATGACGTGTACTTCCCGTGATCACGGTGCCTGAAAACCCGGATTTTTACGGCTTTCCGGCAACCGGCACGATCACGCAGAGTGTATGGCTTGAAAATCGCCCATGTGATCGATCACACACGATGCCAGCGGTGGGCGGATCACGAAAATTCCGCCCAAAGCGAACACCCCACGAGGGTACTCCCCCTTTCACCATTCCGCCGTTTCGCCGTTCCGCGCTCAGACCGGGAGCACCACCCGCATGACCAGGCCGCCGCCCTCCCGCGGCTCGGCCGCGATCCGGCCGCCGTGGGCGCGCGCCACCGAGCGGGCGATCGACAGCCCCAGGCCCACGCCCTTGTCGCTGCCCGTGCGCTCGGTACGCAGCCTGCGGAAGGGCTCGAAGATGTTGTCCATCTCGTACGCCGGGACCACCGGCCCGGTGTTCGCGACCACCAGCAGCGCCTGTCCCTGCCGCACCTCGGTGGTCACCTCCACCCAGCCGTGGTCCTGGACGTTGTAGCGCACCGCGTTCTGCACCAGGTTCAGCGCGATCCGCTCCAGCAGCACCCCGTTGCCCTGGACCACCGCGGCCGCCCGGTCGCCCCGGATCTCCACGCCCTTGGCCTGGGCCTCGGACCGGACCTGTTCCAGGGCCTGGGAGGCGACCTCGGCGAGATCCACCGGCTTGCGGTCCACGATCTCGTTGTCGCTGCGGGCCAGCAGCAGCAGACCCTCCACCAGCTGCTCGCTGCGCTCGTTGGTGGCCAGCAGCGTCTTGCCGAGCTGGACCAGCTCCGGGGACGCCTGTGGATCGGACAACTGCACCTCCAGCAGGGTGCGGTTGATCGCCAGCGGGGTGCGCAGCTCGTGCGAGGCGTTGGCGACGAACCGCTGCTGCGCGGTGAACGCCCGGTCCAGTCGCTCCAGCATCTCGTCGAAGGTGTCCGCCAGCTCCTTCAGCTCGTCGTCCGGGCCGTCCAGCTCGATCCGGCGGGACAGGTCCGACCCCGCCACCTGACGCGCCGTACGGGTGATGCGGCCCAGCGGCGAGAGCACCCGCCCGGCCATGGCGTAGCCGAACGCGAACGCGACCACGGCCAGCCCC
Organism: Streptomyces sp. NPDC007983; assembly: GCF_042958345.1. Classification (NCBI taxonomy): domain Bacteria; kingdom Bacillati; phylum Actinomycetota; class Actinomycetes; order Kitasatosporales; family Streptomycetaceae; genus Streptomyces; species Streptomyces sp. NPDC007983. The sequence goes on from NZ_JBIBJI010000017.1 coordinate 63,814, forward strand.
AGCAGAGCCAGCAGCGAGCGGCGCAGCAGCCCGTCCAGGGCGAAGTCGCGCTGCTGGGACATGCACTGGGCCACCGCCCGGTTGAACGCGTCGTTGTTGCCCTGGCTGGGCAGATGGCACGTGTCGGAGGGCTTGTAGTCGATCCGGACGATCTGCAGCGGGAACTCGCTGCCCCGGCGGATGGCGTCCGCCGCCAGCAGATAGATGATCGTCAGCAGCACCACACCGGCGATCAGGAACATCCCGCCGTACAGCAGGGTGAGCCGTATCCGGATGGTGGGGCGCAGCCAGGGGTTGGGCGGCGAGGTGTGCTGCGGGTCCCAGCTGGGCTTGGGCGGGGCCGCCGGCGGGAGCGGAGTCGTGGCCATGCCCGGTCAGATCCGGTAACCCGAGCCGGGGACCGTGACGATCACCGCGGGCTCGCCGAGCTTGCGGCGCAGCGTCATGACGGTCACCCGGACGACGTTGGTGAACGGGTCGGTGTTCTCGTCCCAGGCCTTCTCCAGCAGCTGCTCGGCGGAGACCACGGCGCCCTCGCTGCGCATGAGGACCTCCAGCACCGCGAACTCCTTCGGCGCCAGCTGGATCTCCTTGCCGTCCCGGAACACCTCGCGGCGGTTCGGGTCCAGCTTGATCCCGGCCCGCTCCAGGACCGGCGGCAGGGCGACGGTGGTACGGCGGCCGAGCGCCCGCACCCGGGCGATCAGCTCGCTGAAGGCGAACGGCTTGGGGAGGTAGTCGTCGGCGCCGATCTCCAGCCCCTCGACGCGGTCGCTGACGTCGCCGGAGGCGGTGAGCATCAGGACGCGGGTGGGCATGCCGAGTTCGACGATCTTGCGGCACACGTCGTCACCGTGGACGAGCGGCAGGTCACGGTCGAGGACCACGACGTCGTAGTCGTTGACGGCGATGCGCTCCTGGGCGGCGGCACCGTCATACACGACGTCGACGGCCATGGCCTCCCGGCGCAGTCCGGTGGCCACCGCGTCGGCGAGCAGTTGCTCGTCCTCGACGACGAGTACACGCACGTCGTTCGTCCTTCCCTCGTGGCCGCGGCGGCTTCGTGGGCCGCCGCGGGCTCTCATGCGCCGCAACGGGCGTGATCTCGCCGAACTCGATGAGCGTTCGGCGCCTCCATCCTGCCTCGAAGTCTCATAAACCGGCGGTAAGAGGTCCCGGGGCCCCGGGGCCCACTTCACGATCGCTTCAACGTCATTTCAAGATCGTTGAGAAACTTTTGGTGCCGGAGGTTTCCGCTCCGAGTGGGGTGGGGAGGACGACTGCACACCCCGCGATCACGCCCTGTATGTGGCTATCCGTTGACGCCGCTGCCACCCTCAGGGATTCACATACGTGATCGCTCCCGCCGTCGGCACACCCCCGTGCCACCGACCCACGACGAGGGGGCGCACCATGGACGCTTTCACCGCAGGCATTCTGCAGCGTATAGAGACCACCAAGACCGACCTCACCCGCGCCCGTGAGACGGGCGACGACTTCCTCGCCGACGTGGAGCTGGCGGAGCTGGAAGATCTCCGCCGGCTCGCCGCCGAGCACGGCGTGGAAGTAAGCGCCGCTTGATCCGCTCGATCCAGGCTGTTTGATCCAGTGCGCCGCCCGATCCCGTTGGCGGCTTGATCACCCGGTGTGACGGAGACCGATCCAGCTCCGGTACGCCGATTCCTGAGCACGACCGGCACAATCCACGCCGAAGCGCCCCGGTGCCCTCCTGGCACCGGGGCGCTTCGCGTGCGCGGGGACCCGGCTCAGTCGTGCCAGGCGCCCAGCTCCTCCAGCAGGTCTCGCAGCGGCTCGAAGAGCCCCGGGGCGGCGGCGATGGTCAGCTCCGTCGAGGCGGGTACGCCCGGCCGTCCGCCGGTGAGCGCGCCGGCCTCGCGGGCTATGAGGGCGCCGGCCGCGTAGTCCCAGGGGTTGAGCCCGCGCTCGTAGTACGCGTTGAGCCGCCCGCAGGCCACGTCGCACAGGTCGATGGCGGCCGATCCGCCGCGCCGGATGTCCCGCACCTGGGGTACCAGCTCGTTGAGGACCCTGGCCTGCCCGATGCGGCGCTCGCGCACATAGCCGAAGCCGGTGCCGATCAGCGCCTGCTCGAAGGGGGGCGCGGGGCGCACCCGCACGCGCTCCCCGTTCGCGTACGCGCCCTGGCCGAGCACCGCGTGGTACGTCTCGCCGCGCATCGGCGCCGCCACCACGCCGACGACCGGCTCGCCGTCCCGCTCGACGGCGATGCTGACCGCCCAGGACGGGAGGCCGTAGAGGTAGTTCACCGTGCCGTCGATCGGGTCGATCACCCAGCGGACGCCGCTGCTGCCCTCGCTGCTCGCGCCCTCCTCGCCCAGCACCCCGTCCTCCGGGCGGTGCGTGGCGAGGAAGTCGGTGATCAGCTTCTCGGAGGCGACGTCCATCTCGGTGACGACGTCGATCGGGCTGGACTTGGTGGCGGCCACGCCGAGATCGGCCGGACGGCCGTCCCGCAGCAGGTCCCCGGCCCTGCGGGCGACCTCCAGGGCCAGCTCGAGCAGTTCGGCGTTGAGCGAGTCGGTCATCGTGCTCCTTAGCGGATTGCCCCGTGCGTACTGCGTCTGCGCGTGCGACGGCCCCGGAGGCCCGTCGGTTGGGTCCTAGTCGGCCCCGGCGGCGGCCGGCCGCGGCGAGCGGGCCGGGCAGCAGCCCACCGGGCACGAGTCGTGGCTGGGGCCCAGCGCGCCCAGCGCACAGCGCTCGGGGGCCACCGGGCCGTCCCCGGCGGCGAACCGCTCGGTGGCCGCACGCTCCAGCAGCAGATCGCGCACCGCCGCCGCGAACCGCGGATCGGCGCCCACGGTCGAGGCCCGGGCGACCGGCAGGCCCAGCTCGGCCGCCTTGGCGGCCGCCTCGGTGTCCAGGTCGTACTTCACCTCCATGTGGTCCGAGACGAAGCCGATCGGGACCATCACCGCGGCGGGCACCCCCTGGCCGTGCAGCTCCTCCAGGTGGTCGCAGATGTCCGGCTCCAGCCAGGGGATGTGCGGGGCGCCGCTGCGGGACTGGTAGACCAGCCGCCACGGATGCACGGCGCCGGTCTCCTCGCCCACCGCTTCGGCGATCAGCCGGGCGACGTCGAGGTGCTGGGCGACGTACGCACCGCCCTCGCCGTGCTCCGGGGCCGGGCCGGAGGTGTCCGCGGCGGCGGTCGGGATGGAGTGGGTGGTGAAGGCCAGGTGCGCGCCCGCCCGCACCCCCTCGGGCAGCTCGGCGAGCGCGGCGAGCGTCGCGTCCACCATGGGCCGGACGAAGCCGGGGTGGTTGAAGTAGTGCCGCAGCTTGTCCACGCGCGGCAGCGGCAGCCCCTCGCCCTCCAGGGCGGCGAGCGCGTCCGCGAGGTTCTCGCGGTACTGGCGGCAGCCCGAGTACGAGGCGTACGCGCTGGTGGCGAGCACCGCGATGCGGCGGTGGCCGTCGGCGGCCATCTCCCGCAGGGTGTCGGTCAGATACGGGGCCCAGTTGCGGTTGCCCCAGTAGACCGGCAGGTCCAGCCCGTGCTCGGCGAAGTCCTCGCGCAGCGCGTGCAGCAGCTCGCGGTTCTGCGCGTTGATCGGGCTGACGCCGCCGAACAGGAAGTAGTGCTGCCCGACTTCCTCGAGCCGCTCCCGGGGGATGCCCCGGCCCCGCGTGACGTTCTCCAGGAACGGCACGACGTCCTCCGGGCCCTCGGGCCCGCCGAAGGAGAGCAACAGCAGGGCGTCGTACGGGGCGGGGGATGTCTGCGCTGGCTGTTCCGGCATGGTCCCGATCCTGCCACCAGCCCCGGACCGGCGGGAAATGCCCCTGCGCGGGCCCCGGGGTGACCGTAAGCTGTATCAGCTTCGACGTTCCTTACTCCGGCTCCGCCGACCGCGTTCCCCCCTCTTTCGCCGTCCCGTTCCGCCGCCCTGCCCGCCCGCGGAGGCCCCCGCCATGCCCGGACCCAGTCCCTACCGTGTGATCTTCGCCGCCCCCGGCGCCAAGGCGTTCTCCGTGGCCGGGTTCATCGCGCGGATGACCGTGGCCATGACGAGCATCGGCGTGGTCACGATGGTCTCCCAGCTCACCGGCCGGTACGGGCTGGCCGGCGCGCTGGCGGCCACCCTCGCGCTCTCCGTCGCCGTCCTCGGCCCGCAGACCTCCCGGCTGGTCGACCGGTACGGCCAGCGCCGGGTGCTGCGTCCGGCGACCCTCGTCACGCTGGCCTCGCTGGCCGGGCTGCTGCTGGCGGCCCATCGGGGGTGGCCGGACTGGACGCTGTTCGTGTTCGCCGCCACGGCCGGCTGTGTGCCGAGCGTCGGGTCCATGGTGCGAGCCCGCTGGGCGGCGATCCACCAGGACGCGCCGCGTGAGCTGCACGCGGCGTACTCCTGGGAGGCCATCGTCGACGAGACCTGCTTCATCCTCGGGCCGATGATCTCGATCGGGCTGTCCACCGCGTGGTTCCCGGAGGCGGGCCCGCTGCTGGCCGCGTGCTTCCTGGCCGTCGGCGTCTTCTGGCTCACCGCGCAGCGGGCCACCGAGCCCGTGCCGCATCCGCGCGGGTCGCACGGCGGCGGCTCGGCGCTGCGCTCGCGCGGGCTCCGGGTGCTGGCCCTCACCTTCGTCGCGGTCGGCACGATCTTCGGGGCGGTCGACGTGGCGACGGTGGCGTTCGCCGAGAGCCAGGGTCACAAGGCTGCGGCGAGCCTGGTCCTGGCGGTGTACGCGCTGGGCTCATGCCTGGCGGGAGCGGTCTTCGGGCTGCTGCCGATCAAAAGATCGCTGTCTTTCCGCTGGTTGCTGGGTATTTGTGCGATGACCGTGAGTATGATCCCCCTCCAACTGGTCGGGAACCTTTCGTTTCTGGCCGTGGCGCTCTTTGTCGCGGGCCTGGCCGTCGCACCGACGATGGTCACGACCATGGCCCTCGTCGAACAGCACGTACCACGCGCGCATCTGACCGAGGGCATGACCTGGGTGAGCACCGGGCTCATGGTCGGGGTGGCGCTCGGCTCGTCGGCCGCCGGAGGGGTGGTGGACGCCGCCGGGGCCCGCGCGGGGTACGCGGTGCCGGCCGTGGCCGGGGCGCTCGCGGCGGCGGTGGCGTTCCTCGGGTATCGCCGGCTCCGGCCGGCGCCACAGCGGGAGGGGTCGGGTGCGGATGGCCGTCAAGACCGTAAGAACCGAGCGGAACAGCGTGTGGCGTAACTGGGCGGGGAACGTCATCGCCCGTCCGGTACGGAGCGTGGCCCCCTCCTCCACCCAGGAGCTGGCCGAGGCGGTGCGTCAGGCCGTGGCGGACGGGCTGCGGGTCAAGCCGGTGGGCACCGGCCACTCCTTCACCACCACGGCCGCCACCGACGGCGTGCTGATACGCCCCGACCGCCTGGTGGGCGTGCGGGAGGTGGACCGGGAGGCGGGCACGGTGACCGTCGCGGCGGGCACCTCGCTGCGCCAGCTCAACGAGACCTTGTCGGGCCACGGTCTGTCGCTGACCAACATGGGCGACATCATGGAGCAGACGGTGGCCGGGGCCACCTCCACCGGCACCCACGGGACCGGGCGCGACAGCGCCTCGATCGCCGCCCAGATCAAGGGGCTGGAGCTGGTCACGGCGGACGGCTCGGTGCTGCGCTGCTCGGCGGCCGAGCACCCGGAGATCTTCGCGGCCGCCCGGGTCGGCCTCGGCGCGCTCGGCGTGGTCACGGCGATCACCTTCGGCGTGGAGCCGGAGTTCCTGCTCACCGCGCGCGAGGAACCGATGTCCTTCGAGCGGGTGATGACGGACTTCGAACAACTCGTCGCCGAGAACGAGCACTTCGAGTTCTACTGGTTCCCGCACACCGGCAACTGCAACACCAAGCGCAACAACCGCAGCACCGGCCCCGCCTCCCCGGTCGGCCGGGTCAGTGGCTGGGTGGACGACGAACTGCTGTCCAACGGCATCTTCCAGGTGGCCTGCACGGTGGGCCGGGCGGTCCCCGCCACCATCCCCGGGATCGCCAAGATCTCCAGCCGCGCCCTGTCCGCCCGCACCTATACGGACATTCCTTACAAGGTCTTCACCAGCCCGCGCCGGGTCCGCTTCCTGGAGATGGAGTACGCGGTGCCGCGCGAGGCCGCCGTCCCGGCGCTGCGCGAACTGAAGGCGACCGTGGAGCGGTCGGGGCTGCGGGTCAGCTTCCCGGTGGAGGTGCGGACCGCGCCCGCCGACGACATCCCGCTGTCCACCGCCTCCGGACGGGACACCGCGTACATCGCCGTCCACCTCTACCGGGGCACCCCGCACCGGGCGTACTTCACGGCCGCCGAGCAGATCATGACCGCGCACGGCGGACGCCCGCACTGGGGCAAGCTGCACAGCCGCGACGCGGCGTATCTGTCCGGGGTCTATCCGCGGTTCGGCGAGTTCACCGCGCTGCGCGACCGGCTCGACCCGGACCGGGTGTTCGGCAACGACTACCTGCGGCGGGTGCTCGGCGGCTGACGGGCCCGGGGGCGGCCCGGCCGGACCGGGCGCACTGGCGCCGCCCTCCCCGGCGTGGACATTCGTTCCCGCCCACCGGGGGAAGTGGCCCATAAACGAAGCGGATCGTTCCGATTCTGACGTTTCTGTGAAACTTGGCATCCACATTGCGCCCTACTTCGAAGGATTCGGCGCCGGATCACCACGCCACGCCCGAACTCGGCTGGCGCGCCGCTCCACCCGAGCGGCCCGAATGGAGTACTGTGGCGAGCCCTGGCCCCGCTTTCCCGTCCGGCCGCCCGGACCCAACGGGAGGGGGCAGAGGGCGGCAACCAACCGGCCCGGGCAACTCGGCAAAGTTGTGGCAGGCTGCACCCGGGCAGGCCACACTCGTCTAGCGGGAGAGCAGCGACGCAACCGTGACGTCGGCAGGCACCACCCGGGAGGTCCCCATGCCCGAACTGCGTGTCGTGGCCGTCAGCAACGACGGCACACGGCTGGTGCTCAAGGCTGCGGACAGCACGGAGTACACACTTCCCATCGACGAGCGACTGCGCGCCGCGGTGCGCAACGACCGCGCTCGGCTCGGCCAGATCGAGATCGAGGTCGAGAGCCATCTGCGGCCCCGTGACATCCAGGCCCGTATACGCGCCGGCGCCACCGCCGAAGAGGTCGCGCAGATGGCCGGCATCCCCGTCGACCGGGTGCGCCGCTTCGAGGGACCGGTGCTCGCGGAGCGCGCGTTCATGGCCGAGCGCGCCCGTAAGACACCCGTGCGCCGCCCCGGCGAGAACGCCGGACCGCAGCTCGGCGAGGCCGTAGCGGAGCGGCTGCTGCTGCGCGGCGCCGAGAAGGACACCGCGCAGTGGGACTCGTGGCGGCGCGACGACGGCACCTGGGAGGTGCTGCTGGTCTACCGGGTCGCCGGTGAGCCGCACTCCGCGAGCTGGACGTACGACCCGCCCCGACGGCTGGTCCAGGCCGTGGACGACGAGGCGCGGACGCTCATCGGCGAGGCCGACGACACCCCGGAGCCCAGCTTCCCGTTCGTGCCGCGCATCGCCCGGCTGCCGCGGGACCGGGACAAGGACAGAGACAGAGACCGGGGTACGTCCTTCGAGTCGGGCGACGACGAGGACGAGTCCGCCCTGCCGATGTCGCCGTCCGCCTCGGTGGACGACGGCATCGGCGGCGAGCGCGACTCGCTGACCAGCCTGCTGGAGGCCGTGCCCAACTTCCGTGGCGACATGGTCGTGCCCGAGGCGCCGGTCGTGGCGCCGCCACCGCCGCCGGACGAGCCGGTGGAGGAGGCGGAGGCCGTCGAGCCGCCCGCCCCGGCGGCGAGCGCGGGTTCGGCGTACGCGGATGTGCTGATGCCCCGTTCGGTCGCGGGCCACCGCGACCGGCTGACCGGTACGACGGACCGCCAGGCGGAAGCGGACGGTGTCCGTCCGGGCCGCCGGGCGGCGGTGCCGAGCTGGGACGAGATCGTCTTCGGTACGCGCCGCAAGAAGCAGGAGTAGCCCCCGGGCCGCTCGTTCCCGACAAGGCGCCGGGCCCCGTCACCGACCTGCGGTGACGGGGCCCGGAGCGTTGTGCGCGGTTGGTTCAGCCGGGCTGGGGGCCGGTGGCCACCGGACGGCTGCCGTCGGCGGACCACTCGCTCCACGACCCCACGTACAGGGCCGCCGGAATGCCCGCCTCCGCCAGCGCCAGGACCTGGTGCGCGGCCGAGACGCCCGAACCGCAGTACACCCCGACCTCGGTGTCCCCGGTGACGCCGAGGTCCGCGAAGCGCTCGGCCAGCCGCCCGGCGGGCAGCAGATGGCCGTCGGCGGTGACGTTCTCGGTGGTGGGGGCGGAGATCGCGCCCGGGATATGACCGCCGACCCGGTCGATCGGCTCGACCTCGCCGCGGTAGCGCTCGCCCGCCCGCGCGTCCAGCAGTACGCCGCGCCGCGCGAGCGCGGCCGCGTCCTCCGCCGTGAGCAGCGGCAGGGCGCCGGGCTCCGGGACGAAGTCGCCCTCGGGCTCGCCCGGCAGTTCGGTGGTCAGCGCGCCGCCGGCCGCGGTCCAGGCGGGCAGCCCGCCGTCGAGCACGCGGACGTCGGGGTGGCCCGCCCAGCGGAGCAGCCACCAGGCGCGCGCCGCCGCCCACCCCTGTCCGCCGTCGTACGCCACCACGCGCCGGTCCCGGCCGACCCCGGCCCGGCGCATCGCGGCCGCGAACGCGGAAAGATCGGGCAGCGGATGGCGGCCCGCCGCCCCGGCCGGACTCGCCAGCTCGGTGTCGAGATCGACGTACACGGCGCCGGGCAGATGCCCGGCCTCGTACGCGGGGCGGCCGGGCGGGCCGCCGAGCTGCCAGCGCACATCCAGCAGCAGCGGGGGGCGCTCCCCCGCCAGCGCGTTCATGAGATCGGGTGCGGTGATGATGGCATTCATGGGAACCATCCTTGCGTAGATACCCCTGCGACGTTTGGACCCCCCGATCACCCAACGCACAGCTGATGGCCACGCGATGGCAAGCACAGCGAAACGGGCGCGCGGCGAGAATTCGGGCATTCTTCTTCCGGAGCGCGCATCGTGCGGCGCGGCCGGGGCGCTTGCCGCGGCAGGTGGTGCAAATATCGTTCGGGCCCCCCACATCAGCACCTCCGCATCACCGCCCCGCGCCGCCGACCGGCCCGGGGCCGCACGGCCACGACGATGGTCCGAGGAGAGAGTGACGTATGACCGAGGCAGCGACTCGGCGCACACCGGGCACGCCCTGCTGGACGAGTTTGATGGTGCACAGCCTTGCCGCGACACAGGACTTCTATCGCGCCCTGTTCGACTGGGAGTTCACACCGGGGCCACAGCAGCTCGGCGCGTACGTCCGCGCCGTACGGGACGGCCGACCGGTCGCGGGACTGGGTGAGCTGCCCGCAGAACGTCAGCTTCCGGTCTCCTGGCTGACCTATCTGGCCTCGAACGACGCCGACGAGACGGCGGAGATGATCCGCGCCTGCGGCGGCACCGTCGCCGTGGGCCCGCTGGACGCGGATGAGGCGGGCCGGATGCTGATCGCCGCCGATCCGGAGGGCGCCGTGTTCGGGGTGTGGCAGGAGGGCGAGCACACCGCGCTCCGGGAGGCCGGGCTGCCCGGCACCCCGGTCTGGCACGAGCTGACGGCCCGCGAGCCCGGGGCGGTCGCGAAGTTCTACCAGATGGTCTTCGGCTACGAACCGGACGGCATGGGGAGCACCCCGGCACCCGAGCCCGGCCGCCGGACGCTGCGTCTGGCCGGGCGCCCGGCGTGCGCGATCCGGAGCGCGGACCCGGCCCTCCCCCGCGACCGGGGCGCGCACTGGATGACCCATTTCGCGGTGGCGGACGTGGACGAAGCGGTGCGCCGGGTCGCCGAGTTGGGCGGCCGGGTGGTCGAACCGCCGTCGGACCGGGCGACCGGGCGCGCGGCCCTGGTCACGGACCGGGAGGGGGCGGCCTTCACGGTCGTGCGAGCTGCGGAGGTCTAGGGGGCCGGCGGACCGGCGGGCGTGTCGACCGGCAGCACATCGGGGGACAGGCTGGCGGCCCGCGCGCCGGCGGCCGTCATCCGGCGCCGGTGGTGGCGGCGGCACAGCACCTCGTAACCCACCTCGCTCTCCGGTCCGTTGACGTCACCCACGACGACCTGGGCGCCCTCGACGACCATCTCGCCGCCGACCGTACGGGCGTTGTGCGTCGCCCGGGCGCCGCACCAGCACAACGCCTCGACCTGCAGCACCTCCACGCGGTCCGCGAGTTCGACCAGGCGCTGGGAGCCGGGGAAGAGCTTGCTGCGGAAGTCGGTGGTGATGCCGAAGGCGAAGACGTCCAGGTCCAGGTCGTCGACGATCCGGGCGAGTTGGTCTATCTGCTGCGGGGTGAGGAACTGCGCCTCGTCCACGATGACGTAGTCGGCCCGGCCCCCGGCCGTCAGCACGCCGACCACATGGGCGTAGAAGTCCAGGTCCGCCACGGCCTCGACGGCCTCGGTGACCAGCCCGAGCCGCGAGGAGAGCTTGCCGTGGCCCGCCCGGTCGTCCCGGGCGTAGATCATCCCCTGAAGCCCGCGGGCCGAGCGGTTGTGCTCGATCTGCAGAGCCAGGGTGCTCTTTCCGCAGTCCATGGTTCCGGAGAAGAACACCAGCTCGGGCATGGGGGTGGTGGAGCCTTTCGTACGGGACGGGGTGGCGGTGCGGGCGGCGGCGCGCGGGAACGCGGTCGCTCAGGAGCGTACTTCGAGCAGCGGAACGAGCTGCTCCACCGGGGTCATCGAACCGTGCAGCCCGACCATCGCGGACTCCTTCGGCTCGGTCTCCGAGGCGACGATCGCGACATCGTCCCGGGCGGCGGCCACGATGTCGCCGATGCGCCGGTAGACCCGCTCGTCCACGCCGCCGGTGCCGCCGGGCCGCCCGAACCAGCCCGCCTCGATGGCCTCGTCACGGCTGGCCACCCACATCCGCTCCCCCACCACCTCGCGCCATACGGCGAGCACATCGCCGGCCGCGCCGGGGACCGCGTACAGATGGCGGGCGCGGCCCTCGCCGCCCAGCAGCGCGACGCCCGCCCGCAGCTCCCAGTCGGTGTCGAAGTCGAGCCGCGACTCCGGGTCGAAGGGGATGTCGATCATGCCGTGGTCGGCGGTGATGTAGAGCGCGGAGCGGGGCGGGAGTTGCTCGGCGAGCCGCTGGGCCAGCCCGTCGACGTAGCGAAGTTGGGCACGCCACTCATCGGAGTCGACGCCGAAACGATGACCCTTGCCATCCACTTCGCTGTAGTACGTGTAGACGAGCGAGCGGTCCGCGGCGCCCAGCTGCTCGGCCGCGAGGTCCATCCGCTCCTCGCCGGAGAGCCGGCCGTGGAAGGTGCCGCCGCTCAGCGCGATCTTGGTGAGCGGGGTCTCCGCGAAGGTCGGCGCGGAGACCTGGCAGGTGTGCACGCCCGCGGCGTCGGCCAGCTGGAAGACCGTGGGATACGGCTGCCAGGCGTGCGGATCCGTCCAGGGCTGCCAGCGCAGCTGGTTCATCAGCCGGCCGGTGGCGGGATCGGCCACCGTATAGCCCGGCAGCCCGTGGGCACCGGGCGGCAGGCCAGTGCCCACGGAGGCGAGCGAGGTCGCGGTGGTGGACGGGAATCCCGCGGTGAGCGGGGCGCCGGTGCCGCCGAGCGAGCTGGACAGCAGCGAGGTCAGAAAGGGCGCCTCGGCGGGGTGGGCGCGCAGCAGCTCCCAGCCCAGGCCGTCGACGAGGAAGACGCACACCCGGTCGGCCGGGGCGAGCGCGAGCCCGGACGTCTGCCCGGGGACCTCCTGGCCGGCGGCGATCGCGGGCAGCAGATCGGCGAGCGAACCGGTGCCGTAGCGCGGCACCGGGGCGGTGCGGGGGTCGAGCGGGACCGGCTCGGGCCAGGCGGAGTCGGCGGCGGTGGCCGGGCCGGTGACGGAGCCGGGCATCAGCGGCCGGCGTCCGGGGTGGCCGCGGTGGCCTCGGAGAGCGCCTGGGCGAAGGCGAGGGTCTGACGGACGGTGTCGGGGCCGTCGCCCGCCTCGCTGACCCGCAGGCTCAGGTCGTCGGCGGTGGACGAGCCGGTGTAGCCGTGGTCGGCCTCGCAGTTCGGGTCGCCGCAGGCGGCGGGCTCCAGGTCGAGGCGGTTGACGGCGCCCCAGCCGATGGTCAGCACGACCTCGCGGGGCAGCGTGCCCGGAGTGTACGACTCGGGGTTGGCGACGACCCGGCTGAGCACGACCGACGAGATCCGCTGGAGCTTCACGGACTCGGTGGAGGTGGTCGCGTACGGCGAGGGGGAGGTGCCGTCGGCGGCCTGCTCGTCGGTGTGGCTGACGATGAAGCGGTTGCCGGTGAGGACGAGGACCGTGACATGGCGGCGGACCTCGTTGGCGTCGAACGTGGTCTCCTGATGGACCAGGTACGACACGATCGGCTCGCCGCCCACGGCGGCCTCCACCGCCTCGGCCACGAGTGCCGGGTAATAGCCGCTGCGCTCGATCGCCGCGCGCAGCCCCTGGGTCGTCGTACCGGTCTTCGCCATGGGCACCATCCTACGGGGCGGCGCCGACACCGGCTCCCATGCCCGTCCCGGCCCCGGGCCGTCAGTAGGCGGGCAGATGGCGGGGGCCGAGGTCGGTGCGCACCGGCGGCGGCGCCAGCCGTGCGGACGCGCCGAGCACGGAGAGGCCGCGCTGGGCGACGACCACCGGCTCCAGGTCGACGGCGACCACCTCGGGGTGGTCGTCCACCAGGCGCGACACCCTCAGCAGCAGCTCTTCGAGGGCCGCGGTGTCCACCGGCTTGGAACCCCGCCAGCCGAAGAGGAGCGGCGCGGTCCGGACGGACCGGATCAGCTCGGCCGCGTCCCGGTCGGTGGCGGGGACGAGCCGGTGGGCGGTGTCGCCCAGCAGTTCGGACGGGGCGCCGGCGAGCCCGAAGGAGAGCACGGCCCCGGCGCCGGGGTCTATCGCGGCCCGTACGACGGTGTCGACACCGCGCGGCGCCATCCGCTGCACGACCAGGCCCAGCTCCTCGGCGGGGCCGAGATGGGCGGTCAGTTCGGCGTACGCGCGGCGCAGTTCCGTCTCGCCGCCGAGGGCGAGCCGCACCCCGCCCAGGTCGGTGCGGTGGCGCAGCTGCGGGGCGGTGGCCTTCAGCGCCACCGGGTAGCCGAGGCGCCCGGCGGCCCGTACGGCGCTGTCGGGGTCGGGCGCGGGCAGTGCGGGCAGCACGCTGACGCCGTAGCGGGCCAGCAGGCGCTGGGTGTCGGCGGCGGACAGTGCGACGCCGGAGACGCCGGGCCCGTCCGGCCCGGGGGCGTCGGGCGGCGGAATCTCCTGGTGCGGGGCTCCCCCGGGCGGGGCCAGCAGCACCTCGATGTCGGCGGCCGCCCCGGCCTCGTCGATGTCGTCGTACTCCGGCACCCGGCCGGGCTCCGCGGACTCCCGCCGCCAGCGCGCGTACCGTACGGCCTCGGCGAGCGCCCGCACCACGCGCTCGGCGGCCGGATAGGCCGGGATCCGGCGGGCCCCGGCCGGTGGTTCGGCGCCGGGCGCCGCGGCCGGGTCGCCGACGCCCGCGAGGGCCTCGGCGAGGCCGGGGATCTCCAGGTGGACCACCGCGACCGGCTTGGCCGCGCCGCGTCCGGGCGCCCCGGTCGCGGCCGTGCGGATGGCCGCGGCCAGGTCCGCGGCGTGGGCGTCGCCGACCCAGGGGATGGCGGTGACGACGACGGCGTCGCACGCGTCGTCGTCGAGCGCCCCGGTCAGGGCGCGGTGGAAGTCCTCGGGGGAGGCGGCCGTGGTGAGGTCGCGGGGCGGCAGCGGTCGCAGCCCTTCGGTGAGGCAGGCGTCGTAGGTGAGCAGGCCGAGGGATTCGGAGTTGCCGAGGATGGCGACGCGCGGCCCGTCCGGGAGCGGCTGGGAGGCGAGCAGGACCCCGGCGTCGGTGAGCTGGGTGACGGTGTCCACGCGCAGGACGCCCGCCTGCCGCAGCAGGTCGGAGACGGTGGCGTCGGGGATGCGGGTGGTGGGGACGGCGTGGCCGGTGGGGGCGCTGCCGCTGTGCCGGGCGCCCTTGACGACCACGACGGGCTTGACGGCGGCGGTGCGCCGGGCGAGCCGGGTGAACTTGCGGGGGTTGCCGATGGATTCGAGGTACATGAGGGCCACATCGGTCTGCGGGTCCTCGTACCAGTACTGGAGGAGGTCGTTGCCGGAGACGTCGGCGCGGTTCCCGGTGGAGACGAACGTGGACAGACCTGCCAGACCCGCGAGACCCTCGAGGCCGGGGAGATCCGCAAGCCCCGCCGTGCCCTCGGTGCCGATGGGCCGGGTGGGTCCGGCGCCGCGCCGGTGCAGTCCGGACAGCAGGGCGATGCCGATCGCGCCGGACTGGGTGAACAGCCCGATGCGTCCGGGGAGGGGCAGCCGGGGCGAGAGGGAGGCGTTGAGCCGCACGCCCTCGGCGGTGTTGATGATGCCGAAGGCGTTGGGGCCGATGACCCGCATGCCGTAGGTACGGGCCTGGCGGACCAGGTCGCGCTGGCGGACGCGGCCCTCGGGGCCGCTCTCGGCGTACCCGGCGGAGAGGACGACGAGCCCCTGGACGCCGTGTTCGCCGCAGTCGGCGACGACGGCGGGCACCTGCGCGGCGGGGACGGCGACGACGGCCAGGTCGACCGGTCCGTCGACCTCGCGCAGGGAGCGGTGGGCCGGGACGCCGTCGGGCTCCAGGCGCGTCCAGTCCTCGGGGAAGGCGTGGTTGACGGCGTGGACCCGGCCGGTGAAGCCGCCGTCGAGGAGGTTGCGCAGTACGGTGCGGCCGATGCCGCCGGGGGCCCGGCCGGTTCCGATGACGGCGACGGAGCCGGGGGTGAGCAGCCGCTGCACGGAACGGGCCTCGGCGCGCTGTTCACGGGCGCGCATGACGGCCAGGGAGGCCTCGGTGGGTTCGAGGTCGAATTCGAGGCGGACGACGCCGTCGTCGAAGCTGCGCTTCTGGGTGTAGCCCGCGTCCGTGAACACCTTGATCATCTTGGTGTTGGCGGGCAGCACCTCGGCGGCGAAGCGGCGGATGCCGCGCTCGCGGGCGACGGCGCCGATGTGTTCGAGGAGCGCGGAGGCCACACCGCGGCCCTGGTGGGCGTCCTGGACCAGGAAGGCGACCTCGGCCTCGTCTGCGGGGGCGCCCGCCGGGGACGCCGAGGAGAGGTGGGCGGGCAGGCCGTCCTCGTCGATGCGGTCGTAGCGGACGGTGGCGATGAACTCGCCCCCGACGGTCGCCGCGAGCCCGACCCGGTCGACGTAGTCGTGGTGCGTGAAGCGGTGGACGTCGCGGTCGGAGAGCCGGGGGTAGGGCGCGAAGAAGCGGTAGTACTTCGACTCGTCCGAGACGTGTTCGTAGAAGCTGACCAGGCGCTGCGCGTCATCGGGGGTGATGGGGCGGATCTGCGCGGTGCCGCCGTCCCTGAGCACCACGTCGGCCTCCCAGTGGGTGGGATACGCGTGATGATCCGACGGGCTCGGCATGGGGACAGGGTACGGGCTCGGGTACGGGACGGAGAGGTCCGCATGGCGGACACCCTTGCGTGAACGGGGGGTGTCGAGGGAAAGTCCGTATCGGACCTGTTCGGACATGACCGGACCCACTCGGGCCCGACCCGGGCGAGACCGGACACCGTATGATCTGGTCTAGACAACAGCACCCGCAGATCTGAAGGGCAACACCATGGCTGAGCGCCGCGTCAACATCGGCTGGGCCGAGGGCCTGCACGCCCGCCCGGCATCGATCTTCGTCCGTGCGGCGACCGCCGCCGGCGTCCCCATCACGATCGCCAAGGCGGGCGGCGCCCCGGTCAACGCCGCTTCCATGCTCGCCGTGCTCGGCCTGGGCGCTCAGGGTGGCGACGAGGTCGTGCTCGCCTCCGAGGCCGAGGACGCGGAGGCCGCGCTCGACCGTCTGGCGAAGCTGGTGGCCGAGGGTCTCGAGGAGCTTCCGGAGACCGTCTGATTCCGTCCGAATCGCATTTCGGCGCGGCCGGGCCGCGGTGAACCATTACGGATCACCGCGGCCCCGTTGTTTTTTCGCATCGGGAATTCCGCTCAGCTTTATACCGGGCGGCTGTTAATTTCGCCCGCTCGCCGTGTTTACGGAATGTTTCGGAGTTCTCACCGGAGATGCGTTTCGCACCCGGTATTCGGACAGCGAGCGCTCGGTGTGCGCGGCGGCCAGCGCCTGCGCCCGGTCGGCGTCACCGCGCGCGACCGCGTCCACGATCGCCCCGTGCTCGGCCCAGGACTCGACGGCGCGCACCGAGAGGTCCATGGACCCGGCCGCCCCCGGCGCGCCCGCCCCGGCCTGCGCACGGGCCGGATCCGCCGCGTACACCCACGCCGTCTTGCGCCGCAGCTGCACCAGCAGTCCCGACAGACTCGGGCTGCCGGACGCCTGGGCGAGCGTCTCGTGGAACCAGTCGCCCAGCGAGCGCAGCTCGCCCAGCCGGCCGTGCCGCGCCCGCTCCTGACCGAGCCGCACCAGACCGCGCAGCACCTTCACATGCCCCTCGGTGCGCCGCTGGGCGGCCCTGGCGGCGCCCATCGGCTCCAGCAGGGCCCGGATGTCCAGGAGGTCGGCCGCCTCCTTCTCGGACGGCTGCGCGACGCATGCGCCCGCATGCCGCCGGGTGGTGACGAAGCCCTCGGACTCCAGGGTGCGCAGCGCCTCGCGGACGGGCACCCGGGAGACCCCGTAGCGCCGGGCGAGCAGCTCCTCGGCCAGCCGGCTGCCGGGCGGATAGGTACCGGAGATGATGTCGTCACGGATCGCCGTGCATACCGCGTGTGCCGAAATCCGGCGGCCGCCCTGGACGGCGGCCGTATCCCCGTTCATTTCCGGTCCCGCATTGTCGAACCTCCGCCTCAACCGCCGCGAAACGCATCCCATTGACGCGCATTCAGCGACTCTATTCGAAGCCGCCGGGATTTCCGATGGGCGAAGTCAATTCGGGGATATTTTTTGGTCACGGTCGACGGTCGAGGGGACGGTCACGGCGGCGGGGCACGCCGAAGGCCCCGTCCGGGGCGGACGGGGCCTTTCGACTAGGGCAGGGGTGCGTCAGAGATTGACGCCGTGCGAGCGCAGGTACGACAGCGGGTCCATGTCCGAGCCGTACTCCGCGGTGGTGCGGGCCTCGAAGTGCAGGTGCGGGCCGGTGACGTTGCCGGTGGCGCCGGACAGGCCGATCTGCTGGCCGGGGGTGACCTTCTGGCCGACCGAGACGCCGATCGACGAGAGGTGGCCGTACTGGGTGTAGGTGCCGTCGTTCATCTTGATGACGACGTTGTTGCCGTACGAACCGCCCCAGCCCGCCTCGACGATCTCACCGGAGCCCACCGAGTGCACCGAGGTGCCGGTGGAGGCGTGGAAGTCGATCCCGGTGTGGCTGCCGGAGGACCACAGGCCGCTGGACGCCTCGTAGCCGGTGGAGACGTAGGAGCCGCTGATGGGCGACACGAACGTGTTGAGGCGCTTGCGCTCTTCCTCACGCGCGGCGCGCTCCTTGGCGTCGCGCTCCGCCTTGGCCTTCTTCGCGGCGGCCTCGGCCTTCCGCGCGGCCTGCTGGCGGGCCACGGCCTCGGCCTTCGCCTTGGCGGCGGCGGCCTCGGCGGCGTCCCTCTGGGACTGGGCCTGCGCGTCGATCTGGTCGGAGAGACCGTCGCCCATCACCATCGCCTGACGGAGACCGGTGTCCTGGGGAGACGGCGTCTCGCCGGTCGCGGCGAGGGCGGGGCCGGCGATGCCGGCGACGACGCCCGAGGCGACCGTGGTGATGCCCGCGATGTTGGCGCCGGTGCGGACGGCGGCTTGGCGGGGACGTCGGTGCTTCCCAGCGGCACGGGTGAACGCCATGTGGTGGCGCACTCCTTTCCTTCCCTCTCGCCTACCGGGTTAGCTGACGGGTTCGGAGCAGGAAGGTCTCCTACGGGCCCCTCCCCCGGGCGGGGAAGGCGTCCGATTCACCCCAGGGACGTTTGGGTCCCCGGCTCCCCTGGCACTCGCACCATGGGACTCGGCGATGGCTGTCCGTGCCGCGGGTGCGGCGGGTATCCGGCGAACAGCCGCACTGACGCTAAACGGGCCGCGTTTCGATCACCAAACGGTTACGGGTTTTTGTTGCTCTCGCCACAAACCAAACGCCCCGCAAATCAGGCAAATGGGAGGACCCCGGCGTCTTGTGCGACGCCAGGGTCCTTGTGCCGATGGTGCCTTGCGCCGGGCCCGGGGACATATCGGGCCGGCCGGGCCGGGGTTCAGCCGGTGATGACGCGCACCTCTCCGATGCCGAGCGCCTTGACCGGCTCCTCGATCTTCGAGGCGTCACCCACGAGCACCGTCACCAGCCGGTCGGCCGGGAAGGCGCTCACGACCGCCGCGGTCGCCTCCACGGTCCCCGCCTCGGCGAGCCGGGCGTACAGCTGCGCCTGGAAGTCGTCCGGCAGGTGCTGCTCGACCTGGTCGGCGAGCGTGCCCGCGACGGCGGCCGCCGTCTCGTACTTGAGCGGTGCGACGCCGACGAGGTTCTGCACGGCGACATCGCGCTCGGCGTCCGTCAGCCCCTCCTCCTTCAGCGTCCGCAGCACCGTCCACAGGTCCTCCAGCGCCGGGCCGGTGACCTCGGTGGCCACCGAACCGCTGATCGCCAGCAGCGAGGCGCCCGCCGAGCCGCCGCCGGCCGGCGAGGGCGGCGTCGAGCGCAGCACCTGGCCGAAGGCGCGCACCCCGTAGGTGTAGCCCTTCTCCTCGCGCAGCACCCGGTCCAGACGGGAGGTGAGGGTGCCGCCCAGGCAGTAGGTGCCCAGCACCTGCGCGGGCCAGACGCGGTCGTGCCGGTCGGCGCCGACGCGCCCGATGAGCAGCTGGGTCTGGACCGCGCCGGGCCGGTCGACGATCACCACACGGCCGGTGTCGTCGGCGATGACCGGAGGGACCGACCGCTGCGGGGCGGGGCCGCCGGTCCAGGCGCCCAGGGTGTCGGTGAGCGCCTGGTCGAGGTCGACCCCGGCCAGGTCGCCGACGATGACCGCGGTCGCGGTGGACGGCCGGACGTGCGCCTCGTAGAAGGCCCGCACCGCCGCGGCGTCGATGCCCTCGATGGTCTCCTCGGTGCCCTGGCGCGGCCGGGACATCCGCGACTCGGCCGGGAACAGCTCCTTGGCCAGGGCCATGGAGGCGCGGCGGGCCGGGTTGGCCAGCTCGTGCGGGATCTCGTCCAGCCGGTTGCGCACCAGCCGCTCGACCTCGCCGTCGGGGAAGGCGGGGGCGCGCAGGGCGTCGGCGAGCAGGCCGAGCGCCTTGGGCAGCCGGGAGACCGGCACCTCCAGGGAGACCCGGACGCCGGGGTGGTCCGCGTGGGCGTCCAGGGTGGCGCCGCAGCGCTCCAGCTCGGCGGCGAACTCCTCGGCGGTGTGCTTGTCGGTGCCCTCGGACAGGGCGCGCGCCATGATCGTGGCGACGCCCTCCAGACCGGCCGGCTCGGTGTCCAGCGGGGCGTCCAGGTTGATCTCCACCGCGACGACCTGCTGGCCGGGGCGGTGACAGCGCAGCACGGTGAGCCCGTTGGACAGCTCACCGCGCTGCGGCGCCGGGAAGGCCCACGGCCTGGGGGCGCCGCCCTGCGGCTGCGGGTGGAAGGTCATGGTGGCGGTGACGGCGTCGCTCACTGGGCCGCCTCCCCTTCTGCGTCGGTGTCGGCGGCTTCTGCGGCGTCTGCGTCCTCGGCGCCCTGGACGGGCTCGTAGACCAGCACGGCACGGTTGTCGGGGCGCAGCCGCGCCGCGGCCACGGCCCGCACCTCCTCGGCGGTGATGTCCAGCACCCGCTGCACGGCGGTCAGGGCCAGCTGCGGGTCGCCGAACAGCACGGCGAACCGGCACAGCTCGTCGGCGCGGCCGCCGACGGTGGCCAGCCGGTCCAGCCACTCGCGCTCGATCTGCGCCTGGGCGCGCTCCATCTCCTGCGGCGTCGGGCCCTCCTCGGCGAAGCGGGCCAGCTCCTCGTCGACGGCGGCCTCGATGGCGGGCACCTCGACCCCGCCGGAGGTCTTCACGTCCAGCCAGCCCAGCGACGGCGCGCCGGACAGCCGCAGCATGCCGAACCCGGCGGCGACGGCCGTACGGTCGCGGCGCACCAGGCGGTTGTGCAGCCGCGAGGACTCGCCGCCGCCGAGGACGGTCAGCGCCAGGTCGGCGGCGTCGGCCTCACGGGTGCCGTCGTGCGGCAGCCGGTAGGCGGCCATCAGGGCGCGCGCCGGGACATCCTCCTCCACGACCTCGCGCAGCTGCCCGCCGATGACCTCGGGAAGCGTGCCGTCGCGGGGCGGCCGCTTGCCCTCGTGGGAGGGGATGGTGCCGAAGTACTTCTCGATCCAGGCGAGCGTCTGCTCGGGGTCGATGTCGCCGACGACGGACAGCACCGCGTTGTTCGGCGCGTAGTACGTACGGAAGAACTCCCGGGCGTCCTCCAGCGAGGCGGCGTCCAGGTCGGCCATCGAGCCGATCGGGGTGTGGTGGTACGGGTGGCCCTCGGGGTAGGCCATGGCGACGAGCTTCTCGAAGGCCGTGCCGTACGGCACGTTGTCGTACCGCTGGCGGCGCTCGTTCTTGACGACGTCGCGCTGGTTCTCCAGGCTCTCGTCGTCCAGCGCGGTCAGGAGGGACCCCATCCGGTCCGCCTCCAGCCACAGCGCCAGCTCGATTTGGTGGGCGGGCATCGTCTCGAAGTAGTTGGTGCGCTCGAAGCTGGTCGTGCCGTTGAGCGAGCCGCCGGCCCCCTGGACCAGCTCGAAGTGGCCGTTCCCCGTCACCTGGGCCGAGCCCTGGAACATCAGGTGCTCGAAGAGGTGGGCGAGGCCGGTACGCCCCTTGACTTCATGGCGTGAGCCGACGTCGTACCAGAGGCAGAGCGCGGCGACCGGGGTCAGGTGATCCTCGGAGAGCACCACCCGCAGGCCGTTGGCCAGACGGTGCTCGGTCGCTTTCAGGCCGCCGGAGCCGGCCTGTTGCGTGGCCGTGTGACCCATGGGCATGTACGTCCCTTCGATCGCGTGATGGAGCGCGTGCGAACCGCGTGATGAGCGCTTCTGTCACTGTATGCAACCGCACGGACATCTGGCGAAGTTCCCGTCACGCAAAGGTCGGGCCAAGGGCGCGCCACACTGCTCGCGCGGCTGCGGAACGGGTCGCGGAGGGGCCGCGCGGGGCCGCTCACGGGGTCGCTTCGGGACGGCCCGTTCCACAGTTGTCGGTGGACGGGGCCACAATGGTCCGCGTCAGATCCCGCTCTGCCGTTGAAGGAGCCGCAAGCGCGATGGCCCGCCGCAGCACGAAGAGTCCGCCGCCGGACGACTTCGAGGAGCGCATCCTCGACATCGACGTCGTCGACGAGATGCAGGGCTCCTACCTCGAGTACGCCTACTCGGTCATCTATTCGCGCGCGCTGCCCGACGCCCGCGACGGGCTCAAGCCCGTGCACCGCCGCATCCTCTACCAGATGAACGAGATGGGGCTGCGCCCCGAGCGCGGCTTCGTGAAGTGCGCCCGCGTCGTCGGCGAGGTGATGGGTAAGCTCCACCCGCACGGTGACGCGTCGATCTACGACGCGCTGGTGCGCATGGCGCAGCCGTTCTCGATGCGCCTGCCGATGGTCGACGGCCACGGCAACTTCGGCTCGCTGGGCAATGACGACCCGCCCGCCGCGATGCGATACACCGAGTGCCGGATGGCCTCGGCGACCTCGCTGATGACCGAGTCCATCGACGAGGACACGGTCGACTTCTCGCCGAACTACGACGGCAGCGAGCAGGAGCCCGTCACGCTCCCCGCCGCCTATCCGAACCTCCTGGTCAACGGCACGTCCGGGATCGCGGTCGGCATGGCGACCAACATGCCGCCGCACAACCTGGGCGAAGTGGTCGCCGCCGCCCGCCACCTGATCAGGCACCCGGGTGCGGACCTCGACACGCTGATGCGGCATGTGCCGGGGCCCGACCTGCCGACCGGCGGCCAGATCGTCGGGCTCGGCGGCGTCCGGGACGCGTACGAGACGGGGCGCGGCACCTTCAAGATCCGCGCCACCGTGGCCGTGGAGGACGTGACGGCCCGCCGCAAGGGCCTGGTCGTCACCGAACTGCCCTTCACCGTCGGCCCCGAGAAGGTCATCTCCAAGATCAAGGATCTGGTCGGCGCGAAGAAGCTCCAGGGCATCGCGGACGTCAAGGACCTCACCGACCGTGCGCACGGTCTGCGCCTGGTGATCGAGATCAAGAACGGCTTCAACCCGGAGGCCGTGCTGGAGCAGCTCTACAAGCTCACGCCGATGGAGGAGTCCTTCGGCATCAACAACGTGGCGCTGGTGGACGGCCAGCCGCTCACGCTGGGGCTCAAGGAGCTGCTGGAGGTCTACCTCGACCACCGCTTCGACGTGGTGCGGCGGCGCAGCGAGTTCCGGCGCAAGAAGCGGCGCGACCGGCTGCACCTGGTCGAGGGGCTGCTGGTGGCCCTGCTCGACATCGACGAGGTCATCCGCCTCATCCGGTCCAGCGAGAACTCGGCGCAGGCCAAGGAAGCGCTGATGGCCCGCTTCGAGCTGTCCGAGGTCCAGACGCAGTACATCCTGGACACTCCGCTGCGCCGGCTGACCAAGTTCGACCGGATCGAGCTGGAGTCGGAGCGTGACAAGCTCAACGCGGAGATCGAGGAGCTGACCCGGATCCTCGACTCGGACGCCGAGCTGCGCAAGCTGGTCTCCGCCGAACTGGCCACGGTGGGCAAGAAGTTCGGCACCCCGCGGCGTACGGTGCTGCTGGAGTCCGCCGACTCGCCCGTGACCGCGGTGCCGCTGGAGGTCGCGGACGACCCGTGCCGGGTGCTGCTGTCCTCCACCGGGCTGCTGGCCCGTACGGCGAACGGGGAGCCGTTCGCGGGCGAGGGGCAGGCCAAGCGCAGCAAGCACGACGTGATCGTCTCGGCGGTCCCGGCGACGGCCCGCGCGGAAGTCGGGGCGGTGACCTCGACCGGGCGGCTGCTGCGGCTCCAGGTGATCGACCTGCCGCAGCTCCCGGAGTCCGCCGCGCCCCCCAGTCTGGCGGGCGGGGCGCCGATCGCCGAGTTCCTGTCACTGGAGGACGGCGAGGAGCTGATCTGCCTCACCACCCTGGACGAGTCCTCGCCGGGGCTCGCGATCGGCACGGAGCAGGGCGTCGTCAAGCGCGTGGTCCCGGACTATCCGGCCCACAAGGACGAGCTGGAGGTCATCGGCCTCAAGGAGGGTGACCGGATCGTCGGCGCGGTCGAGCTGCGCACCGGTGAGGAGGATTTGGTCTTCATCACCGACAACGCGCATCTTCTGCGCTATCCGGCGGGCCAGGTGCGGCCACAGGGGCGTGCCGCGGGCGGCATGACGGGCATCAAGCTCGCGCCCGACGCGAAGGTGATCTCGTTCACGGCGGTCGATCCGGCGGCCGACGCGGTGGTGTTCACCGTCTCCGGTGCGCACGGCACGCTCGACGACTCGGCACAGCAGACGGCCAAGCTCACCCCCTTCGACCAGTACCCCCGCAAGGGGCGGGCCACGGGCGGGGTGCGCTGTCAGCGGTTCCTCAAGGGCGAGGACTGTCTGGTGCTGGCCTGGGCGGGCGCGACCCCGGCCCGCGCGGCGTCGTCCAGTGGCTCCCCGGTGCCGCTGCCCGAGCCCGATCCGCGCCGGGACGGCTCCGGAGTGCCGCTCGCCAAGCCGGTGGCGGTGGTCGCCGGGCCGGTGTAGGCGCGGCGGGATGAGACGTCCAGGGGCGCGGCACCCATCCGGTGCTGCGCCCCCGCGCATGTATCCGGCGGGGACCGGCGCTCAGTGCCCGGCTCCGTTGCGCCGGGCCCGCAGCCGGCGGAGCGCGACCCGGGCGCCGGGGTGGCCGCGGTCGGCCGCCTTCCGGAAGTGCCGCTCCGCCTCGGCCGGATCGCCGAGATCCAGGTGCAGGGTGCCGAGCACCACCAGCGCGGTGAGATCCCCGGCACCGGCCGCCTTGCCGAGCCAGCGCAGGGCCTCCGGGTACGCGCCGCGGTTGCCCAGCCCGATCCCGTAGACCGTCATGCCCTCCCGGTCGCCGGCGAGCGCGGCCTGCCGGGCGAGCGCCTCGGGGATCGGCCGTCCCCCGGCGTACGCAGCCCGCACCCTCGCCCTCAGCGCCGGATCCAGCCGCCGCGCCCCGCGCTTCCCACAGCGCCCGCGCCATCGCGCCCACAGCCCGCGCATCAGAACCCCCTCCGCCCCCGGAGCGCCATTCTCCCGCCGTCCCCACCCCACGGAACAGGGTGCGTCCCGGGGGAACCGGACCGTCCCGCTCCCCCGGCCCCCTGATTCCCCCGCCCGTGCGCGAAGTTGATCGACAGAGGTTAGGCTTACCTTCGTGAGCACGTGCACAACCGCTTCCCGGGATCTGTCCGAACCGCTTGCCGGGACGGCGGCCACCGCCCCCACCTGGCTGCTTGTCGAACAGCCGGGTCCCTGGGGCGCCGACGCCCTCACGGCCAGTCGTCTGGACCCGGCCGTGGGGCGCGCTCTGGAGCGCGCCGCCCAGGGCACCGGCGTACGGATCGCGCTGATCCGGCGGCCCGGCCGCCACGCCGATCTGCACGCGGGCAGCCGCCACCGGGTGTTCGTGGCGCACACCCGGCCCGGCCGCTCCTGGATCCGCACCACCGCCCTCGCCGACCCGGGGCGGCTGCTCGGGCTGGACTTCGCCGCGCTGGGCGCGGGCGACCCGGGCGGGCTGGCCGGTGCCGCCGATGACGCCGCCGACGACCTCCCCGGGGAGTGGGAGGCGTACACCGGCGACCCCCTGGTGCTGGTGTGCACCAACGGCAAGCGCGACCGCTGCTGCGCGCTGCTCGGCCGCCCGCTGGCCGCCGAGCTGACCGCCGCCGGGGTGGAGGGCACCTGGGAGATCACCCACATCGGCGGTCACCGCTTCTCGCCGACGCTCGTCGTCCTGCCGCACGGCTACGCCTACGGCCGGGTCACCGCCCAGGATGTCAAGGACACCCTCGCGGCACTGGGTGAGAACCGGGTGGTCACCGAGGGCTGCCGAGGCCGCTCCGCCTGGGAGCGGCCCGGGCAGGCGGCCGAGCTGGCGGTCCGCGAGCTGACCGGTGAGGACGGGGCCGACGCGCTGACCGTCGTACGGACCGAGAGCGCCGCCCCCGCCTGGTCGGTGACCGTGGCGCACACCGACGGCCGGGTGTGGCGGGTGAGCGTGGCACAGGTGGCCGCCGCCCCGCCGCGGCCGCAGAGCTGCGGTTCGCCGCTGGGCTCCCCGGCCCGCATGGACGTGGTCGGCGTCCGGGCGGTGCGGCCCGCGCGTGAGGGACGGACGGTCACCGCCGGCAGGCGCTGAGCGACCGCCCGCCAGGAACCCCTGCCGCCGGGGGTCCTGGCGGCATCCCCGCGTCCTGGCCTTCGTTACCCTTCGTTGCCATGAGCGCCGCGATACCGCCGGGGCCGCCGTCCTCGGCCACCAGGTGGCGCATCGGCTGGCCCCGACGCGTCTTCTCCCAGGTGCTGCTGATGCAGCTGGCCATCGCCACGGGCGTCACCGTGCTCGCGACCGGCCTCTTCCTGCGTCCGCTCGGCTCCCAGCTCGACGACCAGGCCATGCGCCGGGCGCTGGCCATCGCACAGACCACGGCCTCCGAACCGCGGCTGGTCACGGCGCTGCAGCACACCCGCCCCTCCCAGGGCGGCCCGGTCCAGGCCGCCGCGGAGCGCATCCGCCGGTCGACCGGTGCCGAATACGTCGTGATCATGGACCGGCGCGGGGTCCGCTGGTCGCACACCTCCCCGGACGAGATCGGCAAACACGTCTCCACCAGCCCCGACGAAGCCCTCGCGGGCCATGAGGTCATGCAGATCGACGACGGCACGCTCGGCCGCTCGGCCCGTGGCAAGGTGCCGCTGCGCGACGAGAACGGCCGCATCGTGGGCGCGGTGTCGGTCGGCATCGCGTACGAGACCGTGCGCGGCCGGCTGCTCGGCGCGCTGCCCGGGATGCTCGCGTACGCGGGAGGCGCGCTCGCCGTCGGCGCCCTGGCGGCCTATCTGGTGTCCCGCAGGCTCCAGCGGCGCACCCACGACCTCGCCTTCTCCGACATCTCCGCGCTGCTCGCCGAGCGCGAGGCAATGCTGCACGGCATCCGCGAGGGTGTCGTCGCGCTCGACAGGCACGGCCGCATCCGGCTGATGAACGACGAGGCGCAGCGGCTGCTGGACCTGCGCGCCGAGGACACCGGACAGCCGCTGGAGGCGGTGCTGCCGCCCGGCCGTACGACCGATGTGCTCGCCGGGCGGGTCACCGGCGCCGATCTGCTGACCGTCAGCGGCGGCCGGGTGCTGGTCGCCAACCGGATGCCCACGGACGACGGCGGCGCGGTGGCCACCCTGCGCGACCGCACCGAGCTGGAGCGGCTCGGCCGCGAACTCGACGGCACCCGCGGGCTGATCGACGCGCTGCGCGCCCAGGACCATGAGCACGCCAACCGGATGCACACCCTCCTCGGCCTGCTCGAACTCGAACTCCACGAGGAGGCGGTGGAGTTCATCACCGAGGCGGTCGGCGTGCATCGCGCCACCGCCGAGCAGGTCACCGAGCGCGTGCACGATCCGCTGCTGGCCGCCCTGCTGGTCGGCAAGGCCACGGTCGCCACGGAGCGCGGGGTGTCCCTGCACATCGCCGAGGGCACTCTGCTGCCGGACCGGCTGGTGGATCCGCCGGGGCTGGTGACGATCGTCGGCAACCTGATCGACAACGCGCTGGACGCGGCGGTCGGTTCGGCCGGGCCGCGGGTCGAGGTGGAGCTGTGCGCGGACGACCGTACGGTGCTGCTGCGGGTCTCGGACACCGGGCCGGGCGTTCCCGCCGACCGGCGCGATCTGGTCTTCACCGAGGGCTGGTCCACCAAGAAGCCGCCCGCGCACGGACAGCGCGGCATCGGGCTGGCGCTGGTGCGCCGCCTCGCCGAGCGTCAGGGCGGCAGCGCGCGGGTGGCCGACCGCGACGGCGGCGGCGCCGAGTTCACCGTCGTCCTCCCCGAGGCGCTGGCCGAGGAACCGGCCGAGGCGCCGCTGACCGCGACAGGAGAGCCGCGATGACATCGGACACCGGCCCGGGCGGCCTCAGCGGCCTGATCGAGGTCCTGGTCGTGGACGACGACGCGCGGGTCGCCCGCGTCAACGCGGCGTACGTCGGGAAGGTGCCGGGCTTCCGCGTCGCCGGGCAGGCGCACACGGCCGCCGACGCGCTGGCCTTCCTGGAGCGCGGCCACGCCGATCTCGTCCTGCTCGATCACTACCTGCCGGACGAGACCGGGCTCGCGCTGGTGGGGCGGCTGCGGCAGCTCGGCCACCACACCGACATCATCATGGTGACCGCCGCCCGCGACATCGGCACCGTCCAGGCCGCCATGCGCCACGGCGCGCTGCAGTACCTGGTCAAGCCGTTCACCTTCGCCGGGCTGCGCGCCAAGCTGGAGGGCTACGCGGCGCTGCGCCGCGCCCTGGCGAGCGGCGGCGAGGCCGGGCAGGACCAGGTGGACCGGATCTTCGGCGCCGTGGGCGGCGCCTCGGCCGGGCCCGCCGAGCTGCCCAAGGGCCACTCGGCGCTCACCGCCGACCTCGTCCGGGAGGTGCTGCGCGGCTCCGACGGCCCGCTGTCGGCCCAGGAGGTCGCCGAGCGCGCGTCGCTCAGCAGACAGACAGCCCAGCGCTATCTGAAGCTCCTGGAACGCACGGGCCGGGTACGGCTCAGCCTCAAGTACGGCGAGACCGGCCGCCCGGAACACCGCTACGACTGGGTGTGACGACCGCGGTCAGGCCGCTCCCGCCCCCGTGAGGGCCCGCACCTCCGTCTCCGCGTGCCGGGCCGCGTGCCCCGGTGAGTCCGCGGCCTCACCGGAGAGGACCGTGCCGAGCCAGCCGGCGAGGAAGCCGAGGGGCACCGAGACCAGCCCGGGGTTCTGCAGCGGGAAGACATGGAAGTCCACCCCGGAGAAGATCGCCCCGGGCCCGCCGGAGACCACCGGGGACAGCACCACCAGCACCACCGCCGGGACCAGCCCGCCGTAGACCGACCACACCGCTCCGCGCGTGGTGAACCGCCGCCAGAACAGCGAGTACAGCAGCACCGGGAGGTTCGCGGACGCGGCGGCCGCGAAGGCGAGCCCCACCAGGAAGGCCACGTTGAGGTTGTCGGCGAGCAGCCCCAGGCCGATCGCCGCCGCCCCGATCCCGACCGCCGCGACCCGCGCGACCGCGACCTCGCTGCGCGGCGTGCGGTCCTTGTGGCGGCTCAGCGAGGCGTACAGATCGTGGGCCACGGAGGCCGAGGAGGCGAGGGTGATCCCGGCGACGACGGCGAGGATGGTGGCGAACGCGACGGCGGCGACGATCGCGAACAGCACCGTCCCGCCCGTCGAGCCGGCGCCCCCGCCGAGGTCGAGCGCGAGCAGCGGCACGGCCGTGTTGCCCGCCGCGTTGGAGCTGCGTACGGCATCGGTGCCCAGCACGGCCGCGGCGCCGAAGCCCAGCACGATCGTCATCAGGTAGAAGCCGCCGATCAGCCCGATCGACCAGATGACGGACCGGCGGGCGGCCGGGGCGGTCGGCACGGTGTAGAAGCGCGAGAGGATGTGCGGCAGCCCGGCGGTGCCCAGGACGAGGGCGACACCCAGGCTCACGAAGTCCAGCCGGGCGCTCCAGCCGTCGCCGTACGCGAGGCCCGGGGCGAGGAAGTCGCTGCCCTGCCCGCTGTGCCGGGCCGCGGTGCTCAGCAGGCTGTCGATGTCGCCGTGGAAGCGGACCAGGACGAGCACGGTGAGCGTCACCGCGCCGCCCATCAGCAGGACGGCCTTCACGATCTGGATCCAGGTCGTGGCCCGCATCCCGCCCAGCGCGACGAAGACCACCATCAGGGTGCCGACGCCGATGACCGTCCAGGCCCGGGCCCGGGACCCCGTCTCGTCCAGCAGCAGGGCGACCAGGCTGCCCGCGCCGACCATCTGGGCGACGAGGTAGAGCACGCAGACGGTGACCGAGGAGACGCCCGCGGCGATCCGCACCGGGCGCTCGCTCATCCGCGCGGCCAGCACATCGGCGAGGGTGAACCGGCCGCAGTTGCGGACGAGTTCGGCGACCAGCAGCAGCACCACCAGCCAGGCCACCAGGAAGCCGACGCAGTAGAGCACCCCGTCGTAGCCGAAGAGCGCGATGAGGCCGGAGATGCCGAGGAAGGAGGCGGCCGACATGTAGTCGCCCGCGATGGCGAAGCCGTTCTCCATGGGGGAGAACAGCCGCCCGCCCGCGTAGAACTCCTCCGGGGAGCCCTGCCGCCGGCGGCTCGCCCACGTGGTGATCGCGAGCGTGGCGGCCACGAAGACGCCGAAGAGCAGGAGCGCGAGGCTCTGCTGATTTCCGGTCACCGCCCATGCCCCCGCATCATCTCCTGCGTCACCCAGCGCAGCTCCAGCGCGACCCGGTCCCGGCGCAGCCGGGCATGGCGGGCGTACGCCCAGGTCAGCAGGAAGGTCGTGGCGAACTGGGCGAGGCCCGCGAGCATCGCGACATTGAGCGCTCCCACCACCGGGCGGGCCATCATGCCGGGCGCGGTGGTCGCCGCGACCACGTACGCGAGATACCAGAGCAGAAAGGCGGCGACCGCGGGGAAGACGAAGCGGCGGTAGCGCCTGCGCACCTCCTGGAAGGCGGCGCTGCCGTGCACCTCCGTGTACACCTCCTCGGCGGCGGGCGGGCGCGCGCGCCGGGGCGGGCCGGCCGTCTCGTCCGGCCCGTCCCAGCCGGAGGCGAGTGCGTCGTACCAGGGATCGTCCAGCCGGGCCGCCCCGGCATCGCGCGCGTCGTGCATGTCCACCCGAAAGCTCCTTGTTCACTGCCGCGTTGGCGTGCCCAAGGATGGACAGAGGGAGAAGATCCCGGATACTCCAATACCGGACGTTCACCCCATCAGGTGACTCAGGTGATGAACAACCCGGAATCGGTGTCGGGCGGAGCGGCGATGCCGTGGTGGTACGCGTAGCGCACGGCCTGGGCGCGGTCGCGGACCGCGGTCTTGGCGAACAGGTTGTTGATGTGTGTCTTCACCGTGGCGGGCGCGATCTGCAGCCGGCGCGCGATCTCCGGGTTGGACAGCCCCTCGGCGACCAGCGCCAGGACCTCCGCCTCACGCGGCGTGAGCCCGTCCGGCAGCGGCCCGGACGAATCCGCTCCCGTCGGCTCCCGTGGCTCCGCCAACCGCTCCAGCAGCCGCCGCTGCACCTTGGGCGACAGCCCGGCGTCCCCCGACATCACGCCTTCCACGGCCCGGACGATCTCGTCGGCGCCGGCGTCCTTGGTCAGATAACCGCGGGCACCGGCCCGCAGCGCCGGGAAGAGCGAGTCGTCGTCGGCGTAGGTGGTGAGCACCACGACCTGGGTACCCGGATGCTCCTCGCACACCCGGCGCGTCGCCTCCACCCCGTCGCAGCGGGGCATCCGCAGATCCATCAGCACGACGTCCGGGGCCAGCTCGGCGACCAGCCGCAGCGCCTCCTCGCCATCCCCCGCCGAACCGACGACCTCGATACCGGGCAGCAGCCCCAGCAGCATCACGATGCCCTCGCGCACCACCGTCTGATCGTCGGCCACCACGACCCGCGCCGTCACAGCGGCACCCGCAGTCGCACCACGAAACCCTCCCCGTCCGGTCCGGCCTCCAGCGTGCCGCCGAGGAGCTCGGCGCGCTCGCGCATTCCGAGCAGACCGTACCCGGCGCCGCTCGCCGTCAGACCGGCGGCGGCCGGTGCCTTACGGGCGCCGCTGTCGCGGACCTCCAGCGCGACCGCGCGCGCCTCGTAGCTCAGCCGCAGCTCCACCCGGGCCCCCGGCGCGTGCTTGCGTACGTTCGTCAGCGCCTCCTGCGCGACCCGGCGGAGCGTGAGCCCCGCCTCCGCGGTCAGCGTCCGCGGCTCGCCCACCCGCGCGAAGCGGGCGCCCTCGGCCGCGGCCGACTCCCGCAGGAAGTCCTCGACCGGGGCCATCTCGCCGCGCAGTGCGGACAGCGCCTGCCGGGTCTCGGCGAGCCCGTCGCGGGCCATCCCCCGAGCGGCGACCACCCGGTCCAGCACCTTCGCGGAGTCCTCGCCGCGCTCGATCAGCAGCCGCGCCGCCTCCAGGTGGACCAGTTGCGCGGACAGGCTGTGCGCCAGCACGTCGTGGATCTCCCGGGCGATCCGGGACCGCTCGGCCAGCGCCGCCGACTCGGCCTCCGCCCGCCGGGCCGCCCGCTCCTGTTCGAGCAGCAGGTAGGCGGTGCCGCGGGCCTCCTCGTCCAGCCGGAGCGCATAGCCACCGAGCAGCACACCCCCGGCCGTGACCGCCTCGGTGAGCGGGGAGTCGCCACTGGCGAGCACATACGCCCCCGAGGCCACGGCCGCGCATCCCAGCGCGATCACCAGCGGCAGCCGTTCCATGGCGAGGACGGCACTCACGACCCACACCGTGGCGGCCGGGGTCCGCGCCCCGGCGGCGTGCAGCGCGGCGCCCGCGCCGACCAGCACGGCGAGCAGCGCCAGGGCGGGGGCGAGCCGGTGGTCCACGGTGACGCGGCGCAGCGCGTACAGCAGGGCCGCGCATCCGGCGAGGGCACCGATCAGCGCGACCCGCCGCATCCCCGCGAAGGCGTCGTCCCGGACGACGCCCGCCAGCAGCCAGCCGGTCCCGCCCACCCATATGCCGCCGTTGATCAGCAGCCGGATCCGCGGCACGCCCTGGCGCGTGAGCGCCTGCCGCGAGGGCCACTGCCTCCATCTGGTCATCGGCCGAGTGTGCCCTGCGCACCGGCCCGGCCGGGCACCGGCTCCTGCCCGGCCCCCTCCTGCCCCCGCGCCCGCATCATGACGACGGCGCCGCGCAGCAGCAGGGACGCCGCGAGCGACAGCATGAGCGGACCGCTGCCCTGCGGTACGCCCGCCAGCGCGCCCACCCCCGCGAGCACCAACCGGCACACCATGGCGCCCGCCCACACCATCGCCGTGGTCTTCGCGCCCTGGGCCCACACCGCGCCGGAGGCGTCCGTCCACACCCGGCTGGTCCACCCCCATCCGACTCCGGTCGCCACCCCGACGAGGACCTCCACCACCAGCAGCGCCGCGGCGGCCACTCGGTGATCGTGGTCGATCAGCCCGGGCTCGCGCAGCGCCAGCGCGCCGAGCACCACCGGCACCACCCACCAGCGCCGCGCGTCCTCGGTCACCCTCTGCGGACGGAACTGCCGTACGAGCACGATGACGACGACCGCGGCGATGAGCACGGCCTGGGCGGGTCCCGACATGACAAGAGCCTCCGTGGAGCGGGAACGACAACGCTCCCGACGCTACGGACGGGCCCGGCCACGGGGATCGGAGCCAGGGCGGATCCCGGGTGGAAACCGTCTCTCCACCCGGGGGTGGAGAGACGGACACCTCAGACGTCGATGCGCGACCGGTCCAGGGTCGCCGCCGAGTTGGTGATGAACTCCTTGCGCGGCGCGACCTCGTTGCCCATCAGCAGGTGGAAGGCCTGCTCGGCGGCCTCCAGGTCGCTGATGTTGATGCGCCGCAGCGTGCGGTGGCGCGGGTCCATCGTGGTCTCCGCGAGCTGGTCGGCGTCCATCTCACCGAGACCCTTGTAGCGCTGGATGCCGTCCTTGTAGCGGACGCCGCGGCGCTCCAGGTCCAGCAGCGTCTCCCGCAGCTCGTTGTCGGAGTAGGTGTAGATGTACTTCTCCTGGCCCCGCTTGGGGTTGACCAGCTCCACCCGGTGCAGCGGCGGTACGGCCGAGAAGACCCGCCCCTGCTCCACCATCGGCCGCATGTAGCGCTGGAAGAGGGTGAGCAGCAGACAGCGGATGTGGGCGCCGTCGACATCGGCGTCGGCAAGGAAGATCACCTTGCCGTAGCGGGCCTGGTCGATGTCGAACGTACGGCCCGAACCGGCTCCTATGACCTGGATGATCGACCCGCACTCGGCGTTCTTCAGCATGTCCGAGACGGACGACTTCTGAACGTTGAGGATCTTGCCGCGGATCGGCAGCAGCGCCTGGAACTCGGAGTTCCGGGCGAGCTTGGCCGTACCGAGCGCCGAGTCGCCCTCGACGATGAACAGTTCGCTGCGGTCCACGTCGTCGCTGCGGCAGTCGGCCAGCTTCGCGGGCAGCGAGGAGGACTCCAGCGCGGTCTTGCGGCGCTGCGCCTCCTTGTGCTGGCGGGCCGCGATCCGCGTACGGGCCGCGGCGACGATCTTCTCCAGGACCGCGCGGGCCTGCTGCTTGGCGTCGCGCTTGGCGGACGTCAGGAACGCCTTCAGCTCCTTGGCGACCACGTTGGCCACGATCCGGGAGGCGGCCGAGGTGCCCAGCACCTCCTTGGTCTGGCCCTCGAACTGCGGCTCCGCGAGCCGCACGGTCACGACGGCGGTCAGGCCCTCCATGACGTCGTCCTTGACGACGTCGTCCTCGGCGACGCGCAGCAGCTTGGCGGAGCGCAGCACCTCGTTGACGGTCTTGGTGACCGAACGCTCGAAGCCCGAGACATGCGTGCCGCCCTTGGGGGTGGCGATGATGTTCACGAAGGACTTGGTGGTGGCGTCGTAGCCGGTGCCCCAGCGCAGCGCGATGTCGACGCCCAGCTCCCGGGTGACCTCGGTCGGCGTCATGTGGCCGCGCTCGTCGAGGACCGGCACGGTCTCCTTGAAGGTGCCCTGGCCGGACAGGCGCAGCACATCGCAGACGGCCTTGTCCTGGGCGAGGTACTCGCAGAACTCGCTGATGCCGCCGTCGTAGCGGAAGGTCTCCTCGACGGGCCCCTCCCGGCCCTCCAGGGACCGCTCGTCCCGGACGACCAGCGTCAGGCCGGGTACCAGGAAGGCGGTCTGGCGGGCGCGGGCGTGCAGGGTCTCCAGGGAGAGCTTGGCGTCCTTGAGGAAGATCTGCCGGTCCGACCAGTAGCGGACGCGGGTGCCGGTGCGGGTCTTGGGAACCCGCTTCCCCTTGAGGAGACCGCCGGAGGGGTCGAAGGGGGCGTCCGGTCCGGACTCGGTGAAGATGCCGGGAACGCCGCGCCGGAAGCTGATCGAATGGGTCTTGCCGTCCCGGTCCACCTCGACATCGAGACGGCTGGACAGCGCGTTCACCACGGAGGCGCCGACGCCGTGCAGACCGCCGGAGGCCGCGTACGAGCCACCGCCGAACTTGCCGCCGGCGTGCAGCTTGGTCATCACGACCTCGATGCCGGACAGCCCGGTCTTGGGCTCGACGTCGACCGGGATCCCCCGGCCGTTGTCCCGGACCTCCACGGAACCGTCGTCGTGCAGATGCACCTCGATGCGGTCACAATAGCCACCCAGGGCCTCGTCCACCGAGTTGTCGATGATCTCCCACAGGCAGTGCATGAGACCGCGGCTGTCGGTCGATCCGATGTACATACCGGGCCGCTTGCGCACTGCCTCGAGCCCCTCGAGGACGAGAAGGTGCCGCGCGGTGTAGTTGGAGCCGCCCCGGTCTGCTCCGGTCAGCAGCGCAGTGGACGGCACGGACGTGTCGGCGGTCACGCGGTTCGCTCCTCGCTGAATTTCTGTTGGCCCAACTCTGGGCACGATGGTGGCACGGGTCGCCCAACAGAGCGTACCGAGGCCTGATAGAGCCTTCGTGCCGCCACCCGTGAAACGTCCATCCTAGTCCAGACACCCCCGATTTCGCTCGTACGTTCGATAGCCCGTTTGGCGTGAAGCACACATCACGTTCCCTTGGAGGCATGAACCATTTAGGCTCCGGGCACGTCCTCATGAACAACCGGCAACCCGGCCGGGAGGGCAAAATCCGACAAGCGACGTGAATCCGTAAACCTACGCAATACGGCTCATTCGCCGCCAACCGTCATCATCCGGCCCACTCAGAAGCAATTTTTGAGAAAAAGCCACGAGCGGGAACGATATCGGGCTGGTTGGATGTTGACCCTGGTACGACAGCTCGTCGAGCTAGAGAAGAGGCGACGTGACTACTGTTCTGACCCCCGCGAGCCCGCTGACGGCCGCTGACCGCTGCGACCGCTGCGGCGCCCAGGCATACCTGCGCGTCGTCCTGATGAGCGGCGGTGAACTGCTCTTCTGTGCCCACCACGGGCGCAAGTTCGAGCCGGAACTCAAGAAGATCGCCGCGGAAATACAGGACGAGACCGAGCGGCTGACCGCCGCTCCGGCGTCTGCGTCGGAAGACTAACGCTGACGCCTCGCGCCACGACGACGAGCGAAGCCGGCCGAGGGCCGGATGTCGGGCGGCCCGCCCCAGCCAGGGGAGGGCCGCCCGCGCTCGTGTCGTGGCCCCTGCCACCTTCCCGCCCACAGGACTCCGGGACCCTCTCCCGGGACTCCCGGCGGGCCCGAGGCGTCCGCCCGGCCGTCTCAGCCATACGCGGCCACCAATGACACCACCGCCGAGACCCGCGTGTAGACGCCCGGCCGCCCGGCCACCGCACAGCCACTCCCCCAGGACACCAGGCCCACCAGCCGCCCTCCGGCGACCAGCGGTCCTCCGCTGTCCCCCTGGCAGGCATCCCGGCCGCCGCCGGTGACTCCGGCGCAGACCATCGAAGCCGGCTGATAATCGCCCTCCGCGTTACCGGGGTAGGCGCTCCGGCATGTCGCGTCGGTCAGGAGGCGTACGGCCGTGGCCCGCAGCGTCAGCGCGTAGCTGCCGTCACCGTCGGTGTCGCCCCAGCCGTACACCACCGCCCGGCTTCCGGGCCGATAGGCCGGATCCCCGGCGCGTGCCATGTGGATGACATAGGCGGGCGGCAGCGGGCGCCCCAGGGTGAGCACCGCGATATCGCCGGCCCGGTCGTCGGTCTGGTAAGCCGGATTGACCCACACCTTCGCCGGTGCCATCTCCACCCCACGGGTCCCCCGCAGATCATTGCGGCCGACGATCACCCGCAGGTCCCGCACCTCCTGCCACTTCTTGCCCAGGACCGCCCGGCTCAGGCAGTGGGCCGCCGTGATGACCCGTGTGGGGGCGACCGCCACGCCACCGCAGAACTGGCCCGAGCGCTTCGCGCCGAACAGCTCACGGCTGGCCAGCGCGACCACCCAGGGCGCCTCGGCCGTACGGACCCGGTGCCCGCCCACCACGGCACGGTCGGCCGTCGCCGGGGCGGGCGCGATGAGCAGCAGCGCGAGGGCGGCGGCGAGCGCGGCCGCGAGCAGCACGGCGAGGCGGGCGGGGAGCGGGGGCAGCGACCTACGCATGCAGCCTCCTGACCGTACGGAGCGAGTCGCCCACCCAGCGTCACCCCGCTCGGCGCGTTCCGCATCCTGGAGTGGTCCAACCGGGGCGGGCCGCCCTCGGCCGATCGGGTGGGACGCCGCCGGGACAGCACGAAGGCCGGGCCCCGAGGAGGCCCGGCCTTCGTCTGGCGCTGTCGCCGCGCGCGCCCAGTCCGTCTCAGTCCAGGTAGTCCCGGAGGACCTGGGAGCGGGACGGGTGGCGCAGCTTCGACATGGTCTTGGACTCGATCTGGCGGATGCGCTCACGCGTCACGCCATAGACCTTGCCGATCTCGTCGAGGGTCTTCGGCTGCCCGTCGGTGAGGCCGAAGCGCATGGACACCACACCCGCCTCGCGCTCGCTGAGCGTGTCGAGCACCGAGTGCAGCTGCTCCTGGAGCAGGGTGAAGCTCACCGCGTCGGCCGGGACGACAGCCTCGGAGTCCTCGATGAGGTCACCGAACTCGCTGTCGCCGTCCTCGCCCAGCGGGGTGTGCAGGGAGATGGGCTCACGGCCGTACTTCTGGACCTCGATGACCTTCTCGGGGGTCATGTCCAGTTCCTTGGCCAGCTCCTCCGGGGTGGGCTCACGGCCCAGGTCCTGGAGCATCTGACGCTGCACCCGCGCGAGCTTGTTGATGACCTCGACCATGTGCACCGGGATACGGATGGTGCGGGCCTGGTCGGCCATGGCGCGCGTGATCGCCTGGCGGATCCACCAGGTGGCGTACGTCGAGAACTTGTAGCCCTTGGTGTAGTCGAACTTCTCGACCGCGCGGATCAGACCGAGGTTGCCCTCCTGGATCAGATCCAGGAAGAGCATGCCGCGGCCGGTGTACCGCTTGGCCAGCGAGACCACCAGACGGAGGTTGGCCTCCAGGAGGTGGTTCTTGGCGCGGCGTCCGTCCTCGGCGATGATCTCCAGCTCGCGCTTGAGCTTGGGGGCGAGCTTGTCGGAGTTGGCGAGCTTGTCCTCCGCGAACAGACCGGCCTCGATCCGCTTCGCGAGCTCGACCTCCTGCTCGGCGTTGAGCAGCGGGACCTTACCGATCTGCTTCAGGTAGTCCTTGACCGGGTCGGCCGTGGCGCCGGCCGCGGCGACCTGCTGCGCCGGGGCGTCGTCCTCGTCCTCGTCGGAGAGCACGAAGCCCGCGTTCTCCGGCTCGGGCTCGGCACCCTCGGGGGCCGGCTTGCCCGCCGGCACCTCCTCGATGACGTCCTCGGCCTCGAGGATCTCGTCGGTGACGTCCTTCTTGGCGGCCGTCTTCTTCGCGACCGTCTTCTTCGCCGCGGTGGCGGTCTTCTTCGCCGCCGCCTTCTTGGCCGTGGCCTTCTTGGCGGCGGCCTTCTTCGCGGGCGCCGCCGACGCCTCCTCGCCGGGGCCGCCCGCGGCGGTCGCGGGAGCGGCCGGAGCGGCGGGGGCCTTCTTGGCGGTGACCGTCTTGGCCGCGACGGTCTTGGTGGCGGTGCGCTTTGCCGGGCTCTTCGCTGCGACGCTCTTGCGGGTGCGCTTGGGCGCTTCTGCGGCACTGACCATCAGCGTCACACCCTCCTCGTCGAGGATCTGGTTGAGGCTGCGCAGAACGTTCTTCCACTGGGTTGGCGGAATCTGGTCAGCCTCGAAGGCCCGACGCACGTCATCGCCGGCGATCTGCCCCTCAGCCTTTCCCCGCTCGATGAGCGCCATGACAGACTCGGATTCGGCGATCTCCGGCGGGAGCGTACGGGATGTGCTGGCCGACACGAACAACCTCTCGGAACGTTGGAAACGGCTTCCGGCCCCGTCCGATGTGGACCGGAGCCGACGACCGCCGGCAGGGATGAACCGACGGCGCGCGGGCGGAGTGCGGACGAGTACAGCGTCGCGAGCGACATCTGTATTCCCTCCGCGGCTGCCACCTCTTTAATCATCGCGCTGCCCCAAAGAGCGTTACGCCCAATCGTCGTGGCCCGAGTCACACCGCATACCGGCCTTAATACCCACCCAACGGGACAGATAACTCCGAGTCGATCACGCGCCGGCTCCCGGGCGGCCCTCCCGGTCCGCCCGTACCGCGTCTCATGTCACGTTCCGCGCCGCGCCGCCGAACCCGCGGGCGGGATCCGGCGACGCCGCTCCGTACGCCGTACACCGCTCACCGCCGGCGACCCGCCGCCCGCGGTTTGCCATACGCCGTACACCCCGGGCGCCGTGCGCGCCGGGTCAGTGCTCGCGCGGCGCGGGCACCCCGACCTCGGCGTGGTCGAGGTCCGGGTGGACGGTCAGGAGTTGGCACATCGCCCCCTCGGCCGCCGCGGCGTCCCCCGACCCGACCGCCTCGACGATCCGTCGGTGGTGGCCGACGCTCGCCTCGGTGAGCCGGTCACAGCCGCTGGCCGGCGCCCCGGAGACATGGAGGGCGGCCGCGACGATGCCCGCCAGGTGCTCCAGCATCCGGTTGCCCGCGACCTGGAGCAGCAGGGCGTGGAACTCGGCGTCGGCGCGGGAGAAGGTGAGGGTGTCGCCCTGGGTCAGCGAGTGCCCCATGATCTCGGCCATGTCGGCCAGCCGCTGCTGCACGTCCTCGCGGCCGTGCCCCGCGGCGAGGCGCGCCGCGAGCGGCTCGATCGTCCAGCGCAGCTCGCACAGCTCGCGGCGCTGGACGTCACGCTGTGGCCCGAAGGCGCGCCACTCGATGATGTCCGGATCCAGCAGGTTCCAGTCGCTGACGGGGCGGACCCGGGTGCCGACGTTGGGGCGGGCGCTGACCAGGCCCTTGGCCTCGAGGACGCGCAGCGATTCCCGGACGACGGTGCGGGAGACCTCGAAGCGCTGGCCGATCTCCTCCGGGACCAGCGGGCGGTCCGCGCCCAGGTCGCCGGAGACGATCATCTGGCCGAGCTGCTGAACGAGCTGGCCGTGCAGTCCGCGGCCCCGGTTGCCGGCCCCGCGGCGGCCCACCCGGCCGATCTCCGCGTCCGCGCCGTCCCAGGAGGGGGCGCTGCCGCGGTCGGCGCCGGGGGCGTCGGCGTAGGAGTAGCGGTCAAGCTCGCCCGAGCCGGCGAGGCCGGAGTCGGCGGGGCGAGCCGCGGTCATGGTGGTGTGCGCAAGGGTACTCACGCATCCTTTGTCGGCGACGCTCCGGAGGCCCTTGAGGTCTTTGGTGAAAAGCACACGAAAGGGTGATCGCCCATTACCTCACAATTGACGCTGATTCGGACAGAAAGCAACACCCTTTACCGAAGTTGCGGCCGCTACATGAGCTGCCTTTCGCGCCGCCGCTTCCGAGCCGCCCCGGGGCGGCTCCGCGAACACCTGACGCCGACCCCTGCAGTGAAGACCCGCCGTGGACCGGCCCTTGCGTCCCGGTCCACGGCGGGGCCCTATGGGCGGGCTCTTCTGCCGCGCAGCCCGGTCAGGGCGTAGGCGAACAACAGCACCGCCACCGACAGCATCAGGGCCTGCCCCACGGGTTGACCCGCGAGCCGCAGCACGGCCGCGACTCCCCGGTTGAGCGTGGAGGGCGGACGGTCCAGCGCCACGGCGCGCAGCCGGTGCGGCAGCCCGACGAGCGAGTGCAGCGACGGCTCGTCCATCGCGCGCCGGACCACGGGAACCGCCAGGAGCGGCACCGCGAGGAGCGTGGCCACCCCGAGCGCGGTGGACCGGAAGACGCCCGCGGCGAGCAGTCCGGCCCATGAGCAGCCGATGGTGAGGCCGAAAACGCTCGCCATCAGCACCGGCCAGTCGCTCGGGAGCGGCACCGCGTTCCCGCCGACGAGCAGCAGGAGCGCCGCGCTGTCGAGGACGATGGCACCGAGCGACAGCAGCGTGGCACCGACCGCGCAGATGGCGAACTTGGCGGCGAGCAGACCGAGCTGGTGCGGTACGGCGTCCCGGGCGGGGGCCAGCGCCGGATAGCGGAACTCGTCGCCGAAGGCGAGGGCGCCCAGCAGCCCGGCGGCGATCGCGATGGGCGGCAGCGGGAGGTCGGCAGGCCAGCCGGTGAGCCGGTGCAGCTCCCCGCCACCGCCCTCGCGCGCCAGCAGCACGGAGGCGAGGAGCGAGAGGACGAGCGCCACGGCACCGATCAGCCAGCCGGTGCGCACTCCGGTGGCGCGGCGCAGTTCGTACCGCATCGGCCAGGCGGGACCGGGGAGCCGGAGCCGGTGGAGCACCCGGGACGGGGAGGCCTCGGGGTCGCGGGCGCGGATTCCCGCCGGGGTCGCGGGACCCAGGTCGGCGGTCTCCTCGACCAGCCGGTGCACCACGATGCCGTGGCGGTAGGCGGTCTCACCGACGGAAGCGCTGGGGAGGCCGTAGACGGAGATGCGGGTCTCGTCGTCGCGCACCACCGAGAACGGGTCGGCGACCGCCTCCTCCTCGGCCTCGGGCTCCATGTCGGCCGCCGCACCGCTGCCGGGGGCAGCGGTGCTCGCGTGGGCCGCCGCTCCGGGCGCCGGAACAGGGACCGGGACGGTAGCGGGCTCGGTGTCCGCCCCCGGAGCGCTCACTCCCCCGGGCGCCGCGGCGTCGCCCTCGGCCTTCACCTCGTCCTTGGCGCGGCCCAGGTCCTTGGCGCGCCCCAGGCCACCGAGCCTGGTCTTGACCTTGATGCCGGCCTTGGCCTCGCCCTCGGCCGCGGCCTCTTCAGCCTGGGCCCGAGCCGCCGCCTCGGCCGCCGCCGCGCGCTCCGCCCGCCGCTCGGCCTCCGCCGCCTCCCGGGCGGAGTGGGCCTCCTCCTCCAGGACGGCGGCCAGCCGGCC
The DNA here is from genome assembly GCF_042958345.1 of Streptomyces sp. NPDC007983. Lineage (NCBI taxonomy): Bacteria > Bacillati > Actinomycetota > Actinomycetes > Kitasatosporales > Streptomycetaceae > Streptomyces > Streptomyces sp. NPDC007983. Next base: position 104,962 of record NZ_JBIBJI010000017.1, read on the forward strand.
GGCGAGCGGTGAGCGGACGACGACGCGGGGGCGCAGCCGAGTACGGGCGAACTCGTCGACCGCTTGATCGGCCACCAGCCGGCCCGCTTCCAGGGTGAGGACACGGTCCGCGACGCGGGTCACCCCTTCGGCGTCCTCGGTGGTGATCAGCACGGCACCGCCCTGGTCGGCGAATCCGCGCAGCAGTCCGTTGAGCCAGTCGGTCTCACGGGCCGACAGGCCCCGGGCCGGTTCGTCCAGCACGAGGGTGTGCGGATCCCCGAGCAGCGCGGTGGCGATGCCCAGGCGGCACTCCATCCCGAAGGCCAGATCGCCGAGGCGCTCGTCCGCCAGGTCGGTGAGGCCGACGACATCGAGGACGACATCGGCGCGCGCGGCGGGCACCCCGGCGGCGGCGCCGAGCATTCTCAGATGCCCGCGCACGGTGCGCCCCGGGTGCCCCGGGACATCGTCGAGGAGGACACCGATCTCGCGGGCCGGGCGGCGGATGCGGTGCAGGGGGCGGCCCCGGAAGAACGCGGAGCCATGGCCCCGGTCGAGCTGCAGCAGCAGCCGCAACGCGCTGGTCTTCCCGGCGCCGGGGTCGCCGAGCAGGGCGGTGACACGGCCCGGCGGGGCCTCGAAGGTGAGATCGTCGATGGCGGGCGCGTGGTTGCGGCGGCGGGCGCTGGTCAGTCCGGTGGCCTGGATCATGGCTTCTCCCGCGGGGCATGGAACCGCTCGGTGGCACGTGGGGACTGGTGACGTACCGGAGCACGGTAACCCGCTATGTCCTATTTCGTCGGCACATACATCCCTTGATGGGTCGTCGTGTCACAGGCCGTCATACCTCGGGACGCAGCATGGGCGGATTGAGCAGCGTGGCGCCCCCCGCCCGGAACAGCTGAGCGGGCCGTCCGCCCTGACGGGTCGTCGTGCCGCCGGTCGGCACGAGGAATCCCGGGGTCCCGGTGACCTTGCGGTGGAAGTTGCGCGGGTCCAGGGCCACGCCCCACACCGCCTCGTACACCCGGCGCAGCTCGCCGACCGTGAACTCCTGGGGGCAGAACGCGGTGGCCAGCGAGGAGTACTCGATCTTGGAGCGGGCGCGCTCGACGCCGTCCGCGAGGATGCGGGCGTGATCGAAGGCGAGCGGGGCGGCCAGGTCGGCGTCCCGGCCGAAGGCACCCTCCTGGTCGAGCAGCGACTCGACCGGAGCCCAGCGGACGCTGTGCGCGTCGCCCCCGGGCCGGGGCGCGGGGAGGTCGGGCGCCAGCGCCAGATGCGCGACGCTGACCACCCGCATCCTGGGGTCCCGCTTCGGGTCGCCGTAGGTGGCGAGCTGTTCCAGATGCGCGGCGTTCGGCGGGACCGGGAGCGTCGGGTCATGGGCGAGCAGCCCGGTCTCCTCGGCCAGCTCCCTGGCCGCGGCGGCCGACAGGTCCTCGTCGGCGCGCACGAATCCGCCGGGCAGTGCCCATCGCCCCTTGAAGGGCGGCTCGCCTCGGCGGACGGCCAACGCACACAGCGCGTGCCGCCGCACGGTGAGCACGACCAGATCCACGGTGACGGCGAAAGCCGGGAAGGCCGATGGGTCGTAGGGCATGACACGATCATAGTCGTCTGCCTGACGATAATCAGGCTCTTGAGCATGATCCGCGATGTTCCCGAAGCCGCTCTCCCAGGCGCTTTCCCGTTCGGCGCTCGCACCTCCTTCCGCATGAGGCGATCCCTCTCGCGTCGTTCCTGACGGTCCGTCCGGCGCCGCCCGTGGTCAGCGGCGGCTGCGGGTGCCGCGCCCGCCCGTCCTGCGCCGGGTCCGTGCCCTGCCCTCCGGCCGGCGCCTGCCGCCCGACGCGCCCGGTCCGGAGGGGCCGCCCGGTCCTGAGGTGCGAACCGGCCATCGCCGCCCGGTCCGCTCCGGGTGCCCTCCGCCGTCCGCCGCCGGGGGTTCCGCCCCCGCGGGCTCGGGAGCGGTCGCGGTGGCCGTGCCGTCGAGACGCCGCAACTCCTCGTGGACCGCGGCGTGCACCGCGTGGTCCGCGCTGTCCCGGCGCAGACACTGGCGCAACAGCTCCGGATCGAGCCCCTCGTTGCACGCCTGATGGAGCAGCTTGGCGAAAAGGTAGTGCGGATCGACCCGCAGCGCCCGGCCGAGCGCGACCCGGGCCGAGGGCTCGTCACCGGAGGACCAGGCGACCCAGCCGGCGAGGGTGAGCGGCGCCGCGGCGTGCTCCCCGTACGAGCCGACGCAGCGGCGGGCCAGCGCGCGCCACAGCCGCAGCGCCGACTCGGCGTCCGGCTCCTCCATCCACTGGGCGGCCCTATCCCGCGCCACCCGGTCCTGCAACCCGATGATCACCGAGGCTGCTTCCGCGTCGTCCAGCAGGCCGTCGTCTCGGGTATCGGCCGCGCGGGGGTCGGCGATCGGCGGCGCGCCACGCAGGCGGTCCATCATCCGGCGCGCGAGGCCCAGGGTCTCCTCCCGCACGGCGGCACAGTCCATACCTCCCAGGATCTTCGGTACGAGCCGGCTCCCGGCCAGGTCCAGCGCCCGCTCCTGCCCCTCGACGCGGGCCCCGGTGAGCGGCGCGAGCCTGGCCTCCATCTCGCGCAGCGAACCGCGCACATGCACCCCCGCGAAGGTCGCCGCCGCGGCCATCACCGAGGTGCCCGGCATGGCGAGCGGCACCCCTTCCGGCGGACAGCAGCGCCGGTCGGGGCAGACGTACGACCAGAACCGGCCGTCGGAAATGCACAGCGCCTCGAAGACCGGCACCTCGAAGCCGCCGCACGCGGTGCGCAGACGCTGCGCGAGGGGCCGCAGCCGCTCCATCACATCCCGCCCGGACTCGTCCCCGGCCGGTTCCTGGCACAGGAACAGCACGATCCCATCCGGCCGGTCACCACGCCGCTCGCTGCCCCCGATCAGGCACTCGGCGAGCTGATCGCACACCTCGGGCCACTCCTCGCGGACGCGGGGGATGCCGAGCCTGAGCCTGCCGCCGAACCGGCCGCGCGGGCCGTGCAGCGCGATCATCACGACGCTGTCATCGGGGTGGAAGCCCAGGACATAGGGCAGGGCGTCGGCGAGCTCGGCGGGGCTGCGGAGGGTGACCTGCTCCTCGCCGGACAGGCCGGCCGTGTCGTTGTCTCGAGTCATGGCCCGACAGTCCCTCAGCCCGGTCGGCTCCGCCAGCCCTGTGGATAACGTTATCCACAGGCTGCGGGGCCCGTTCGCGCGTTGTCGGGGGAATCGGGTTGCATGGGGGCATGAGCGACGAAGATCTGCGCATCTCGGCCGACCGCGTCCTGGCCCGCCTCGTCGGGGACCCCACCGGCTCCGCGCGCCTGCGGGAAGATCAATGGCGGGCCATCGAGGCGCTGGTCGCCGATCGCCGCCGGGCCCTGGTCGTGCAGCGCACCGGCTGGGGAAAGTCCGCGGTGTATTTCGTCGCCACCGCGCTGCTGCGCGAGCGCGGCAGCGGCCCGACCGTGATCGTCTCCCCGCTGCTGGCGCTGATGCGCAACCAGGTGGAGGCCGCGGCGCGAGCCGGTATCCACGCCCGCACCATCAACTCCGCGAACGCCGAGGAGTGGGACACCATCCAGGCGGAGGTGGCCGCGGGTGAGGTGGATGTGCTGCTGGTGAGCCCCGAGCGGCTGAACAACCCCGATTTCCGCGATCAGGTGCTGCCTCGGCTCGCCGCCTCCACCGGGCTGCTGGTCGTGGACGAGGCGCACTGCATCTCGGACTGGGGCCATGATTTCCGGCCCGATTACCGCAGGCTGCGCACCATGCTGGCCGATCTGCCCCAGGGCGTGCCCGTGCTGGCCACCACGGCCACGGCCAACGCCCGGGTGACGGCGGACGTGGCCGAGCAGCTGGGCACGGGCGGGCGCGAGAAGCCGGGCGACGACGAGGGGAGCGCGCGGGCACTGGTGCTGCGCGGGCCGCTGGACCGGGAGAGCCTGAGCCTGGGTGTGCTGCCGCTGCCGGACGCCGCGCACCGGCTCGCCTGGCTCGCCGACCACCTCCATGAGCTGCCGGGCTCCGGAATCGTCTACACCCTCACCGTCGCCGCGGCCGAGGAAGTGACCGCGTTTCTGCGGCAGCGCGGCCACACCGTCGCGTCCTACACCGGCAAGACCGAGAACGCGGACCGCCAGCAGGCCGAGGAGGACCTCCTGGCCAACCGGGTCAAGGCGCTGGTCGCCACCTCGGCACTGGGCATGGGCTTCGACAAGCCCGACCTCGGCTTCGTGGTGCACCTCGGTTCGCCCTCCTCCCCCATCGCCTACTACCAGCAGGTCGGCCGCGCCGGGCGCGGTGTGGAGCACGCCGAGGTGCTGCTGCTGCCAGGCCGCGAGGACGAGGCGATCTGGCGCTATTTCGCCTCGCTCGCCTTCCCGCCCGAGGAGCAGGTGCGCCGCACCCTGGACGTCCTGGCGGCGGCGGACCGGCCGGTGTCCCTGCCCGCGCTCGAGCCGCAGGTCGAGCTGCGGCGGTCGCGGCTGGAGACGATGCTCAAGGTGCTCGACGTGGACGGGGCGGTGCGGCGGGTGCGCGGCGGCTGGACCGCCACCGGCCGGCCCTGGACCTACGACGCCGAGCGGTATGCGTGGGTGGCGCGGCAGCGCGAGGCGGAGCAGCAGGCGATGCGTGACTATGCCTCGACGGGCGAATGTCGGATGGAGTTTCTGCGGCGGCAGCTGGACGACGAAAAAGCGGCGCCCTGCGGCCGCTGTGACAACTGCGCGGGGGCCCGGTTCACCACCGAGGTGTCCGACGCCTCCCTCGACGCCGCCCGCGGCGAGCTGGGGCGGCCCGGTGTGGAGGTGGAGCCGCGCCGCATGTGGCCGACCGGGCTGCCCGCGGTCGGCGTCGACCTCAAGGGACGTATCCCGGCGGGCGAACAGGCCGCGGCCGGCCGGGCACTCGGCCGTCTCTCCGACATCGGCTGGGGAAACCGGCTGCGTCCGCTGCTCGCCCCCCAGGCTCCGGACACCCCGGTTCCCGACGATGTGGCGAGCGCGGTGGTGACCGTGCTCGCGGACTGGGCCAAGGGCCCCGGCGGATGGTCGTCGGGTGCCCCGGACGCACCGGCCCGGCCGGTGGGTGTGGTCACGATCGCCTCGCACACCCGGCCCCAGCTCATCCAGAGCCTCGCCGAGCGGATCGCCGCCATCGGCCGGATGCCCCTGCTGGGCACCGTCTCCTACCACGGCACCGGGGTGGACACCCGCGTGCCGCGCACCAACAGCGCGCAGCGGCTGCGGGCGCTGCACGGGGCGCTGACCGTGCCGCCCGCCCTGGAGGCGGCCCTCGCCGAGGCCGGTGGCCCGGTGCTGGTCGTCGATGACCTGGCAGACACCGGCTGGACGTTGGCCGTCGCGGCCCGGCTGCTCCGCCGGGCCGGTGCGGCCGCGGTGTTTCCCCTGGTCCTCGCCGTGCAGGGCTGAGGGGCGGCGCTGGCCCTGAGGGGGTGAGGAATATAGGAGGCACATAACCGCAAACCGGCCAGGTGTGGCAACTGCTCATTGCCGCATCCGAGCGCTACCGGCGAGAATTGTCAGAAGCTCCCCGTGCCGGTCCCCTCGTGGTCCTGACGGGGCCGTGTCGTGGCGTGCGCCCGCGCCCGACCCTCGCACGGACCATGGGCGCGCAGACGAAGGGAGGACCGTGACCTTCGGCTTCGCTCCGCCACCGTCCGCCGATCCCGCTGTCCGGCTGGGCCGGATGCTCGAACCCGCCGAATGGGCCGCCGCCGGCATTCCGCTGCTGCGCAATCCGCGCGAGGTCGTCCACGGGCTGCACAGCCGCCATCTGCCGACTCCCTCGACGGCCGTCGTCGCGGTCCTCGATCCGGAGGAACGCCTCACGGCCAGCGCCTCGTTCAGGCAGCACGACTCCACCGCACCCGACGGGTGGGAGTTCCGCAACGCGCTCCTGGCCCAGCTGCGCCGGGTGATCCCGCACGATCTGCGGCGCCGCTCGCCGGTCCGCACCGCCGTGCTGCTCTACTGCCGCGAGGGTGGGAGCCGGTGGACGGAAGAGGACGGCGCCTGGATGTGGGGGCTGCGGGACGCCTGCACCCTGCACGGGCTGCGCTGTGGCGCGTACATCACCCTGACCCGGGAGGGCTGGCAGGTCCTCGGCGAAGGGCGGGGCGGCCGTCGGCCGCACTCCGCTTCGCTCCGGACCACACTGGGGATCGCCCCCGCACCCGAACCCGATGGCGACGCGGCGCCCCTGCCTCGGCCCCTGGGCGGGGCTCGCGGGGTGCTGCACCGCTCAGCGGCCGTGTGACCGCCGATCGTCCGGACGCCGGACAGCTCCTCGACGCGCGTCAGGGGCTGCCGGGCACCGGGCGTACGGGAAGTGCGGAATCAGACGCCCGCGGCCATGAGGCTGTTGATGCGCTGCGGGTCACCGCAGACGATCAGCAGCGCCGAGGCACGGCTCATCGCCTGGGGCAGTGCTCCGGCCACGGCATCGTCCGCTCCGCCGTTGACGGCGACGACCACGACCGGGCGACCGCCCGCGCGGTCGGTGTCCGCCGCGGCGTAGAAGACATCGTCACCGGCGTCGTGCTGCGCCCAGTAGGACGCCTCGCCGAAGGACAACTCGTGTGCCGCCCACGGATGCTGGTCCCCGGTGGTCAGCACCAGGATGTCGCCTGGCGCCCGGCCGGAGTCCAGCAGCAGGTCGACCGCCTCGTCCGCCGCGTCCAGGGCGCCGTCCACCGAGGCGGGGATCAGCTGGATCTGGGGCGCGGCCGTCGAGGCGGGGGCCGTCTTGGTGGCCGAGGCCGCCGGGGCGGTCGGCGCGGGCTTCGCCGCATCGCTCGTGGTGCGCTGCGACGGAGCCGACGAGGTCCCGGCGGAACCACGGTTCGGACCGGGGCTTCCCGGGCGCCGCGGGGCGGGCCGGGGGCCGGGACCAGGGACAGGACGAGGGGTCGGCGCGGTGCGGCCTGCGGCCGGTGTCGCGCGAGGACCCGGGACACTCTCGTGAATCTGAGGCTCCTCGGGGATGAGAGGCATGGGCTGATGTCTATCAAACGTCGGTGCGACTCGCACCGGCGGGTGGTGGTTCGAACCGGTCGGTCTGCTCAGAAGTCGAAGCCGAGTTGGCCGCCGACCTCCAGCTCGACCGATTCAGGTGTATTGCGCACACGCTTGAGGTGCCGCCAGCGGGGCAGCCCGTCCAGGTAGGCCCAGGACAGCCGGTGGTGGGGCGTGGGCCCCTGTTCCCGCAGGGCGGCGCGGTGCACGGGGGACGGGTATCCGGCGTTGTCCCCGAACCGGAAGTCCGCGTGTGCGTCCCCCAGTTCGGCCATCAACGCGTCCCGCCGCACCTTGGCGATCACGGAGGCGGCAGCGACGGCCACACAGGACTGATCGCCCTTGATGACCGTGCGGACCCTCCAGGGAGCGCCGAGGTAGTCGTGCTTGCCATCGAGGATCACCGCGTCCGGACGGACGGGCAGCCCGTCGAGAGCCCGGGTCGCGGCGAGCCGGAGGGCGGCCGTCATCCCCAGGTCGTCGATCTCCTCGGGCGAGGAGTGACCCAGGGCGTGCGCGGTGACCCACGACTCCAACTCGTGCGCCAGCTCCGTGCGCCTCTTGGGGCTCAGCAGCTTGGAGTCGGTGAGCCCGGTCGGCGGGCGCCGCAGACCGGTGACCGCCGCGCAGACCGTCACCGGACCTGCCCAGGCCCCTCGCCCGACCTCGTCGACACCGACGACGATCTTGGCTCCTGTCGTGGCGCGGAGCGAGCGCTCGACACTGTGGGTGGGCGGTTGGTAGGCCATGGCGAGGACAACATTACGCCGCTCACCCGGGCGCCGTGTACCCGGATCAGGCGGTACGCCCCCGGGCCGCCGGAACGGGCCCGGTCGCGGACGGCCGCGGTGGCCCTCCGTACCCAACCCGACGCGGCGCAGGGGCGGTTGTCCGGCGATGCGGGGCGGTTGTTCGGCGGTGCGGCGCACCCCGCCCTGAGCTGGGACGACGCCCGCTGCCGTTCGTCAGTCCGCCGCCGGGATCCAGGACGGGAGCGGCTCGGTGCGCTCCAGCCACCCGCGAGGCGGTGCGCCGCGGGCCCCGGACGCGACCACTCCGCCGGCGATCGCGCAGGTGGTGTCCACGTCCCCGCCGGCCTGCGCGGTCGTCCAGAACGCGTCCTCGAAGGAGTCCAGGTGCCGGGCCGCGGCCCACAGCGCGAAGGGCACGGTGTCATGGGCGCTGGTACGGCGGCCGCACCCCAGCACCGCGGCGACGGTGACGGCGTCCCCGTAGTCCAGCATGTCGCGGGCGCGCCGCAGCCCCGCCTGGACGGCGCTGCGCGGGACGGCCCCGACCACCCGGTCCAGCAGGGCTTCCGGCCCGCCGTGGCCCGCCGGGTCGGCCACCACCGCCGCCGCGGCGGCCACCGCCATCGCCCCCGCGACGGCCTCCCGGTGCTGGTGCGTGGTATACGCGGAGATCTCCGCCTGATGCGTCGCCTGCTCCACGTCGCCCGCGTACCAGGCGCCCAGCGGGGCGATCCGCATGGCGGCGCCGTTACCCCATGATCCCTGCCCCTGGAACAACCCGGCGGCCAGATCACGCCAGTCGCCGCCCTCCCTGACCAGCCGGAGCATCCGGTTCACGGCGGGGCCGTACCCCCGGTCGAAATCATGGTGCACGGCGAACGACCGGGCGAGGCCGTCCTGGTCGATCCGGCCGTGCTCGGCGAGGACGGCCAGCACGGAGCAGCCCATCTCGGTGTCGTCGGTCCACTGCCAGGGGGCGGGTGGCAGTTCCCGGCGCTTGAGGAAGGGATGGTTGGCGGGGACGAAGAACTGGGAGCCGAGGGCGTCGCCCACGGACAGCCCGCGCAGGCTCGCCAGAGCCCGGTGGTAACGGTCAGCGGTCATCGCTGGGCACTCTAACCGGTGAGTCCGTAGGGCTCGGGGGTACACCAGCGCTCGAAGGGCCGGTCGAGGTGGTAGCGGCCGTCGGAGCCCAGCAGCAGCATCCGTGTCTCGGCGTTGTCCGGGTTGGACAGCGACTCGAATTCGGCGACGCTCCAGTGCAGCCAGCGCATGCAGAACAGCCTCATGGTCAGCCCGTGGGTGACCAGCAGCACGTTCGGCGGATGCGCCGGGTCATCGAAGCTGCGCCACAGGCTCTCCAGGAACGCGTCCACCCGGTCGTAGACATCGGCCCCGGACTCGCCCTGCGCGAAGCGGTAGAAGAAGTGCCCGTAGGCGTCGCGGTAGGACTTCTGCTTCCGCACGTCCTCGCGGTCCTGCCAGTTTCCCCAGTCCTGCTCGCGCAGCCGCGGCTCCTCCCTGACCCGGGTGCGGGACGGATCCAGGCCGAGGAGACCCAGGGTCTGGTGGGTGCGCCGGTACGGCGACACATAGACCGACACGCGCTCGTCGGCGAAGGTGGCCCGCAGCCGGACGCCCGCCTCGAGTGCCTGCCGCCGCCCGGTCTCGGTCAGCCTCAGGGCGTGGTCGGGCACACGTTCGTACACCGAGTCATCGACATTCCCCTCCGATTCTCCGTGCCGTATGAGGATGATGCGCCGGGGTCGTGCCATGCCGCCCACCCTAGAGCGGGTGCGCGGAGACCGCCTCGCTCCCCTCGTCCGCCACCAGGCGGCCCGTTCGACGAGCCGGTAAACACAACCACAGTTGCATTACCCTCGGAGTGACGCAGGAAACCCACTAACGCGATCGGAGTTGCGATTGTCCGCGGAGAGCACAGCCCACACCCCGGGCACCGTCCGCCCCGGCGGGCGCACCGCGCGCACCCGCGCCGCGGTCCGCGACGCCGTGCTCACCGGTCTCGCCGAGCACGGCTACCCGGGCCTGACGGTCGAGTACGTGGCCGAGCACTCCGGCGTCCACAAGACGACGGTCTACCGGCGCTGGGGCAGCGTCGAGGGGCTGGTGGCCGACGCACTCGACCTCGCCGGGGAGGGCTCCTGGCGGCCGCCCGACACCGGCAGCCTCGACGGCGATCTGCGGGCCCTGGCCCGCGAGGTGACCGAGACGTTCGGCGACGCGCCGGCCGCGGCCGCGCCGACCGCCTACGTCGCCGCCGCGTTCCACTCCCCGCGCGCGGCGGAGGCACTCCGTGCCTTCTACGCCGAGCGGTTCGCCCGGTGCGAATCCGTGGTGACGCGGGCCGTCGAGCGTGGTGAGGCGCCCGTGGGCACCGACGCCGCGGCGGTCGTACGGGCCGTGTCCGCCCCGCTGTTCTTCCGGGCGCTGGTCACCCGTGACCCCATCGACACACCGCTGGCCGACCAGTCGGCGGCAGCGGTCGCCGCCGCCGTCCGGGCCGGGGCGTATCTCCCGGCCGGGTGACGATCAGGCCACGTGCCCCGATGCCGTCTCCGGGCGCGGCCGCCTTCTCAGACCGTCCAGGCGGACTCGACGCCCACCACATCGCCGGCTATCGCGGCCACGTCCGCCTCCGTCTGAGCGCGCAAACCCAGCCGCTCCACCCGCTCCACCCGGTACTTCCCGTGCTCGGCGGCCGAGTTCCACATCGACAGCACGAGGAACTCGTTGCCCGGCGCCTCGCCGAAAACCCCGCGCAGCATGCCGGGCGATCCGGCCATCGCCGGATTCCACACCTTCTCCTGCACCAGCGTGAAGTGGTCCACCCGCTCCGCGTGCACGCGGCAGTGCGCGACCCGCAGCACGTCCGCGTCGTTGAACCGGGGCTGGAAGCCGACCTTCACATCGAAGCGATGCTCGAAGAGCCGGACTTGCATGTTCCGGTACGTGCCCGACTGCGCGGCCGCCAGCCGGTTGTGCGATCGCGCCATGAAGGAGTCGTAGAACGCCCGGCTCTCCCAGAACGCGAAGATGTGCGCCACGTCCGGTCGTCCCCGGCTCCAGCCTCCGCCCTGCCCCCGGAATCCCGGCTCACCGGGCAGCCCCGCCCACTTCCGCTGCCCCCGCTCGAATCCCGGACGGTCCACCACGGTGCAGCGAATCCACTTGACCAGCACCGCGCCATCCTACGGCCCCGACGGTGGCCCGCATCACACAGCGAACCGTCAACTCAGGGCTTCGGTGATGGACAGGGGGGTGCCACCACAAGAGATCGCATCCGACCTCCCCCAGGCCTCCGGTCAGCGCCGCCTGCGCCCCGTCCCCGGCCCCGGAAGTCCCGCACCGGCACCCGGCATTCCGGTACCGGGACCCGGAAGCCGCATGCCCGGACTCGGCGCGTACGCCGCCTGCAGCTGCTGCCCGCCGGGGAGGGGCGCGTACCAGGCGCTCCCGTACAGGACGCTGCTGAGTCCGGACAACAGCCGTTGCACATCGGGTTCCGATCTCACCACGAGCCGCATGAACCGGCTGCTGCTGCCGAGCTTGTTGCCGCACTCGCGCACCAGCACGCCGTGTTCGGACAGCAGCCGGTCCCGCACCTGCACACCGTTCGCCCCGTCCGGCAGTTTGACGAACACGAAGTTGCCCTGTGAGGGGAAGACGGTCATCCCCGGCAGACATCCCAGCTGCGCGATCATTTCCTGCCGGTCGCGGCCGAGCATCCGCAGGCTCATCTCGTAGTCCTGCTGATGGTCCTTGAGCATGAAGACAATGATCTCGGCAAAGGAATTGAGGTTCCACTTCGGCAGCCTGGACCGGATCTTCCCGGCGAGCGAGGGATTCGCCACCAGGTAGCCGAAACGCACGCCGTGCAGGCCGAAGTTCTTTCCCAGACTGCGCAGGACGACGACGTTCGGGCGCACCACGGCCTCGTCGACGACGCTCGGCCAGGGACCGGAATCAGGGTCGGCGAACTCCAGGAAGGACTCGTCGATGACGACCAGGTCGAGGTCCGAGAGGGAGTCCATGAACGATATGACGGCGTCGCGGGAGAGGAGGCCGCCGTCGGGATTGTTGGGGTTGCAGATGACGGCGGCGCGTGATCCCCGCTGCCGTATGAAGTAGACGAAGGCATCGGGATCGAGGGCGAAGCCGTGCCGCTCCGGCAACCGGAACATGTCCACGCGCTTGCCGGTTCCCTCCGGCTGATCCGTCCAGCGGCCGAAGGTGGGGATCGGGACGGCCAGGCTGTCCTTGACCAGCAAATGGTCGATCCACGTGATGAGTTCCGTCGATCCATTTCCCATCGCCATGGTCTGTGGCTGGAGATCGAGCAGATGTGCCAATTCGGCCGTGATCGTCTCGGCGGAGCTGGGGTAATAGGTGAGAATGTCCCGCAGCATGGCCGACAGCTCGTCGAACATGCCGGGAGTGGGGAAGTAGGGATTACAGGGGATACAGAAATCCACGATGTCCTGTCCGCCGCCTGAAACTCCCGCGCGATTCAGCATGAAGTACGACGGACTGTGGTTGGTGCCCCGGAAAAGCTGTGCGGCGTTACCCGTGTTGCCGAAGGCGGCGACAGTCACAGCAAGACCTCCTCGGTCACATGGGCCGTGCTGGGCACGACGCGCGGCTCCGCTTGCACAGAGCGTCGCGCACGTGCCACCGCCAGTCGGGGCGTTGCCGAATTTCATGGTGCGTATGAGAAGTCGAGTGACAGGAGATACCGGAACCGCTACAGTCCTCCGGCTTACGCCTGCCCCCGAGCAGGGCTCCCACAGGTCGGCAACCCGCTCCCCCAGCGCGCGAGCGGGGCGCGGCCCGAAGGCCACGCCCCGCGTCGAAGGTCACCCTTCAGGGTGGACGATCAGCTGCAGCCGCTCGTCGAGCCGCAGCCCTCGCACAGGTAGCAGCTGCCCGCGCGGCGCATCTTGGTGCCGCAGGAGAAGCACAGCGGTGCGTCCGCGTTCAGGCCCAGCTGGATCTCGACCAGCTCGGTCGAGCTGTGGGCCTCCTTCGGGGCGGTCGTCTCGGACTGGGACGCGGTCGTGGTGGCCTTCGGGGCCTCCAGCCTCCGCGGCGCCGACTGGGCCAGGCCCTCGACGTCGACGTCGTCCTCGGACGCCTCGTACGAACCGGTCTCCAGGTGACGCTGGCGCTCCTCGGCGGAGTGGATGCCGAGCGCCGACCGGGTCTCGAACGGCAGGAAGTCCAGCGCCAGCCGGCGGAAGATGTAGTCGACGATCGACTGGGCCATCCGCACGTCCGGGTCGTCCGTCATACCGGCCGGCTCGAAGCGCATGTTGGTGAACTTCGAGACGTACGTCTCCAGGGGCACCCCGTACTGGAGTCCGACCGAGACGGCGATGGAGAAGGCGTCCATCATGCCCGCGAGGGTCGAGCCCTGCTTGGACATCTTCAGGAAGACCTCGCCAAGCCCGTCGTCCGGGTAGGAGTTGGCCGTCATGTAACCCTCGGCGCCGCCGACCGTGAAGGAGGTGGTGATCCCGGGACGGCCCTTGGGCAGGCGCTTGCGGACCGGGCGGTACTCGACGACCTTCTCGACCTCCGGCGCGGCCTGCTCGACCGCCTTCTCCTCCTTCTTCTTGGCGGAGAGCGGCTGGCCGACCTTGCAGTTGTCGCGGTAGATCGCCAGCGCCTTGAGGCCCAGCTTCCAGCCCTCGAAGTAGATCTCCTCGATCTCCTCGACGGAGGCCGACTCCGGCATGTTGACCGTCTTGGAGATCGCGCCGGACAGGAACGGCTGCGCGGCGGCCATCATCCGCACGTGCCCCATCGGCGAGATGGAGCGGTCGCCCATCGCGCAGTCGAAGACCTCGTAGTGCTCGGGCTTCAGCCCGGGCGCGTCGATCACATTGCCGTGCTCGGCGATGTGCGCGACGATCGCCTCGACCTGCTCCGGCTGGTAGCCGAGCCGCTTGAGCGCCTTGGGGACCGTGTTGTTCACGATCTGCATCGAGCCGCCGCCGACCAGCTTCTTGAACTTCACCAGGGCCAGGTCCGGCTCGACGCCCGTGGTGTCGCAGTCCATCATCAGGCCGATGGTGCCGGTGGGGGCGAGCACCGACGCCTGGGCGTTGCGGAAGCCGCTCTTCTCGCCGAGGCGCAGCACGTCCTGCCATGCCTCGGTGGCCGCCGCCCAGACCGGGGTGTCCAGGTCGTCCATGCGCTTGGCGATGGCGTTGGCGTCCGAGTGCTGCTTCATGACGCGGTTGTGGGCGTCCGCGTTGCGGGCGTAGCCGTCGTACGGGCCGACGACGGCCGCCAGCTCGGCGGAGCGCTTGTACGAGGTGCCGGTCATCAGGGAGGTGATGGCTCCGGCCAGGGCCCGGCCGCCGTCGCTGTCGTAGGCGTGGCCGGTGGCCATCAGCAGGGCGCCGAGGTTGGCGTAGCCGATGCCCAGCTGGCGGAAGGCGCGGGTCGTTTCGCCGATCTTCTGGGTCGGGAAGTCCGCGAAGCAGATGGAGATGTCCATCGCGGTGATGACCAGCTCGACGACCTTGGCGAAGCGCTCGGCGTCGAAGCGCTGGTTGCCGGCGTCGTCGTCCTCGAGGAACTTCATGAGGTTGAGCGAGGCCAGGTTGCACGAGGAGTTGTCCAGGTGCATGTACTCACTGCACGGGTTGGAGGCGGTGATCCGGCCCGTCTCCGGCGAGGTGTGCCAGTGGTTGATCGTGTCGTCGTACTGGATGCCCGGGTCGGCGCAGGCCCAGGCCGCCTCCGCCATCTTGCGGAAGAGGGACTTGGCGTCGACCTCCTCGATGGGCTCACCGTTGAGACGGCTGCGCAGACCGAACGGCGAGCCGGACTCCACGGCCTTCATGAACGTGTCGTTCACGCGGACCGAGTTGTTGGCGTTCTGGTACTGGACGGACGTGATGTCGTCGCCGCCCAGGTCCATGTCGAAGCCCGCGTCCCGCAGGGCGCGGATCTTCTCCTCCTCCTTGACCTTGGTCTCGATGAACGCCTCGACGTCCGGGTGGTCGACGTCGAGAACGACCATCTTGGCGGCCCGGCGGGTCGCGCCGCCCGACTTGATCGTTCCGGCGGAGGCGTCGGCTCCGCGCATGAAGGAGACGGGCCCGGAGGCGTTGCCACCGGAGGAGAGCAGTTCCTTGGAGGAGCGGATGCGGGAGAGGTTCAGGCCGGCGCCGGAGCCGCCCTTGAAGATCATCCCCTCTTCCTTGTACCAGTCCAGGATCGACTCCATGGAGTCGTCCACGGAGAGGATGAAGCAGGCGCTGACCTGCTGCGGCTGCTTGGTGCCGACGTTGAACCACACGGGCGAGTTGAAGCTGAAGACCTGGTGCAGCAACGCGTACGTGAGCTCGTGGTCGAAGATCTCGGCGTCTGCGGGGGAGGCGAAGTAGCCGTTGGCCTCGCCGGACGTGCGGTAGGTGCTCACCACCCGGTCGATGAGCTGCTTGAGGCTCGCCTCGCGCTCCGGGGAGCCGACGGCACCACGGAAGTACTTGCTCGTGACGATGTTGACCGCGTTCACCGACCAGAAGTCGGGGAACTCCACGCCGCGCTGCTCGAAGTTGACCGAGCCGTCACGCCAGTTGGTCATGACGACGTCACGACGCTCCCAGGCCACCTCGTCGTACGGATGCACGCCGGGGGTGGTGTGGACACGCTCGATACGCAGACCCTTGTTCTTGCTTCCCTTGGAGCGGGAGCCTCGTGCGGGGCCGCTCGTCGTCTCTGTCATTCCGCCTCCCAGTACGGGCGAAAACGCCCTGATGTGCCCATTTCTTCCCGGGCACGGTGTCTCTGTTTTTCACCCGGCGGCGCGATACGCCCCGGGCAGATCTTCGGCCGCCGGTCAGTCGGCGGCGGTGACGGGCGCGGGGGCCTCCGCGGCCCCGTCGGCGCCGGGCCCGCGGTCGTGCGCGGGAGGCCGTTGCTGATCACGCAGCTCCGCCACCGCGGCCTCGAAGTCCTCGAGCGAGTCGAAGGCGCGGTAGACGGAGGCGAAGCGGAGGTAGGCGACGAGGTCCAGCTCCTGGAGCGGACCGAGTATGGCGAGCCCCACGTCATGGGTGGACAGCTCGGCGCTGCCGGTGGCCCGAACGGCCTCCTCCACGCGCTGACCGAGCTTGGCGAGGGCGTCCTCGGTGACGGGACGGCCCTGGCATGCCTTGCGGACCCCGGAGATGACCTTGTCGCGACTGAAGGGCTCGGTGACCCCGCTCCGCTTGATCACCATCAGTGACGCGGTCTCCACGGTCGTGAAGCGGCGCGAACAGTCGGGGCACTGGCGGCGCCTGCGGATCGAGCAGCCGTCATCCGTGGTCCGGCTGTCGACGACGCGGCTGTCGGGGTGCCTGCAGAAGGGGCAGTGCATGACTCCGTACCCTCCCTCACCCTCAAGAACGGCGCATGACTGACAAGCCCCGACCGGCCGCGCGGGCCCGTCGAAGCGACCACAAGCATAGGCGAAGATCTCGGCAACGAATCACCAGGGACCACAAGCTGTGGGTGGCTGACATCCATCAAACCACTAGATCTGGTGTCTGGCACTCAATCGCACCGAATGGCGTGTCATGGCTCGGAAGCAGGCACGAGACTACGCGAACCCCACGGGTCCCGGCTCCACGGGGAGCCGGGTGCGAGACTGGGACCCGCCGCCGGACACGGCCGGAGATCACCCCTCAGCCCGTACCGGAACCGGCCTATACACCCAAGCCTGTGATCACGTCAGCTCATCTGGGATATTTCACTCGAACGTGTGTTTGGCGCAACCTTTCGAAAGCAACTACCGTTGTCCAACTAGGGAGAACATCTCGAGAGGGGCCGTCGTGACCACCACCGCAGAGAGCGCCGCTGTTACCGCCCAGGAGCGCTCCCAGAGCCGACTCGAACAGACGCACGCGATGAATCAGACCCACGCGATCAACGACGCGAGCACGAACCCGGAGGGACAGAAGGCGACCCGATCACTACCCGGGCGACCTCCAGGAATCCGGGCGGACAGCTCAGGGCTGACCGACCGGCAGCGTCGCGTCATCGAGGTCATCCGCGACTCTGTGCAGCGGCGCGGCTACCCACCGTCCATGCGGGAGATCGGTCAGGCGGTGGGCCTCTCCAGCACCTCGTCCGTCGCCCATCAGCTGATGGCCCTGGAGCGCAAGGGCTTCCTGCGGCGTGACCCCCACCGGCCGCGGGCCTACGAGGTCCGTGGCTCGGACCAGCCCAGCACGCAGCCGACGGACACCACCGGCAAGCCCGCCGCCTCCTACGTCCCGCTGGTCGGCCGGATCGCGGCAGGCGGGCCGATCCTCGCCGAGGAGTCGGTCGAGGATGTCTTCCCCCTCCCCCGCCAGCTGGTCGGCGACGGTGAGCTCTTCGTCCTGAAGGTGGTCGGCGACTCGATGATCGAGGCCGCCATCTGCGACGGGGACTGGGTCACGGTGCGCCGCCAGCCCGTCGCCGAGAACGGTGACATCGTCGCCGCGATGCTCGACGGGGAGGCGACGGTGAAGCGCTTCAAGCGCGAGGACGGCCATGTCTGGCTGCTCCCGCACAACGCCGCGTACCAGCCGATTCCCGGTGATGAGGCGACCATTCTGGGCAAGGTCGTCGCGGTGCTGCGGCGCGTCTGAACCGGCTGACCGAGGCGCGCCCCAGCGTGCCCAACGACCGGGCCCCGGGACCACTGCGCCGGTTCCGGGGCCCTGCTGTATGCCCGCGCGCTACGCCCCGTCGGCCTTGGCCGCCGCGTCGATCGCGGCCAGGGAACGGCGCACCTGATTGCGGTCGGTCGTGTACCAGAAGTCCGGCATGGTCTTCCGCAGGAACGAGCCGTAGCGGGCCCGCTCGACCCGCGGGTCCAGAACGGCGACGATGCCGCGGTCCCCGGAGGCTCGCACGAGCCGGCCCGCTCCCTGCGCCATCAGCAGGGCGGCATGCGTGGCCGCGACCGCCATGAAGCCATTGCCCCCGGCCTCCTCCACGGCCTTCTGGCGGGCGCTCATCAGCGGGTCGTCGGGGCGCGGGAAGGGCACCCGGTCCATGACCACCAACTGACAGCTCGGGCCCGGCACATCCACGCCCTGCCACAGCGACAGCGTGCCGAACAGGCAGGTCCTGGCATCGGCGGCGAACGCCCGGATCAGCTCGCCGAGGGTCTCCTCGCCCTGGAGGAGGATGGGCATGTCGAGCCGTCCGCGCAGCTCTTCCGCGGCGGCCTGGGCGGCGCGCATGGACGAGAACAGCCCGAGTGTGCGCCCGCCCGCGGCCTCCACCAGCTCGGCCAGCTCATCCAGCATGTCGCTGCGGCTGCCTTCGCGGCCGGGCTGGGCGAGATGCTTGGCGACGTAGAGGATCCCCTGTTTCGCGTAGTCGAAGGGCGAGCCGACATCGAGGGACTGCCAGCGCGGAGCGGATTCCTCGCCGCCCTCGGGGTCCTGCGGGCTCTCGGGAGCGAGGCCGAGCGATGCGGCCACACCGTTGAAGTCCCCGCCGATCTTGAGCGTGGCGGAGGTGAGGATCACCGAGCGGTCATCGAACAGCTTCTCGCGCAGCAGCCCGGACACGGACAGCGGGGCGACGCGCAGCGAGGCACCGAAACGGTCGTGCCGCTCGTACCAGACGACATCGAACTCGGAGGCCTCCACGATCCGCTCCGCCACCTGGTGGATGTTCTCCACCGCGCCCAGGGCCTGCTTACGGACGGCGTCCTCGTCCTGAACCGACGCATCGCGGGTGGCGCCGAGCGCGGAGATCACCGTACGGGCCGCGTCGCGCAACGCCATCAGGGCATAGCTCAGGTCCTCGGGGATGGTCTCGAGGCGGCCGGGCAGGGCCAGCTCCATGATCCGCTCGAAGGTCTCCGAGGCGGTCTGCAGAGCGTCGGCCGCCTTCTCGTTGACCAGCTTGGCGGCGCGCCGCACGGCCCGGTTGACCTGGCCGGGGGTGAGCTCGCCGCTGGCGACGCCGGTGACGCGGGAGACCAGCTCATGTGCCTCGTCGACGATCAGCACCTCGTGGCTGGGCAGAACCGGGGCGCCCTCGATCGCGTCGATGGCGAGCAGCGCGTGGTTGGTGACGACGACCTCCGCGAGCTTGGCGCGCTCGCGGGCGGCCTCGGCGAAGCACTCGGCGCCATAGGCGCATTTGGACGCGCCGAGGCATTCCCGGGAGGTGACCGACACCTGGGACCAGGCACGGTCGGAGACGCCGGGGGTCAGGTCGTCGCGGTCGCCCGTCTCGGTCTCGTCGGACCAGTCACGCAGCCGCATCAGGTCCTTGCCCAGCTTGCTGGTGGGCGCGGCCGCCTCGAACGGGTCGAACAGCCCGGCCTCGTCGGCGTCGTCCTGCGGCACCCCTTCGTGGAGGCGATGCAGGCACAGGTAGTTGGAGCGCCCCTTGAGCATGGCGAACTCGGGGCGGCGGCGCAGCAGCGGATGCAGAGCGTCGACGGTGCGCGGCAGATCGCGCTCGACGAGCTGGCGCTGCAGGGCGAGGGTCGCCGTGGCGACGACGACGCGCTCGCCCTGGGCGAGGGCGGGCACCAGATAGCCGAGCGACTTGCCGGTGCCGGTGCCGGCCTGGACCAGCAGATGGGAATTGTCGTCGATCGCCTCGGCCACGGCTTCGGCCATGGCTGTCTGGCCAGGGCGTTCGGTACCACCGACAGCGGTGACGGCGGCGTGCAGCAGGTCTGCGAGTGGAGGCGAGGACGTGTCAGTCATAGGGGTGCCAGCCTACGCGGCGGCACCGACATCACTCCCGTTGACGGCCGCATCACCCTCCGCGGAGAGAACCCGTGGTATCGGCGGAACCTGGACGGGCCGAGCGGTGTATCACAGGAAAAGGCGGCGTTCGGAGGCCGTCGCGGATCACAGGGGGTCACGATGGCTCACAGCAGGTGGCGCAGGGACCGTTCGCGCAGCATCAGCGCCGCCCGTTTCCCGGGGAGTTCCACCTCGGCGGAGAAGCGGAAACCGGCGCCGAGGAAGGCCGCGACGGAGGGGGTGTTGCGCAGGTCGGGTTCGGCCACGACGCGCGCGCAGGACGGGCGGTGTTCGAGCACGAGATCGGCCGCGGCGCGGAGCAAGGTCGCGCCGAGGCCCCGGCCGCGGTCGCTGACGCGGCCGATGAGCAGGTGGATGCCGGTGTCGTGCGGCCGGGCCGGGTAGTACCGGGCGAGCGGGTCGAGATCGGCGCGGTAGACCTCCCAGTAGCTCATCGGTACGCCGTCCAGCACTCCCAGGCAGGGCACGCTCCGGCCGTCACCGTCGAGCTGGCCGCCCAGGTGGCTCGCCGTGATGTCGTCCGGGCCGTCGAGTTCCCAGAAGGCGGCCACGGACGGGTCGTTCATCCATCGGGCGATGAGCCGCAGATCGCGCCCGATGCGGACCGGGACCAGCTGGAAGGCCCCCACCGGGGTGCTGGTGGGGCCCCATTCGGCGATGCGGTCGAGGAGGTCGGGGCTGCTGTCGAAATCCAAGCCGCTCAGCTGGCTCTCGGGGATTCGCGCGGTGTCCTCTTCCTGGCGCATCCGCATGTCGATGGTGTCGTCGGTGCTGGAGTCGGAGTGCGGCACGGCGACGCTCTCCTCTCATGGATCTCAGACGCGCCGTGAGGGGCGTGGGCAGCGGGATGGACGGACGTCATGCCGTGGAAGCGGCGGACGTGACAAGGGGGTTGGTGATGGTGACGTAGACGGACTGGGTGTCGACCGGCCCCACGAGTTCGTCCAGGCCGCGCAGGCGGGTGAGCAGATTGGCCTTGCAGCGCAGGGTGGGTGTCTCGAGGAGGCGGGCGGGCAACCGCGAGCGGAGTTTGCCGGGGCCGGACGCGGCGTCGGCGAGAAAGCGGCGGAACGCGGCCAGCAGCACGCGCTCGTCGGCGAGCCGCTGCGCCCCGAACGCTCCGATGACTCCGAGGACGTTGTTGACGCCGAGGTAGTAGGCGAAGCGCTCATCGGTGACCTCGTCGGACACGAAGGTGTCGCTGCGCCCGCCGATGCCGGGCAGCCGCCGCTGGAGATCGTCATATCGGGACTCACGGAAGTAGTAGCCCTGGTTGTCCCGGTAGCGGCCCCCGACCGGCCAGCCCTCCGGGTCCAGCAGCACCAGGGTGTTCTGCTGGTGTGCCTCCAGGGCGATGCCTGCCTCTCCGTCCAGCCAGAGCACGGGGCGTACGACCGTGCGCAGGTAGCGCAGGAACCACTCGGCGCTGACGGCCGCCGGGGAGCGGCCGGTGCGGGCGGCGAGCCGGGCGACGAGGTGGGCCAGCCGTGAGCGCATCGCGAGCTGTCCTGGCCAGGGCCGGAGCGCGAGGAGCCCGGCGACGCAGACGGCGTCGTCGCCCGGGCCGAACGGGTTGTGCCGGATGACGACGTCGAGCCCGGTCAGGGGGTCGCCGTCCGGCCCGTCCACCGCGAGCCAGGCCGGGTCGCGGACGATGTCGAAGCCGGGAAATCCGGGGAAGGCGGCCCGCCACTGCTCGGCCAGCCCGCTGCGCAGCAGCCGGTGCACCTCGACGCCGCGGCGGAGCTCCTTGCGGAGGTTCTCGCGGCGGGAGTTGGTGATCCGCAGCCCGAGGGAGAGCTTGAGCATCGCGGGCGCGCCGGGCCGGTAGACGGTGCGGACCGAGGAGGTGGGGTGCCAGTGTCCGCCGGCCGGGCCGAGGTCGTGCAGCAGGCCCGCGTCGAACAGCGCGGCGACGGCCGGGCGGTGCCGGATCTCGTGGGCCTGCCAGGGGTGCAGGGGCAAGGGCACGGATCCGGGGGGCAGTTGCAGACCGCTGCCCGCGAGAGAGAGGGCCAGCCTCTCGGCCGGCACGGTTCTGCCGCGTTCGGTCCAGGCCGACTCGCAGGCGAGCGCGGACCGGTCAACGGCGAGCCAGTACAGGGGAAAGGAGCCACGCGATTCGGGTGAGCACACAGGTGACGCGGCATCGGAGAGACCTTCGCGGCTCTTCGGCGTGGGGTGAAGGGGGTGACCGAGAAGGAGGGACTGTTCCGCGCTGAGGAAGGGGGTGCCGGCGGCGGGATCGGCGGGCACGGCCCGGCGGTGGGCGAGGAATTGGGCGGTGCGTCGTACGGAGTCCGCGACCCGGCCGACGAGGTCGGAGGCCTCCGCGTCGGTTTCGTCCTGCCGGGCCGCGTACGCCGCCTCCCGGGTGAGCAGCGCCGCGAGGGCCACCGCGCCCACGGCCGGGGCGTCCCAGGGGCCGTGTTCCAGCACAGGTGCGCCGAAGCGGTGCCAGCCGGTGGCCGACCAGTAGCGCACGGGCGCCTGGAGGGAGGTGCCGCTCGCGGGAAGGGGGATGCGCAGGGTGTCACCGTCCGGGGGGCCCGCGGCGGTCTCCCGTACCCAGCAGCGCAGCAGGTTCTCGACCCCCGCGGTGTCGGCGGCGAGCTGCGGGTCGGGATGGTCGAGCGGGTCCTGCCCGGCGGTGGGAGCGGGGCCCTCTGGAGCGTCAGGACCGCTGTGGTCCTGACGCGGTACCGGGGCCGTCACGAGGTGGGGCGGCTCGGCAGAGGCTGCCGAAGGTGCTGGTGCCATGGCCTGGGTCGGTGCGGGTTGAGCCGGCGCGGGCCGGGCCGGAGTTACCCGGGGCGGCGTGGTCAGGGGCGGTGCGGTCAGGGGCGGCGCGGGCGGGAGTCCGGCGGCCTCCCCCGCGGCGACGGCCGCAGGCGACTGGGGCACGAGCGGCGCGACGGTGGGGGGCTGGGCGGTCGGCGTCGCGGCCGGGGGTGTCGCCGGCTCGGGCGGTGCAGCCGGGGGCGACATCCGCGGCTGCGGTTCCGGCAGCGCGGTCGCGAGCGGGAAGCGCGTCGTCGTCTCCACGGCCACCCCTGGTGCCGCGGAGGGCACGGCGGGCGGTGCCTCGCCTCCGGATGGGGGACGCCCGGCGGCGGGGGTGTGGGCCATACGGTCGCTCATGGCACCGTCCTCCGGGTCCGGCTGGGAATGCAGGGGGGCTCGCCCAGGGGAGTGCGGCATGGTGGGTGCGGCGCTCGCGTCACGGCCTTCACGCCGGGAGCCTCGCGCCTGCCTCCTTCGATGGTGCGGTGGTGGGGCGGTCTTACGGCCGTCCCGCCCGTCACCGGCGGCCTCCGGTGACGGGCGGGGCGGATGGCGGGAGTTCATGGGCGGAGCGGTCGCCGAGAGCGCGGATCGCGCCCTCCAGGGCATCGGCGAGCCGGTCCAGGACGGCTTCGACCTGCTCGTCGGTGATGGTCAGCGGTGGAAGGAGGCGGATCACGGCGGAGTGGCGGCCCCCGAGTTCGACGATCAGGCCGCGGCGCAGGCACTCCCGCTGTACGGCGGCCGCCAGCAGCGGTGCGGCGGGACGGGCCGCGGCAGCGGTGTGCGTACGGCCGCCGGCATGGCCGTCCGCACCGGCGACGGCACCGCTGGTCACGGCGGGGGTGTCGGTCGTGGCCTCGGGTCGCTCAGAGCACTCAGAGCACTCAGGGCACTCAGGGCCGGGGCCCGGCTCCGCCGGGTCGACCAGTTCCAGGCCGATCATGAGGCCGCGGCCGCGGACGTCCCCGATGTGGGGCCACCGCGCGGCGAGGGCGCGCAGCCGCGTCAGCATGCGCTCGCCGACGACCGCGGCCCGCTGCGCGAGGCCGTTCTCGCGGACATACGCGAGGGTGGCCGCGCCCGCCGCCATCGCCAGCTGGTTGCCCCGGAAGGTGCCCGCGTGGGCGCCGGGCCGCCAGACGTCCAACTCCTCCCGGTAGACCACGACGGCCAGCGGCAGGCTGCCGCCGATGGCCTTGGACAGCACCATCACATCGGGCACCACGCCGCTGTGTCCGACCGCCCAGAAAGAACCGGTGCGCCCCACCCCGGTCTGCACTTCGTCCGCGATGAGCGGGATACCGCGGGCCGCGGTGATCTGCCGCATCCGGCGCAGCCAGCCGTCCGGCGCGGGAATCACCCCGCCCTCGCCCTGCACCGGTTCGAGGATCATCCCGGCCGGTGCGCCCGCCCCGCCCTTCGGGTCGTCCAGCAGCCGCTCGGTCCAGCGCGCCGCGAGTTCCGCGCCGCACTCACCGCCCACCCCGAACGGGCAGCGGTAGTCGTAGGGGAAGGGCAGCCGGGTCACGCTCACCGCCGGGGCTCCGCCGGAGGCGGCCAGCGCTCCGGCCGTCATCCCGTGGTAGGCCCCGGAGAAGGCCAGCAGGCCGTCTCGCCCGGTGGCGGTCCGTACCAGCTTGAGTGCGGCTTCGACGGCGTCCGTGCCCGCGGGTCCGCAGAACTGCACGCGTGCGTGTGCGGCGAGTTCGGGCGGCAGCGTGGCGAACAGCTCGTTCGTGAAGGCGTCCTTGACCGGCGTGGCGAGGTCCAGGATCTGGAGCGGGGCTCCCGAGTCCAGGACGGCGCGGATCGCTTCCAGCACCACCGGATGGTTGTGCCCGAGCGCCAGCGCCCCGGCCCCGGAGAGGCAGTCGAGGTAGCGGCGGCCGTCTGCCCCCTCGATCGTGAGCCCGCGGGCGCGCACCGGGACGATGGGCAGCGCTCGGGCGTAGGTGCGGGCGGCCGACTCCCGTAGCGACTGGCGCCGCAGGATGGCCGGAGCGTCCTCGCCGGACCCGTCGCCGTCCGGCACGACGGGCGGCGAAGGGTCCGGCGTCATCGGCGGGAGCTGGGTCATGGCCACGGCTCACGGTCCTCTCGCTGCTGAACACCCTCCGGCTGTCCCCCGTACGTACCAACGACGGGTCAGGCCCGGGATCACGGGCTGACCGAAGATCCTTGCCGCTGGGAACCAGGGACCCGCCTGTAGCCGTCGTAGGCGGCACCGGCATAGTGGGGGATCGCCCCACTGTCGGGGGGAGCATGACAATTCCGGACAGGCCATGAAGCAGTTCAGATCATCAGGGGGAGTCCCGCCCATGCCTTTCAAACGCCGGCCCGCGCTCGCCACGGCGGCCGTCGCCGCCGTGCTGGCGCTCACCGCCACCGCGTGCGGATCGTCGGACGACTCGGCCGATGCCGAGGCGTCCGCATCGTCGGACCAGCGGGGCGCGGACGACATCAAGCTGCCCGACAACCTCAACGACAAGCTGAAGAACCTCGGCGTCGATCTGGACCAGTGGAAGAACGGCGCGTGGAACAAGTGGAACCGGGACGACTGGCTCCGCGAGGCGGGCGACTTCATCAACCCGATCATCAAGGGGCTGTGGAAGCCGGACCGGATGCGGGAGGCCCAGGAGCCGGACAAGCCGGTCGACGACAGTGACATCGCGGACGACCAGGGTGTGACCGATCCCGATCCGCAGCCG
This sequence comes from Streptomyces sp. NPDC007983, assembly GCF_042958345.1. Lineage (NCBI taxonomy): Bacteria > Bacillati > Actinomycetota > Actinomycetes > Kitasatosporales > Streptomycetaceae > Streptomyces > Streptomyces sp. NPDC007983. Next base: position 130,063 of record NZ_JBIBJI010000017.1, read on the forward strand.
GTGAAGGCCAAGGAGGTCGGCAGTCCGTACAGCTCCCGCGTTCCCTACGCGGGCAAGGTCTTCTTCGACGGCCCCGAGGGGTCGATGGTCTGCTCCGCGACCGTGGTCGAGGACCCCGCCCACCCCGGCAAGTCCAACATGGTCTGGACGGCGGGCCACTGTGTCCACGCGGGCAAGGGCGGCGGCTGGTACAAGAACCTGATGTTCGTGCCCTCGTACAACGACTCCGGCAAGTCGGCGGCCGAGCTGGAGAACGCCACCCGGGAAGAACTCGCCCCCAAGGGCGTCTGGTGGGCCGACTGGGCGCAGACCTCCTCCCAGTGGATCGACAGCGGCGCGGCCACCGGCGGCAAGGGCGCCCCGTACGACTTCGCGGTCATGCATGTGAAGCCGGAGGTCAGCGGCGGTAAGTCGCTGGAGGAGACGGTCGGCGGCGCGCTGCCGGTCGACTTCAACGCCCCGGCCGTGAAGTCCATAGACGAGATCACGGCCACCGGCTACCCGGCGGCCCCGCCGTTCGACGGCCAGAAGATGAACCAGTGCGCCGACAAGCCGGGCAGGCTGTCGCTGGACGCCAAGCAGCCGACCATGTACCGCATCGGCTGCACGATGACCGCCGGTTCCTCTGGCGGCGGCTGGGTCGCGAACGGTGCGGACGGCAAGCCCGCGCTGGTGTCCAACACCTCGATCGGCCCGTCCAACGCCACCTGGCTGGCGGGCCCGCACCTGGGCCCCGAGGCCAAGGGCGTCTACAACGCGGTCAGCAAGAAGTTCGCGGGGCGGTAGTCACCCGCGGTCGGCAACGGCGAAGGCCCGCCCCCGGGATGGGGGCGGGCCTTCGCCGTGAGTGCGCCGTTCCGTTCTACTGCCGCGTACCTGCCGCGGCCGGTACGAACCGCCGCAGCTCGGCTGCCAGCTCCTCGTGCACCCGCGCCTTGAGCAGAGTGCCCTCCGGGGTGTGCTCCTCGGAGATCACCTCGCCGTCGGCGTGCGTACGCGCGACCAGTTTGCCGTCGGTGTACGGCACCAGTACCTCGATCTCGACCTGCGGCCGGGGCAGCTCGTCATCGATCACCGCGAGCAGTTCGTCGATGCCCTGCCCGGAGCGGGCCGAGACGGCCATCGCGCGCCGCTCCATGCGCAGCAGCCGCTGCAGCACGAGCGGATCGGCCTTGTCCGCCTTGTTGATGACCACGATCTCGGGCACGTCGACCGCGCCCACGTCACGGATCACCTCGCGCACCGCGGCCAGCTGCTCCTCCGGCGCCGGATGCGAGCCGTCCACCACATGGAGGATCAGATCGGCGTCGCCGACCTCCTCCATGGTGGAACGGAACGCCTCGACCAGGTGGTGCGGCAGATGGCGGACGAAGCCGACCGTGTCCGCCAGCGTGTACAGCCGCCCGCTGGGCGTCTCGGCCCGGCGCACGGTCGGATCCAGGGTGGCGAACAGCGCGTTCTCCACCAGCACGCCCGCGCCGGTGAGCCGGTTGAGCAGCGAGGACTTGCCCGCGTTGGTGTACCCGGCGATGGCGACCGAGGGAACCTTGTGGCGCCTGCGCTCCTGCCGCTTGATGTCGCGGCCGGTCTTCATCTCGGCGATCTCGCGGCGCATCTTCGCCATCTTCTCGCGGATGCGGCGCCGGTCCGTCTCGATCTTGGTCTCACCGGGACCACGGGTGGCCATACCGCCGCCCGACGATCCGGAGCCACCGCCACCCATCTGCCGGGACAGCGACTGACCCCAGCCGCGCAGCCGCGGCAGCATGTACTGCATCTGGGCGAGCGAGACCTGCGCCTTGCCCTCGCGGGATTTGGCGTGCTGGGCGAAGATGTCGAGGATCAGGGCGGTGCGGTCGACCACCTTGACCTTGACGACGTCCTCGAGATGGATCAGCTGGCCCGGGCTCAGCTCACCGTCGCACACGACGGTGTCGGCACCGGACTCGATCACGACATCGCGCAGCTCCTCGGCCTTGCCGGAGCCGATGTACGTCGCCGGGTCGGGCTTGTTGCGGCGCTGGATGACGCCGTCGAGCACCAGGGCGCCCGCGGTCTCCGCGAGCGCGGCCAGCTCCGCCAGGGAGTTCTCTGCGTCGTGCACCGTGCCGGACGTCCAGACGCCGACCAGCACCACGCGCTCCAGGCGCAGCTGCCGGTACTCGACCTCGGTGACGTCCTCGAGCTCGGTGGAGAGTCCCGCCACACGCCGCAGCGCGGCGCGGTCGGAGCGGTCGTACTGGTCGCCGTCACGCTCCCCGTCGATCTCGTGACTCCAGGCGACGTCCTCTTCCATCAGGGCGTCGGCCCGAAGGCTCTCGGCGAGGCGCTGCCGGTCCTGCGGAAGGGAAGAGGAGTGGGTCAAAGGAATCCTTACGTCGAGGGACATCGTCACTGTCGACAACGCACGAGGGGCCCGTGGGATTCCCCACCGCTCCGGCGGCGACGCCGACCCCTCGATGGTCGCACGTGACGGCAGGGCCGTCACTCGGGTTTCGCGCTCCGGCGCGCCGCCGGGCCGCGCGGGGCGGAGTGGGCCGCGGGCCCGGCGCCCGTCTTGGCGCCCGGCTTCGCACCCGGCTTCGTCCCTTGCTCGGCACCCGCCTTGGCTCCCGGCTTCGCGTCCGGGCTCGGGGCGGTCTTCCAGTCGGGGTGCCCGGGCATCTTCGGCGTCTTCTCCCCGTACAGCCAGGGGTGCAGGAAGCCGTTCAGATCCCGGCCCGCCATCTCCGAGGCGAGCCGGACGAAGTCGGCGGTGGAGGCCACGCCGTCACGGTGGCGGACCACCCACTGCCGCTCCAGCCGCTCGAAGTCCGCCCGGCCGATCCGCTGCCGCAGCGCGTACAGGATCAGGGCGCTTCCGTCGTAGACGACCGGCCGGAAGAGCCCGATCTGCTTGCCGGGCTCGGCGGGCCTGGGCGCGGCGGGTGGCCCTCCGGCGGCGCGCCACGCGTCGGACTGCTCGTAGGCCAGCCGCATCCGGCGCTCCAGGCTCGCCTTGCCGTACTGCTCCGCGTAGAGCGCCTCGTACCAGGTGGCGTGGCCTTCGTTGAGCCACAGATCGGACCAGCGGCGCGGGCTGACGCTGTCGCCGAACCACTGGTGCGCCAGCTCGTGCAGCATGATCGACTCCACGTACCACCGCGGGAACTCGTCGTCGGTGAAGAGACCGCGTTCGAAGAGCGAGAGCGTCTGGGTCTCCAGTTCGAAGCCCGTGGTGGCGCGGGAGATCAGCACGCCGTAGTCCTCGAAGGGATACGGTCCGACCTTCTTCTCCATCCAGGTCAGCTGGCCCGGAGTGCGCGCGAGCCACTTCGCGAGCTTCTTGCGGTCCGCGGCGGGCACCACGTCGCGCACCGGCAGCCCGTGCGGGCCGGTGCGGTGGAGCACGGCGGAACGGCCGATGGATACCTGCGCCAGCTCGGTGGCCATGGGATGGGCGAGGCGGTACGACCAGGTGGTGCGCGCCCCGTCGCGGACGTGCCCGGCCGGAAGACCGCCCGCGACGACCGTGAGGTTCTTCGGCGCGGTGATCCGGAAGGTGAAGCGCGCCTTGTCGGACGGATGGTCGTTGCACGGGAAGACCCGGTGGGCGGCGTCGGCCTGATTGGCCATGGCCAGCCCGTCCCGGGTGCGGACCCAGCCACCGCTCGCGCCGTCCCCCGGGTCGCTGGTGTGCCGGACGGTGACCCGGAAGCCCGCGCCCCGCTCGATCCTGGTGCGCGGGGTGATGACCAGGTCCTCGCCCGCGGTGACGAACGCGGCGGGCGCGCCGTCCACCTGTACGGAGCGCACGGTGCCCTGGGCGAAGTCCAGATTGAGGGTGCGCAGTCCGGCGGTGGCGCGGGCGTCGATGGTGGTGACGGCGTCCAGCGGCCGGTCCGGGCGGCGGTAGTCCAGGGCGATGTCGTACGCCGTGACGTCGTACCCGGGGTTGCCGAGCCGCGGGTAGAGCGGGTCGCCGATGCCGAGCGGCCGCGGGCCCGTGGCGCCGACCGGCCCGGCGGCTGATGACGGGCCGACCGAGGCGAGCACGGCGGCCAGGGCGACGGCCACGAGGGCGGTCCTGCGGCGCCCCATCCGCGGGAGGGGACGGGCCAGCCGCGGGAGGGGACCGGGGCGGGGGCCCGGAGAATGCGTCATGCCTTACGGCTACCAGCGCCCGGGCGGGGGCGCAGTCCGACCCGGGCCCGATCCACCCGAAGGAGTTCAGGAACGGGCGGTCGCCACGCGGCGGCCCTCCCGGGTCACGTCGTAGACCCCGGGGACGTCGCGCATGGCCCGCATCAGGGTCGGCAGCCGGCCCGCGTCGGACAGCTGGAGCGTGTACGTATGGCGGACCCGCTGCTCACGCGGCGGTTCGACGGCGGCGGCGACCACCTCGGCGCCCTCCGCGGCGATGGCCTCGGTGAGGTCCGCGAGCAGATGGGGCCTGCTGAACGCCTCCGCGAAGAGGGTGACCCGGTAGTCGCCCCCGTCCCCGTCGTACTCCTCCGACCAGCGGACCCCGACCCGGGCCCGCCCGGCCGCGGTCATCCGCGCCACGGCGGGGCACCGCTCGCGGTGGACGGTGACGGCGCCGCCGCGCACCGCGAAGCCGGTGATCGCGTCCGGTGGTACGGGGGTGCAGCACCGGGCCAGCCGTACGATCACACCGGGCAGGTCGACGACGATGCCCGCCTCCGGGCGGCCGACGGGGGCCACGGGGAGCGCGGCCTCGTCCGGCCCGGAGTCATCCGGCCCGGCCTCCCCCGGCTCGGCCTCTTCCGGTTCCGCGGGACCGTGCAGGTGCTCGGCACCGGGCGCCTCGCCCTGCGGCGGCTCGTGCGCCGGGCCGGCCGGATGGGCGGCCAGCCAGCGGTTGATGGCGATGCGCGCGGCCGGGGTACGGGCGTGGTCGAGCCATTCCGGTGACGGCCCGGACGACGCCGCGTCACCCGCCATGAGCAGCTGGAGCGTGTCCCCGTCGCACAGCACGGTGCTGAGCGTCGCGATCCGCCCGTTGACCCTGGCCCCGATACAGGAGTGGGCATCCTCGCCGTACTGGGCGTACGCGGCGTCCACGCAGCTCGCGCCCGCGGGCAGGCCCAGGGTGCCGCCGTCGGACCGGAAGACCGTGATCTCCCGGTCCTGGGCGAGGTCGTCGCGCAGCGCGGTCCAGAAGATGTCGGGGTCGGGCGTGGCACTCTGCCATTCCAGCAGCCGGGACAGCCAGCCGGGGCGGGTGGGATCGGCCCGCTCGCCCTCGGGCGCGGCGGCCGCCTCGGTCGGGGCGTACGGATTGCCGAGGGCGATCACCCCGGCTTCGGCGACCCGGTGCATCTGGTGGGTGCGGATGAGGACTTCGGCGACCTCGCCCGTCCTCCCGGCCACGGCCGTGTGCAGCGACTGGTAGAGGTTGAACTTGGGGACGGCGATGAAGTCCTTGAACTCCGAGATCACCGGGGTGAAACAGGTGTGCAGCTCGCCGAGGACCGCGTAACAGTCGGCGTCCTCGGCCACGAGGACCAGCAACCGCCCGAGGTCGGATCCGGTCAGCTCGCCGCGCTTGATCCCGGCGCGGTGGACGGAGACGAAGTGGCGTGGGCGCACCAGGACTTCGGCGGTGATCCCTGCCTCCTGCAGCACGGCCCGTACGTCCTCGGCGGCGCGGGCGAGCGGATCGGGTCGGCCCGCGTGGACCTGGAGCAGCTCCCGGGTGCGGGCGTATTCCTCGGGGTGGAGGATCGCGAAGACCAGGTCCTCCAGCTCGGTCTTGAGCGCCTGCACGCCGAGCCGTTCGGCCAGCGGGATCAGAACATCGCGGGTGACCTTGGCGATGCGGACCTGTTTCTCGGGGCGCATCACGCCGAGGGTGCGCATGTTGTGCAGCCGGTCGGCGAGCTTGATCGACATCACCCGGACGTCGTTGCCGGTGGCGACGAGCATCTTGCGGAACGTCTCGGGCTCGGCCGCCGCCCCGTAGTCGACCTTCTCCAACTTGGTGACGCCGTCGACGAGATAGCGCACCTCCTCGCCGAACTCCTCCCCCACCTGGTCGAGCGTCACCTCGGTGTCCTCGACCGTGTCGTGGAGCAGGGAAGCGGTCAATGTGGTGGTCTCGGCGCCCAGTTCGGCGAGGATGAGCGTGACGGCGAGCGGATGGGTGATGTACGGCTCACCGCTCTTGCGCATCTGGCCGCGGTGGGAGGACTCGGCGAGGACGTACGCCTTGCGCAGCACGTCCAGATCGGCGCCGGGGTGGTAGGCGCGGTGCACCTTCGCGACGTGTTCGATCGCGTCCGGCAGCCGGTCCCGTGACGCCGGTCCCAGCAGCGCGGCCCGGCCGAATCTGCGGATATTGCGCAGATCGATACGGGGGAGGCCGCGCCTGCGGCCGAGAGCGGCTTGATCTGGGGCCTCTGCGCTCATGGGCACCTCCGGCGGCGTCGAGCGTCAACCGGCGTGGGCACTCCCCCGGGCCGGTGCTTGATGCTATCGAGCCCACCACGCACGGCCGACCGGCTCTCGCCCAGAGTGAAACGGATCACCCATGAGAGGGACGAGTCAGTCGAGGGCCGTGTCCAGCCATACGGAATCAAGCTCCCCCTCGGCGACGATCACGGCAGGGCCCGTCATCTCCACCGTACCGTCCGGCCGCTCGCTGATCACAAGTCGCCCACCGGGCACGTCCACCGTGTATGTGACGGGCCGACCGGTGACGCCGGGGTCGGCCCCGTCGCGGCGGGCGGCGGCCACCATGACGGCGCAGGCGCCGGTGCCGCAGGAACGGGTCTCGCCGGAGCCGCGCTCGTGCACGCGCATCGCGACGTGCCGCGGCCCGCGGTCGACGACGAATTCGACGTTGACGCCATCCGGGTACGCGGAGGCGGGGTGGACGGCGGGAGCCGTGAACAGGTCCCCGGCCTGGGCGAGGTCGTCGACGAAGGCGACCGCGTGCGGGTTGCCCATGTTCACGTTGCGGGCGGACCAGGTCCGGTCGCCGACCGCGACGGTGATACCGCCGTCGGGGCCGGGCTCGGGGAGCACGGCCTTGCCCATGCCGACGGTGATCGCGCCTCCGTCCGCGCCTTCGTCCGTGCCTCCGCCCGAGGTGCCCTCGGGGCCCCCGGCGGCCTTGGCGATGTGGATGTGCCGCAGTCCGGCCCGGGTCGCGATCGTCAGATCGCCCTCCTCGACGAGCCCCGCCCGCCGCAGATACCGGGCGAACACCCGGACGCCGTTTCCGCACATCTCGGCGATGCTGCCGTCGCCGTTGCGGTAGTCCATGAACCACTCGGCCTCGGCGGCCATGGCCCGCGCCTCGGGGTGGGCCGACGACCGTACGACGCGGATCAGCCCGTCGCCGCCGACACCGGCGCGGCGGTCGCAGATCCGGGCGACGGCGGCGGCGGACAGCTCCAGCCGACCGTCCGGGTCGGGGACGATGACGAAGTCGTTCTCGGTGCCGTGGCCCTTCAGGAACCGCAGCCGGGGCGCGTTGCTCATCCCTCGATCCTACGGCGCGCCGCACGGGCCGTCGCTCCGCGCCGTACGGGCACGGGGAGGCCCCTAGCGCAGGCGGGCCACGCGCCAGAAGGTGAGAGTCGCGAGCAGCACCACGATCACCACGTAGAGCACCACGAAGCGCCAGTCCGGGCGGCGGCCGGAGCCCCGGGGCGGCAGGCCGGGCCAGGTGTAGCCCACCCGGCGGGCGGCCATCAGACCCCAGCCCGCCGCGCAGCAGCTCAGCAGCAGGCCCAGCATGGCCACGACCGCGCCCCCGTCGCCGAACTCGAAGGCGAGCGGGAAGGCGAACATCAGCGAGCCGAGGATGGCGAGGCCGACGATCGGCGCGATCTGCCAGATCCGCATCCGACGCGGCGGGCGCAGCTCGCGGAAGGACTCCCCGGAGCCAGGCTCACCCGGCTCCCCCAACTCCTCCGCCTCGTCGAGGGCCGGGCCCAGCAGCTCGGGGAGGGCAGGGACCTCGTCGGGGCCGTCAGGGGTCAGCGGCCCGGGCTCGCCCTGCGGCGAGTCCCGCGCTGCTTGCTGCGATGCGTTGCGAGGGCCGGCCTCCATCGCCACGCGCCCTCCCAACTCCAGACACCACGATCGGAGCTTGATGATGGCATGCCCGCGAGGGCCTCAATGACGAGCGGAGCGTCCCGATGCCATCACGTGATCAGGCTGTGACCGCCCGTTCAACCAACGCGAGCGCGTTACTCAGGAGTTCTTCCCGGTCCGCCGCCGCTCCGCTGAGCCAGTGGACCCGCGGATCGCGCCGGAACCAGGAGTCCTGACGGCGCGCGAACCGCTTGGTGGCGCGCACGGTCTCGGCCCGTGCCTCGTCCTCCGTGCACTCTCCGGCGAGGGCGGCGAGCACCTGCTGATAGCCGAGGGCCCGGGAGGCGGTACGCCCCTCCCGCAGCCCGGCCGCTTCCAGCCGGCTGACCTCGTCCACCAGCCCGGCCTCCCACATCCGGTCCACGCGGACGGTGATCCGCTCGTCCAGCTCGGGCCGCTCGACGTCCACGCCGATCTGGAGGGTGTCGTAGACCGCCTCGTGACCGGGCAGGTTGGCGGTGAAGGGACGGCCGGTGATCTCGATGACCTCCAGCGCCCGCACCACCCGCCGGCCGTTGCTGGGCAGGATCGCCCGGCCCGCCTCGGGGTCGGCGGCGGCCAGCCGAGCGTGCAGGGCCCCCGGGCCCAGCTCCGCCAGCTCGGCCTCGAGCCTGGCCCGCACGGCGGGATCGGTGCCCGGGAAGTCGAGCGCGTCGATGGCCCCGCGGATGTACAGGCCCGAGCCGCCGACCAGGACCGGCGTACGGCCCTCGGCGAGCAGCCGGTCCATCTCGGCGCGGGCCAGTCGCTGGTATTCGGCGACGCTGGCCGCCTGGGTGACGTCCCAGATGCCGAGCAGACGGTGCGGCACGCCCTGCCGCTCCTCTTCCGTCAGTTTGGCGGTGCCGATGTCCATGCCCCGGTAGAGCTGCATGGAGTCGGCGTTGACGACCTCGCCGTCGAGGTGCCGGGCGAGTGCGACGCCCAGATCGGACTTGCCGGCCGCGGTGGGGCCGACGACGGCGATGACTCGCGGCGGATGGCCTGCTGTATTCACCCGCCCAGTCTCGCAAACCCCGGGGGGCCTCCTCGAACGAGCGACGTGACGGGGGACGGCCGCGGTCGTTGCCAGTTGCGAGGTTCCGAGGACCGGTTCGGGAAACCGGTCCCCGCGAGCGGCGCAATGGGACGCTCCGAGCGGCACGGGATTTCGCCCACACGAGTAGGCTATGGAGTAGATATGGGCGTGTTTTCCAGGTTTCGTCGTGCGTCGAAGGAGACGAGCCGTTCGTCCGAAGAGGCGCCATCCGAGCAGACCGCGGCCGACGCCGTGACGGCGGCACCGGCCTCCGAGCCCCCCGCCGAAGCGGAGCCGGAGCGGAGCGAGGAGGAGCCCGCGACGGGTGAGGCGGCGGCGATCCCCAAGCAGCAGTCCGCGGCCGAATCGGCGGACAGCGAGGCCGGTGAGGGCGCCCGCGCATAAGGGATCCGACAAGGGAAGGTGGCCCATGGGCCTGATGGACAATCTCAAGGCCAAGGCCGGTGTCATGAAGGACCGGGCCGGCAGCTTCGCCCAGCAGCACGAGGCCAGGATCGGACGGGGCCTCGACAAGGCCGCCAAGACGGTCGACACCAGGACCAAGGGCAAGTACAGGGCAAAGATCGAGACTGGCACGGGCAAGGCGAAGGACGCCCTCAGCCGCCTCTCCCACCGGGACGAGGACCGCAACCGGACCGAGCGCAAGGACCAGGGCGGCGACAGCGCCTGATCCCCGCCGGTACGCGGCCGCGAAGCGGATGCCTCGCGGCCGCGGCGGCCCCGCGCCCCCGCACCCCGCCGCCGCACATCCCGACACCGCACGTCTCGCCGCTCCGGCAGCGGATCGCGCCGTAGATCTCGCCGCTCCGGCAGCGGCTCGCCCCGGGACGCCGTGATCCGGCGGCCGCGATGGGCGATACCCGCCCTACGCCCAGCGGGCCACGAAATACCCCACGCCGTATGGCGCCTCGTCATACCGCAACTCCCCCTTCAGCCCCGCCCCTTCGGCCGCCCCCGCGAGCACCTGCAGCGAGGCGCGGCCCGCGGCCTTCAGCTCGTAGGCCAGCTCCTCGTCGAGCGCAGCGAGGGCCGCGGTGTCGGCCGCCGCCAGCGCCCGCGCCACCTCGGCGTCGAACGCGGCGGCACGCTCGTCGAGATAGCCCGGCGCCTTCAGCGTCCGGCACGCGCTGCCGTCACCCATGACCAGCAGCCCGACCCGCTCCGCCGACGCTGCGAGCTTCCTTCCGACTTCGATACACCGCTCGGCCGCGAGCGGTTCCCCCACCCCCAGCCCCTCGACGGGCGAAACGTCCCACCCCGCGCGCTCCAGCAGCCAGGCGCCGACCGCCAGCGACGGCGGCAGCGGCCGCCCGGGCGCCCCGTCCCCGGCTCCACCGCCCCCGTCCCCGTCCCCGGCCTCACGAGTCCCGGCCTCACCGCCCCGGTCCGCCCCCGGCGCCGCGCCCCCGAGCCGTACCTCCACGTCCACGCCGAAGCCGCTGAACGATCCGGTGGCGCCCTGCGGATGGGACCCGTGCCCGGAGTGCTCGGCCGGACCGGCCACGACCAGCCGCTCCGGCCGGGCCGCCGCGAGCGCCGCGAGCGCGTCCAGACACGCCGCACGCAGCGAGTCCAGCTCGGGGGCCGCTCCCGCGGCCAGCTCGGGCACCAGCAGCGGCGGACACGGACAGACGGCGGCGGCGATCAGCATGATCGCCAGCTTATCCGGCGGGCTCGGGGCGGGGCGCCGAGTCCCACAGCAGCTCGGCCACCCTGAACCGGTAGCAGTAGTTGCCGGTCGCGGCCTCCAGGACCATCAGGAAAACGTCCCCGTCCCGGTACACCAGCTTCCGGTAGGGGTTCACCGGGTGCCGGGGCTCGTACCGCAGCGCGCGCTCGCGCAGGGCCTCCAGCGCCTCCTCGCGGGTCCCCCGGACATGCCCCAGCGCCGTGATCGAGTGGTTACGGGCCCCCGGGCCCATGATCTGGAGGTAGTCCTCGGCCAGCAGGCCCCACCACGTCGTCATTCCATCCCCCGTGTCCTCTGCGGCGCCGCGCTCGCCGCGCGTCACCCGCCGCTCGTCAGTCGCAGCCGCAGCCCGCCGCGGGCGCCGGGGCGGGAGCAGGGGCGCCGATGGTGGGCAGCCCCAGCATCACGCCCGCCGGCTTCTTCTCCTCGGCCGTGTTCCGCCGCTCCCAGGCATCGCCGGCGCGCGTGCGCCGGACGCCCCGCGCCGGGCTCTCGGCCAGCAGGTGGTGCGGTGCGGCGTAGGTGATGTCGACGGTGACGACGTCGCCGGGGCGCACCGGCTCCTCGGGCCGGGCGAAGTGCACCAGGCGGTTGTCGGGGGCGCGGCCGGACAGCCGCCGGGTGGCGTCGTCCTTGCGGCCCTCACCCTCGGCGACGAGCACCTCCAGCGTGCGGCCCACCTGCTTCTTGTTCTCCTCCCAGGAGATCTCCTCCTGGAGGGCGACCAGCCGCTCGTACCGCTCCTGGACGACCGCCTTCGGCAGCTGCCCGTCCATCTCGGCGGCGGGCGTCCCGGGCCGCTTGGAGTACTGGAAGGTGAACGCCTGGGCGAACCGCGCCTCGCGCACCACGTGCAGCGTCTGCTCGAAGTCCTCGTCGGTCTCACCGGGGAAGCCGACGATGATGTCGGTCGAGATGGCGGCGTCCGGCATCGCGGCGCGCACCTTCTCGATGATGCCGAGGAAGCGCTCCTGCCGGTACGAGCGGCGCATCGCCTTCAGCACGGTGTCGGAGCCGGACTGCAGCGGCATGTGCAGCTGCGGCATCACGTTCTCCGTCTCCGCCATGGCGGCGATGACGTCGTCCGTGAAGTCACGCGGATGGGGCGAGGTGAACCGGACCCGCTCCAGCCCGTCCACCTTTCCGCAGGCACGCAGCAGCTTGCTGAACGCCTCGCGGTCGCCGATGTCCGAGCCGTACGCGTTCACGTTCTGGCCGAGCAGGGTGATCTCGGTGACGCCCTCGGCGACCAGCGCCTCCACCTCGGCGAGGATGTCGCCCGGGCGGCGGTCCTTCTCCTTGCCGCGCAGCGCGGGGACGATGCAGAACGTGCAGGTGTTGTTGCAGCCGACGGAGATGGAGACCCACGCGGCGTACGCGGACTCGCGCCGGGTCGGAAGGGTGGAGGGGAAGGCTTCGAGGGACTCGGCGATCTCGACCTGGGCCTCCTCCTGGACCCGGGCGCGCTCCAGCAGCACCGGCAGGCTGCCGATGTTGTGGGTGCCGAAGACGACGTCGACCCAGGGGGCCTTCTTGACGATGGTGTCGCGGTCCTTCTGGGCCAGGCATCCGCCCACGGCGATCTGCATGCCCGGGCGCCGCGCCTTGATCGGTGCGAGCCTGCCGAGATTTCCGTACAGCCGGTTGTCGGCGTTCTCCCGCACCGCGCAGGTGTTGAAGACGACGATGTCGGCCTCACCCTCACCGGTGCCTTCGGGCGCACGGACATAACCGGCGCCTTCCAGCAGGCCGGACAGGCGCTCGGAGTCGTGGACGTTCATCTGGCACCCGTAGGTGCGCACCTCGTAAGTCTTCGCACTCATCTCAATCGACCAGGGTACGTGTTCGTCCCGCTCCCCCGCCCCTCCCTTCCCGGGACGGGTACTGGCAGGATCCTTCCCATGGCCGTCAGTCTTCCGCGCCCGGACCGGCGCCGCGCCCTGCAGTCCGCCGCGGCGGGCCTGGTCGTCCTCACGCTGCTGCTGTGGTGGCTCCTGCCGGTCGGCGGCGAGGAGAAGCCCCGGGGGAAGGTGACCTTCGCGACGGGGGTGTCCACCGGGGTCTACCAGACCTACGGCGAGATGCTGAAGCGGGATCTCGCCCGTGACCTGCCCGATCTGGGTGTCAGCCTCCTGGAGACCCGGGGGTCGCCCGACAACGTGGAGCGGCTGGCCCGGGGCCGGGCCACCTTCGCCATCGCCGCCACCGACGCCGTCGCCGCCTACCACGGCAAGGGCGCCGGGCGGCTGCGTGCCTGCGCGCGGCTGTACGACGACTACATGCAGCTGATCGTGCCGCGCGGCTCGAAGGTGCGCTCGGCGCGGGACCTGCGGGGCCTGCGGGTCGGCGTCGGGGACGACGGCTCGGGCGTGCAGCTGATCACGCGGGGGCTGATCAAGGCCGCCGGGCTGAGCTTCGACAAGGACATCACGGCCGTGCGCTCCGGTATCGACAAGATGCCGGGCCTGCTGCGGAAGGGGAAGCTGGACGCCTTCTTCTGGTCGGGCGGGCTGCCGACCACCGCGGTGCGCACCCTGGCCCGGGAGTATCCGATCCGGCTGGTCCAGCTCGGCGACCTCACCGGACCGCTGCACCGGCAGGGCGGGGTGACGCGCTACTACCGGGCGGCGACCGTGCCCGCCGACGCGTACCGGGAGATACGCCAGCCGGATGACGTGAAGACGATCGCGGTACCGAATCTCCTGGTCACCACGGACCGGGTGGACCCGGAGCTGGCGAAGGGCGTCACCCGCACGGTGATAGAGAACCGGGACCGCATCGGGGCGAAGGTGCACGCCGCGCAGAAGGTGGACCTGCGGACGGCCGTTTTCACCGATCCGCTGCCGCTGCACAAGGGCGCCGCGCGCTACTACCGCTCGGAGAAGCCCTGAGGCCCCGGCGGCTCGCAGAAGCCCTGAGGGCCCGGCGGCTCGCAGAAGCCCTGAGGTCCCGGCGGCGCGCAGAAGCCCTGAGGGCCCGGCGGCGCGGCCGCCTCACTGCGGCTTGTCGCGCGGCACGGTGATGGTGACGCACAGTCCGCGGGGCTCGTTGGGCGCGTAGGCGATGGTGGCGCCGCCCGCCATGAGCAGCGCCCGGGAGATGGACAGGCCCAGCCCGGAACCCGAGACGTTCTGGTGCCGGTTGCTGCGCCAGAAGCGGTCGCCGATCCGGGCCAGCTCGTCCTCGGTGAGGCCGGGGCCGCCGTCGGCGACGGTCAGGGCGATGGACTCGCCGTCGGCCCGCGCCGAGACCTCGACGTGCGACCCCGGGGGCGTGAACTTCAGCGCGTTGTCGACGACCGCGTCCAGGGCGCTGGACAGCGCCACCGGATCGGCCCAGCCGGTGACGGCCGAGGGGCCCGTGTAGGCGAGACCGACCTCCTCGCGGCCGGCGACCGGAAGCCAGGCGTCCACCCGGTCGGCGGCCAGTGCGGCGATGTCGGTCAGCCGCAGGTCGGCCGCGGTGTGCTCGGCCAGGGCGAGGTCGAGGAGGTCGTCCAGGACGCGGGCCAGGCGTTTGCCCTCCGTGCGCACCGAGGCGATCTCCTCATGACCCTCGGGCAGTTCGAGACCCAGCAGCTCGATGCGCAGCAGCAGCGCGGAGAGCGGGTTGCGCAGCTGGTGGGAGGCGTCGGCGACGAAGGCCCGCTGCTGCTCCAGGACTTCCTCGACATTGTCGGCCATCTCGTTGAACGAGCGGGCCAGCCGGCGCAGCTCCGGCGGCCCCGAGGCGGCCGCGACCCGCGACTGCATGCGCCCGGTCGCGATGTCGTGCGTGGCGGTGTCCAGGATGCGTACGGGCCGCAGCACCCAGCCGGTGAGGCGGAACGCGGCCCCCACCGCGAGCAGCATCGCTGCGCACTCCCCGCCCGCGATGACCAGCCAGCCGTGCAGGATGCGCGAGCGCATCCGGCCGGTGGGCGAGTCGGTCACGACGACGGCCACCACGTCCCCGTCCCGGACGACGGGGGACGCGACGGTGAGCCTGCCCTCCTGCCAGGGCCACACCTGCGGCGGGTCGTGGCTGCGGCGCCCGGCCAGGGCCTCCTCGAAGGCCTCGGCACCGTTTCCGTCCCGGGGCAGCCGCCAGTCGGCCGGTGCCTTGGCCATCCGCAGGCCGTCCCGGTAGAACACCCCGGCCCGGATGCCGTACAGGTCGTGGTAGCGCTTGAGTTCCGAACTCAGCGTATGGAGCCGCTCGTTGCCCTCCTCGCCCGCCACGGCCGTCGGCCCGGCGGTGACGAACTGGGCGAGCGCGGCGAAGCGGGCGGTGTCGTCGATCCGGTCGACGACCACGCGCTGCTGCTCGCGGGCGGCCAGGCTCCCGGCCAGCGGGAAGCCGAGCGCGAGCAGTACGCCCGCCATGAGGACGATCAGCAGCGGGAGGAGACGAGTGCGCACGGGGGGAGCCCTGGCCGCTCAGCCGGCCGGGGCGACGAGACGGTAGCCCACGCCCCGGACCGTCTCGATCAGGGCGGGCATGTGCAGCTTGGAGCGGAGCGAGGCGATGTGCACCTCCAGGGTGCGCCCGGTCCCCTCCCAACTGGTGCGCCACACCTCGCTGATGATCTGCTCACGGCGGAAGACCACGCCGGGGCGCTGGGCGAGCAGCGCGAGCAGGTCGAACTCCTTGCGGGTGAGCGAGATCGTCGCGCCGTCGACCGAGACCTGGCGGGTGGGCAGTTCGATGGTGACCGGTCCGAGCCGCAGCGGCGGCTGCGGGCCGTCCCCGCCCTCCTCGGTGCCGGCCCCGCCCCCGGCGCCGGAGTCGGCCGGGAGGGTGCGCCTGCTGACGGCGTGGATGCGGGCGAGCAGCTCCATGGTGTCGTACGGCTTGACCACGTAGTCGTCGGCGCCGAGGTTGAGCCCGTGTATGCGGGACCGTACGTCCGCGCGCGCCGTCACCATGATCACGGGCGTCGCGGTGAGCTTGCGGATCCGGCCGCACACCTCGAAACCGTCCTGGTCCGGCAGTCCGAGGTCGAGGAGTACGACGCCGAAGGGCGCGCCCGCACCGGGCAGCAGCGCCCGCAGTGCCTCCTCACCGCCGCGGGCGTGGGTGATGTCGAAGCCGTGCCGGGACAGCACCGCGGTCAGAGCCGCGGCGACATGGTTGTCGTCCTCGACGAGCAGCAGCCTCACCAGCCCCTCCTCCACCTTCCCTCTCATGGGTGCGCGCCTTCTGCCGCGCGCGGCCCGAACGTGACCGAAGACACGGCCCCAGGGAATCCACTCCGATCCGCACCCACGCGTCAAGACGCATACAGTCACAGGAAGGTTTCCGTTATGCAGCCGGTACGACGCCCGCACGGGCCTTTACCCAGAGTGCCGAGTCGAAGCCAGATCGTTATCCTCAATTTCCGCTCAGATGTAATGACGCTGATCGTGGCAGCTCATTAATGTCCTCCCAACCAAGGAGGACGGGAGCGGAAAGCCGAATGAGCGAAGTATCGGTGACCAAGGACGCCGCACCAGTGGCGAACGCGTTGGTCGCGCTGTCCGGAGTCAATAAGCACTTTGGCGCGCTGCATGTCCTCCAGGACATCGACCTGACCATATCCCGCGGCGAAGTGGTCGTCGTCATCGGGCCGTCGGGTTCCGGCAAGTCCACGCTGTGCCGCACGATCAACCGGCTGGAGACCATCGACGCCGGATCCATCACCATCGACGGCAAGCCGCTGCCCCAGGAGGGCCGGGAGCTGGCCCGCCTGCGCGCGGACGTCGGCATGGTCTTCCAGTCCTTCAACCTCTTCGCGCACAAGACGGTGCTCGAGAACGTGATGCTGGGCCAGATCAAGGTCCGCAAGGCGGACAAGAAGGCCGCCGAGGACAAGGCCCGCAAGCTGCTCGACCGGGTGGGCGTCGGCGCCCAGGCGGACAAGTACCCCGCCCAGCTCTCCGGCGGCCAGCAGCAGCGCGTGGCCATCGCCCGCGCGCTGGCCATGGACCCGAAGGTGATGCTCTTCGACGAGCCCACCTCGGCGCTCGACCCGGAGATGATCAACGAGGTGCTGGAAGTGATGCAGCAGCTCGCCCGGGACGGCATGACGATGGTCGTCGTCACCCACGAGATGGGCTTCGCGCGCTCCGCGGCGAACCGGGTGGTCTTCATGGCGGACGGCCGGATCGTCGAAGAGGCCGAGCCGGACCAGTTCTTCAACAACCCGCGCAGCGACCGGGCCAAGGACTTCCTCTCGAAGATCCTCCACCACTGAGGCATGTGGCCAGGACAGTCACCACGTTTGCGAAGACGTACGGAACCAAGGATGGGGCAGCACCATGAGGATGCGTAACACGGCAGCGGCCGCAGCGGTGGCACTCGCGCTGGCGGCGACGGCGACCGCCTGCGGCGGCGAGAAGGGCCCCGCCGGCGACAAGCCGAAGGGCGGCGACGTCTACAACGGCACGTACACCGTCGCCAAGGACGTGAAGCTCGACTCGCCGACGCTCAAGGCGGCGCAGAAGCGCGGCAAGATCGTCATCGGCGCCAAGGCCGACCAGCCGTACCTCGGCTTCCAGGACACCGATGGCAAGCGCTCCGGCTTCGACATCGAGATCGCCAAGATGGTCGCCGCCGACCTCGGCTTCTCCGCGGACAAGATCACCTTCAAGACGGTCGACTCCAACGTCCGCGAGACCTCCATCTCCAAGGGTCAGGTCGACTACTACGTCGGCACCTACACCATCAACGACGAGCGCAAGAAGCAGGTCGGCTTCGCGGGCCCGTACTACCAGGCCGGTGCCGACCTGCTGATCCGCAAGGACGAGAAGGGCAAGATCACCGGGCCGGACAGCATCAAGGGCAAGAAGGTCTGCTCGATCGTCGGCTCCACTCCGCTCCAGGAGATCAAGAAGCCGAAGTACGGCGCCGAGACCACCGAGCTGAGCAAGTACTCGCTCTGCGTCAAGCAGCTCCTCGACGGCCAGGTCGACGCGGTCACCACCGACGACGCGATCCTCAAGGGCTACGCGGCCCAGCGTCCCACCAAGCTCACGCTGGTCGGCAAGCCGTTCACCGAGGAGCCGTACGGCATCGGGATGAACAAGGGCGACAAGGTGCTGCGCGACGCGATCACCGACGCGCTCGAGAAGCACATCAAGAACGGCGACTACAAGAAGGCGTACGAAGGCACGCTCGGCAAGTCCGGCTCCTCCTACGTCGCGCCGAAGACCCCGCTGCCCCGCTACTGAGCAGGAGCTGGGCAGGCCCGGTCCCCGGTCCCCCGTTCACCCGTGAAGCCGGTGCGCTCCGCACGCCGCTGACCCGACCGCTACCGCGGAGAATCGATGAACGTACTCCTCGATCATTTGCCCCAGTTCCGTGAGGGGTTCCTCGGAACCCTGGCCCTCACGGCGGCCAGTGCGGCGCTCGCCCTCGTCCTGGGCATCATCATGGCCGGCTTCCGGGTGTCCCCCATCCCGCCGCTGCGCGCCTTCGGCACGGCGTGGGTCACCCTGTTGCGCAACACCCCGCTGACCCTGCTGTTCCTGATCGCCTTCTTCGTGGTCCCGCAGATCTTCTTCCCGGGAACGAGTCCGTTCGTTCTCGCGATGCTGGCGCTGGGCTGCTACACGTCGTCCTTCGTCTGTGAAGCCGTGCGGTCCGGTATCAACACCGTGCCGCTCGGCCAGGCGGAGGCCGCCCGCAGCCTGGGCATGACCTTCGCCCAGACGCTGCGGATGATCGTCCTTCCGCAGGCCACCCGGACCGTGATTCCTCCGATGAGCAGCATCTTCATCGCTCTGACGAAGAACTCGGCCATCGCGGGCGCCTTCAGCAACACCGAGCTGTTCAACGTCTCGAAGCTACTCAGTGACAAGGGCTTCGCGATCGGGTGGATCTTCCTGTGGATCGCCCTGTGCTACCTCGTCATCACCTTCACCATCAGCGGTGCTTTCCGACTGCTGGAGAGCCGTCTGGAGGTGGCCCGATGAGCGCGAGCGTCCTGTACGACGCGCCCGGCCCCAAGGCCCGTGTCCGCAACCGCGTCTACTCGGTCATCGGCACCCTCGCCGTCCTCGGCCTGATCGTCTTCGCCGTCCTGCGGCTGAGCGCCAAGGGCCAGTTCGCGCCGGAGATGTGGGAGATCTTCAACTACGCGGGCGTGCGGACCAGCATCCGCGACGGCGTGCTCACCACCCTCCAGGTGTTCGCCGTGGCGTCGGTGCTCTCGCTGGTCCTGGGCGTCGTGCTCGCGGTCGCCCGGCTCTCGGACCACCAGCCCGTCCGCTGGCTCGCGACCGGATTCGTCGAGCTGTTCCGGGCCATCCCGCTGCTGATCACCATCTATGTGCTGTGGGTGCTCCTGCTCACCTACCGCTCCGACCTCGGCCTCACCGGCGACAGCACCGGCTTCTGGGCCCTGGTCGTCGGGCTGACCGTCTACAACGGCTCGGTGCAGGCCGAGGTGTTGCGGGCGGGCATCAACGCGGTCCCCCGCGGGCAGCGTGAGGCCGCCTACGCCCTCGGCATGAGCAAGACCCAGGTCATGACGACGGTCCTGATCCCGCAGGGCGTGCGGGCCATGCTGCCGACCATCATCAGCCAGCTCGTGGTGACCCTGAAGGACACCTCGCTGGGCTACGTCATCACCTACCAGGAGCTGCTGTACCAGCTCCAGCAGATCGCGAACAACACCATCGTCAACGACGACAACCCGTACGTCCCGGTGATCATCGTCGGGGGCACCATCTACATCGCGATGTGTCTGGCCCTCTCCTCCCTGGCCACCTGGATCGAACGGCGCGGCCGACGCGCCAAGACCGGCATCCCGGTCGCGGACGCCGCCCAGCCGCTCGCGGCCGCCGACGCCCTCGACGCGGTGGAGCAGCCCGCGCCGGAGCAGCCGGCCGGCAAGGTCAACTGAGGCAAGCGGGTCCTGACGGGCGGTGGCGCGCGCGCCACCGCCCGTCGCCGCTTGACGCGGGCACTCGCAGTCGGTTGCATGCTTTCTGTGATCGCTCACCGGGTTTCAACTGCCAGTTTCCGTACGTCACGTACGCCCCGCAGGGCCATGGGAACCGCGCCGTGGACCCGGTGATCGTCGCCGGGGCGGGCCCGGTCGGGCTCACCCTGGCCCTCGCACTCGCCCGTCTGGACGTCCCCGTCGTGCTGTTCGACGAGACCACCGGGGGCGATGAGCCACGCCTGGCCCGCACCGTCGTGCTGCGCCCGGACACCGCCGCCCTGCTGGAGCGGCTGGGCTGCCGGGCCGCGGCCGGCGCGCGGCCGTGGACGGGGTGGCGCACGCTGCGCCGGCGCCAGCTCGTCCGGCACGTACCCCTGGAGCCCGGCCCGCTCTTCGGCGCCCCTCCCCCGGCGGCAGACGCCTCCGGGGACGGCGGCCCGCAGGAGGGCGACCGGCGGGACGGGGCCGCGCGGGACGACGAGCCCGAGGCGCCGGTGTCCTCGCCGCTGCATCTGCCGCAGCACGAGCTGACCCGGGCGCTGCGGGCGGCGCTGGCCACGATCGGTGACGAGGACCTCGTACGGATCGTCCCCGGCACCCGCGTGGAGACCGTCGAGCAGGACGCGCGCGGGGTCAGCGTACGGACCCGGGGCGCCCAGGCCACCTGGTGGCGGGGCAGCCATCTCGTCGGCTGCGACGGCCCCCGGTCCACTGTCCGCAAGCAGCTGGGGGTGCGCTTCCCCGGGCGTACGGCGGTGGAACGGCACGCTGTCGCCGCCCTGCGCGCCGACCTCCCCTGGCCCGGCGAGGCCGTGCTGCACCGCTCCCCGCCGTGGCGGAGCATCGACGCGGAGGTGACCGCCCGGCCGCTGCCGCACGGGGTCTGGCGGATCGACTGGCTGCTCCCGCCCGGCCGTGACCTCGTCACCCCGGACGCCCTGATGGTCCGGGTGCGCGACACCCTCGCGGGGTGGTGCGAGGAGACCGCGGTCCCCTACGAGCTTCTGGACACCGGCGTGCACACCGTGCACCACCGGCTCGCCCGGCGCTGGCGCGTGGGCCGCGCCTTCCTCGCCGGGGACGCCGCCCATCTGCACGGCGCCCTGGGCACCCAGGGGCTGGAAGAAGGGCTGCGGGATGTCGGCAACCTGGCCTGGAAGCTCTCCCTCGCCTGGCACCACGGCGCCTCCGACGCCCTGCTCGACAGCTATCAGGCGGAGCGGCGCACGGCCTTCGCCGCACGGCTGCGCACCGCCGACCAGGCGCTGCCGCTGGTCCGGGCGGCCGGAGGGTGGCACGCGGTACGGCGCACGGTGCTGCCGGGCGGCGCGCGCGGCCATGACGCGCTGCTCACCGACGGTCACCTCGGCCGTGGCCCGCTGGGCGCGCCCCCCGTCTACAACCGCTCCCCGCTGGCCCCCGCGGCGCCGCCGGAGGGCTCCGTCACGGTGGGCACGCCGACCGGGGCTCCGGTGGCCGACGTCCGCGTGACCGCGCCGGACGGCGCGGTGGTGCGGCTTTCGGAGCGACTGGGCCGGGAGCTGCTGGTGGTGCTGGTCGCTCCGGGCACCGGGGTGTGGGACCGCCGCCACTGGATGCGTGCCGGGTTGATGCCCCGGCTGGCGGCGGCCGTCACGGCCCTGCCGATGCGCACGGAACTGCTGGTCGCCGAGGAGTATCCGGGGGCTCCGGCGCACACCGTGCTGCTGGTGCGGCCGGACGGTCATCTCGCCGCGGCGCTGTCCGGGGTACGGCCGGCCGAGCTGTACGCGTGCGCGGACGCGGCGCGGGGCGGGGACACCGCCCGGGGTGCGGACGCAGAGCAGCGAGGCCATCAGGACACAGAGGCCACGGCCCGCCGGTAGTGAGGAGTGTGTCACGTGCCCTCGCGCGCTCCATGCCGCTGACGTCGTACGCCGTGGTGTGAGCGCTCCGGGCCCGCGCCGACACGATTGACCTTCCCTTCCAGATCATGCTTCACTGCGGAGCGTGACTGACACCGGTCTGCCTCGCTTCTGGCGGAGGGTCCATCTGGACCTCCTCCGCTATGCGGGCTGCGTGTGTCGTCCGTCCTGTTGATCCGCTTTTTCTCCCGCGCGGCCCGCCGCGCCTCTTTCGCGATCACCCAGGACGGTTCCCGTGTCTGACGCATCTGTTCTTTCCTCTGAGCGCCCTTCGGCCGGTCCCGCCGCGCCGCCCAGCGCGGCCGATCTGCTGGACTTCGTCCGTCGTACCGCCGCCGACGCGGACCTGGTCGCCTCGCTCCCGCTCGATCCGGAGGGGCGCACCTGGCTGCGGCTGGACGGCCCGGGCGGCAGCGAGGCATGGCTGATCGCCTGGCCGCCCGGAACCGGCACCGGCTGGCACGACCATGGCGGTTCGCACGGGGCGTTCGTGACGGCGGCCGGTGAGCTGAACGAACAGTCGCTGGCCGTCCGCCTGCCCACCGAGGGCTGGAAGACCCTCGAACTGTCCGAGGGCGTGGACCGCGAACGGCGGCTGTCCGCCGGGCTTGGCCGGGCCTTCGGCGCGCACCATGTCCATGAGGTCATCAACCCGTCGTCGGAGCGGCACGCGGTGTCGGTGCACGCCTACTATCCGCCGCTGCCGCTGATGCGGCGCTACAGCCGCACCGGCCAGGTGCTGCGGCTGGAGCAGGTCGAGCGGCCGCAGGAATGGGAGTAGCGACGATGGGCGCGACGAAGCGCAGCGTGGACGAGCTGCTGGCCGAGGCGCGCCAGGGGCTGGACCGGATCGGGCCCGAGGAGGCCGCTGCCGTGCAGTCCGAGGGCGGGCTGCTGGTGGACATCCGGTACGCGGCACTGCGGGAGCGCGACGGGACCATTCCGGGGGCGCTGATCGTCGAGCGGAACGAGCTGGAGTGGCGGCTCGACCCGCAGTGCGACCATCGGCTGCCCGAGGCGACGCACCACGATCTGCCCGTGGTGGTGGTCTGCAACGAGGGCTACGCGTCGAGCTTCGCGGCGGTCTCGCTGCGGCAGCTGGGCCTGACGCGGGCCACCGATCTGGCCGGCGGCTTCCAGGCCTGGCGAGCGGCCGGCCTCCCGGTGCACTGACCCGAGCAGCCGGGCCGCCCTCGTGTCGGCCCGGGCCCGCGGGCCGGAGGGTCAGGCGTCGGGCAAGTGGTGCTCCAGCAGCTCCGGGTCCTCGCCCTCCTCCTCCAGCGCACGACGCACCACCCGGAGCGCCAGTCCCTCGGGATACCCCTTGCGGGCGAGCATTCCGGCGAGGCGGCGCAGCCGCTTGTCCCGGTCGAGGCCGCGGGTGGTGCGCAGCTTGCGCTCGACCAGCTCGCGGGCGGTCTGCTCCTCCTGGTCGGCGTCGAGCTGTTCCACGGCGTCGGCGATCACTGCGGAGTCGACACCCTTGGTGCGCAGCTCACGGGCGAGCGCGCGGCGGGCCAGACCCCGGCTGTGGTGCCGGGACTCCACCCAGGCGCCCGCGAACGCCGCGTCGTCGATCAGCCCGACGTCCTCGAACCGGGACAGCACCTCCTGCGCCGCCTCGTCGGGGATACCACGGGCGTGCAGGGCGTCCGCGAGCTGCTTACGAGTACGCGGGGTCCCGGTGAGCAGGCGCAGGCAGATCGCCCGCGCCTGCTCCTCCGGGCCGAGCGGCGTCCCCTGCTCGGCCCTCGACGAGGAGGGGGCGCCGCGATCCGGACGGTCCGGGGGCTCCGGACGGCCCGGGCCGTCCGGCCAGTCGGTCCGCCGTGTCATGGTTCAGCTCTTCGTCGCGGCGGTCTTGGCCGCCTTCGCCCCGGACTTGGCAGCCGGGGCGGCCGCGGCCTTCGGCGGCGCGGCGGCGGGCGCGGCACCCGCCGCGTCCGGGCCGGGTTCGGCGGCCGGGTCCGCGGGCTTCACACCGATGCCGAGCTTCTCCTTGATCTTCTTCTCGATCTCATTGGCGAGATCGGGGTTGTCCTTCAGGAAGTTACGGGCGTTCTCCTTGCCCTGGCCGAGCTGGTCGCCCTCGTAGGTGTACCAGGCACCGGACTTGCGGACGAAGCCGTGCTCGACGCCCATGTCGATCAGGCCGCCCTCACGGCTGATGCCCTGGCCGTAGAGGATGTCGAACTCGGCCTGCTTGAAGGGCGGCGCGACCTTGTTCTTGACGACCTTGCAGCGGGTGCGGTTGCCGACCGCCTCCGTGCCGTCCTTGAGGGTCTCGATACGACGGATGTCGATGCGGACCGATGCGTAGAACTTCAGCGCCCGGCCACCGGTCGTCGTCTCCGGGGAGCCGAACATGACGCCGATCTTCTCGCGCAGCTGGTTGATGAAGATCGCGGTGGTCTTGGACTGGTTCAGCGCACTGGTGATCTTGCGGAGCGCCTGGCTCATCAGCCGGGCCTGCAGGCCGACGTGGGAGTCGCCCATCTCACCCTCGATCTCCGCGCGCGGCACCAGAGCGGCGACGGAGTCGATGACGATGAGGTCGAGAGCACCGGAGCGGACCAGCATGTCGGTGATCTCGAGCGCCTGCTCGCCGTTGTCCGGCTGGGACAGGATCAGCGAGTCGGTGTCCACACCCAGCTTCTGCGCGTAGTCCGGGTCGAGCGCGTGCTCCGCGTCCACGAAGGCCACGGTGCCGCCCGCCCGCTGCGCGTTGGCCACGGCGTGCAGGGTCAGGGTCGTCTTACCGGAGGACTCGGGGCCGTAGACCTCCACCACGCGGCCGCGCGGAATGCCGCCCACACCGAGGGCGACGTCGAGAGCGGTCGACCCGGTGGGAATCACCTCGATGGGGTCGTTCGGCCGGTCGCCCATGCGCATCACGGCGCCTTTGCCGAACTGCCGTTCAATCTGTGCGAGCGCGGCGTCGAGCGCCTTCTCGCGGTCGTTTCCTGCCATGGGTTCCACCCGGTTTGCTTGAGTCGATCGCTTCACGTCCATGACGCTAGCGCCTGCCACTGACAAGCGGCCCGGACGTGCTCGGCCTGTGGATAACCGGGCCGGGCCTCCATGAGAATGGATGTTCGATTTTTGTGTCAACTGCGCCGGGACAGCGCGTGTCGCACCCGCGCCAGCGCGGAGGCACCGCGCCGCCGCGTGCGCCCGTGCATCCGCGGATCGTCCGTCACGTCGTAGCGCTTGATGTACGCGCCGAGGAACGCCTGCAGCGTCGCGGTCGCCGGAATCGCGATCAGCGCCCCCACCGCGCCGAGCAGCGCGGTGCCCGCGATCACCGATCCGAAGGAGACGGCGGGGTGGATGTCCACGGTCCGCGCCGTGATCCTCGGCTGCAGCAGGTAGTTCTCGAACTGCTGGTAGACCACGACGAAGACCAGCACCCAGATCGCGTACCAGGGGTTGACGGTGAAGGCGATCAGCATCGGCAGGGCGCCCGCCAGATAGGTGCCGATGGTCGGGATGAACTGCGAGATCAGCCCCACCCAGACGGCCAGCGCCGGGGCGTAGGGCACGCCCAGGCTCTCCAGCAGGATGTAGTGCGCGCCCCCGGAGATCAGTGCCATCAGCCCGCGCGAGTAGATGTAGCCGCCGGTCTTGGCGACCGCGATCTCCCAGGCCCGCAGCACCTCGGTCTGCCGGTTCGGCGGCAGGACGGAGCACAGCGCGCGGCGCAGCCGGGGGCCGTCGGCGGCGAAGTAGAAGGCGAACAGCGTCACCGTGAGGAGCCTGAAGAGCCCGCCGAGCACCTGCGTCGAGACGTCCAGCACATTGTCGGCGCTGTTCTTCACATAGCTCTGCAGCCAGTCGGAGTGGAGCAGGCTGTCCTGGATCTCCAGCCGCGACAGCCGGGTGTGGAACGTGTCGTTGACCCAGCTGACCACCTGATCGAGGTACTTGGGGAAGTCCTGGACCATGGTCATGATCTGGTCGGCAAGCATCGAGCCGAGCAGGGTGAAGAAGCCCGCGGCGCCGATGAGGATGCCGAGGAAGACCAGTCCGGTGGCCAGGCCCCGGCGGACGCCGCGCGCGGCCATGCGGTCCACGGCCGGCTCGATCGCGAGGGCCAGGAAGAACGCGATCAGGACGTTCAGCAGCAGTCCGGTCAGCTGATCGAAGGCCCAGGTGGCAAGCCGGTAACAGGCCACCAGGGCGAGGGCGAGCACCATGGCTCGGGGCAGCCAGCGCGGCATGCGCGCGGACTGCGCCGGCGCGTCCTTGGGGGCTTGTGCGGTGGTCGGGACGCCGTCGGCGTCGGGGGAGAGGGTCTCTTCGGTCGGGGCCACCCGGCAAGTGTGGCGTACACCCGTCCAGAAAATCCGGCCACCCCGGGAGTCCGCCCCCCTCTCCCACGTCCCGGCCCGCGCCCGGTGCCCGCCGCCGCCCGTCGGCGTCAGCGCTCGTCAGCGCTTCTCGGCCGGGATCTCCATCGCGGTGCACACCCCGCGCCAGACGTCCTTGGCATCCCATCCCGCGGCGAGCGCCTGGTGGACGGTCCGGCCGCCGAGCTGGGACATCACATGATCGCGCGCGAAGGAGTCGGCGTAGCCCTCGCCGAAGTGATCCGCCATCCGCTGCCAGAAGACCGTCAACCGCATGCGACCAGTATCGCGCTCCCGGGGTGCACCGGGGCATGAGCCCCCTTCCGGGGGCGTTTCCCGCCCTACGGTCTGTCCCATGGATCGATCCGCAGCAGTCCCCTCCTCCCCGTCCACGCCGCCCGCGCCCGCCTCGCCGCTCGCACGCGCCGCGCGGTTCGTGTGGCTGACCGCACGCGTGCTCGAGCAGCGCCGGTTCGCGTATCACTTCCAGGACGCCGACGCCGAGCCGGTCGAGACCGCGCTGTCCGCGTACCTGGGCGCCGACGGGGGCTACGGCCACGCCCTGGAGCCGGATCTGCGCGGACCGGTGAGCCAGCCGCAGCACGCCGCGCACGCCCTGCGGGTGCTCGACGGGATCGGCCGCTGCGGCGGGCAGCGGGTCGAGCGGCTGTGCCGCTATCTGACCGCGATCTCCACCCGGGACGGCGCGCTGCCCGCGTGCCACCCGTCGCTGCGCGACTACCCGGCCGCCCCCTGGATCCGGCCGTCGGACCATCCGCGCGGCGATCTGCTGACCACCGGTCCCGTGGTGGGGCTGCTGCACCGCAACGAGGTGTGGCACGCCTGGCTGTTCCGGGCCACGGACTTCTGCTGGGCGGCGGTGACGGCGCTGGAGGAGGGCGCCCCGGCGCGACCGTACGAGGTGGGGGCGGCCGTCGCCTTCCTGGACGGCGCGCCGGACCGGGCGCGCGCCGAGCAGATGGCCGAGCGGCTGGGCCGCCGGGTGCGGGAGCGGCGGCTGGTGGTGCTGGACCCCGAGCGCGCCGAGGACGGTCCCCTGCCGCCCGGGCACGGCCCCGGTGAGCACACCTTCGTGTACGACATCGCCCGTACGCCCGGCTCGCTGGCCCGCCGCTGGTTCACCGACGCGGAGGTGGGGCGCTCGCTGGACTTCCTGGCGGACGCGCAGCGGGAGGACGGCGGCTGGCCGGTCCGGCGGCGGACCTGGACCGCGGGGGCGGCGCTGGAATGGCGGGCGGTGGTGACCGTGGAGGCGCTGCTCACGCTGCGCGCCTACGGGCGGGCGGTCTGAGAGGCCGCCGCGCCGACCTGCGGAGACGACCCGTTGTCAGTGGGGCGGTGCACGATGGGGGGCATGGCACGGTCGGCACTGCACGCATTCTCCCCGGCCACCCGCGGGTGGTTCACGGGCGCCTTCACCGCGCCCACGGCCGCCCAGGAAGGGGCGTGGCGGGCGATCGGCGAAGGGTCGGACGTGCTGGTGGTCGCCCCGACCGGATCCGGCAAGACGCTGGCGGCGTTCCTGGCGGCGCTGGACCGGCTGGCCGCCGAGCCCCCGCCCGCCGAGCCCCGCAAGCGCTGCCGGGTGCTGTACGTGTCGCCGCTGAAGGCCCTGGCGGTGGATGTGGAGCGCAATCTGCGCAGCCCGCTCACCGGCATCCGGCACGAATCGGCGCGCCTGGGCCTGCCCGAGCCGGAGATCCGGGTGGGCATCCGCTCCGGCGATACCCCGGCCGCCGAGCGCCGCGCCCTGGCCACCCGCCCGCCGGACATCCTCATCACCACACCCGAGTCGCTGTTCCTGATGCTCACCTCCGCCACCCGGGAGGCGCTGCGCGGAGTGGAGACGGTGATCCTGGACGAGGTGCACGCCGTCGCGGGGACGAAGCGCGGCGCGCACCTCGCCCTGTCCCTGGAGCGGCTGGACGAGTTGCTGGACCGGCCCGCCCGGCGGATCGGCCTGTCGGCGACGGTGCGCCCGGTGGACGAGGTGGCGCGCTATCTGTCGCCGCGGCGCGCGGTGGAGATCGTCCAGCCGCCCTCGGGCAAGGAGTTCGACCTGTCGGTGGTCGTCCCCGTCGAGGACCTGGGGGAGCTGGGCGGCTCCCCGGCCCAGGACGGACAGCCGGGCGAGAAGCCGTCGATCTGGCCGCATGTGGAGGAGCGGATCGCCGATCTGGTGCAGGCGCACCGGTCCACGATCGTCTTCGCCAACTCCCGCCGGCTGGCCGAGCGGCTGTGCAACCGGCTCAACGAGATCGCCTACGAGCGGGCCACCGGTGAGGCGCTGCCCGAGGACCACTCCCCCGCCGAGCTGATGGCGGAGGCCGGTGCGGCCCGTGGCGCGCCCGCGCTGCTCGCCCGCGCGCACCACGGCTCGGTGTCCAAGGAGCAGCGGGCCCTGGTCGAGGAGGATCTGAAGGCGGGCCGGCTGCCCGCCGTCGTGGCCACCTCCAGCCTGGAGCTGGGCATCGACATGGGCGCGGTGGACCTGGTGATCCAGGTCGAGTCGCCGCCCTCGGTGGCCTCCGGGCTGCAGCGGGTGGGCCGGGCGGGCCACCAGGTGGGCGCGGTCTCCACCGGTGTGGTGTTCCCCAAGTACCGCGGCGATCTGGTGCAGGCGGCGGTGGTCACCGAGCGGATGCGGGAGGGCGCCATCGAGTCGCTGCGGGTGCCCGCGAACCCGCTGGACGTGCTCGCCCAGCAGCTCATCGCCATGACGGCCATGGACAGCTGGGACGTGGAGGAGCTGCTGGCCCTGGTCCGCCGCGCCGCCCCGTTCGCCTCGCTCCCGGAGTCGGCGTACACCTCGGTCCTCGACATGCTCGCGGGCCGCTATCCCTCCGACGCCTTCGCCGAGCTGCGGCCGCGCCTGGTGTGGGACCGGGTCGCCCATACGGTCACGGGGCGGCCGGGGGCGCAGCGGCTCGCGGTGACCTCCGGCGGCACCATCCCCGACCGCGGGCTGTTCGGCGTCTTCCTGGCGGGCGCGGACCCGAAGAAGGGCGGCGGCAGGGTCGGGGAGCTGGACGAGGAGATGGTCTACGAGTCCCGGGTGGGCGATGTGTTCACCCTGGGCACCACGTCCTGGCGGATCGAGGACATCACCCGCGACCGCGTCCTGGTCTCCCCCGCTCCCGGCGTCCCCGGCCGGCTCCCCTTCTGGAAGGGCGACCAGCTCGGCCGCCCGCTGGAACTGGGCCGGGCGCTGGGCGCGTTCCTGCGGGAGGTCGGCGCCCTCGCCCCCGAGAAGGCCCGGGAGCGGCTGCTGGCCGCCGGGCTCGACGCCTGGGCCGCCGACAACGTGATCGCGTACCTCGGCGAACAGCGCCAGGCCTGCGGCCATGTGCCGGACGACCGGACGATCGTGGTGGAGCGCTTCCGTGACGAGCTGGGCGACTGGCGCGTGGTCGTCCACTCCCCCTTCGGGGCCCAGGTCCACGCCCCCTGGGCGCTCGCGCTCGGCGCGCGGCTGTCCGAGCGGTACGGCATGGACGCCCAGGTGATGCACGCGGACGACGGCATCGTGCTGCGGCTGCCCGACGCGGACCTCATGGGCCTGGACCTGCTGGACGCGGATCCGATGCGGCAGGGCACCGAGTACGACGGCGAGCAGTCCCCCATCGGCGCGGCCGATGTCGCCTTCGACCAGGGCGAGGTGTCCCAGATCGTCACCGACCAGGTCGGCGGCTCGGCCCTGTTCGCCTCCCGGTTCCGCGAATGCGCCGCCCGCGCCCTGCTGTTGCCGCGCCGCGATCCCGGCAAGCGCACCCCGCTGTGGCAGCAGCGCCAGCGCGCCGCCCAGCTCCTCCAGGTGGCGAGCGAGTTCGGTTCGTTCCCCATCGTCCTGGAGGCCGTCCGCGAATGCCTGCAGGACGTCTTCGACGTGCCCGGCCTCGCCGAGCTGATGGGCGACCTCGAGGCGCGTCGGGTGCGGCTGGTGGAGGTGACCACCCCGGAGCCGTCCCCCTTCGCCCGCTCGCTGCTCTTCGGCTACGTCGCGCAGTTCCTGTACGAGGGCGACTCGCCGCTGGCCGAGCGGCGCGCCGCGGCCCTCTCCCTGGACTCGCGGCTGCTGGCCGAGCTGCTGGGCCAGGCCGAGCTGCGCGAGCTGCTGGATGCCGATGTCCTGGCCGAGCTGGAGCGCGAGCTGCAGTGGCTCACCGAGGACCGCCGGGTCAAGGACACCGAGGGCGTCGCCGATCTGCTGCGGCTGCTCGGCCCGCTCACCGGCGCCGAGCTGGCCGAGCGCGGCGCCGAACCGGCGTGGGCGGAGGAGCTGGAGCGGGCCCGGCGCGCCATCCGGGTCCGTATCGCGGGCGAGGAGCACTGGGCGGCTGTCGAGGACGCGGGGCGGCTGCGCGACGCGCTGGGCACGGCGCTGCCGGTCGGCGTCCCCGAGGCGTTCACCGAACCGGTCGCGGACCCGCTCGGCGATCTGCTGGCCCGCTTCGCCCGCACCCACGGCCCGTTCACCTCCGCCGAGGCGGCCGCCCGGCTGGGCCTGGGCACGGCCGTCACCGACGGCGCGCTGCAGCGCCTGGCCGCGAGCGGCCGCGTCGTCCAGGGCGAATTCCATCCTGCGGGAACGGCGCACGAATGGTGCGACGCCGCCGTGCTGCGCCGGCTGCGCCGCCGCTCGCTGGCCGCGCTGCGTCAGGAGCTGGAGCCCGTACCGCCCTCGGCGCTCGCCGCCTTCCTCCCCCAGTGGCAGCATCTGGGCACCCACAGCCTGCGGGGCATCGACGGGCTGGTGCGCGCCATCGAGCAGCTGCAGGGGGCGCCGGTCCCGGCGTCCGCCCTGGAGAAGCTCGTCCTGCCCTCCCGGGTCGGCGACTACAGCCCGACGATGCTCGACGAGCTGACCGCCGCCGGTGAGGTCGTCTGGGCCGGGGCGGGCGCGCTGCCCGGCAAGGACGGCTGGGTCAGCCTCCATCTCGCCGAGACGGCGCCGCTGCTCCTGCACACCCCGCACCCCTTCGAGGCGGAACCGCTCCACCAGGCCGTGCTGGACGCGCTGGCCGGGGGCTTCGGTCTGTTCTTCCGGCAGATCGCCGAGCAGGTCCGGGCCGCCGGTCACGAGTTCCAGGACGCCCAGCTCGCCGAGGCGATATGGGACCTGGCCTGGTCCGGGCGGCTCACCGGCGACACCCTGGCCCCGCTGCGCTCCCTGCTGGGCTCGGGCCGCACCGCGGGCGCCACCGCCCACCGCGCCAAGCGCTCGGTCCCCCGGGGCCGGTACGGCACGCTGACCGCGCGCACCGGCCGCCCCACCGCCTCGCGCAGCGGGCCACCGACCGTCGCCGGACGCTGGTCGCTGCTGCCGGAGCGCGAGCCCGAACCCACCCACCGGGCGCACGCCCTGGCCCGCACCCTGCTGGACCGGCACGGCGTGGTCACCCGCGGGGCGGTCGCCGCCGAGGGGGTCGAGGGCGGCTTCTCCGCCGCGTACCGGGTGCTGTCCGCCTTCGAGGAGACCGGCCAGGCGCGCCGCGGCTATGTGGTGGAGGGGCTGGGCGCCGCGCAGTTCGCGATGGACGGCGCGGTCGACCGGCTGCGCGCGGTCAGCACGGCGCGCGACCGGGCGGCGGGCGCGGCCTTCGGCGGTCAGCCGGGGCCGTCCTCCCCGCGCACCGTCGTCCTCGCCGCCGCCGACCCCGCCAACGCGTACGGCGCGGCCCTCCCCTGGCCCGATCCGCCCGAGGGCGCGAACCACCGGCCGGGCCGCAAGGCGGGCGCGCTGGTGGTGCTCGCCGACGGCGAGCTGAGCCTCTACATGGAGCGCGGCGGCAAGACCCTGCTCGCCTGGCCCGCGGGCGAGGCGGAGGCGGCGTCCCCGGAGGACGACGCCCGGCTGCGTACCGCGGTGGAGGCCCTGGCCCAGTCGGCCCGCGCGGGCGCCCTCGGCTCGGTGACCGTCGAGCGGGTCAACGGCGCCGCGGCGCTGTCCTCGCCGATCGGGCGCGTCCTGGAGGCCGCGGGCTTCCACGCGACCCCGCGCGGCCTGCGGCTGCGTCCCTGAGGGGGCGGAGATGCCCGAGGGAGACACCGTCTGGCAGACGGCCCGGCGCCTCCACGACGCGCTGGCGGGCCCGCCGCTCACCGGCTGCGACCTGCGGGTGCCCCGGCTGGCGACCGTCGACCTCACCGGCCGCCGGGTCCTCGAGGTGGTCCCGCGCGGAAAGCATCTGCTCACCCGGGTGGAGGACGGGCTGACCCTCCACTCCCATCTGCGGATGGACGGCGCCTGGCTGGTGTACGGCCGTGGCGAGCGCTGGCGCGGCGGCCCGCACCACCAGATCCGCGCCGTCCTGGCCACGGCCGAGCGCACCGCCGTCGGCTACCGCCTCCCGGTCCTGGAGCTGATGCGCACCGCGGAGGAAGACCGTGCGGTGGGCCACCTCGGGCCCGACCTCCTCGGCCCGGACTGGGATCCGGACGAGGCGCTGAGACGGCTGCTCGCCGATCCGTCCCGCACGGTGGGCGAGGCGCTGCTGGACCAGCGCAACCTGGCCGGGATCGGCAATGTGTACAAGTGCGAGCTGTGCTTCCTGCTGCGGATCCCGCCCTGGCTGCCGATCGGCCGCGTCCCCTCCCCCGAGCGGCTGGTGGCCCTCGCCAAGCGGCTTCTGGAGGCGAACCGGACGCGCCGGGCCCGGGTCACCACGCCCCACGATCGCCCCGGCCGGCGGCTGTGGGTGTACGGCCGCGCCGGGCGGCCCTGTCCGCGCTGCGGTACGCCGGTGCGCGCCACGGACCAGGGCACCGCGGGTCAGGAGCGTACGACCTTCTGGTGCCCGGGGTGCCAGCCGGAGCCGCCCCCCGCAGAGTAATTGACGAGTCGTCAGATCCGGTCGTACCGTCGGCCCATGAGCGTCACGGCGTACGACCTCACGGGCCGCACCGCACTGGTCACCGGCGCCGCGAGCGGCATCGGCCGAGCGACAGCCATCCTGCTGGCGGCGGCCGGGGCGGTCGTGCACTGCGCCGATCTGGCCGGGAAGGGCGCCCGGCGGACCGCGGAGCGCATCACCGCCGACGGCGGCAGCGCCCACGCCCACCCCCTCGACGTCACCGACCGCGCCCAGGTCGCGGCCGTCGTCTCCGCCGCCGCCACGGCGGCCGCCCGCACCGGGGGCCATCTCTCCGTGATGGCCGCCATCGCCGGGATCATGCACCGCAGCCCGGTCCTGGAGACCGCGGAGGACGATCTGGACCGGGTGCTGGCGGTCAACTTCAAGGGGGTGCTGTACGGCTGCCAGGAGGCGGCCCGCGCCATGATCGACCACGGCGCCGGCGGATCCATCGTCACCATGGCCTCCGGCGCGATCGACTCCGGCACCCCCGGACTGCTGTGCTACGGCGTCGCCAAGGCCGCCGTGGTCCAGCTGACCCGGACCCTCGCCACCGAGGTGGGACCCCACGGCATCCGCGTCAACGCGGTCGCCCCGGGCTGGGTCCGTACGCCCATGACGCGGCGCGGCACCGCCGAGGAGCAGCGGCGCGCCGAGGCTCCCATGGTCCGCCTCGCACCGCTGGGGCGGGTGGGCGAGCCGGATGACGTCGCCCATGCGGTGCTGCACCTGGCGTCGGACGCCTCCGCGTTCACGACCGGCCAGATCCTGCGCCCGAATGGCGGAGTCGCGATGCCCTGGTGATCCGCTCACGCACGCTTCCGCGCCGGGGCGAGGGTCCGCAGTGCACGGGCAGCAGGCTCAGCCCCCAGCCGCCGACGGCGAACGCCCCCTCGACCGGTCCTGCCTCGGACGGCTGCACCGCCAGCCGGAGCACGGACCACCACCACAGACAGCCGAGAACGAGCGCGATCACCCATCGAACCGGCCTTCGGCGCAGGGTGCCGGCCCCTCCCACGGCTGCCATGCTGCCTCCTTCGGGCGACTAGCGGGCGACGCTAGACGCCTGTTCGCACGCGGCGGGAGGGCGCACAGAAGGCCCGTCAGCGCGTGTCGGACCTCCGCGCTCCCTCAGTGTGCCCAGCCGCACCGCGGGGCGCACCCAGAGCGGGGCACACCCGCGGCCGACCCCTGAGCCGACATCCGTCAGCTCGCAGACTGTGCGGCCATCGCCGGAGGCCGGGGGACCTTGCCCCGGCGATGACCACACAGGGTGCGAGCGGAACTACCGCCTCTGTCCTGCCTGTCTCGTCACTCAGTGTCCGTTGACGTTCTCCGCCTGGAACATCCAGTGGTGCTTCTCCAGGTCACGGGTGACCCCGATGAGAATGTCCTGGGTCACCGGGTCCGGCTCATCCGTCGCGGCGATGCGCTCACGCATGCGCGAGATCACGGACCCCAGTGCGTCCACGAGCGCCCTCACGGCATCCGTGTCCTGGGTCCAGCCGTCCTTGACCGTGCCGACCGCGCTCTGCTTGGCCACCGTCTCGGCCCGTCCGTCCGGCGCGATCCCGAGCGCCGCGGCACGCTCCGCGACGGTGTCGGCATGCGTCCTGGCGGTCGACACCACGTCGTCGAGCTGGAAGTGAACCGTGCGGAAACGCGGTCCGATGACCGTCCAGTGGATCTGCTTGCCCACCAGGGCGAGGTCGACGAGGTCGACGAGGGCGCCTTGGAGAGCGTCGCCGACGACCTTGAGGCTTTCCTCGGCGAGCGGGCTCTTGACCACAGACATCCACTTCCTCCTGTTCGACCGTTTGGCCCCCCTTGATTACCTCTCCACCAGTCAGGTGACCGGAAAGCCGCCGATCAAACATCGAGCCCCGGCCGGTATCGCTACCGGCCGGGGCTCGAAGAGCTTCCGCGCTGACGTGGGGGCCGTCAGGCCGCCACGACGTCCACTGCCTCCTTGGGCGACTTGATGGTCACCCGCTCGTCCGGGACGCCCGTCACGGAGGTGACGGACACCGAATTGAGCATGGGCCGCATCGGTGCGGGCACCTTCTCGCTCGCCGTGGCCGACTCAGCCAGCTCCGCGAGCGACAGCTCGTCGCTGACCTCGCGCATGACCTGTGACATCCGTACGTCCAGGGCGTCGCAGATCGCCGACAGCAGCTCGGACGAGGCTTCCTTCTGCCCGCGCTCGACCTCTGACAGATAGCCGAGCGACACCCGGGCGGAGGAGGAAACCTCGCGCAGAGTACGGCCCTGGCGCTGGCGCTGCCGGCGCAGCACGTCACCCAGCAGGCGACGGAGCAGAATCATCGCTGGCTCCCTCCTCGGACCTCGGATCCGGATCCTTCTCGCCCCACCGTACCGCCTCTGGCTGTGCCCGTGCGGGGAGCGATGTCGTGTTCACTCAGGGCTGCAAACATCAAAATTCGTCGTGTTGTTCCGTATCCTGTGCCCCCGCTGTCGCGATCAATTCGCTGAACAGCAGCTTGACCGCGGCGCGGACGCTCTGTGCGCGGATTCCGGCCCGGTCCCCCTCCAGCCGCAGCGCCGCGGCCGCCGGGCTGTTCGAGGGCCCTGCGACGGCCACGTGGACCGTGCCCACCGGCCGGCCGTCCTGCGGTGTGGGACCCGCCACACCGGTGGTCGCCACGCCCCAGTCGGCGCCCAGGGCGCGCCGTACGCCCCGGGCCATCTGCCGGGCGACCTCCGCGTCCACCGCCCCGCGCTCGGCCAGCAGGGTGCCGTCCACGCCCAGCAGCTCGCGCTTGAGATCGGTGGCGTACGCGGTCACCGAGCCCCGGAAGGCGCGGGAGGCCCCGTCCACGGCGGTCAGCTCGGCGGCCACCAGGCCGCCGGTCAGGGACTCGGCGACGGCCACGGTCTGCCCGCGCCGCACCAGCAGCGCCAGCACCTCGGCCGCACCGCCCTCGGCAGCGCCGTCCCCGGCCGCCCCACCGTCTCGCGCTGCCGCCGCCGTCCCGTCGCCGCTCATAGGGCCGGTTCCTGCCCGGGCTCCTCCCCCACACCGCCGCTCTCCGCCGCGCGGCCCGCCCGGCGCAGCACCAGGGCCTGCCGTACGTAGTCGAGGCCGGTGAGGACGGTCAGGGCGACGGCCACGGCCATCACCCAGAACCGCAGCGTGGCCAGCGGCCCGGTGAGCACGAGGATGTACATCCCCACCGCCACGCCCTGGGCGAGGGTCTTCATCTTTCCGCCGCGGCTGGCCGGGATGACCCCGATCCGGATCACCCAGAACCGCATCAGAGTGATCCCCAGCTCACGGAGGAGGATCACGCCCGTCACCCACCATGGCAGGTCGTCGAGGGCCGACAGACAGATCAGCGCCGCCCCCATGATCGCCTTGTCCGCGATGGGGTCGGCGATCTTGCCGAAGTCGGTGACCAGGTTGTACCGGCGGGCCAGATGCCCGTCGAACAGGTCGGTGATCATGGCGATCGCGAAGGCGGCCCAGGCGTAGGCGCGCCAGGCCGGGTCGTACCCGCCGTTGTGGAACATCAACAAAACGAACCCCGGCACCAGGACCAGGCGCGCCATGGTGAGGATGTTGGCGATGTTCCACAATCCGGCGGGCCGGGCGGCCGCGGCGGTCCGGTGGTGGCTCCCCGCGGCGGAGGCCGGGACGCCTGTCATCTGGCCGCCTCCTCGGTACACACGCCGCCGCCCCGCTGCTCCAGCGGTTCCAGCGGCTCCGCGACGAGGTCCACTCCCTCCGCCGCGATCACCTTCGCTTCGACCATACGTCCCACCGCGGGCCGGGCCGACGTGCGCAGCAGCGTCTGCCCGTCGGTCTCGGGCGCCTGGTGGGCCGCCCGGCCCAGTACGGCACCGGTGTCGTCGATCTCGTCCACCAGCACCGCGACGGTCTCGCCGAGCCGCTCGTCCGCCCGCTGGGCGGTCAG
Organism: Streptomyces sp. NPDC007983; assembly: GCF_042958345.1. Lineage (NCBI taxonomy): Bacteria > Bacillati > Actinomycetota > Actinomycetes > Kitasatosporales > Streptomycetaceae > Streptomyces > Streptomyces sp. NPDC007983. The sequence continues at coordinate 166,869 of NZ_JBIBJI010000017.1, forward strand.
CTCCTCCGCGAGCCGCGAGATGTGCTCCAGCCGCTCCGCGACCTCGTCCGGGTCGACCTTGTCCTCGTAGCCCGCGGCCTCGGTGCCGTCCTCGTCCGAGTATCCGAAGACGCCGATCGCGTCGAGCCGCGCCTCACTGATGAAACGCTCCAGCTCGGCCACGTCGTCCTCGGTCTCGCCGGGGAATCCGACGATGAAGTTCGAGCGGGCGCCTGCCTGCGGCGCCTTGCCTCTGATCTGTTCCAGCAGGTCCAGGAAGCGGTCGGTGTCGCCGAAGCGGCGCATCCGGCGCAGCACGCCGGGCGAGGAGTGCTGGAAGGACAGGTCGAAGTACGGGGCGACCTTCTCGGTCGAGGTCAGCACGTCGATCAGCCCGGGCCGCATCTCGGCGGGCTGGAGGTAGCTGACCCGGATCCGCTCGATCCCGTCCACCGCGGCCAGCTCGGGCAGCAGGGTCTCCAGCAGCCGGATGTCGCCCAGGTCCTTGCCGTAGGAGGTGTTGTTCTCGGAGACCAGCATGACCTCCTTCACGCCCTGCTCGGCCAGCCACCGGGTCTCGCCCAGCACATCGGAGGGCCGGCGGGAGATGAACGAGCCACGGAAGGACGGAATGGCGCAGAAGGAGCACCGCCGGTCGCATCCGGAGGCCAGCTTCACGGAGGCGACGGGGCTGTTCCCGAGTCTGCGGCGCAGCGGGGCGCGCGGGCCGGAGGCCGGGGCGACACCGGCGGGCAGGTCCTCGGGCGGGGTGTCCTGGGCGTGGCCGGGCAGCGCCACGGCGGAGCTGTCCTGCCGCTCGGCGGGGCTGATCGGCAGCAGCTTGCGCCGGTCGCGCGGGGTGTGGGAGGCGTGGATGCCGCCGGAGAGGATGGTCTGGAGCCGGCCGGAGATGTCGGTGTAGTCGTCGAAGCCGAGCACCCCGTCGGCCTCGGGCAGCGCCTCGGCCAGTTCCTTGCCGTACCGCTCGGCCATACAGCCGACGGCCACGACCGCCTGGGTGCGGCCGTGCTCCTTCAGATCGTTCGCCTCCAGCAGGGCGTCGACCGAGTCCTTCTTCGCGGCTTCGACGAAGCCGCAGGTGTTGACGACGGCCACGTCGGCGTCGGCGGCTTGCTCGACGAGCTCCCAACCGTCCGCCGCCAAGCGGCCTGCGAGCTCCTCCGAGTCCACCTCGTTACGGGCGCAGCCAAGAGTGACAAGGGCGACAGTGCGGCGTTCGGGCATGGCCTCAGACTACTTTGTCACAGCGCCGCCCTCCGCTGGCAGGTCTGCCACCCCCACCGCCGGGCTGGTCAGCCCGCTTCGGGATCGCCCTTGGTGTAGCTCAGACGCTGGACCGTGCCGCTGTCGCTCAGGTTCTTGACTTCCTTGCCGTTCACGAAGAGCTTGATCGCCCCGGCGTTGCCCAGCACCAGGTCGATGCGCTTGCTGTCGCTGAAGGTCTTGGACTGGCCCTTCCGCAGCACGCCCTCTTCCATCAGCCGCCCGTTGTGGTCCTGCGCGGAGATCCAGCTCTGGCCGTCCTCGGCGGTCAGCTTCACGGTGACCTTGTCCGCGGGGACGCCCGCGATGGCGCTCTCGGACGGCTCGGGCTTCCGCTCGCCGGACTTGCTGGGGGCTGCGCTGGGGCTGCTGGAGGCGGACGCGGTCGGTTTGGCCGAGCCGGTCTCCCCGGCGACCGAGGAGCCGTCGTTCTTGTCACCGCCACTGAAAAGCGTGAAACCGACGAATCCGACGACGGCGACGATCGCGGCGACCATCGCGGCCGTCCAGTTCGGCCGACGGGGTTCGGGGCGGATGCGTTCGGCGTCGAACAGTGGCGCCGCCGGGGTCGGCTCGGGCCGGCCGCCGTGCTCGGCGTCGAATTGGTTGATCAATGCCTCCGGGTCGAGCCGGACGGCGCGCGCGAGCACACGAATGTGCCCCCGGGCGTACACATCCCCGCCGCAGCGGGAGAAGTCGTCCTGCTCGATCCCCTGCACTATGGGGACGCGCACCCGGGTGACGGAACTGACCTCGTCGACGGTCAGCCCCGCGGCGATGCGGGCCTGCTGGAGGGCGCGACCGACGGAAGGCCGGTCTTCTTCGGGGGAGTTACCGTCTTCGAGATCGTTGCCGATGGACACGGGGGCGCCTTTCGAGCGTGTAGCCACCTGCTGGAGGTTCAGTCTAGGGGTGGGGCGAAAGGGTGGGGCAAGCGGGAGGACGGAGTTTGTCCGCCATCGGGATTGTCCTGTGACCTGCGGTCCGGGACCTCACTCCGCCACCTCCCTCAACTTGACGTCTCGGCAGGGGAAACGGTTGCCCGCCTTACCCTTACGAGTGAGCATTACCGCGGATCACCGCGAGCACGCCATCCAATTCGTCCGGCTTGACGAGCACATCGCGCGCCTTGGAGCCCTCGCTGGGGCCGACCACGCCGCGTGACTCCATGAGATCCATCAGCCGGCCCGCCTTCGCGAACCCCACCCGCAGCTTGCGCTGGAGCATCGACGTCGACCCGAATTGCGTGGAAACCACCAGCTCAGCGGCCTGGCACAGCAGATCGAGATCATCGCCGATCTCCTCGTCGATCTCCTTCTTCTTCGACGTCCCGACCGTGACGTCGTCCCGGAAGACCGGCGCCATCTGCTCCTTGCAGTGCGCGACGACCGCCTGGACCTCCGCCTCGGTCACGAACGCGCCCTGCATCCGGACCGGCTTGCTCGCGCCCATCGGCAGGAACAGCCCGTCGCCCTTGCCGATCAGCTTCTCGGCACCCGCCTGGTCCAGGATGACCCGGCTGTCGGCCAGCGACGAGGTGGCGAAGGCGAGCCGCGAGGGCACGTTCGCCTTGATCAGACCGGTGACGACGTCCACGGACGGCCGCTGGGTGGCCAGCACCAGGTGGATGCCCGCCGCCCGGGCCAGCTGCGTGATCCGCACGATGGAGTCCTCGACGTCGCGCGGCGCGACCATCATCAGGTCCGCCAGCTCGTCGACGATCACCAGCAGATACGGATACGGCTTGAGCTCCCGCTCGCTGCCCTCGGGCTGCTTCACCTTTCCGGCGCGCACCGCGGCGTTGAAGTCGTCGATGTGGCGGAACCCGAACGCGGCGAGGTCGTCGTAGCGGAGATCCATTTCGCGGACGACCCATTGCAGGGCCTCGGCCGCGCGCTTGGGGTTGGTGATGATCGGTGTGATCAGATGCGGAATGCCCTCGTACGCGGTCAGCTCCACGCGCTTGGGGTCGACCAGCACCATGCGCACATCGTCCGGGGTCGCCCGCGCCATGATCGAAGTGATCAGGCAGTTGATGCACGACGACTTACCCGAACCGGTCGCGCCCGCCACCAGCACATGCGGCATGGTGGCCAGGTTGTGCGCCACGTAGCCGCCTTCGACGTCCTTGCCGAGCCCGACGACCATCGGGTGCGTCTCGCCCATCGAGTCGGCCGAGCGCAGCACGTCCCCGAGGTTGACCATCTCGCGGTCGCTGTTGGGGATTTCGATGCCGACCGCCGATTTGCCGGGGATCGGGCTGATGATCCGCACATCGGGGCTGGCGACGGCGTACGCGATGTTCTTGGTCAGCGCCGTGATCCGCTCGACCTTGACGGCCGGGCCCAGCTCCACCTCGTAGCGGGTGACCGTCGGGCCGCGGGTGAAGCCGGTGACCGCGGCGTCCACCTTGAACTCCGAGAACACCTTCGACAACGACTCCACCACGGCGTCGTTGGCGGCGCTGCGGGTCTTGCCGGGGCCGCCGCGCTCCAGGAGGTCGAGCGAGGGCAGCGCGTAGGTGATGTCGCCGGAGATCTGCAGCTGCTCGGCGCGCGGCGGCAGCGGTTCGCTCGGCTCGGCGGCGGTCCGGGTGAGGTCGGGGACCTCGGTCCACTCGGATGCGGAATCGTCGGCCCGGCCCTTCTTGCCCTTGCCCGGCGCGGCCTTGCCGGCCTCGCGCGTGCCCGGCGCGCCGCCGGTGCCGGATACGCCGTCGTGCTCGTCGTACTCACCCGAGATGCCGCTGCTGAGTCCGGCGACGAGCGGTGAGGGCTGGACGCCGTGCAGCACCGCGCCGTCCAGCGAGGCGGCCGCGGCGGCCGCCACGTCCACGGCGTCCATGGGGCGGTCCAGCGGGGGCTGGGCGGACGACTGCCGGCGCGGCCGCCGGCGCTTGCGCAGAGCCTCCTCCTCGGCCTGCTCGGGGTCGACGGCGCCGTCCGCGCCCTCTTTCTCCAGCGAGGTCCTGCGAGGCCGCCTGGCGGGCTTCTCGCGCCATTCGTCGGCGTACCCGGCGTCGGCGGCGGCGTCGCCGTCGTAGCCGTGCGCCTGCTCCTCGTCCCGCACCAGGCCGAGCCGGATGCCGAGCGACCGCAGCCGCTGCGGAATCGCGGCGACCGGTGTCGCGGTGACGACCAGCAGCCCGAAGACGGTGAGCAGCACCAGCAGTGGTACGGCCAGCACATCGCCCATCGTGTAGATCAGCGGCCGGGAGACGGCCCAGCCGATCAGCCCGCCCGCGTCCTGGATCGCCGCGTCGCCCTGGCCGCGCCCGGGGGCACCGCAGGCGATGTGGACCTGCCCGAGGACGCCGATCACCAGCGCGGACAGGCCGATGACGATCCGCCCGTTGGCCTCGGGGCGTTCGGGGTGGAGGAACAGCCGCCCCGCGATCGCGCCCAGGAGTATCGGCACCACCAGGTCCAGACGGCCGAAGGCGCCGGTGACGAGCATCTCGACCAGATCGCCGACCGGACCGTCGAGACTGGACCAGGTACCGGCCGCGACGATCAGGGCCAGGGCGAGCAGCAGCAGCGCGCTGCCGTCCTTGCGGTGGGCCGGATCGAGCCCCTTCGCGCCGCGCCCTATGGAGCGGAACATCGCCGCGACGGTGCGCGCGAGGCCCATCCAGACGGCGCGGGCGGCGCGGTACACACCGCTGGTGGCGTAGGGCGCGGGCGGCGCGGGGGCCTTGGCGGCCGCCTTCTTCTTCGGGGCCGCCTTCTTCACGGGCGCGGCGGGCTTCTTGGCGGGCACCTTCTTGGCCGCCGCCTTCTTCGCGGGCGCCTTCTTCACAGCGCCTCCGGACTGCCCGGCGCGCTTCTTCGAGGTGCCCGCCGTGCTCTGGGAACCCTTGCCGGACGTACGAGAGGCCATGGGGGCGAGATTACCCGCGTCCGCCGTACGGAGCACGTATGGCATGGGTATCGGGCGCCACCGACGTCACACCCGTGTCGCATCCGGGCGCGACACCGGCCGGACGGTGAGGGGAGAGTGACAGGACGTCAACGGCCGGGTGGCCGCGCGGCGGTGCCGCGCTCAGTTCTGCGAGGGGACCTGACCGGCTCCGCTGCCCGCGCCGGGCTCCAGCGCGTCCAGGGCCCGACGCAGACCGGTGAGCTTGCGCTCCAGATGGGCGGCGGTGGCCACCGCCGCCGCGTCGGCCGACTCGTCCAGCTGCTTGGACAGCGCCTCGGCCTGCTCCTCCACGGCGGCGAGCCGCGCGGACAGCTCGGCCAGCAGCCCGGCCGACTCCTTGTCGCCGGCGGCCGGCTGGCCACCCTCCAACTGCAGCCGCAGCAGGGAGGCCTGCTCCCGCAGCTGGCAGTTCTTCATGTACAGATCGACGAAGACCGAGACCTTCGCTCTGAGCACCCAGGGGTCGAAGGGTTTGGAGATGTAGTCGACCGCGCCCGCCGCATAGCCCCGGAAGGTGTGGTGCGGACCGTGGTTGATCGCGGTGAGGAAGATGATCGGGATGTCCCGGGTCCGCTCCCGCCGCTTGATGTGCGCCGCGGTCTCGAAACCGTCCATGCCCGGCATCTGGACGTCCAGCAGGATCACCGCGAAGTCGTCTGTCAGCAGCGCCTTGAGCGCTTCCTCCCCTGACGATGCCCGCACCAGGGTCTGATCGAGCGCGGAGAGAATGGCCTCCAGCGCCAGCAGATTCTCCGGCCGGTCATCGACCAGGAGGATCTTGGCCTTCTGCACCATGCCCCGTCCTCCTCGTCCCGGCTTGGGGTCTCCCCAGCTCGAAGCGCTGGGGGAAGCACCGGGCGCCGCCCCAGGGGACGACTCCCTTGCGTCGCCCGTCCTTGTGCCGGTCATGGTAGCCGCACCCCGCTGTTCGCCACACCCTGTCACCGCGATGTCACTGTGCACGTAGCGGAAACGCGGCGGGAGACCAGAAGGTTCCCCGATTCCCGCGTTCCCACACGTGTTCGGCGACAGTCAGTCAACACCACGATGGCGTCCGGTGTCCCATCGGACACTCCCCTGCCTTTCACCTGGTCACTCATCCGACATCCACTGCTCCATCACCGTGAGGAGATGATCGGTGTCGACGGGCTTGGTGACATAGTCCGACGCGCCCGCCTCGATGCTCTTCTCCCGGTCGCCCTTCATCGCCTTCGCGGTGAGCGCGATGATGGGCAGCCCGGCGAACTGCGGCATCCTGCGGATCGCCGCCGTCGTGGCGTAACCGTCCATCTCCGGCATCATGATGTCCATCAGGACGAGCACCACATCGTCGTGCTGCTCCAGGACTTCGATGCCCTCCCGCCCGTTCTCGGCGTAGAGCACCTGCAGGCCGTGCTGTTCCAGCACGCTGGTGAGCGCGAAGACGTTACGGATGTCGTCGTCGACGATGAGCACCTTCTCACCGTGGAACCCGCCCGCAGGCTCCGGGGCCACCAGATCCTGGCCGCCCAGCATCCACGGCTCGGAGGTCTGCGGGTTCCGGCTGCCGGGCCGGCCGCCGTTCCGGCGGACCTCCGGGGCGGCGGGCTGCGGCTCGGAGGCCTGAGACGGCTCCTGCTCGGCCCGCTGACGCCGCCGGAAGAGCCCGGCGGCGCCGCGGGTCCGCTGCGCCGTGGCGTCGGCTGTGACGTCGTGCTCCGGCGCCTGCTCCGCCGCGTCCTCGGACTCGTCGTCCTCCGCGTCCTCGGCCGGGTCGTACGCCTCCAGCGCCGGCGGCCCCGCGCTGCCCGGCGTGAGCTGCGGGTAGCCCTGCGGCGGCAGCTCGCTGGGGTGCAGCGGCAGGTACAGCGTGAAGGTCGAACCACGGCCCGGCTCACTGGCCGCGTGGATCTCACCGCCGAGCAGCCGGGCGATCTCCCGGCTGATGGACAGGCCGAGGCCGGTGCCGCCGTACTTCCTGCTGGTGGTCCCGTCGGCCTGCTTGAACGCCTCGAAGATGACCCGCATCTTGCTCGCGGCGATGCCGATACCGGTGTCGGTGACCGAGAAGGCGATCATCTCGGCCTCCGGGTCGCGCAACGCGCCGTGTTCCAGCAGCTGTTCCCGGATGGCGTTGGGCACGTCCACCCCGGCCGACCGGATGACCAGCTCCACGGCGCCGCCGTCGGTGAACTTCACCGCGTTGGACAGCAGGTTGCGGAGCACCTGCAGCAGCCGCTGCTCGTCGGTGTGCAGCGTCGCCGGAAGCTCCGGCGAGACCCGGACGGAGAAGTCGAGGCCCTTCTCGGCGGTCAGCGGCCGGAACGTCGCCTCCACGTAGTCGACGAGCTGGACCAGGGCGATCCGCGTCGGGCTCACGTCCATCTTGCCCGCCTCGACCTTCGACAGGTCGAGGATGTCGTTGATCAGCTGCAGCAGGTCCGAACCGGCGCCGTGGATGGTCTCGGCGAACTCCACCTGCTTCGGCGACAGATTGCCCTCGGCGTTGTCCGCGAGCAGCTTGGCGAGGATCAGCAGCGAGTTGAGCGGCGTACGCAGCTCGTGCGACATGTTCGCCAGGAACTCGCTCTTGTAGCGCATCGACACCGCGAGCTGCTCGGCGCGCTCCTCGAGCACCTGCCGGGCCTCCTCGATCTCGGTGTTCTTCACCTCGATGTCGCGGTTCTGCCGGGCCAGCCGCTCGGACTTCTCCTCCAGCTCCGCGTTGGACGCCTGGAGCGCCTTCTGCCGGTTCTCCAGCTCCGCCGACCGCTCCCGCAGCTGCTCGGTCAGCTCCTGGGACTGCTTGAGCAGCACCTCGGTCTTGGTGTTGACGCTGATGGTGTTGACGCTGGTGCCGATCATCTCGGCGATCTGGTTGAGGAAGTCCTTCTGGATCTGCGCGAACGGCTGGAACGAGGCCAGCTCGATCACGCCCAGCAGCTGCCCCTCGAAGAGCACCGGCAGCACGATCACATGGGCCGGGGCCGCCTCGCCCAGCCCCGAAGCGATCTTGAGATAGCCCGGCGGCACGTTCTCCACCAGGATCGGGCGCTTCTCCTCGGCGACCGTGCCGATGAGCGTCTCACCGGGCCGGAAGGACGTGGGCATCGAGCCGACGGCATAGCCGTAGGAGCCGACCAGCCGCAGCTCGTAGCCCTCCTCGGCGGTGCTGTCCGCGACCACTTCGGTGCCGTCACCGACCGGGACCGCCAGGAAGAACGCGCCGTGCTGGGCGGAGACCACCGGGGTCAGCTCGCTCATGATCAGCCGGGCGACGTCCTCCAGGTCGCGCCGCCCCTGCATCAGACCGGAGATACGGGCGAGGTTGCCCTTCAGCCAGTCCTGCTCCTTGTTGGCGAGCGTGGTCTCGCGCAGGTTGGCGATCATCGTGTTGATGTGGTCCTGGAGGACCTGGATCTCGCCGGAGGCGTCCACGTCGATCTTGAGGTTGAGGTCGCCGCGGGTCACCGCGGTCGCGACCTCGGCGATGGCGCGCACCTGACGGGTCAGGTTCCCCGCCATCTCGTTCACCGACTCGGTGAGGTCCTTCCAGGTGCCGGCCACGTCCCGCACCCGCGCCTGACCGCCCAACTGCCCCTCGGTGCCCACCTCGCGGGCCACCCGGGTCACCTGGTCGGCGAACGAGGACAGCTGGTCCACCATCGTGTTGATCGTGGTCTTGAGTTCGAGGATCTCGCCCCGCGCCTCGATGTCGATCTTCTTGGTCAGGTCACCCTGGGCGATCGCGGTGGTGACCATCGCGATGTTCCGCACCTGTCCGGTCAGGTTGGACGCCATCGAGTTCACGGACTCGGTGAGGTCCTTCCACGTCCCCGACACGCCCGGCACCCGCGCCTGGCCGCCCAGGATGCCGTCCGTGCCCACCTCGCGCGCCACGCGGGTGACCTCGTCCGCGAACGAGGACAGGGTCGTCACCATCGTGTTGACAGTGTCGGCCAGCGCCGCGACCTCGCCGCGCGCCTCGACCGTCACCTTCTTCGTCAGATCGCCGTTGGCGACCGCGGCCGAGACCTGCGAGATGTTGCGCACCTGGATGGTCAGGTTGTTGGCCATCAGGTTGACGTTGTTGCTGAGGTCCTTCCAGATGCCGGTCACGCCCGGCACCCGCGCCTGACCGCCCAACTGCCCTTCCGTACCGACCTCACGGGCCACCCGGGTGACCTGCTCGGCGAACGACGACAGCTGGTCCACCATCGTGTTCACGGTGGTGACCAGCTCCAGGATCTCGCCCTTGGCGTCCACCGTGATCTTCTTCGACAGGTCGCCCTTGGCGACCGCCGTCGTCACCTCGGCGATGGAACGCACCTGCGACGTCAGGTTGTTGGCCATGCCGTTGACGGACTGGGTCAGGTCCTTCCAGGTGCCGGAGACCCCCTGCACCTCGGCCTGGCCGCCCAACTGCCCCTCGGTGCCCACCTCGCGGGCGACCCGGGTGACCTCCTCCGCGAATGACGACAGCTGGTCGACCATCGTGTTGAGGGTGTTCTTCAGCTCCAGGATCTCGCCCCGGGCGTCGACGTCGATCTTCTGCGAGAGGTCACCGCGCGCGACCGCCGTGGCGACCTGCGCGATGTTACGGACCTGAGCGGTCAGGTTGCCCGCCATGCCGTTCACCGAGTCCGTCAGATCGCGCCAGACGCCCGCGACACCGGGCACCTGCGCCTGACCGCCCAGCCGGCCGTCCGTACCGACCTCGCGGGCGACCCGGGTGACCTGCTCGGCGAAGTCGGACAGCTGGTCCACCATCGTGTTGATGGTGTTCTTGAGTTCGAGGATCTCGCCGCGCGCGTCCACCTCGATCTTCTGCGACAGATCGCCGCGGGCGACCGCCGTGGTCACCTGGGCGATACCGCGCACCTGCGAGGTGAGGTTCCCCGCCATCGAGTTGACGGAGTCGGTCAGATCCTTCCAGGTGCCGCTGACGCCGTCCACCCGGGCCTGGCCGCCCAGCCGCCCCTCGGTGCCCACGTCCCGCGCCATGCGGGTGACCTGGTCGGCGAACGAGGAGAGCTGATCCACCATGGTGTTCACGGTGTTCTTCAGCTTGAGCATCTCGCCGGAGACGTCGACGGTGACCTTCTGCGACAGATCACCATTGGCCACCGCGGTCGTCACCTGCGCGATGTTGCGCACCTGTCCGGTGAGGTTGCGGAAGGCGGTGTTCACCGAATCGGTCAGGTCCTTCCACGTGCCCGCCGCACCCGGCACCTGCGCCTGACCGCCCAGCTCACCCTCGACGCCGATCTCCCGGGCCACCCGGGTCACCTCGGCACCGAAGGACTGCAGCTGGTCCACCATCGTGTTGACGGTGTTCTTCAGCTCCAGCATCTCCCCGGCCACGTCCACGGTGACCTTCTGCGACAGATCACCGTTGGCCACCGCGGTCGTCACCTGCGCGATGTCCCGCACCTGCGCCGTCAGGTTACGGAACGCGGTGTTCACCGAATCGGTGAGATCCTTCCACGTACCCGCCGCACCCGGCACCTGCGCCTGACCGCCCAGCAGCCCCTCGGCGCCGACCTCGCTGGCCACCCGCGTGACCTCGTCCGCGAAGGTGCGCAGCGTCTCCGTCATCGTGTTGATCGTGTCGGCCAGCTGCGCGACCTCGCCGCGTGCGCTCACCGTCACCTTCTGCGACAGATCACCGTTGGCGACCGCCGTCGTGACCTGGGCGATCCCACGCACCTGGGCGGTGAGGTTCCCGGCCATCAGGTTGACCGAGTCGGTCAGGTCCTTCCAGACGCCCGCGACGCCCGGCACCTTCGCCTGGCCGCCCAGCTCGCCCTCGGTGCCCACCTCACGGGCGACCCGCGTCACCTCGGCGGCGAACGAGGAGAGCTGGTCCACCATCGTGTTGACGGTTTCCTTCAGCTCCAGCATCTCCCCGGAGACATGGACCGTGACCTTCCGGGACAGGTCACCCTTGGCCACCGCCGTCGTCACCAGGGCGATGTCCCGCACCTGAGCGGTGAGCCGGGACGCCATCGTGTTGACGGACTCCGTGAGGTCCTTCCACGAACCCGACATGCCACGCACCCGGGCCTGGCCGCCCAGCTTGCCCTCGGTACCGACCTCACTGGCGACTCGTGTCACCTCGTCGGTGAACGCCGAAAGCTGATCCACCAGCCCGTTGACGGTGCGCCCCACCTTGAGGAACTCACCGCGCAGCGGATGCGCCGACCCGTCGGCACCCTGTGCCCGCAGGTCCATGCGCTGCTCCAGGTCGCCCTCGGCGACCGCGGACAGCACCCGGCCCACCTCGGACACCGGCCGCACAAGATCGTCCACCAAGGCGTTGGACGCGTCAATAGCCGCCGCCCACTGCCCCTCACAGGCACCGGTCTCCAGCCGCTCAGTGAGTTTTCCCTCACGGCCGACCACCCGCCGCACCCGGGTCAGCTCGCCCGTGAGCTGCAGATTCCGGTCCGCGACCTCGTTGAAGACCGCGGCGATCTCGGACATGACGCCCTCGCCCGAGACCGTCAGCCGCTTGCGGAAGTTGCCGTCCCGCATCGCCGTCATCGCGGTCAGCAGCCGGTTCAGGGCCGCCGTATCCACTTCGGTCGTCCCATTGCTCCGGGACCGTCCGCCTTTCGCGCGCGTATTCGTGCCCCGCGCCGCTGCGCCAGACTCCACCGTGTCCCTCCCGCAGGGTTGACCGTCCTCGTCGGGTTCTTCTTCCAGCTTGCCCAGTGTTTCACCATGGCCCAACCAGGCCATAACAGTTCGGCAGCATCGCACACCGACGACAGCACTCTCCGGGTGGAATCACGGCGGACCGGCATTCGCGGGGGCGGTCGAGGTAAGTAACCTGGCATCCGGCCAGGCATCGGAGGGGCGCTGCGTCATGGGTGAGCAGTTCGCCGAGACACATATGAGGAGACCTGTGATCACCGCGCGGGCAGCCGCCACCTTCGAGCCGGTGGGACGCTCGGTCGCCGCCGCCCGCACCTTTGTCCGGGACACCCTGCAGGGCTGGGGCCTGACCGACATCGTGGACGACGCGGTGGTCCTCACCAGCGAACTCGTCACCAACGCGGTGGTGCACGCCGGCACCACCGCCGATGTCGTGTGCATCCGCGCGGACACCGGCGTCCGCGTCGAGGTCGCCGACCGTTACCCCGAGCGGGAGGTTCCGCTCCAGAGCAACGGCGGCCACCACTTCGGCAGCCCCGACCGCGAGGGCGGCCGCGGTCTGCTACTGTGCGCCGCACTCGCCGCACGCTGGGGCGTCGAGTACACGGCCACCCACAAGCAGGTCTGGTTCCAGCTCGACTTCCCCGAACGGCCGGCCGGCACCCGGGCCGCCGGGCCCGCGCTGCCCTCCAGCGCCCTGCCGCTCGCCGACTCCCGGGTCCGGGTCGCGGTCGTCCAGGTCGACAGCGACGGAGTCGTCAGCGCCTGGAACGACGACGCTCAGGAACTGTTCGGCTACAGCCCGGAACAGATCGTCGGCAAGCCGCTCACCGATCTCGCCGCCTGGCCGCACACCCCCGGCACCAGCACCGGCGTCGCGGAGGCGCTCCAGCTCTCCCGCTGGGAGGGCTCGTACGGCATCCGCGGCGCCGACGGCCGGGTCTCCCCCGTCTACGCCTCCCACCTGCGCATCCGCGATGCCGACGGCGATCCCTCCACCGTCTGTCTACTGGTCCGCGACCGCGAGCGCGCCGTCCTGCAGAGCCCGATGCGCGCCGCCGCGGCCGACACCTCCGACTCCTCCGAGCGCGGCGGCCCGTCCAGCGACGCTTTCGAGGTCTTCATCGGCTCCCCCGCCCCCGACGACCTCGACGGGCTCCTCCAGCGCACCGTCGAACGGGCCCGCGACATGCTCGACGGGGACGCCGCCTATCTGCTGCTCGCCACCGACGACGAAACCGAGCTGGAAGTACGCGCCTCCACTGGCCTGCCGTCCGCCCGGCAGCGGTTCGCCCGCGTCCCCGTCGAAACCGGCACCGGACGCTACGGCTCGGCCCGGATGCCTGCCGTCCACGAGGACCTGTCCGCCGTGCCGGGCGCCGTCCCCCTGCTCATCAACACCGGTATGCGCTCGGTCGTCACGGTCCCCCTCAAGGTCGAGGGCCGGCTCACCGGCTCGCTCGGCGTCGCCGCCGAGGCCCCCAGCCGGTACAGCAACGAGGAGGCGCTGCGGCTCCAGTTCGCCGCCGACCGCATCGCCCTCGCCGTCGAACGCGCCCGTCTCACCGAGCTGGAGAAGCTGCGCCGCGGCTCCCTCTCCTTCCTCGTCGAGGCGTCCGATCTCCTCGCGGGCACGCTCGACCGCGACCAGACACTGGCTCTCATGGCACAGATGACGGTGCCCACCCTGGCCAGCTGGTGCGCCGTCTATACGGTCGCCGACCAGGCGTCCGACCCGGAGCTGTCGTACGTCCTGCATGAGGACGAGGACCGGATCGACGGGCTCAAGGCCCTGCTCACCAAGATCGACCCACCGGAGCAGGTGCCGACCGGCGGCGCCCGCGGCTGGACCGGCCCCTACGAGGCGGCCCACGCGGCCGCGCTGCGCACCTCGCTGCGCAGCCTCAGCCTCGGCGACTCCGCCCGGCCCTCCTCCGGCCCGGGCGCCTCGCTCGCGACCGCCTCGGCCGTCGGCGGCGAGACGGTCGTCCTGCCGCTGGTGGCCCGTAACCGCGTCATCGGTATGCTCACCCTCGGCAAGCCCACCGACGAGCACTTCCGCCAGGAGAACCTGGAGCTGGCCGAGGACCTCTCCCGCCGGGCGGCCCTCGCGCTCGACAACGCGCGGCTCTACTCGGAGCGCACCGCCATCAGCCAGTCCCTGCAGCGCAGTCTGCTGCCGCCGGAGCCCCTTCCGGAGATCACCGGCGGCGTCGAGGTCGAGGTCATCTACCGCGCGGCGGGCGAGGGCAACGAGGTCGGCGGCGACTTCTACGACCTCTTCCCGATCAACGACAGCGCGTACGGCTTCGCCATCGGCGACGTCTGCGGCACCGGCCCGGAGGCCGCCGCGGTCACCGGTCTCGCCCGGCACGCGCTGCGGCTGCTGGCCCGTGAGGGCTTCGGCGGCCCGGCGGTCCTGGAGCGGCTCAACGCGGCGATCCTCGACGAGGGCGCCCGCAGCCGCTTCCTCACCCTGCTCTACGGGGAGCTGTGGCCGCAGCAGGACGGCAGCGCCGTGCTCAAGGTCGTCTGCGCGGGCCATCCGCTGCCGCTGCGACTGCGCCAGGACGGATCCATCGAGGCCGCGGCCGAACCGCAGCCCCTGCTCGGCGTCATGGACGACCTTGAGCTGTACGAGCAGACGGTGACGCTCGACCCCGGCGACGTCCTGCTGTGCGTCACCGACGGGGTGACCGAGCGGCGCGAGGGCACCAGGATGCTCGGCGACGACGGCCTGGTGGACGTCCTGACCACCTGCACGGGGCTCAACGCGGGTGCGGTGGCCGCCCGGGTGCTGCGCGCGGTCGAGCGCTTCGCGGCCGAACCGCCGTCCGACGACATGGCGATCCTCGCGATGCGCGTCCCGGAGCGGCAGGACGGTGCTCCGGCACCTCAGCGGGGTTGAACATGACGAAGGCTCCCGCCAATTGGCGGGAGCCTTTCGCAGGAGAGCCCCAATACGGAATCGAACCGTAGACCTTCTCCTTACCATGGAGACGCTCTGCCGACTGAGCTATTGGGGCGCGGCAACGGGATAGATCATACCCGAACTCGAGTACGCTCTCGACCACCCGCCCTTCAGCCGCTCAGGCCGCTGACTGCAACAGGCCTCCCAGCGCGTTGCAGGCCGAGACCACACGCTGCAATTCCCGCCGCGACATGGACGGGTCGACGGGCAGAGCGAGGCATTCGTCGGCCGCCCGCTCCGTCTCCGCAAGCCACAGATCGCGCCGGAAGCGCGCTGTGCGGTGCGCCGGGGTCTGGATGGGCACGTGGCACACGACGCCGCGAGACCGCAGCGTGCGGGCGAACGCGTCCCGGTCCGGGCGTCCATTGCCCGGCACCCTCACGACGTACTGCTGATAGGTGTGTTCCAGGCCGGGCTTGGCCGCGGGAGTGACGACCCCGCGCAGCTTTCCGTTCAGATAGGCCGCGTTGGCCTGTCGGCGCAGCACCTCTCCGACCGGCTCGCACACGGCGCCGTGTCCGATCACCAGCACGCCGTGCCGCTGCCCCAGCTCGGTGAGACGCGCCATGTCGGCCGGGTGTCCGAAGGTGTGTATGGCCACGATGGCCGCGGTCCGGGGCGTCAGCGCCTCGGCCACCGCGGCCGGATCTATGCAGAAGGTCTGGGCGTCGATGTCCACGAACACCGGCCGCGCGCCGGCGAGAAGCACCGCTTCCGCCGCTTCGGGTGTGCCGTAGGACGGCACGATCACCTCGTCGCCCGGCCGTACGCCCGACCGGGTCAACTCACGCCTGAGCTCATCCGTTGGAGTCCCCATGAACGGCATGTTGCCCACGCAACATGAACACCGAGTGGCCCGCAACACAACAAAAAGAGAGGCCTGTCGGGAACCAAAGTTCCGACAGGCCTCTCTCCAATATTTGTTCGGCGGCGTCCTACTCTCCCACAGGGTCCCCCCTGCAGTACCATCGGCGCTGAAAGGCTTAGCTTCCGGGTTCGGAATGTAACCGGGCGT
>NZ_JBIBJI010000018.1:0-173385 GCF_042958345.1 Streptomyces sp. NPDC007983
GGACCAGTTGTACCCGTCCGTTCCGCCCGAGTCGACGTCGTTGGCCGTGCCGCCCCGCCAGTGGAATCCGAAGATCAGCCGGTAGGGGTGGTCGCGGCGCCCTCCTCCCACGACAAGCAACGTGAACCACGCCGCGCCCAGCGCCATCCTGTTCGACACGTGTGAGTGAGGCGCCAGTGCCACCCCGGGGGCCGGTAGAATCCGCCGCGCGGCGGCTAACTCTTCGGGCAGTGGACGGCCGACGACGGGGAAACCTTCTTCCGCGACCCTGGGAGCCGGCCATGCAGAACACCTCCCCCGACCCGGCAGTCACAGCACCCCTCGGCCCCCCACCGCCTTTCGATCCGGAACTGGTCGCAGTACTCGCGCACATCACCCAGATCCTGCCGCCCGGCGGATCCGCGGCCGAGCCGGGCGCGACGTCCCCTCAGGACGTGCCCGGGATGGAACCGGTGACGGACCACGACCTGGAGCGTGACGGGGTCTTCCGGGTCCAGGAGCGATCCGTTCCCGGCCCGGCAGACTCGCCGGACATCTCGCTGCTGATCTGCCGCCCTGTCCACGCGGCCACCCCCACACCGGCGCTCTACCACATCCACGGGGGCGGCATGATGATCGGTGACAACCGCACGGGCATGCCCGACATGCTCGACCTCGCCCAGGAGCTGGGACTGGCCGTGGTGTCCGTCGAATACCGCCTGGCCCCCGGGACACCGCATCCGGGGCCGGTCGAGGACTGTTACGCCGGACTGAGCTGGACCGCCGAACACACCGAAGAACTGGGCATCGACCCCAGGCGCATCGTCATCGCCGGCGGCAGCGCCGGTGGTGGCCTCGCGGCGGCCGTCGCCCTGCTGGCGCGCGACCGCGGTGGCCCCGCCCTGTTCGGGCAGCTTTTGATGTGCCCCATGCTGGACGACCGCAACAACACCCCCTCCGCCCGCCAGATGACCGGAATCGGGGTCTGGGACAGCGTCTCCAATGAGGCCGGATGGACCGCACTGCTCGGCGCCACACGCGCAACGGATGACGTCTCACCGTACGCGGCACCCGCCCGCGCAACCGACCTGTCCCGGCTGCCACCCGCGTTCATCGACGTAGGATCCGCGGAAACCTTCCGCGACGAAGACGTCGACTACGCCAACCGCATCTGGCAAGCCGGCGGACAGGCCGAACTCCACGTCTGGCCCGGCGCCTTCCACGGCTTCACCGGAATGGCCCCACATACCGCCATCTCCCAAGACGCACGAACCGCAAGGCTGCAATGGCTACGCAGACTCCTCGCCAACCAGGGCGTGTTGTGAAAGTGCTGGCAACAGCCACTCGTTGATGGCTGCGGCCGGCGCGGTCGCGTAGTAGCGGACGGCGAGTCCCGGGATCGACACAACCCGAAACATCGTTGCCACTCGACTCAGGTGTCGAGGAGTTCCGGCACGAAGATGTCCTCACACGTCAGCCGGCGCTTCGACAACCCCTGCTCGTAGTGGTAGCGCAAGAAGGTGTCGATGGCCTTGCGATTCGCGCCGATCCCGTAGGGCCACCAGTCGTCGCCGAGCAGCCGACGGTTCTCCTCGAACAGCGCGCTGAACCACGGCGTGATGACGCTCATGTGCTGCTTCGCGGCGCCGGCGAGGTACTTGCGCTCGGCGAGTTCCTTGGCTTCCGTGAAGGCGTCGTAGACGGCCCGTGCGAGGCCCCGCCGCTGTGCAAGTTCCCTTCGGATCGCGACGATGTGCATCGGGGGGAAGATGCCGGTGCGGCGGTAGTAGTCGCGCTCGACGGCCTCGTAGTCGGGGAACAGGCGGGCGACCTTCGGCGAGCCCTCCAGCACCGCCTGCGGCACGTCGATGGAGATCAGTGCGTCGATCTCGCCGGATTCGAGCATGGCACCCAGGGTCTGGCCGTCCTCCGCATGGCGCACGTCGACGCCGTCCGGGACGGGTTGCGGGATCCAGCCGCAGGCGGGGACGGGGTGGTTGGTGCCGCCGATGACCCAGCGGCACTGGTCGGGGGTCACGCCGTACTCGTCAGCCAGGATGCCCTTCGGCCAGACCCCGGCGTCGTGGCCGTAGAGCGTGAACTCGCCGACGGTTTTGCCGACGAGGTCCTGCGGCTTCTCGATCCCGCTGGCGGTGTTCACGAAGATCGCCGAGTGGCGGAAGTTGCGGTTGGGCAGGATCGGCAGCGCCAGGAACGGCGCATCGTCGAGGTCGAAGGTGCGCAGGAAGTAGGTGAGACCGAGTTCGGCAAGGTCGTAGTGCCCCTCAACGGTGCGACGGAAGATGTCCGATACGAGGGGTGCGGTCTCGAACTCCGCGTCCACCCCGTCGACCTCGACCCGGCCGTCGAACAGTGCCTCGGTGTGTTCGTAGGCGTAAACGCCGATGCTCAGCTTCGTACTCATCAGTAGATCTCTTCTGTGGGAGTTCGTGGGGGGGGAGGGAAGCCCGCTTCCGTAAATGATCGTTCACTTTTATAGTGGTCCCGGAGCAGCCGAGCCGTCAAGGTGAATGTTCATTCACGATGAAAGGGGTAGCCATGCCGCGCATCACAGCCGAGCGCCGCGAGGCCAAGCGTGCCGAGATCGTCGCGGCGGCCCGCCGCTGCTTCTCCCGCGACGGGTTCCACCAGAGCTCGATGCCGGACATCGCCGCAGAGGCAGGCGTCTCGGCCGGCGCGCCCTACCGCTACTTCACGAGCAAGGAGGAGATCATCCTCGCTATCGCGGGCGACGCGTTCCGGCTGATCTTCGAACCGGTTGAGCGCCTGGCCGACAGCACGGACGCCCCGGCCGTCGCGGAACTGGTGGCCGCCGCGCTCGACACGATCAGCGGCGAGACAGTGCAGGACGCGGCGGGGCACACGGTCGCAGTCGACGAGCTGCTGCGTTGCGTCGTGCAGGCGTGGTCGGAGGTACTGCGCAATGACGAGGTGCGCGGCCCGGCTGCGGAGGGCTTCGAGAAGGTCCGAGCCAGTATCGCCGACGCGCTGCGCCGTGGCCGGGTCGCAGGCGCGGTGCCCGCCACCGTGGACCCGGACCGCGGTGCCCGCGTGGTGATGGGGCTGCTGCACGGATTCCTGCTCCAGCGCGTGGCCTTCGGGCTCACGGACACGGTCGGCTTCGCAGACGACCTACGTGCCGGGCTGATCTTGTGATGGGCGATGACTGCGCCAAGCCGGCGTGATCGGCTCAGGCAGCGCGACATGGGCATCAAGGCGGGACCACGACGCATCATGTACCCCTCGGGGTCGGGCTGCCGGATTATCTTCGCTGTCCGGGCGATCTCCAGATGCGGGAATGACAGCGCGGGCACCCGTAACTCCCCAGGTCCAGGACGCGCGCCTCGGCACGGAAGTCCTCCTGGTCATTGCTGCGCAGCCGATTGCGCATGTGCGACTGTTCCGTCGCTTCCTCCCACAGCGCGAACCGCTCCGGCACTTTCGATCGTCGCCGCGCTGCCGGCGCTGCTGGAACGGGCTGCGCCCGGTCCCCCGTCGTAACGGCGAGCCACCTGCACGGCTGCCCCCTGCATGGTAAGGAACCGCCCTATGACCACCCCTCGGCCCTTTCCTCTGGAACCCGTCCCGATCCACGTCCCCGACGAGGTCCTCGACGACCTACGGGCTCGACTCGCACTGACCCGGCCACCGGTGGACGAGGCCAACGAGGACTGGTCCTACGGCGTCCCGCGCGCGTATCTCGACGAGTTGGTCGCCCACTGGCGGGACCAGTTCGACTGGCGCAAGGCCGAGGCCGCGATCAACGCGTACGAGCACTATCGGGTCACCGTGGCCGGAGTCCTGCTGCACTTCATGCGCAAGCCGGGTGTCGGCCCCGCCCCCGTCCCGCTCATCCTCACCCACGGGTGGCCGTGGACCTTCTGGCACTGGTCCAAGGTCATGGACCCGCTCGCCGACCCCGCCGCCTTCGGCGGCGACCCCGCAGACGCCTTCGACGTCCTCGTGCCCTCGTTGCCCGGGTTTGGTTTCCCCGGCCCGCTCACCGGCTTCCCCGAGGTCAACTTCTGGAAGGTCTCCGACCTCTGGCACACCCTGATGACCGAGACTCTCGGGTACGAGAAGTACGCGGCCGGCGGCTGCGACATCGGCGGGATCGTCTCCAGCCAGCTCGGCCACAAGTATCCGGACGAGCTCTACGGCATCCACATCGGCTCCGGGCTCCCGCTCGACTTCTTCACCGGCCCTCGCGCCTGGGACTTCGCCCGGAACCGCCCCCTCACCGACGACCAGCCCCCGGAGGTCCGCTCCCGCATCATCGAGTTCGATCACCGCTCAGCCGTCCACCTCGCCGTCCACATGCTCGACGGCGCCACGCTCGCCCACGGCCTCAGCGACTCACCCGCCGGGCTCCTCGCCTGGCTCCTGGAACGCTGGAACTCCTGGAGCGACAACGGCGGCGACCTCGAGTCCGTCTTCACCAAGGACGACCTGCTCACCCACGCCACGATCTACTGGGCGAACAACTCCATCGCCACCTCGATGCGCTACTACGCCAACGCCAACCGCTACCCCTGGACCCCGGTCCACGACCGCACCCCCGTCGTCCAGGCGCCCGTCGGGCTCACCTTTGTCGGCCATGAGAACCCGCCGGGCATCCACACCGCCGCAGAGCGCGTCCAGGCGTTCCTGAACGGGCCGCAGGCCGCCTGGTTCAACCACGTCAACGTCAACGCCCATGACCACGGCGGTCACTTCATCCCCTGGGAAAACCCCGACGCCTGGGTCACCGACCTCCGCACCACCTTCCGGGGCCGCCGACCCTGACCTCGGCCGCAGACGGTGCCCCACCATCGGCACGCACGCGCTGTCCCGATTCACCACCCAGGAAACGGCCCTCACCAGCGACTTCAGCCACGGCCAAGAGCCTTCTCGGCACGACCGCGCATCTGTCCGCCAAGTCGTCCGGGCCTCGACCACTGCACACACGCACCCGGGACGGTAGCCGGCAACTCAAACGTGCCATGCTCCGCGACGAGGCCCCAAGAACCCAGCACCCCTTGGGGTGAACGGTGCCCGAACCAGCCCACAGGCAGTTCGACTCCCGTCACCTCACGCCCTCTGCCCACGCCAAAATCTCGGCGGCTCCCTGACGGACAGCTGCTTCCGGGTCCCCGGCGAGCTGCCCGCAGATTGTCGAGACGTCGGGCGTGACGTCGGGCGTACTGCCCGGTCCGGCGAGCGCGTCATGCAGCCCCGTCTGCAGCCAGTCGGCGTGGTTGTCGTCGGCCTCGGCAACCGCCAGAGCGAGGAGCCTCACGGCGGCCGCCGTCCCCACCCGGGCCAGAGCCTCGGCTGTCTTCCGAGTCACCGACGTGTCCGCGGGGTCCAGCAGCAGCCCCACCAACGCTTCCGCAGCCTCAGGAACCTCAGCGAAGGAAGCAAGGTCACGCCCGGCACGGCCACGCTGCGACCACGAAGGAGACGAAGCCTCAGCCAAGGCTGCCTGCAACCCATTCATCATCTTTGGCACAGCCAGACAGTCTCATGCTCTCCGGCACCGCCTTCGCACCGCTGCGCGCGAGTCTTGTGCGGGTACGCGAGTTATACGGGCGCATCAGCCCAAAAACATAGGTCAAGGCCCATGACAACATGGATAGTGTTATTAGGTGACGGAATTCAGTGCCCTTGGTGACATCACGGAATGGCAGAAGGACTTCGAGCAACGGCTTCGCGCCTCGTACGCCGCCGCCGGGCTCGGTACGGCTGCTGCGGAGCGCAGGCTCGAGGGCGTACGCGATGGCCTCGGCGACTGGACCGTCGCCGAAATCACGGACGCCGGGACCCGGGTGGGATACGTCGCCGTGGTCGTGGCTGACGACAACGGCACGCTCGCAGGCCGCATCGGCGACCTCCGGGTCGACGCGTCCTGCGTCGGCCGGTGGCATGAGCAGGCCGCCCGAGCCTGGGCCGAGGCTTGGTGCGCGGAGCGCGGCGCACGCCGACTGGACGTACGGCTCACCGAGCCCGCGGGCGAGCTGTTCGACGGCTACTCCGTCCGGGCCCAGACCAGGATGCGCCTCATCACTTCCCCGCCGGAACCCCTCGACGGCGTCACGGCACGGCCGATGACCGAGGCCGAATATCCCCAGTGGCTCGCCTCCGAGAAGGTCGGCTATGTCGGCGGCATTGTCCGGGCAGGTGCCCTGAGCCCCGAGGATGCCGTACGCAAGTCCGACCGCGACTTCGCGAAGCTGATCCCCGAGGGCCTGGCCACGCCCGACAACACGTTTCTGGTGCTCGAGGCAGCGGGCGAGCAGATCGGCACCGGCTGGTTGAAGCACGGCTTCCTCCCAGACGTCACTTTCGGCTACGGGCTGCACATCAACGAGGAGCACCGCGGCAAGGGGTACGGGCGGGCGGCGATGGCGGCCGGCGAGCAGGCCACGCTCGCGGCCGGCGACTCGGCGCTGATGTTCACCGTGTGGGGCGGCAACGAGGTGGCGATGAACCTGTACACAAGCGCCGGCTACCGAGTCATGGAGGAGAACCGTTCCATCGGCCTTCCCCGCACGGTCGACTCCGGCTTCGCGGCCTGACGCGGCTCACGACACGGCGGATTCTGGCGGGCTGGCAATGGTGGTGCGCCGACCCGCCGGGAAGCTTGCGTCCGTGGGCCTCGGACGAGGTCCTTCCTGTCGGCGTCCACGACATCTGGTGCCGCCCCGGGCCTGACGAGCCTTGGCGTTTCCAGGTCATGCTCGATGAGGCGTGCGGTCAGGAATGGGTGTCACGGCGTGACCGTCGAGTGTGCAAGCCGATCAGCACGCTGGGGATGAGCACTGCTGACGGCATTCCCTTTTTGGCACCTGAGGTGCAGCTCTACCACAAGGCCAAGACACCGCGGCCCAAGATCGGCCGGTGCTCTTGTCGTGGCAACCGAGCGCCTGGGCAACGACAGGGACCGGTGCTTGGAGGCGACGCGGACTCCTTGCGAGCTGGTGTCGTCGGCGAGGACCTGTTGCAGGGCGGCGATGCGGTGGTGCTGGCGCAGCGTGTGGGGGTTGGCAGTCGCGCGGTGCGGGGTGGTCGGCTGAGGCATCCGGTGGGTGTCCATGCACCAGCGCAGGAGCGGCTTCGACATCCATGGCGAGGACGTGGCCAGCCTCTCGCCGCGAGCGTAGTGGCGGGTGAGGGATCCGGCTGCTGCTCGGGGTCGCTGGTGTGTGCCTGGTCGACGGGGCGCGCGTCGGCGGGTCGGCTGCGGCCTGTGGGGTGGGTCATGAGTGGCTGCTGGCCAGTTCCGGCTCGGACGCGACGTGGTCCCGCCGGGGAAGCAGGAGCGGGGTGGCCAGGATGAGCAGTCCCGCGACTGTGAGAGCGGTGCGTGGGGTGGTGACGTCGGCGAGCAGCCCGGCGAGCGCGGTGAGGATGGCGATGGACGCCTGCTGGCCGATCGACCAGGCGGACAGGGTGCGGGCGACGAGATGCTTGGGGGTGTGCTCGAGCCGGTAGGTGGCGAGTACCGGGGTGTACAGGCTCATGTTGATGATGATTGCCAGCTCGACGGCTATCACGGTGACGAGGCCGATGACGCCGGGGCGGACGAAGGCCAGGCCGATCAGCCAGATGGCGCGCAGGGTACCGACGATCCGGAAGACCCTGTACTGGCCGTAGCGTGCCACGACACGGCGGGCCAGCCGGGAGCCGATGAGTCCGCCGACACAGGGGGCGGCGAAGGCGAGGCCGTACTGCCAGGGTGGGAACCCGAGCCGGCGGAGCAGGAGCACGGCCAGCAGCGGCTCGGTGGCCATGATCAGTCCGGCGACGAGCATGTTGTTCAGGTAGAGCGCGCGCAAGCCGGGATGGCCCATGATGTGTCGCCAGCCGTCAAGCACTGCGCCTGCGCTGATCGGACTCTTGGTGGTTGTTTGGTCTTCTCGTCCGTGGATCGCGGTGATGCCCAGCGCGGAGAACAGGTAGCTGAGCGCGTCGGCCACCACGGTGGTGACCGGACCGAACAGGCCGATCGCCGCTCCGCCCAGCGGTGGTCCGACCGCGATGGAGCTCCAGTTCGTGGACTCGAATCGCGCGTTGGCCACGAGGAGGTCATCCGGCCGGACGAGGGCCTTGAGGTAGGCACCGCTGGCCGCGTTGAAGGCGATCTTGGCTGCGGCGACCACGGCCGAGGTCACGAGCAGCTGGACGAAACCGAGCCATCCGAAGGCGTAGGCGACCGGGATCGTCGCCATGACTGCGAACCGGGTCAGGTCCATCGCGATCATGACCGGACGCTTGCGCCGGAATTCCACCCACGGCGCGAGTGGCACCGCGATCAGCGCGCCCACCGCAGGGCCCACCGCGGACAGCGCGGACACCTCAGCGGGGCTGGCATGCAACGCCAGCACGGCGATCAGAGGGAGTGCCCCGAAGCCCAGTCCGGACCCATAGGCGCTTACCGCATATGCCGCCCACAGCCAGCCGAACTGCCGGCCCAACCGTCTCCTGCCCACCATGCTCAGCGCGCCCCCTTGATGCCCCATCTGCACAAACCGACGTTGACCAGTGAGAGCTAAGCGAGCAGCCCAGTGGCAGGTCAAACAACTGCCTCGCCAACCGGTCACAACCATTCGTTGTTCACTAAGGTGAATCGGCGTGGACCTCGAAGCAGTACGTACCTTCGTCGCCGTCGCGGAAGCGGGCCAGTTCCAGAAAGCCGCCGCCGACCGGTCGATCACGCAGCAGGCTGTCTCCAAGCGCATCGCCGCGCTGGAGCGCCATCTCGGCGCGCGGCTGTTCACCCGCACCCCGCGGGGCGCCGAGCTCACCATCGACGGGCAGGCGTTCCTGCCGCACGCCCGCGAGCTACTGCGCGTCGCCGAGCGCGCGGTCACATCGGTGCGCACCGGCCGCCGACCGCTGCGCGTCGACATCATCGCCTCGCGCGGCGCGCCGTCGGGCATGATGCGCGGCTTCCACCGCACGTACCCCGAGATCGAGCTCGACGTGGTGTGGCTGTTCGACGTCGAGACGGCCGTCGCCGCCATCCGGTCCGGTGAGATCGATGCGTCCTTCCGCGCCGTCGCCGCGCCCGGCCGGCCCCTTCCTGAGGACATCGAGTCCGTCCGGGTGTTCGATGAGCCGCTCCGGCTCGTCACCGGCCCCGCCCACGCGCTGGCAAACGCCCGGTCGGTGCCCCTCGCCCAGCTCACCGGGCACCGGATCTGGATGCCCGGCATCGTCCCCGGAACCGAGTGGGCCGCCTACTACGACGACCTCGTCGCCGAGTTCGGCCTCACCATCGAGGCGACCGGCCCCAACTTCGGCTCCGACGCGCTCCTCGACACCGTCGCCGACACCCCGGCCCTGGCCACCTTCATGAGCGAGCAGACCCGCCTCGTCTGGCCCGCCGGCCACGGCCTGCGCCGCATCCCGGTCACCGACCCCACTCCCGTCTACCCGCACTCGCTCCTGTGGCACCGCGACAACCCCCACCCAGCCCTGGCCACCCTGCGTGCCCACCTCACCGCCACGGCGGCCGGCCACGACGCCGCCGGGACCTGGGTGCCGGGCTGGGTGATTCCGCGCTGAACGCCTCCGCGCCTTGGGCCATCTTCGTGCAGGTCCCAGCCCGCTGCCGGACCGCGCAGGGCGGTGTGCTCGTCGAGCAGCGCGCGAGTCTGCCCGTACGGCATGCGGGCCAGGCCCGTGTCGGGGCACAGGTCGCACGGGCTGACGACTTCCGGTGTT
Organism: Streptomyces sp. NPDC007983; assembly: GCF_042958345.1. NCBI lineage: Bacteria > Bacillati > Actinomycetota > Actinomycetes > Kitasatosporales > Streptomycetaceae > Streptomyces > Streptomyces sp. NPDC007983. The sequence continues at coordinate 9,709 of NZ_JBIBJI010000018.1, forward strand.
GGATCCTCGCGGCCCCGTGGCTCTCGCGCGCCGGCCTGGGCAGCCAGCTCCCGGGCGGTGTCAGGACGCCAGGGGGTGCCGGGGCATGCGGGGCGGTGACCAGGACGCATCCCAGCGCCAGGCCGCCCACTGCTCAGCGTTCGCGAACGGCCCCGCGCGGTCTTCGAGCATGGCCAGCACTTGGGCCCGGGGCGAGCTCCACCGCCTGGTGCTCGTTGTCGGAAACGATGCCGAGGCGCCGTACGTGGGCGTACTCGTCCTCGTCCTTCCACCGCAGCAGGCTGAGGTCCGGGTCGATGACGAGGTCCACGGCCAGGTCGAGGGTGTCGAACCCGCCTTCCGTTCGGTGGGCGGGGTGCTCGAAGTTCACGTCCATCACGCCGTACGACCGTCTCCCCTGCCTCGAAGCTCCCCATCATGTCTCCCTCTCTGCTCCGACCGTCCGAAGGCCCGGCCCGCCCAGCGTTTCCTCACCGCAACAGCTGCTCCGGTGTGCCCGGCGGGCGTGGAGGCGTGTTCCGGCACTCACAAGGCGGTCACAGCCAGCCGTTGCGGCGGAATATTCGGTGCAGCAGGCCGGCCACGGTGGCCATCACGGTGAGGGTGAGTGGGCAGCCGAACCTCCAGTCCAGTTCCGGCATGTGGGCGAAGTTCATGCCGTAGATACCGGCGATGAGGGTCGGGCTGGAAAGGATCGCGGCCCAGGCGGAGATGCGGCGCATGTCGTCGTTCTGCCAGGTCCCGACCCGTGCGAGGTGGGCGGCGGGGGCGGAGTTGAGAAGCTCGTCGAGCGAGCGCACCTCGGTGTCGGTGCGGTGCAGGTGGTCGGCGACGTCGGCGAAGTACGGCAGCGCTTCCTCGGGCCATCCGGTGCGGCCGTCCGCGAAATCCTGCACCACGGGGGCCAGCGGCTGTACGGCGTCGCGGAATTCGAGGACCTCGCGTTTGAGGGAGTAGATCTCCTCGGTCAGATCCTCGCGGTCCGGGGAGAACACGCGTCGTTCGAGCGCGGTCAGGTCGGTGCGGACCTGGAGGGCGGCCTCGGTGTAGGAGTCGACCACCGTGTCCAGGAACGGCGTTCTGTACGGCGACGGGCCCGAGCCGGAGCATATGCGCCTCCTCTACGGTGGGGTCGACCGGGCCGTGGCGGACGGTCAGGACGAAGTGCGGGCCGGTGAAGACCATCACCTCGCCGGTTTCCACGTCGCAGCCGTCCTCGACGTACCACAGCGTTTTCAGCGCGACGGCGAGCACGTCCCCGTACCGCTCGCGTTTGGGCCGCTGATGCGCCTGGACGGCGTCATCCACCGCCAGCGGATGCAGACCCCACGGGCCCGCCGGCTCTTCCAGATCACCGGGACGCGGCTCGTCCAGGTGCACCCAGCAGAAGTCCTGCTCGCCGGCTTCGTTCAGACGGTCCAGCACTTCGGCCCGGCAGTTTCCGGCCCTGCAGTCCACCTGCTCCAGCTCGCCCGCCGACTCACGGTAGATGACACGCCTCCTCCTTCCCGGTTGCACCACCGCGCCCCTTGCATGCCTCTCCTCCAGGGACCGAGCAGCCTCGGGCATAACGTCTGCACACATTGGTCACCTTGCCTTCACCTCATCGGGCTTTCCGTCTGCCCAGGCGGGTTACCCGAAGGGTAGGAGCGGTCTTCCAGAGGAGTCGTCGTGGTCTTCATCGCCGTCCTGCTTCCGCCCGGACTGATGTGCCTGGCACTGGCCATGGGTCGTTATGAGGAGTGGTTGCTCAAGCAACCGGCACCCGTACGGCCGACGGGCCATGTCCATAGGCGTCATCTGTCCCTCGTTCCTCGTTCCGGTCCCACCGACCGGGCGGTCGAGAACGAGGCGGGGCGCGAGCCGGGGCGGCGGCGGAGCGCTGACGCGGCCTGAGGGGCCGGGCGCCACTCCGAGCCGGCCGCGGTCAGGTCTTGTCCATGCGGCGCAGGTCCTGGTCATCCCACTTCCGGGTGTCGCGCGGCTCCACGTAGGGCTCGGCATACGGCGGGTGGCCGCCGGCGATCGCGCGCTGACGTGCTGTCTCCGCGTCGAACTCCAAGCCCAGCAAAATCGCCAGGTTGCTGATCCACAACCAGACCAGGAACACGATGACACCCGCCATCGCGCCGTAGGTCTTGTTGTACGACGCGAAGTTGGCGACGTAGAACGTGAACCCGCCGGAAGCGACCATCCAGATCACCAGAGCCAGAAGGCTGCCCGGCGTAATCCACTTGAACTTCTTCACCTTGGCGTTGGGAGCGGCCCAGTAGAGGATCGCGATCATGATCGTGACCAGGATGACCAGGACGGGCCACTTGGCGATGGACCACACCGACAGTGCGGTGTCCCCGATCCCCAGGGCTGCTCCGGCCTGGCGGGCCAAGCCGCCGGTGAAGACCACGATCAGCGCGCTGGCCACTGCCAGCAGCATCAGCACGACGGTCACCCCGACCCGCACGGGGAGGATCTTCCATACCGGGCGCCCCTCGGGCATGTCGTAGACGGCGTTGGACGCGCGGATGAACGCCGCCACGTACCCGGACGCCGACCAGACCGCCAGCACCAGGCCGATGATGGCCATGACGGAGCCGGTGCCGGCGTTGCCCTGCAGTTGCTCCACCGTCCGGGTGATGACGTCGCGCGCCGAGCCGGGGGCGAGTTTTCTGAGGTTGTTCAGCACCTCGTCCGTAGCGGACTTGCCGGCGATGCCCAGCAGGGAGACCAGCACCAAAAGCGCCGGGAACAGCGACAGCACCCCGTAGTGGGTCAGCGCGGCCGCCCGGTCGGTGAGCTCGTCGTCCTTGAATTCCCTCAGGCTGCCCTTGAACACCGCGGCCCAGGACCGTTTTGGCAGATCGGCCGGAGTGTCCGGCGCGCGCCGCTCCACCTGCTCGTCGGGGCCGTAGGAGTCCCCCGGGTGTGCCGGCGGCCCATGCGAGGCAGACCCCGGATCCGCCTCCGCGGCCTGATCCGAACGCAGCTGATGACTTTCGTGTCCCGGTTCCGGTAGCCCAACCATGGGGGCGAAGTACCCCCTTGGGGGCGGGCCACGCGCTGTGGCCGCCGGCGCGTGCGGCTCTTTCGCGATGTGCTCTGAACTCGTTCGCCGTGGGTACTCGTGAGCCCGCCCTGAAGTGGAAGGGCACCGTCAACGCAGCGTCGCCGCAGGAAAGGATGGGACGGAACGTGAAGGCATCGAAGGTGGCCTACAAGCCAGTCGGGCTGGCGCTGGGGTTCGTGAGCGGCATGATCGCCAGCAGGCTGTTCAGGCAGGCGTGGAAGATGCTCGGCAACGACCAGGACGCGCCCGACGCCACCGACGAAGACCGGACCTGGAGCGAGGTACTGCTCGCCGCGAGCCTCCAGGGCGCGGTCTTCTCCGCGGTCAAAGCGGCCGTCGACCGAGCCGGTGCCACCGCCACGCGCAGGCTGACCGGCACCTGGCCCGACTGACCGTCTCAGCTCTGTGGCGGCGGGCCTTTCCAAAGGGGAAGGCCCGCCGCCAGATCTGCGAGCGACCTCCCGTGGGGAGACGGGAGGCCGCTCGCGTGTACCTCACTTCCCCTGGCGCGTGTCACCGCACCCGGCCACTGTCGCTGCCTGGGGCTTTACGCGTGGACGTGTCCACGCCGGTGTCCGCGTCCACGACCGGTGATCAGCCGGTACAGCGCGAGGAGAATGACGGACCCGATGATGGCCGCGATCCACGTGGACAGATCGAAGAAGCCGTCGATCGATTCGACTCCGAAGATCACCTTGCCGAGGAAACCTCCGAGCAGCCCTCCGGCGATACCGATGAGCATGGTGATGATGATTCCGCCCGGATCCTTGCCGGGCATGAGCGCCTTGGCGATGGCCCCGGCGAGCAGACCGATAACTATCCACGCGATGATGCCCATGGTGAAGTATCTCCTTACTTCCGGTTCCTTCCGGCTCGCGAGACGTGTTTCCAACGAACACGTCGCCAAACCGCCGTCAGGCGCCTCGGCATGCCATCCACGCCCGCCCGTGCGGGGACGTACGCAATCGCCGCCGGACCGGCCGTCCGCGCGCCCATCGACCACGGTGTGCAGGGTGTCGGTTCCGGGTCACGCGTCGGTGGTGGCCCGTGCGACGGCTTCCGCGGGGACGGTCGCGTACCTCGTCGGGGCCGGGCACCACGCCGAGATGTCAGGCCGCCTCTGCGGAAACCGGCCGGCGAGCACGCTCCGTACCGCGGACGCTCCGTACTGGGTGAGTTCCCGCAGGCTGCCGAGTCGCGTGGTGAAGGCCGCTCTACGACGAACCCTCCGGTGCGCCGACGTGGGCGTCCCGCTTGGCCTCCGAACGGTCCACGACGGCAGCGGCCAGCGCGTTCCCGACGACGTTCACCGCGGTACGCGCCATGTCGACGATGAAGTCGACGCCGACCAGGAGCGCGACCCCCTCGGGCGGGATGCCCACCGTCTTGCCCGCGGCGAGGAGCACCACGATGGAGGCCGAGGTGACGCCCGCCATCCCCTTGGAGAGGACCACCAGGACACCGACCATGAGCAGCAGGGACGGTATCGAGGTGTCCGCGCCGTAGGCGTGGGCGAGATACACCAGGGCGGTGGCCTGGTAGAGCACGGAGCCGTCGGAGTTGAAGGAGTAGCCGAGAGGCACGACGAAGGAGGATGTCGAGCGGCTGATGCCGAAGGCTTCGAGCTTGCCCATCAGCGGGGCCAGCACCGCTTCGGAGCTGCGCGTGACGAAGGCGAGCCCGACGAGTCCGCCGATCTCCTTGAGCAGGTCCACGTACCGGATGCGGTAGATCAGCGCGATGACCGGAAAGACCACGCCGAGGATGATGGCCAGGCCCGCGTAGACCACGGCGATGAAGCCGACCAGGCTCTTGAGGTTGCCGAATCCGTAGTGCGCCACGTCGTAGCTGATGAAGCCGAGGACGCCCAGGGGTGCGACGCGGATGACATAGCCGACGACCTTGAACATGGCCGAGGAGACGGACTCCAGGACCGACGCGAAGGGTGCGGACTTCTCGCCGACGGCCGCCATCCCTACGCCGAGGAAGAGCGCGAAGACGATCGCGGCGAGCAGGTTGCCCTCGGTGAACGCGGCGAAGACGTTCTTCGGGATCGAGTGCAGGACGAGCTCGTGGAAGTCGACGCCCTTGTCCAGGGTTTCCAGGCTCTTCGTGTCACCGCCGGCGACCGGGGCGCCCCTGCCGATGCCGGTGATCTCGGCCAGCGTCACCGAGATCAGAAGGATCACCGTGGTGACGACCTCGAAATAGAGGATCGCCTTGCCCGCGACCCGGCCCACCTTCTTCACCGACTCCATGCGGGCGATGCCCAGCACGATCAGCGGGAAGACCAGGGGCAGCACGACCATCTGCACCAGGTTCAGGAAGATGTCGCCGAGGAGCTTCAACTGCTCACCGACGGACGGCGCGAACGTTCCGATCAGCGCGCCGAGGCCGACAGCGAGCACCGACTGCACTCCGAGTGGCAGCCGCCACCAGCGCTCCGCGCGCGCCGCCGGTGCGGTATCGCCGGGATCGGTCTCGGGCTGGTCGGTGGGGGGCGCCGTGATGTGTCCTGATTGCATGTGTGGAGCTCCAATGTGTTGTGCTCCGGGTGTCGGCAGGTGTCACCGACCCCGGTCACGGCAATGTGTCGAGGCAGCGCGAACTGGCCGTCTGACGGCGGGAGTTCAGCCGATGTCCGCGGCCCGGGCGGCGTCGCGCACGGCGTCGGCGACCGCTCCCGCGACCTTGTCGTTGAAGACGCTCGGAATGATGTAGTTCGGGTTGAGCTCGGCCTCGGCGACCACGTCCGCCAGCGCGCTCGCCGCGGCGAGCATCATGTCGGTGTCGACGGTCCGGGACTGGGCGTCCAGGAGGCCACGGAAGACACCCGGGAAGACCAGCACGTTGTTGATCTGGTTCGGGAAGTCCGAGCGGCCGGTGGCCACCACAGCCGCCGTCTGGCGGGCGATCGCCGGGTCCACCTCGGGGTCCGGGTTGGCCAGCGCGAAGACGATCGCGTCGTCCGCCATCGCCGCCACATCCTCGCCGGAGAGCACGTTCGGGGCCGACACACCGATGAAGACGTCCGCGCCCCGCACAGCCTCACGCAGCGTGCCCGTGACACCGTCGGGGTTGGTGTTGTCCGCGATCCACCGCAGCGGGGAGTCCGGGTCCGCCGAGACCAGGTCCTCGCTGCCGGAGTGGACCACGCCGTGGATGTCGGCGACGACCGCGTGCCGCACCCCGGCGGCGCTCAGCAGCTTCAGGATCGCGGTGCCCGCCGCGCCCGCGCCGGACATCACCACCCGCACGTCCTCGATCTTCTTGCCCACCACCCGCAGCGCGTTGGTCAGCGCAGCGAGCACCACGATCGCGGTGCCGTGCTGGTCGTCGTGGAAGACCGGGATGTCCACCGCCTCGCGCAGCCGCGCCTCGATCTCGAAGCAGCGGGGGGCGGAGATGTCCTCCAGGTTGATGCCCGCGAAGCCCGGGGCGATGGCCTTGACGATCTCCACGATGGCGTCGCTGTCCTGGGTGTCCAGGCAGATCGGCCAGGCGTCGATCCCGGCGAAGCGCTTGAACAGCGCCGCCTTGCCCTCCATCACCGGCAGCGCGGCCTTGGGGCCGATATTGCCCAGGCCCAGCACCGCGGAGCCGTCGGTGACGACCGCGACGCTGTTGCGCTTGATCGTCAGCCGCCGGGCGTCCTCGGGGTTGTCCGCGATCGCCTGGCACACCCGCGCCACGCCCGGGGTGTAGACCATGGACAGGTCGTCACGGTTGCGGATGGGGTGCTTGGACGACATCTCGATCTTGCCGCCGAGGTGCATCAGGAACGTACGGTCGGAGACCTTGCCCAGCGAGATGCCCTCGATACCGCGCAGCTTCTCCACGATCTCATCGGCGTGCGCGGTCGAGCTCGCCGCGATGGTGACGTCGATACGGAGCTTCTCGTGGCCGGAAGCGGTCACATCGAGGCCGGTGACGGAGCCACCGGAGGACTCCACGGCCGTGGTCAGCTGGCTGACCGCGGTACCGCTCGCGGGGACCTCCAGCCGGACCGTCATCGAGTACGAGACGCTGGGCGCCGTTGCCATGACCGTCTTCCTCCACTGGGGCGATGTGTGTTCATTACGTCGGATCCGGTCCGCGGCCGGCATCAGGTCGTCGTCCCGGCGATGTGCTCCGGGCGCAGCAGGGTCGCGAGCCGGTCGGCGGGCAACAGCCCTTTCTCCAGGACGAGTTCGGCGACGCCGCGCCCGGTGGCCAGGGCCTCCTTGGCGATGCCGGTGGCGGCGGTGTAGCCGATGTGCGGGTTGAGGGCGGTGACGAGCCCGATCGAATTCGCCACGCTCGCGCGCAGGTTCTCGGTGTTGGCGGTGATACCGGACACGCAGCGCGTCGCGAGGGTGAGGCAGGCCGCCCGCAGGTGGGTGATGCTCTCCGAGAGGGAGTGCAGGATGATCGGTTCGAAGGCGTTCAGCTGGAGCTGTCCGGCCTCGGCGGCCATGGTGATGGCCACGTCGTTGCCGATCACCTCGAAGGCCACCTGGTTGACGACCTCGGGGATGACCGGGTTGACCTTGCCGGGCATGATGCTGGAACCGGCCTGCACCGGCGGCAGGTTGATCTCGTTGAGCCCGGCGCGCGGGCCGGAGGAGAGCAGCCGCAGGTCGTTGCAGCTCTTGGAGAGCTTGACGGCGATGCGCTTGAGGACGCCGGACAGGTGGACGAACGCGCCGCAGTCCTGGGTGGCCTCGACCAGGTTGGCGGCGGTGATCAGCGGCAGTCCGGTGATGTTCTCCAGGTGGCCGCGGGCGGCCTCGGCGTAGCCCTTGGGGGCGTTGAGGCCGGTGCCGATCGCGGTCGCGCCGAGGTTGATCTCGTGTACGAGGCCGGAGGCCTCCAGCAGCCGGCTCTGGTCCTCCTCCAGCATCACCGCGTACGCGGAGAATTCCTGGCCCAGCGTCATCGGCACCGCGTCCTGGAGCTGGGTGCGGCCCATCTTCAGGATGTCGCCGAACTCCTCGGCCTTGGTGGCGAAGGCCTCGCGCAGGACGGTCATCGCGTCGAGGAGTTCCCGTACGGCGATGATCGTGGCGACGTTGACGGCGGTCGGGTAGACGTCGTTGGTGGACTGGCTGAGGTTGACGTCCTCGTTGGGGTGCAAGTGGCCGTAGTCGCCCTTGGCGTGGCCGAGGATCTCCAGGGCCCGGTTGGCGATCACCTCGTTGGCGTTCATGTTCGTCGAGGTCCCGGCGCCGCCCTGGATGACGTCGACGATGAACTGGTCGTGCAGTCGGCCGTCCCGGATCTCCCGGCACGCGGCGGCGATGGCGTCGGCCTTCTCCGGGGCCAGTAGCCCGAGGTCCTCGTTGGCCCTCGCCGCGGCCTCCTTGACCGCGGCGAGGGCGTTGGTCAGGTGCGGGTATGTGGAGATCGCCGTACCGGTGATGGGGAAGTTCTCCGAGGCGCGCAGGGTGTGGATGCCCCAGTACGCGTCGGCGGGCACGTCCCGGTCGCCGAGCAGGTCGTGTTCACGGCGACCGATAGTCATGGACACTTCAGATTCCTTCGCGAGCAGGTGGCGGGGGTTCGGGCACGGAATGGCATGACGCGAGCACACCCAAGACGCGCCGGGGCAGGCACTGGCGGCGGGGACCACGGTCGTGGCCCTCCGGCGATCGCCGCTTCCCCGCCGGTGCGGGGACGTCAGTCAGCTCAAAGGCCCAGGGCCAGCAGCGGTCGTTGCCGTTGCGTTCACGGAAGACCACTCTGGAGAGTCGGCCCTGTGAAGTCCATCGGTAATTTCCCAGGTTGCCTGTGAAGCTCACCTTCACAGACGTCGCCCCTTCTGATGTACTCCCTCATGTGATCGATCCACGGAGGCTCCGGGTGTTGCGGGCGCTGGCCGAGCACGGCACCGTCACCGCCGCCGCCCAGGCCCTCTACCTGTCCCCCTCGGCGGCATCCCAGCAGCTCGCCGCGCTCGAAGCGGAGGTCGGGCACGTACTGCTGGAGCGGCGCGGCCGCACCGTCCGGCTGACTCCTACGGGCACCGTGCTGGCCACGCACGCGGCGAAGATCGCTGCTCAGCTGGAGCAGGCGGAGGCCGATATGGCCGCCAGCTCGGCGGGCCTGGCCGGGGAGGTGACCATCGCCGCGTTCGCCAGTGCGATCAGCGAAGTGGTGGCCCCGGCGGTGGCGCCGCTACGGGAACGCGCTCCGCAGGTGCGGATCCGCGTGAAGGACGCCGAGGGGCTTGCGAGCCGACGGCTCCTCATCGACGGCGTGGTCGATATCGCCCTGGCGGTGGAGCACCGGGACACTCTCACCCAGAGCGGCGAGCAGCTGCTCCGCGAGCCCTTGTACGCGGAGCCGTTCGATGTCGTATTGCCGTCCGACCATCCGCTGGCCTCCGCCCCGGAGGTGGACCTGGCCGAGCTGAGCGCAGATCCATGGATCACGCCGTGGCCCGGCAACCCGGTGCATGACGTCGTTTTGCGCGCCTGCGAGACGGTGCGTTTCCAGCCCCGGGTGGAGTGCCTGGCCGACGACTCCCGGGCGGTGTGCGCGCTGGTCTCCGCTGGGTCCGGGGTGGCGCTGGTACCCCGTTCGGCACTCCACGGCATCGCCTTCGGTGGGGCCGTCGTACGTCCGGTCAGCGGCTCCCGTCCGACGCGGCGGGTGTTCACCGCCGTCCGGCGCGGCAGCGAGGGCCATCCGCTGCTGCAGCTCGCGCTGCGCGGACTCCGGGACCAGGCCGCCGCCCTCAGTTCCTGATCAGGCCGGCATGGCCACCCGGCTGCCACCCCTGTCGGAGGCCGATGCCGGGAAGAGGGACTGCGGGCGGCGGACAGGATCCGCCGCCCGCTTCATCCGGTTGAAGCGGACGGTTCGGTGGGGGTCAGGCGCGGGGTGCCAGGGCGCCCGGCAGGGCCGCTGCCCGGCAGTGGTGTGGTCGCCGGGCGGTCCGCGAGCACTTCGAGGATGTTGTCGACGGCGAGGTCGACCATGGCGGCCCTGGTGGCATCGGTGGCCGAGCCGATGTGCGGAAGCGTCACCACATGCGGCTCGGAGGCCAGGGGCGACAGGTCGGCGCCCATGGGTTCGCGTTCGTAGACATCCAGGCCCGCCGAGTGGATGACTCCCCCGCGCACGGCGTGGAGCAGGGCGTCCTCGTCGATGACGCCGCCGCGGGAGGTGCTGACCAGGGTCGCGGTGGACTTCATGGCCGCCAGCTCGGCGGCGCCGATGAGGTGGCGGGTCTGCGGGGTCAGAGGCACGTGCAGGGAGACCACGTCGGCCTCGGCGAGCAGGGTGGGCAGGTCCACGGCGGTGGAGGGCGGGTCCTGGGTGTCCTCGGGCGCGAAGGGGTCATGGTGCAGCACGCGCATGCCGAAGCCCTGGGCGCGGCGTGCCACCGCGCGTCCGATCTGGCCGAAGCCGACCAGCCCGAGGGTGGCGCCGTGGATGTCCAGGCCCAGGTAGTCGTCCATGCGGAACAGGTCCCACTGCCCGGCGGCGAGTGAGTCGCGGGCGGCGCCGAGCCGCCTGCGGGCCATGAGGATGAGGGCGAAGGTGAGGTCGGCGGTGGTCTCGGCGAGGACGCCGGGGGTGTGGGTGACCACGACTCCACGCTCGGCCGCGGCGTCCCGGTCGACGGCGTCGAATCCCATGCTGGCCAGCCCGACGACCTTCAGCGAGGGGCCGGCGGCGTCGAGGAGGGCGGCGTCCACCCGGTCGTTGCCCAGGCAGAGGATGCCGCTCACCCCGGCGGCGAGGGCGTGCAGCTCGGCCGGCTCGGGCTTGCCCTCGCCGTCCCAGCGCACCAGCTCCGACTGGGCCGCCAGCCGGTCCAGGCCGCCACCGGGCAGGGCGGGCCGGGTGGTGAGCACTCGCTGCGTCATACGCCACTACTCCCTCGGATTTTTCCACTGAATGGAAAGTCTATCTATTCAACGGAAAGCATCGTCAGGACCGGAGCAGGGCGATGTCAACCACTGGATGAAAATCGATTCCGCCAAGTGGTAATTTGCACAGCGTGAGCATCAGCGACGTTCCGGCCGATGTCGTCGGCCGGGCGATCCGGCTGCTCGTCCTGGTCGGCGAGCATCCGCACGGCATCACGCTGTCGGCACTGGCCCGCGAGAGTGGCGTCCCCGTCAGCACCTCGCACCGGCTGGTCAACTCCCTGTGCCGGGAAGGTCTGGTGGAGTTCGAGACCGCCGGTAAGCGCTACAAACCAGGGCTGCGGCTGTTCCAGCTCGGCCAGCAGGCGGGCCAGGTGTACGGATTCGCAGGCACCGCCCTCCCCGTGATGCAGCGCGTGACGCGGCAGACCGAGGAAGCCACCCTCATGTCCGTCCTCGACGGCACCCGCCACCTGTACGTGCACTACGTGGACGGCCCCCAGCCGGTCGGCGTGCGCAGCGATCCCGGCCGCCACGGCCCGCTGCACTGCACCTCGATGGGCAAGGTCCTCATGGCCTTCGCCCCCGACGACGTACGCACCGACCTCCTGGAGCGCGTCGAGCTCACCCCGCACGGGCCGAACAGCATCACCGACCGCGGCGTCCTGCGCGAAGCCGTCGCCCGCGCCGCCGAGCGCGGCTACGCCACCGCCGACGAGGAGCACCACCGCGGGCTGCGGGCCGTCGCCGTCCCCGTCCTGCGGCCGGACGGCAGCGTCTTCGCAGCCCTGTCCACCGCCGCGCCCGCCTTCCGCCGCAGCATGGACGATCTGGTCGCCATGGTGCCGCTGCTTCAGGCGGCGGCCTCCGAGCTGGGCGTCCGGCTGCCTGCCCGCTGATCCGGCACCCGTCGGTCCGGGGCCATCTCGGCGGCCTCCCGGATCCACCACACCGTGAGCGGTGTGATGAACAGCGCCGTTCAGCGTGCCGCCCTCACCGCGGTCGGGGACGGGGACGAGGACGTACGGGCCGTGGCGGCGGACCAGCGCGCACTCGCCGGGGTCCCCGGCATCCGCTTCGAAGAACCCGAGGGAGCTTTCTGCGCGTTGCCGTCGTACGACGTGGATCTCCCCTCGGCGCAGGTCGTCGCGGCTTTGCGCGAGCACGGCGTCGCCGTCCGTCCGGGGAGCGAATTCGACGCGCGGGGCGAGGGCCACTTGCGGTTGTCGTACGCTGCCAGCCCGGAATCCATCACCGAGGGCGTCCGCCGACTGGCTCGCGGCCTCTCGGCCCTCCGCTGAACGGTGGTTCACATGCGACAGGAGCGTCGGCCGATGCGCAGCGACACCGAGCGCAACCGCAGGCAGCTCATCAAGGCCGCCGCGCGGCTGTTCGAGAACTCGCCGACCCAGGTCAGCCTGGCCGACATCGCCAAGCACGCCGAGGTGTCCACCGCGACGGCGTACCGGCACTTCTCCTCCGTCGAGGAGATCCTGCACGCCTTCCGGTCACAGGTGGGATCCGAACTGTGCGAGTTCAGCGCGCGGCAGACCACCACCGGCATGGTCAAGCTGGAGGCGGTCTCCCGCTACTGGGTGTCGCTGGTGCTGGAGCACGGCGGGGCGATGGCGCAGATGCGCTCCCACCGCGGCTACCTCGAACGACTGCGCGAGGGCACCGGCTATCTCGCCCCACAAGCTGAGGCGCTTGCCGAACCCTTGCGGCAGACCGCCGAGGAACTCGGGCTCGACGACCCGGGGGACGAGGCCCTGTACCTGTGGAACGCCCTGTTCGACCCCCGCGACATCCTCGACCTCATCAAGAGCGGGCGCACGGAGGACGAGGCCGCCACCCGTCTGGTGGCCGCACTGCGCGGCGCCCTCATCGGCTGGTCCACGACCACGGATCAAGAGGGCGGGGACTGCGGCTGAAGCGGCCAGGCGACGGCTGCGTCCACGTCATGTGCTGGGGCCGTCATCCAGTCCGTTCGCGCTCAGGGGGTGCCCCAGCTGTGCATGTGCCGCTCGACCCTTTCATGCACTTGCCGTCGCAGCTGGTCGTCTTGGCCAGGAGGGTCCATCCCCTCTGCCTCGAAGACGGCGTCGGTGAAGCTGTGCGCGTCGGCGGGCGGCGCCTGCTGCAGGCGTTGCCGCTCTTGCGGTGGCAGGCAGAAGCCGAGGTCGACACAGAGTTCGTAGAGGAGCCGCTGAACATCGTCCTTCCGGTGGTGTTGGGGCATGAACACAGCATGGTGGCAAGCGCGGTTGGTTCGCCATCGACTTAATGGCTCCATCGACGAGTCGTGGGCGAGCAACGGCAGCACAGAACGTCAGCGCGTACCGCGTCGTACGCGGCGCTTGTGGCGGGTGCTAGCGTGAAGCGGACTGGGCCGGTCCGTCCGGCGAACCTGTGTCCTGACGGGGGACCTTTCACCATGCACCACCTTCCTCGCGCCGCCGTGTTCGGCGCGGTCGCTGCCTCCGCCCTCCTCGCCCTCACGGCCTGCTCCAGCAGCGGATCGGACGACGCACCGTCCGCCGCCGGTAAGGACGGGAAGAAGGGCACCAGCAGCAGCGGCTCACCGAGCTCGACGTCCACGTCGTCGCGGTCCGCCGCGAAGGGCGAGCCGGCCGGCGGATCCGGCAGCGGATCCGGCGCCGCCCAGGCCGTGACGTCCAAGGCCGAAGTCAGCGTCAAGTCGTGCCAGTTGCGCGACGCGTCCAAGCTGTTCGCCGTCGTCCAGCTCAACAACATCCACGGCGCGGCGGATTATGCCTACACCGTCAAGATCCGCTTCCTGAATTCCGCACACCCCGACCAGGCGGTCTACACCACCCTCGCCCACCAGCCCGTCCAAGCCGGAGCCATGAGGAGCGCACTCGCGTCCACCGCTTGGAAGGGCGACTCCGCCGCGATGCCGAAGACGTGCCAGGTGGCCAAGGCCACCAAGGTGAAGACGGCCGGCTGACGCTGGGCGTGGTACGCGAGGGTGGTTGCCGTCACCGTCGAGGCTCCGGGCGGCTCGTGGTGTGCCGGGGTGCCTGGTCCGGCCAGGCGTGGCCAGTTGCCTGGTCAGGGCCGGTCGGCGGAGGTGAGGTGGCAGGCCCGGTGCGCGCGGTGACCACCATGACGGCGAGGCCGAGCGTCACGACCGCGGCGCCTGCGTACAGCGGCGCGGTGTAGCCCAGGCCCGCGCTGATCGCGAGGCCGCCGAGCCAGGCGCCCAGGGCGTTGCCGACGTTGGAGGCCGAGACGTTGGCGCTGGCGGCGAGCGGCGCGCCGCCGGCGGCGTCCGTGACGCGGGTGATCATGCCGGGGACACCGGCGAACCCGAAGACGCCCATCAGGAAGACCAGGACCACCGACGCGACCCGTCCGTCGGCCAGCAGCCCGAACGCCGCGAGCGTGGCGGCGAGCCCGGCCAGGGACACGATCAGCGTACGGTCGCGGTCGCGGTCGGCCGCCCGGCCCCCGGCGACGTTCCCGATGACCAGGCCGCTGCCGTAGACGACGAGCAGCCAGGCCACGTCGGTACTGGAAAAGCCGGTGACCTCGGTGAAGGTGTACGCGAGGTAGCTGAACGCCCCGAACATGCCGCCGTAGCCGAGGGCGGTGGCGGCCAGGGTCAACCACACCTGCCGGGAGCGGAAGGCGCGTAGCTGGGGGCGCAGGCCTGCCGTCCGGTGGGCCTCGTCCACGGCGCCCGCCCAGGCCGGGACCCAGACGGCGATGGCGGCCACGGCCAGCACGCCGATCGCGGTGATCGCCCAGAACGTGGCGCGCCAGCCGAAGCGTTCGCCGACCAGGGCGCCGAACGGTACGCCCAGTACGTTGGCGACCGTCAGCCCGGCGAACATCACGGCGACCGCGCGCGAGGCCCGCTCCGGCGGGACCATACGGCGGGCGACGAGCGAGCCGATGCCGAAGAAGGAGCCGTGGCACAGGGCGGCGACGACGCGGCCGAGCAGTGCCACGGCGTAGGTGGGCGCGACGGCGGACAGCAGGTTGCCGAGGACGAACAGCGCCACCAACCCGACGAGGACGGCCTTGCGGTGGATGCGGGTGGTGGCGGCGGTCAGCAGGATCGCGCCGAGCGCGACGCTCAGGGCGTATCCCGAGATGAGCCACCCGGCCGCGGCCTCGGAGACATCCAGGTCGCGGCTCACCTGGGGCAGCAGACCCGCGATCACGAACTCGGTCAGGCCGATGCCGAAGCTGCCGAGCGCGAGCGCGACCAACCCGGCGGGCATCCTCCGCGCGTCCCCGTCCGGTTGGATGTTCATGCAAACAGCATAGGGGGCGGGTTCGTTGGAGAGGGGCGGATCCGCAGCGCCTCGGCCAACGCGAGCAGGCTCGGCACGGGCATGAGCAGACCATGTGTTCGGGCCGGATTCAGCGGTGCTCCTCCGGCCGACGCGGCCATGCCGTTCGGGTCATTGTTCCGTCGGCTCGGTCGTCGTCCGCTGGGTTACTCCTCTACGTCAGAGGCCATTGCCCGGTGCGAGCGAACTGCGTGAGAAGTTGGTACCGGTCGCCGGCCCGGCTTCGATGCCGGCAGTGGTGCCGAGCCACGCAGAGCGGCGATGGACGCCGCGTCCGGCACCGGCATCACCAGGTCGATCAGCGTCGGGAGGAAACCGGGCTCGACACGGGGCGGCCGATGCCGGGTATGCGCGACGGTGACCGCTCCGCTCGTGGCAGTGATCACCGGTGTGTCGCCCTGATGGCGCCACGGGCGATCGCGTGGCAGAGCATGGCCCGTACCAGCCGGTGCTTCAGGCTTCCGGTGGGATGGGCCGTCTCGTGGGCGAGCCGCCCGTGTATTTCGATTGTCTCGCGGCCACAGGTCCATAGGATCGCGGCGGTATGGCATGCGCGCGGACGAGGGGAAACATGTGGCCAGGGTCGTGGAGTTGTTGTCCTATCCCGTCAAGGGGTGCGCCGGGATGTCGTCCCACACCGCGGTGCTGACGTCCGCAGGTCTCGCCCATGACCGCGGTTTCATGGTCATCAGCGAGGATGGTGTCTTCCGCAGCCAACGGCGCCACCCGCGGCTGGCCTTGATCCGCCCCGGGATCGGCGGCGACGGGCAACGGCTCACGCTGCGTGCCCCGGACGCGGACCCGGTCGGGATCGATGTCGACACCTCCGGACCGCCGCGTGAGGTCGAGTTGTTCGGGGCGCCGTTCAGGGGCGTCGACCAGGGCGACGAAGCCGCCGTGTGGGTGTCCGGTGTCCTCGGCGTGCCGAGCCGTCTGGTGCGCGTTCCGGACGACCACGAGCGGGTCACCGATGGCCGCACGCCCGGCACCTCCGGGTACGCCGACAGCTGCGCCGTCCACGTCCTCTCCCGGGCGACCCTGGGTCTGCTGAACGAGCGGCTGGGCGGGCGCGGCGCCCCGCCCCTCCCCATGGACCGCTTCCGCCCGAACATCGTCGTCGACGGCTGGAACACCCCTCACACCGAGGACCGTGCCCACCGGATCACCATCGGCGACACGGAACTCGGCTACGCCAAGCTCGCCATCCGCTGCGCCGTCACCATGGTCGACCAGCGGTCCGGCACCAAGGCGGGCCCCGAGCCACTGCGCACCCTGGCCACCTACCGCCGGGCCGCCGAGGGCGGCGTCGCGTTCGGCACGAAGTACGCCGTGCTGCGCCCCGGCAAGCTGTCCGTGGGCGACGAAGTGCACGTCACCTCCTGGGGCGAGTCGGAGTTCTGACACGAACGATCAGTACGGAGTTTTATGTCTGCCACGTCCGCCAAAGCCACCCGCATCACCCTCCTGGTCCTCTACACCGACCACTTGGAGGAGTCCCGCGCGTTCTACACCGGTCTGGGACTGTCCTTCGTCCGGGAACAGCACGGGCGCGGCCCTATCCACTACTCCGCCACCCTGCCGGACGGCACGGTGATCGAGCTCTATCCCGCCACCGCCAAGCGGCCCGTCTCCCGTGTGCGGCTGGGCTTCAGCGTCGAGGGCCGGGCTGTGACTCCGCCGCTGGCCCCTGGCCGCCACGTAGTGGAAGACCCGGATGGGCGCGCGGTGGAGCTGTACGTGTCATGAAGTCCTGAGGCGAGCGGCTGCTCAAGGCCGGGGGCGTGTCGGCGGCGAAGTGTCCCGGGCCGGGTGGCTACTCTCCGTACGCGGACGACGTCCCTGCAGATCGCCCCGGGGCCGACCACTCGACAGGAGATCGACCGATGGTTGCCAGCGACCTTGTCCTCATGGCCCACGTGGGTGGTGTGGGCCGCGGCGTCCTCGATCAACTGCGCGCATGGGATGTCCCGGTGCGAGCGATGGTCCGCCGCGACGACGATCGCGCGGCGGAGTTGCGTGCGCTCGGCGCGGAGGTCGTCGTCGGCGACCTGACCCGGCCCGAGACCGTCGCGGCGGCGCTGGAGGGTGCCGGGCGGATGTACTTCGCGATGCCCGTGTCGCCGGACCATCTGCTGGCCGCGACGGTAGTGGCGACCGTGGCGCGCGAGTACGGGCAGCTGGCGGGCCTGGTCGACATGTCGCAGATGACGGTGTCGCAGATGACCGCCACCAGCACCGGGGAGTCCCACCAGCAGCGGCTGCACTGGCTGGCGGAGCAGGTGCTGAACTGGTCGGGGCTGCCGGTGGTCCACATCCGGCCGACGTCGTTCCTGGACAATCCGCTGTTCACCACGCTGGCGGCGCGATCGATCCGGGAGAACTGCACGATCGCGCTGCCGTTCGGCACCGGGCGCACGTCGCCGATCGCCCTGGACGACGTGGCCCGGGTGGTCGCCACGGTGCTCCGCGACCCGGCTCCGCACATCGGACACGTCTACGAGCTGACCGGGCCACGCTCGGTCGACATGACGGAGGTGGCCGAGGAATTCTCACGGGCCCTGGGGCGTCCGGTGTCCTATGCGGACGTGCCGCTGGACCGGTGGCGGGCCGGGGTGCTCGCCCAGCAGGGCCTGCCGCCGCACACCGAGCAGCACATCGCCACCATGGCCCGGCTGCACCGGGAGAACCGCTACGACCGCGCCACCGATGACGTGGCGCGCGTGACCGGCACACCCGCCCGGAGCATCGAGTCGTTCGTGGCCGCTCGCAGGGACTTCTACCTGGGCTGAGCGGCCGACTCAGTCACGCGGACACAGCGTTCTCAGGGCTGGGGCCGGCCTTCCGTATCCGCGGGCACGGCGTCATCGGCAGGGGCCGGGGCCGGGACGACGATCTTGCGGGGCTCGGCCAGAGCGGTGTGGTGGGCTTCCTCGTCCCGGGTCAGACACTCGATCAGATAGTCGCCGGTCTCGGAGTCGATGGTCACCCCGTGGGTTTCGCTGCGGAATCCGGGGAAGCGGCGGTCGAACGACTCCAGGGCCGTCAGATAGCGCAGCAGCGGACCGTTCACGGTGCCGGTGCCCTCGCCGGGCATCAGCACCGGGATACCGGGCGGCGTGACGGTGACCATGGCCGCGGCCACCCGGCCCGCCGCGTCGGCCAGCCGCACCCGCTCCGTGCCGCCGCGGATCAGTCGCTGGTAGCAGAGCTGCGGAGGGGCGACCGGCTCCGGGAGATCCTGGAAGGCGGTGTCCAGCAGCTGGACCAGGTTCACCTCGCGCAGGTAGTCGTGCATCTCCTGGCACAGACCGCGCAGTGTCCCGCCTGTGTAGCGGTTCGGGTAGGCGGTGACCAGCCCGGGCAGGACGCGGTCGAGTGGCGCATCCTCGTCGTAGAGGGACTTGAAGTCCATCAGGGCGTCCAGGAGCGTGCCCCACTTGCCTTTGGTGATGCCCATGGAGAACAGGACCAGGGTGGTGTAGCTGTCGGTCTTCTCCACCACCACGTTCCGGGTGGCGAGGTAGGACGTGAGGACCCGGGCGGGGATGCCCCAGTCGGCCATGTGGCCGCTTGCGTCGATTCCCGGGCAGGTCACGGTGACCTTGAGGGGGTCGAGCATGCAGTAGCCCTGGCCGAGCCCGGGGAATCCGTGCCAATCCGCGTCGGGTTCCAGCTCCCAGCACGACGGTTCCGTGCGCAGCAGCTCGGCCGGGGCCTCGTCGAAGGGCAGCCGCTCGCCACTGGACGGGTCGGTCACCGTGTCCGGCTGCCAGACCCCGAAGAACCAGGCGGGACGGTCACTGGCGGCCTTGATGCGACGGCCGATCCGCACCACCGCCTGGCGGAAGCGGACCGCCTCGGTCACCGCCTCGTCGATCAGCCAGCGGCCTTGTGGGCCGTCCATCATCGCGGTGGCGACATCCAGGGAGGCGATCATCGGATACAGCGGAGAGGTGGTGCCGTGCATCATCAGCGCCTCGTTGAACCGGTCGTGCTCCACCGGGGCCCGGGGCGCGGGCTTGATGTGCACCATGGCGCTCTGCGACAGGGCGGCCAGCAGCTTGTGGGTGGACTGGGTGGCGAAGACGGTGGGCCGGTCCGGGCCGGGGAAGGTGTCGGGTCCCACCGACATCCCGTAGCGCCCGGCGTAGAGGGGGTGGAAGCGGGCGTAGGCGAACCACGCCTCGTCGAAGTGGACCCGGGGTGTGCTGGCCGAGAACGCCCGGGCGACCTGGACCGCGTCGTAACACAGGCCGTCGTAGGTGGAGTTGGTGAAGACCGCGTACTGGGCCCGGGGGGAGAGCGCGCCCTGCGCCAGCGGGTTTCCCCCGACGCGGGCGACCACGGTGTCCGCCTGGATCTCGCCCGGGGGAAGCGGCCCGGAGAGGCCGTAGCCATTGCGTGTGGGGATCAGATACACCGGCCGTGAGCCGGAGATGACCAGACCGTGGAGCACCGACTTGTGGCAGTTCCGGTCGACGAGGGCGATCTCGTCGCGGGTCACGCTGAAGTGGCCGACCAGGCGATCGCAGGTCGAGTCGCCGTGGAGGACGAAGTAGGTGAGGTCGGCGCCGAAGACCCGGGCCGCGTTCCGCTCCGCCTCGCCGATGGGCCCCGTGTGCTCGAACAGGGAGCCGAGCGCCTCGACCGAGATGGACAGATCGCTGCGGAACAGGCGCTCCCCGAAGTAGTCGTGGAAGGCGCGGCCCACCGGTGACTTCAGGAAGGCGACGCCACCGGCGTGGGCCGGGGTGTGCCAGGAGTACTCGTGCGTATCGTCGAAGTGGCGCAGCGCCTTGAAGAACGGCGGCAGGACGGCTTCGCGGTAGGCGCGGGCGGCACTGGAGATCCGTCCGGCGATGAAGGCGGCGGTGTCCTCCTCCGGCCAGACGTACCCGACGACGGTCTCCGACACCCACAGCGGCAGGTCCTCGAAGCCTTCGTCGGCCGCGCTGAGGAAGACCGGCAGGCCCTGGAACCGCCGGCCGATGTCGCGCAGCACCGCGGCGCCGCCCGGTTCGCCGTCCGGACCGCTTCCCGGGTCGAGCTCCCAGTCCACCAACGCGGCTGCCAGACCGGCCTCGGTGCGCAGCACCGTCCGGGCCTCGGCGCCTGTTCCGGCCCACCGCACGGCGAACCCGGCGGTCTCGACCGCCTCATGGATCCTGCGTAGCTGCTCGGCCCCGGCCGTGTCGCCGCCGGGGTGCTCCCGGACCGCGAACAGAACGGTGTTGCCCGCCATATCCCCTCCTCAGCCTGCTGACCCTGCCCTACAGCGTCAGAAGTGTGCGGGGGCGGACTCGCGCATGGCGGAACATCGGAGGAAGACCACCCGAAAGAAGGAAAATCACCTCGCATCGCCCGGGCTCAGCCGAGGCGCACCGCCCGGGCCAGGAAGTGGGTGTGGCGCGTCCTCGTAGCGGTCCAGGTTCCAGCCCGTCGCGTGCAGTGCGGGGCGCAGGTTCTCTTCGGCCAGCAGATCGTCGGGGTCCAGGGGGCGGCCGTGGCGGGCGGCGCGTTCGGAGCGGCCGGAGCGGCCCGAGCGGTGGAAGAGCAGCAGGACGCCGCCGGGGGCTGTCACGCGGGCCCATTCACGCAGGGCGGCGGCAGGGTCGGGAACGTGGTCGACCAGGCCCGCGCTGAAGATGCCGTCCAGCGACCGCGTCATGCGGGAGACGGCGGCCGCGTACCGGGAACCGTCGGCGGCGAAGCGCTCCTCCCAGGTCGCCGCCCGCGATGTGAAGAAGGCGCGGCGGCTCGGTCCGGAACGCCTGGACCGGGTAGCGGTCACAGGAGGCCAGCAGGGTGGCATCCGCCGGGAGGTCCATGGTGTCGCCGTGCCAGTGCAGCACGCGCAGGTGTTCGGGTGCCGCGACGAACATCGGGTCGGCGGACGCGGCCGGGGTCGTCCGTACCGCTCCCCAGCCGATCTGCTGACCGCCGCCGGGCCGGGCCACGCCACCGGCCGCCACCGCGAGCAGTTGCGCGCCGAGGCACACTCCGAGCACGGGGACCTCCGCCTCCAGTGCGGCCCGCAGCAGCGTCAGCTCGGCGGTGCGGGTCGTGAATGCCGGGGAGTCGTCGTACGCCGCCATCGGTCCGCCCATCACCACCAGGGCCGCCAGTCCGTCCGGCGATTCCGGGACCGGGCCCCCGGCCCAGGTCCGGCACGACCGCACCGGCAGCCCGGCCGCCTCCAGCACGGTGCCGATGGCGTACGAGCCCTCGTGCGGCAGGTGCTGGACGACCAGGACGTCCGTCGGTTTCGCCCAGCTCACCGGTCCCTCTTCACTGTTGACGCACGGGTGTCGCTTGCTGTCAGGTCCACGAGCTGTAGCCGCCGTCCACGCGGATCGCGGTGATGCCGCTGATGTGCCGGGCCCCGCAGCGGTCCTGGGGCAGGACGAGTTGGGGGCCCGCGCGGTCGAGTGGGGTGTCGTCGATGCGGACCGCGAGCAGGACGGGCGCTTGGCCGAAGTCGGGATCGATCTCGCCCCAGGACAGCAGGGCGTGGTGGCCGTCCGTGCCGGAGACCGCGATCAGGAAGCGCAGGCGGTCCTTGCGGCGGGCGGGGTCGAAGCCGGGGCCCGCGGCCGCCAGCACGTCGTGCAGCAGTGGTCCGGTGAAGCGGTGGTGCCGGATTCCGCTGGTGGCGCATTCGAAGCTGACGTCTGCCTCGTGCTGGGGCCAGGCCAGCAGGCCGGGCACCGTGAGCCGGGCCGGACGGTTCAGATCGCCGGTGAGGACAAGGGACGCCATCGGGCGGGCGGCCGTACTGGCGGCTACGAGGGACTGACTCACGGGCTACCACCTCCCGGATGACCGTACCCGGGGCCACGTCACGTACAAACGCACATGCCAACCTTGCCGATCACAGTTCCGGCTCTTGCGATGACATAGGATGTTTTCCCCTCGCAGATGCGGCAGGGTCATCGGCATCCGCATGCCTGCCGGGGTCGGGTTCGGTCGCGCGACGGCGGGGCTCGGCCCGGTTACGGTGAACGCATAACGCGCAACAAAAGCAGACAATCTCCACCTCTCCCGCGGGAGGCGTTCCGCCATGAGCCTGAGCATCCGCAACCAGATCCCCGGCACCGTCACCGCCATCACGCCCGGTGAGGCCATGGCGACGGTCAAGGTCCGTCTCGACGGCGGCCAGGA
Source organism: Streptomyces sp. NPDC007983 (assembly GCF_042958345.1). Lineage (NCBI taxonomy): Bacteria > Bacillati > Actinomycetota > Actinomycetes > Kitasatosporales > Streptomycetaceae > Streptomyces > Streptomyces sp. NPDC007983. Next base: position 32,115 of record NZ_JBIBJI010000018.1, read on the forward strand.
GCTGACCGCGGCGATCACGGTGGAAGCCGTCGCGGACCTCGGTCTCGCCGAGGGCTCCGCCGTACGCGCGCTGATCAAATCGACGGAGGTCTCGCTGGCCACCGAGCCGGTGGGGGCGGGACTGTCGATCCGCAACCGGCTGCCCGGCAAGGTCACCGGCATCGCCATGGGCGGCGCCATGGCCTCGGTCAAGGTCACGGTCGAGGGCGGTGAGCTGACCGCGGCGATCACCAAGGACGCCGCCACCGACCTCGGGCTGGAGGCCGGTTCCTCCGTCACCGCCCTGGTGAAGTCGACGGAGGTCTCCCTCGCCGCCGGGTGAACGCCACCGTTCGTCCCGTGTGCCATGGAGCGGGGGTCAGAGCCAGGCCGCGAGCCCCATGGGTAACAGGGCGCGTTCCACGGCCAGATGGCCGGCGCCGAGCAGGCCGAGGTCGGCGTTGCGGGTCGTGGTCTCGATGCTGATGCGGCGGGTGGCCTGGGCGAGGGCCCGCTCGTAGACGACGCTGCGGATGCCGGCGAGCAGGTCGTCCTGGAGGATGGCGAAGGCGCCGCCGACCACGATGAGGTCGGGGTTGTGGAAGCACACCATGGCGGCGAGGACTTCGCCGAGGCATTCACCGGCTTCTCGTACGGCGCGCAGGGCGCGGGGCTCGCCCTGCTGGGCGAGTCGGATGGCGCCCCATTTGGTCTGCACCGGCAGGCCCTCCTCGGCGAGCCGGGCGGCGATGACTTCGCCGTTGACGACGGCGCCGAGGCAGCCCGAGTTGCCGCAGCCGCCGCAGAGCCGGTCCTGGTAGTCGGTGCCGCGCAGCCGTACGTGGGCGATCTCGCCGGAGATGCCGTTGGCGCCGCGGTGGACGGTGCCGTTGCTGATGATGCCGCAGCCGAGTCCGGAGACGACTTTGACGAACACCATCTGGTCCACCGGCTGGGCGCGGGCCCGGTATTCGCCCAGTGCCATCAGGTTGGCGTCGTTGTCCACCAGGACGGGTACCTCGCACACCGTGGAGAAGGTTTCCTGCGGACTGAAGCCCTCCCAACCGCACCTACGCGGTGCTGTTCGTCGCCCGGAACTTCGGCCACGCCAGCGCTCTCGCGGTGATTCTGCTGCTCATCGCCTCCCCGGTCATATTCCTGAACACCCGCCAGTTCCGGCAGGAGACGGCCGCCCGATGACCACCACCACTTCCCCCGCCACCGCCCGGGAACACCACCACCCCGCCGCGCCGCCGCCGATCGGCCGACGTCCGAGGGGACGGCTGCGTGCCCTCGGCCGCTTCCCCCCTGCATCTCGTCCTCACCGTCATCGCCGTCACCTGGGTCGTCCCCGTCGTCGGCCTGCTGGCCACCTCTTCCGCACCACGGGTGACGTCGCCACCAGCGGCTGGTGGACCGCGCTGGCCCGCCCCGCCTTCACCCCGGAGAACTACGGCAACGCCGCCACCCTCATCGACCTCGGCACCGCCGCCGCCAACAGCCTGGCCATCGCCGTCCCGGCCACCGTCGGCACCATGACCGTCTCCGCGGTCGCCGCCTACGCGCTCGCCCGGATGCCGTTCCGCGGACGGCTTCCCCTACGGCTTCTTCGCCTCCGTTCCCCGCGAACTCCTGGAGGCCGCCGCCATCGACGGGGCGGGCGAATTCGCCATCTTCCGCCGCGTGGTCCTGCCCACCGCCACCCCCGTCCTCGCCGCCCTGGCCATGCTGCAGTTCATCTGGTCCTGGAGCGACCTCCTCACCCCGCTGCTGTTCCTGGGCGGCGGCAGTTCCAACGCCCCCTTCACCGTTCAGATCGTCGGGCTGCTGCAGTCCACCGGTCAGGGGCAGGAGACCCTCGCGGCCGCCGCGCTGCTCTCGGCGCTGCTGCCGCTCGCCGTTCTGCTCCTGCTCCAGCGCTACTTCATCCGCGGCATCCTCGGAGGGTCGGTCAAGGGCTGAACCGCGCACGTGCCCGGCCGCGCCGACGACGTCCGGCCGGAAATTTCCTCAACGCGCCCCTGACAAGTCAAGATTCCCGTGGCACGCTGCCTCACGCACGTCTATTCGCACCGCTCTTCGTTCCCCCACCCTGCCCGGACGCAATCCGTCCGGGCACGGCAGAAGGAGACATGCGTGAGACGCCATCGCACTGCCGCGGGCATTCTGCTGGCCGTCGGAGCCCTGTTCAGCGGCGGCCTCCTGGGTACCGGCGCGGCCACCGCGGCAACCCCCGCAGCCTCCGGGCCGTCGGTAGCGGCCCGCACCGCCTCGTCCGCCGAACAGCACAGGGCGCGCGCCTTCTGGACCGCCGAGCGGATGCGCGCGGCAACCCCACTCGATGTGCTGCTGACCCGGAAGGCCGCCAAGCGCCTGACGGCCCCCGAGGCCGGCGGGCCGTCGACGACCGTCCTGCCCACCGCCGCCCCCGCGTCCTTCCCGCAGGCCGGTGGCCCGTGGACCGGCAGCGGGGCCGTCGTCACCACCTCGGGCCGGGTGTTCTTCACCTTCCAGGGGCGTACCGCGTCCTGCACCGGCAACGCCGTGACCAGCCAGAACGCCAGCACCGTCATCACAGCCGGGCACTGTGTGAAGTACCAGGGCAGCTGGCACACCAACTGGGTCTTCGTGCCCGGCTACAACAACGGCAACGCGCCGTACGGCCAGTGGACCGCGGCCACGACACTCACCACCCCGCAGTGGGAGGCGAGTGAGGACATGAACTACGACATCGGCGCCGCGGTCGTCGCCCCGCTGAACGGCAAGAAACTCACCTCGGTCGTCGGCGCGCAGGGAATCCAGTTCAACGGCGGCTACAACAAGCAGATGTACTCCTTCGGCTTCCCCGCCGCCTCGCCGTACGACGGCACGAAGCTCATCTACTGCAGCGGCAACAGCTCGAAGGACTTCCTCCTCACGCAGGACCACGGCCTGGCCTGCAACATGACGGGCGGCTCCAGCGGCGGCCCCTGGCTCACCGGCTTCAGTGAGGACACCGGCACCGGGCTGCAGGTCTCCGTGAACAGCTTCGGCTACGTCTTCCTGCCGAACACGATGTTCGGCCCGTACTTCGGCGACGAGGCGAAGGCCCTGTACGACAAGGCCCAGGCTTCCTAGCAGCCGGCCGCGGGGCAACGCATCGGCGTGGGTGGCGGGAAGCGCGGATACGGCGCTTCCCGCCACCGGTGCCATTCGCATGCCGGGCGGGGATCCGTCTCGCCAAGGAGATCTCCGTGACCACCAAGCCCGCAGCCGCGGCAACACGGGCCACCGTGTACGGCTTCCCCCCGCCAGGGCCCGAACCGGGAACTGAAGAAGCCGGTCGAGGGCTACTGGAAGGGCCGCGTCACCGCCGCCGGCCTGCGCCGCTCCACCTGGCAGCAGCTGGCCGGGGCCGGTATCGACGAGGTCCCGACGGGTGACTTCTCGACGTACGACCACGTCCTGGACACCACCGTCATGGTCGGCGCGATCCCCTGAGCGCCACCGGGACGCCATCGCCGCCGATCCGCTCGACGGCTACTTCGAGCGGCTGTGGGTCGATCCCGACTGCGGCCTGAAGACCCGCGGCCGGCCGGAGACCCGCTCCTCCCCGGAGAACCTGGTCTCCGCGGCCCGCACGGTCCGCGGAGAGCTGTCCGCGTCCTGACCGACGCGGACGGTCGGCGGGGCCGGGGCGTTTTCGCGGCGCCCCGGCCCTCGCCCGGCCGTCAGCGAATTCCGCCGGCTCCTCCATCGTCGCGTACGTCCGCCGCAGGGCCCGGTCCCGGTCTCTCCACGATGCGCAGCAGATACGTGTCCATGATCCATCCATGCCGGTCGCGTGCCTCGGCGTGCATCTGTCGGATGCGGTCGGACACCTCTCGCAGCGGCCCGGCGACCAGCAGTTCGTCCGGCGTGCCGAGGTAGGCGCCCCAGTAGATCCAGACGTCGCCTTCGACCTCGGTGAACGACTCGTGCGCGTCGAGCATCACGACGATGTCTCCGTCGTCGTTCCGGCCCACGTCGGAGAGCCGGCGGGCCGGGGTGATGTGCAGCGGCCGGCCCACCTGGTTCAGTGGGATGCGGTGCCGCGCGGCGAGCGCCGAGACGCTGCTGATTCCGGGGATGACCTCGACGCTTGTGGAGAGCGAGCCGCGTGCCTCGATGGTGGCGAGGATCCCGAGGGTGCTGTCGTACAGCGACGGGTCGCCCCAGACGAGGAACGCCGCGGTCTCGTCGGCCGTCATCTCGTCCCGTAGCAGGCCTTCGAAGATGTCCGCGCGACGGGCGCGCCAGTCGTGGACGGCGGTCGTGTAGTCGCCGCGCCCCATCGGACGCCGGTCCCGGCTCGGGTCGTCCACCTCCACCACGCGGTAGGGCGCCCGCGCATGCTCGTCCAGCATGCGGTGGCGAAGATCGGTGAGTGCGGAGGTGCCGGCCCCCTTGCCGACGATGAAGAAGACGTCGGCGCGGCCCATCGCCTTCACCGCCCCGAGAGTCAGGTAGTCGGGGTCACCCGCTCCGATGCCGATGACGAGGATCCGGCGTTGCTGCGTGGTCATGGAACGCAGTCTCGCAGGCAGGGGCTCGGCCAGCGGCTCGTCCGCCTCGCCCGACGAACGCGAGAGGGCCCGCGGATGGCTCCGCGGGCCCTCGCACGCCTCGGTCAGGGGTCAGTTCGGGGCGGCCGCCACCGGACGGGCGCCTCGGCCTTCGCGGGCCGCGGGTTCAGCAGCCGCTCGGCCAACTCGCCGAAGATGAGCCCGAATCCGCCCCACAGGGTGAGCTGCATGGCGAGGGCGGACAGCCGGAACCGCCACAGCACGGTGGCGGGAAAGCCCCCCGGCACCTCGTTGATCACCGGCAGGAAGGCGTACGCCAGCCCGATCGCGACGGCGAAGGCGGCCACCGCGGCGACGGTGGCGTACCAGGTGCCGAACTTCGGGGCGAGCCGCTTGCCCAGGATGGTGGCGGCGATCGCGAGGAGGACGCTGAGCAGCATCATCAGGAAGTACAGCGTCGTTCGTTTGCCGATGGTGTCGGCGTTGCCGACGGCGGGCGGGTTGGCCGGGTACTTCAGGAACGGCACGACGTAGACCGCGAGCAGCGCGCAGCCGGACAGCAGCAACGCGGTGGCCCGGGGGCTGAAACGGCCGACGCGGCCGAGGGCGAAGCAGTAGGCGAGAGCGGCGATGCCGCCGAAGGCGACCCCGTAGATCAGGACACCGGTGGCCAGGCCCGCGGTGGACTGCAGGGTACGGGAGACGAGCTCGACCTCGTGCTCGTGCGCGTGGGCCTCCTCGAAGCTGATCGCGCTGTCGACGTTGGGCTCACCGAGGAAGTACGCGGCGATCAGCGCGAGCAGGCCGGCGCCCAGGCCCGCGACCATGCCCCGGACGAGCAGATTCCTTACCGTTGCGGAGTTCATGAGTGCGCGGCGTCCCTCGCTCAGTGGCAGGGGAAACCAAGCAGGTGGCGGGCGTCATGCACCCACTCGTGAACGCTCTCGCCGGAGACGACAGCGGTGGCGCCCTGCTCCGCGCCGACGAAGTACAGCAGGACCAGCATCAAAATGCCGAAGAAGACCGCCCAGGGAGCTATCGCCTTGAGCGGCAGCGGGGCGGGCAGAGCGGGGGTGGTGGGTGTCGGCTGAGCGACTGGCTGCGCCATGGCAGGGCCTCCTCTGGGAGTTCGCGTCCCATCTCGGTGGTGCACAAGACGACTGCTACGGGTCTGACTCACCATCACCTCCCGTGAGGCGATGGCACACAGTGGCGCGACCGTGCCGGATTCCCACCGGCTTCCGTCTTGCCGTCGTCGATATCGGAGCGACGATACCGCGTGACACGGGCATGGCCAAGACCGGCCACCTGACCTGATCGTCTCCGGGGCCCGGCATGCCGCCGTGACGCTCTGCGCGGGTCCCGCTTACCCTGATTCGGTCGTTTGTTCCTGGACGGCGCTCTGTAACGCTATGTGATCGGGAGTACGTGATGGCCACCTCCACCGACGTGGAGCCCCGCCCGGAGGAGGCCCGCAAGGAAGGTCGGCTCCGGAGCTGGCTGCTGGAGGGCCTGTCCGATATGGCCAAGCAGCAGCCCGGACCCCACGCCCAGGTCCCCGAGGGACACAAGGGGCAGCGGTGGTGGCGGGTGATGTGCCTGACCGGTGTGGACTACTTCTCCACGCTCGGTTACCAGCCCGGTATCGCCGCTCTCGCGGCCGGGCTGCTGTCTCCCGTCGCCACCATCGTGCTGGTGGCGGTGACCCTGGCCGGGGCGCTGCCGGTGTACCGGCGGGTGGCCAAGGAGAGCCCGCATGGCGAGGGGTCGATCGCGATGCTGGAGCGGCTGCTGTCGTTCTGGCAGGGCAAGCTGTTCGTTCTGACGCTGCTGGGGTTCGCGGCCACCGACTTCCTGATCACCATCACCCTCTCGGCCGCCGACGCCTCCACCCACCTGGTGGAGAACCCGCACTTCACCAGCGCTCTGCGGGGTCACGAGGTGGCCATCACGCTGGGGCTGGTCGCCCTGCTCGGCGCCGTCTTCCTCAAGGGCTTCATGGAGGCCATCGGGGTGGCGGTGGTGCTCGTGGGCGGCTACCTCGCGCTGAACGTGGTGGTGGTGATCGTCGGGCTGTGGCACGTGGCCACCGCGTCCCATGTGGTCACCGACTGGTCCCGGGCGCTGACCGAACAGCACAGCAACCCGCTGGTCATGGTCGGTCTGGCGCTGGTGGTGTTCCCCAAACTCGCACTGGGCCTGTCCGGCTTCGAGACCGGCGTGGCCGTCATGCCTCATGTCCAGGGCGACCCGGGCGACACCGAGGAGCGGCCCACCGGGCGGATCCGGGACACCAGGAAGCTGCTCACCACCGCTGCCGTGATCATGAGCGCCTTCCTGATCACCACGAGTTTCATCACCACCGTGCTCATCCCGCAGGACGAGTTCAAGGCCGGCGGCAAGGCCAACGGACGAGCGCTGGCGTATCTCGCGCACCACTATCTGGGGTCCGTCTTCGGCAGCGTCTACGACGCCGCGACCATCGGCATCCTGTGGTTCGCGGGCGCCTCCGCCATGGCCGGACTGCTCAACCTCATGCCGCGCTATCTGCCCCGCTACGGCATGGCCCCGCACTGGGCCCGCGCGGTGCGTCCCATGGTGCTGGTCTTCACCCTGATCGCCTTCCTGGTCACCTGGATCTTCAACGCCGATGTGGACGCCCAGGGCGGCGCGTACGCCACCGGGGTGCTGGTCCTGATGACCTCCGCCGCCGTCGCCGTCACCATCGCCGCCCGCCGCGCCGGGCAGCGCGGCTGGACCATCGGCTTCGGCGTGATCTCCGCGGTCTTCGTCTACACCACGGCGGTCAACGTCGTGGAACGCCCCGACGGCGTGAAGATCGGCGCGTGTTTCATCGCGGGCATCATCGCGGTGTCGCTGCTGTCCCGGCTCGCCCGTGCCTTCGAGCTACGGGTCACCGACATGGATCTGGACGACATGGCCCGGCGTTTCGTCCGTGACTGCGCCACCCGCCGCATACGGTTCATCGCCAACGAGCCGGACCACCGGGACGCGGCCGAGTACCGCGACAAGATCCAGCAGATCCGGGCCGACAACGACATCCCCGACGAGGAGGACCTGGTCTTCGTCGAGGTCACCGTCCGCGACCCCTCCGACTTCGAATCGGCGCTGCGCGTGCACGGCGAGGTGCTGCACGGCCGCTACCGTGTCCTGACCCTCGACGGCTCCAGCATCCCCAACTCGCTGGCCGCGCTGCTGCTGCACGTACGGGATGTGACCGGGTGCAGGCCGCACATCTACTTCGAGTGGACCGAGGGCAGCCCCTTCGCCCAGTTCCTGCGGTTCTTCCTGTTCGGCCAGGGAGAGGTCGCTCCGGTCACGCGAGAAGTACTGCGCGAGGCCGAGCCGGATCGGGCCCGGCGGCCCCATGTCCATGTCGGCTGAGTGCCGGGTCGCACCGATGGAGCCCCGATGACCGATCCCCTCCCCCGAGTCCTGACCCGGACCGGCCGGACCGCCCGGGATCCCAAGCCGCGCGAGCGGACCTGGAAGCACCTGCCACCGCTGCTGCGGCTGCTGATCCTGACGCAGCTCGCCTTCAACATCGGTTTCTACGCCGTGCTGCCGTTCCTCGCCGAACACCTCGGCACCGCGATCGGCATGGCGGGCTGGCTGGTCGGCTTCGTCCTGGGCTTGCGGACCTTCAGCCAGCAGGGCCTGTTCGTGGTCGGCGGCTGGCTGGTGGACCGGCACGGGGTGCGGCCGGTCGTGCTGGCCGGGTGCGTGTTGCGGATCGTGGGGTTCGCCTGGCTGGGGTACGCGGAGTCGAGCTGGGCGGTGGTCGGCGCGGTGCTGCTGATCGGTTTCGCCGCCGCTCTGTTCTCCCCGGCGGTGGAGTCCGAGGTGGCCCGGCAGGCGGTGATCCGGGAGCGGGAGGGCCGTGGTCCCCGTACCCGGGTGCTGGCCCTGTTCAGCGCGGCGGGGCAGGCCGGGGCCTTCGTCGGGCCGTTGCTCGGCGGCCTGCTGCTGGTCGTGGACTTCCGCACCGCGTGCCTGGCCGGAGCGGGGGTCTTCGTCCTCGTCCTCGCCGGGCACGCACGGCTGATGCCGCAGCACATTCCCGGCCGGGCCCGCACCCGGGAGCGGGGCGGGGTGCGCGCGATGGTGGCGAACCGCCGCTTCCTCGCCCTGTGCTGCGCGTACGGCAGCTATCTGCTCGCCTACAACCAGCTCTACCTCGCCCTCCCGGAGGAGGTGGAGCGCGCGACGGGGTCTCAGGCTCCCCTGTCCTGGCTGTTCGCCCTGTCCTCCCTGCTGGTCGTGTGTACCCAGCTCCCGGTGACCCGCTGGGCGGGCGACCGGCTCGACCTGCGCCGCTCGATGGCGGGCGGGCTGCTGCTCGTCGCGGCCGGTTTCGCGGTCGTGGCCGCCGCCCGGCCGGCAGGGTGGTCGGGTGCCGTGGGGCTGCTGCCCGCGGCGGCGTTCGTCGTCCTGCTCACCCTGGGGCAGATGCTGGTCGTCCCGGCCGCCCGCGCCTGGGTGCCCGACCTCGCCGAGGAAGGACGGCTCGGCCTCTACACCGGGGCGCTGTCGTCCGTATCCGGCCTGATCGTCCTCATCGGCAGCTCGGCCACCGGCTCCCTGCTCGACCTGGGCCTCCCCGCCGCCGTGCCCTGGCTGGTCCTCGCGGCCGTCCCGGCCCTCGCGGTGGCGGCGCTGCCCCACCGCCGGGGGCCGGCCGGGGCCACGGACACGTGATCAGGCGGCCCGGCCGGGCGGCTGCCAGCCCAGGGCCGGACCCAGCCTGGTGGCGATGTCGGTGAGGATCTGGACGTAGTCCTCGTGCTCGAAGGTGAACGGCAGCGCGAACGCGACCTCCTCCACCTCCCGGAAGGCGGCGTGGGAGGCGAGCCGTTCGGCGATCTCCTGCGATGTGCCGACGAGGTCGGGGGCGAACATCATGCGCGCCGGGCCCTGTGGCGTGGCGGTCCTCGGCATGCGTTTCCGGGCGTACTGCTCGTACTTCGCGCGCTGCTCCGGCGAGGCGGTGTCGGTGGGGATGACGACGAGTCCCTGGGAGACCCGGGCGCCGTCGCCGTCGGGGTGGTGGGCGCGGAAGGCACGTATGTGGGAGAGCTGGATCTCGGCGAAGTCCTCGGACTCCTCCGCCTTCACGACGCTGCTGGTGAGCAGGTTCATTCCCTGCTCACCGGCCCACCGGGCCGACCGCAGGCTGCCGCCGCCGTACCACATGCGGCGGCCGAGGCCCGGGGCGTGCGGCTGGACACGGTCGGAGAACACCTCGAAGCCCTCGACACCGCTGAAGTCGGTGGCCGGTTCGCCGCGTACGAAGTCCAGCAGCCGTCGCACACGCTCGTGGCTGAAGTCCTCGGCGTCGGCCGTGTCCGGGTAGAGGGCGCCCTTGACCTGGTCGTAGTGGTTCGGCGGGCCGACGCTGACCCCCGGGTTGAGGCGGCCCCGGGACAGGATGTCGACCGTCGCCAGATCCTCGGCCAGCCGTAGCGGATTCTCCCATCCGACGGGTATCACGGCCGTGCCCAGCTCGATGCGGCTGGTGCGCTGCGTCGCCGCCGCCAGGACGGCGACGGGCGAGGAGATGCCGTATTGCAGATGCCGGTGGCGCACCCAGGCGCTGTCGAATCCCAGGCGTTCACCCAGTTCGATGATCTCCAGTGTGGACTCATGGCCCCGGCGGGGGTCGGCCTCGTCGAACAGCCCTATCGTCAAGAAGCCGAGCTTCCGCAAGGGCTTCGGCCTCACCGGCACCTGCTTGTGTGTCGTCATACCGCAGGAGTCTCCAGTATCCCCGCGGCGACCGGGGCGGGATCGGGCGCGGCCGCCGGCAGGGCGCTGGTCTAAGGGTGCTGTGGGGTGACGCACACCTCGTCCGCGGATCCCGTCTCGACGATCCGGCCCCGGCGCATGACCGCGATGCGGTGGCTGACCTGCCGTACGACCGCCAGGTCGTGGGCGATGAACAGCAGCGCCAGGCCGAGGTCGCGCTGCAGGTCGGCCAGCAGGTTGACGATCTGGGCCTGTAGCGAGACGTCGAGCGCCGAGACGGGTTCCGGCCTGCTTCCGGCGCGCGGCGCGGTCCGGGTGGAGCCCGTGGACGAACAGGGGTTCGCCGACGATGTCGTCCACCGTCATCCGCGGGTTGAGGGAGGCGTACGGGTCCTGGAACGCCATCTGCACTTCGCGGCGCGGGGCCCGTAGCGCCGTGCGGGAGGGCCGGGTCACACGAAGCGTACGCACGCGGGCCGCCCGCCACCCCTACCTCACCGCCCTCACCACCACCCTCGGCCGCATCACCGCGCCCGCCGCGACCACCACCACGCTCACGGTCGAGAAGATCGGCGGCCGCATCGGGGCCGTGATCTCCGGAGTGCGGCTCGGCGGCGACCTGGACGAGGCCACGGTGGCCGCGATCCGCGCCGCCGCGCTCGAGCACAAGGCCGTCTTCTTCCGCGACCAGCACCACCTCGACGCCGAGAGCCACGAGGCGTTCGGCAGGCTCCTCGGCGAGCCCGTCGCGCACCCCACCGTGCCCTCCGCCGACGGCCGCTACGCGTTCCCCATCGACAACGAACACGGCGGACGCGCCAACCAGTGGCACACCGACGTCACGTTCGTGCCCGCGTACCCGGCGTTCTCCATCCTGCGCGCCGAGGTCATCCCGCCCTACGGGGCAACACCCTCTGGGCCAACACCGCCGCCGCGTACGCCAAACTCCCCGATCCCCTGCGGGTACTGGCCGAGAGCCTGCGCGGCGTGCACACCAACGACTACGACTACGCCGCCACACGCCCCGAGAACACCATCCGCTGGCAGTGGCTCGCCGGTGACGTCGCCATCTGGGACAACCGCGCCACCCAGCACCACGGCGTCGACGACTCCGACGACCACGAGCGCACCCTGCGCCGCGTCACCATCGACGGCGACGTACCGGTCGGCGTCGACGGCCGCCGCTCGGTGCTGCTCGCCCCGGAGGCGGTCCCCGAGCCCGCCTACGGAATCGCCTCGGGCGCCTCCACCGATGGCGTGGCCGCGCACGCCTGACCCGGCGCCTGCCTACGGTGGACTGATCCTCCCGAAGCGGCTCCGCGCCGTCCGAAGGTGGCCTCTAGCAGGGCTTCCAACGGCTTGCCGCCAATGAGGTGGTCGAACGCCCACCGGGTGGGCTCACTTGGATTTGGGCTCACTTGGATTCCACTCGTCCGAGCGGGTGAGGGCCGGCCGTCAGCGCGTCACGCGCCGCCTGCCAGGTGGAATCCCCGGGATACAGCTCGGTGCGGAGGTAGGCCCAGGTGAGCCGCTGGACGGCGGATACGCGCTCGGGGTTCTCGTCCGTGGTTTCGGCGACGTCATACCCGGAGACTCCGCCGAGCCCGTGCTCCGCGTCGAACAGGGTGAGCAGGGTCTTGGGGCCCGGGGCGAGGGTGTACGGGTCGGCATGCCAGTCCGGGCCCATGACCGTCAGATGGGCGGAGGTGTCCTTGTCGCCGGCGACCACGAGCGCGGGCGTCGTCATCGTGGAGAAGTCCATGGTCGAGAAGAAGGAAAGGTTCTCGGCCGCGAACGGGCTGAGGGCGTCGCCGCCTCTGCCGGGCGCGGCGAGCAGGACGCCCGCCTTGATGCGGGACTCGGCCAGGTTCACTTCCGTACCGTCGTGCGGGTCGGTGAGCCGGGCGCCCAGCAGCAGGCTCGCGGTGTGCCCGCCCATCGAGTGCCCGGCCACCGCCACCCTGCTGTGGTCCAGTCGCCCGGCGAGCTGCGGCACGGCGGACTCGATCACATCGAGCTGGTCGAGGATGCGCTTCATGTCCTCGGCCCGTGATCGCCAGAACAGGGGCGCCCCGGGGGTGGCGGGGTCCAGGCTCAGCGTCCTGGAGCTCAGATGGGTGGGCTGGATGACGACGAAGCCGTGCGCCGCCCAGTAGTTGGCGAGCGGGGCGTAGCCGTTCAGCGAGGAGAGGTGGTTCGAGGGCCCCTGGCCGTGCGAGAGGAGGATGACCGGCAGGTCGCTCCCGGTCACCGGCGCCGAGATGCGCATCTCCAGATCCACGGCCCGGCCCGGGGCGGACAGCACCACCGGGCTGACCGAGAGCACGGGGGCGGACGAGCTGAACGTATCGGCTGTGTACGTCGGTTCACTCATGACGGGTGTTTCCCTTCCATGACCACATATGGCCACACATGAACGCAGCTAAAGCGGAGCGCTGTTCCGGATTAATATACGGAGCAACGTTCCGCTTCGTCAACGGCCTCTGGAATGGGCGCAGGAGACACGGGAGTTCGCTCGGTGAGGCATGGAGGGGCGGCGCAGCACATCGGGTGCTGCCGACGATCGCGTCTGACGTACCGTCGGCCACGCTGGCAAACCCCACGCAGGCCACGATCATCTTATCGAGTTAATGCTGACGGCTCCCCCGGGCCAACTGGCCTACCAGCCACTACTGTTCCCCGGGTCCGGACGGGTTCCCGGACGCCCGCCCCCTTCTCTTTTCCGGTGACGCGCCTGCGCGCGCGAAGCCACCGCCGTCACGAAGGAGAGCTCGCCCGATGACTGTTGGAACCAGCTCGGAAGCACCTCGGGAGCCGACTCGGCAGTCCAGCCTGAGCACGGCGGCTGCCCGCAACCTTGCCACCACGACCAAGTCCGCGCCGCAGATGCAGGGCATCACCTCCCGCTGGCTGCTGCGGACGCTCCCCTGGGTCGAGGTCAAGGGCGGCACCTACCGGGTGAACCGTCGGCTGACCTACACCGTCGGCGACGGCCGCGTGGAGTTCGTACAGGACGGCGCCACGGTCCGGGTGATCCCCCGCGAGCTCGGCGAACTGGCCCTGCTGCGCGGCTTCGAGGACGTGGAGGTGCTGACCGCGATCGCCGACCGGTGCGTCCAGCACGACTTCCGCCCCGGCGAAACGCTGGTCGAGCGCGGTGCGCCGGCCGAGCAGTTCTACATGATCGCCCACGGCCGCGTCAGCCGGACCACGGTCGGCAAGTACGGCGACGAGGTCTCCGTAGCCGTACTCGCCGACGGCGACCGGTTCGGTGAGGACGCCCTGCTGGACGGGGACGCCCGGTGGGACTCCACCGCCACCGCCGAGACCTCCGGCACCCTGCTCACCCTGTCCCGCGCCGACTTCGACGCCGTGCTGTCCACGGCACCGAGCCTGCAGGCCCACGTCCAGGAGTTCCGCTCACGTCTCGGCCAGCGGCAGAACCGGCGCGGCGAGGCCGAGATCGCCCTGTCGGCCGGACACTCCGGCGAGCCCGCGCTGCCCGGCACGTTCGTCGACTACGAGCTGAAGCCGCGCGAGTACGAACTCTCCGTGGCGCAGACCGTTCTGCGGATCCACACCAGGGTCGCCGACCTCTACAACGAGCCCATGGACCAGACCGAGGAGCAGCTCAGGCTCATCATCGAGGCGCTGCGTGAGCGCCAGGAGCACGAGCTGATCAACAACCGGGAGTTCGGGCTGCTCCACAACGCCGACTTCAAGCAGCGCATCCAGACCCATTCCGGCCCGCCCACCCCGGACGACCTCGACGAGTTGCTCTGCCGCCGCCGCGGCTCCAAGTTCTTCCTCGCCCACCCCCGGACGATCGCGGCGATCGGGCGGGAGTTCAACTCCCGCGGGCTCTATCCGACCCACGTCGACCTCGGCGGGCAGCAGGTCCCGGCCTGGCGCGGCGTTCCGATCCTGCCCTGCAACAAGATCCCCATCACCAAGGAGAACACCAGCTCCGTCCTCGTCATGCGCACCGGCGAGGACAACCAGGGGGTCATCGGTCTGCGGCAGACCGGTCTGCCGGAGGAGTACGAACCGGGCCTGTCGGTGCGTTTCATGGGCATCGACGAAAAGGCGATCATCTCCTACCTCGTCAGCGCCTACTACTCCGCCGCCATCCTGGTGCCGGACGCCCTCGGCGTACTGGAGAACGTGCAGATCGCCCGCACCCCCTAGGGCCTCCCCTGCCGGGCGACGACGACGGCCCGGCCCCCTCTCCGGGCGCCCGGCCGTCTCCGGGCGGGCCGAGCGTGCCCGGGGTCCGTCCGGGACAGCCCCCACCCACCGAGGAGCCATGGATGCCTGCGCCTGAGATTCCCCCCGCGACCTCCCTGCCCGCCCCGCCATCCGCCGACCTGGCACGGATCCTGCGCGGCCCGAGCGGCCTGGGCACGGCGAGCCTCCACCCGGCCAGGCGCGAGCAGCCGCCGGCTCCGCCGACGCCGCCGGAGGAGCCCGCGGAAGGCGCCCCGGTCCCGGGCCTCTACTACCACCCGGTGCCGGAGCCCGACCCCGCGCGCGTGGAGGAGGTCAGCCGCCGGATCAAGGCCTGGGCGCTGGACGAGGTCGATCTGTATCCCGAGGATTGGGAGGACCAGTTCGACGGCTTCTCCGTCGGTCGCTACATGGTCGCCTGCCATCCGGACGCGCCCACCGTCGACCATCTGATGCTCGCAACGCGCCTGATGGTCGCCGAGAACGCGGTGGACGACTGCTACTGCGAGGACCACGGCGGCTCGCCCATCGGCCTCGGCGGTCGCCTGCTGCTGGCGCACACCGCCCTCGATCCGTTGCACACCTCGAAGGAGTACCAGCCGCAGTGGGCGGAGTCGCTCCACTCGGACGCGCCCCGGCGCGCCTACCGCTCGGCCATGGAGTACTTCGTCCAAGGGGCCAGCCCCTCCCAGGCCGACCGGTACCGGCACGACATGGCCCGTCTGCACATGGGGTACCTCGCCGAGGCCGCCTGGGCCCAGACGGACCACGTCCCCGAGGTGTGGGAATACCTGGCGATGCGCCAGTTCAACAACTTCCGGCCCTGCCCCACCATCACCGACACCGTCGGCGGCTACGAACTACCGGCGGACCTGCACGCCCGGCCCGAAATGCAGCGGGTCATCGCGCTCGCCGGAAACGCCACCACCATCGTGAACGACCTGTACTCGTACACCAAGGAACTCGCCAGCCCCGGCCGGCACCTGAACCTGCCCGTGGTCATCGCCGAACGTGAGGGCGTCTCCGACCGCGAGGCCTATCTGAAGGCGGTCGAGGTCCACAACGACCTCATGCACGACTTCGAGTCCGAAGCCGCGGCCCTGGCCGCCGCCTGTCCCGTCCCGCCCGTGCAGCGCTTTCTGCGGGGCGTGGCCGCGTGGGTCGACGGCAACCACTACTGGCACCAGACCAATACCTACCGCTACAGCCTGCCCGACTTCTGGTAATGAGAATGGACTCAGCCATGACCAGCACCGAATTCACCACCGCCGCCACCACCGCCACCGGCGACTCCGCCACCTCCGCCGGCTCCCCATTCATCCCCGCCCCGGCGACGCCCTACCAGGGGGACATCGCCCGCTACTGGGATCGTGAGGCCAGGCCCGTGAACCTGCGCCTCGGCGATGTGGACGGCCTGTACCACCACCACTACGGCATCGGCGATGTCGACCACACCGCCCTCGGGGACAGCGCCGACAGCGAGTACGAGAAGAAGCTGATCGCCGAGCTGCACCGCCTGGAGTCGGCACAGGCCGAACTTCTCCTGGACCACCTCGGCCCCATCGAGCGCGGCGACACGCTCGTGGACGCCGGATGCGGCCGCGGCGGCTCGATGGTCATGGCCCACCAGCGTTTCGGATGCAAGGTCGAGGGCGTCACGCTGTCGGCCAAGCAGGCCGACTTCGCCAACCAGCGGGCACGCGAACTCAGGATCCAGGACCACGTCCGCGCCCACGTGTGCAACATGCTCGGTACGCCCTTCGAGACCGGGCAGGCCGCGGCCTCGTGGAACAACGAGTCGACCATGTACGTCGACCTGCACGACCTCTTCGCCGAGCACTCCCGCATCCTCACGGTCGGCGGCCGCTACGTGACCATCACCGGCTGCTGGAACCCGCGTTACGGCCAGCCCTCGAAGTGGGTGTCCCAGATCAACGCGCACTTCGAGTGCAACATCCACTCCCGGCGGGAGTACCTGCGCGCCATGGCCGACAATCGCCTCGTACCGCAGGCCGTCATCGACCTGACCGCCGCGACCCTGCCGTACTGGGAGCTGCGGGCCACGTCCTCGCTGGTCACCGGCATCGAGGAAGCGTTCATCAACTCCTACAAGGACGGCTCCTTCCAGTACCTCCTGATCGCGGCCGACCGCGTCTGACCGAATGCGGGCTGAGAAAGGCCGCTCCCGGCCCTTTTCAGCCCGCTGCCTGTCGTGTTCGTCGCCCCCTTCTTCGCCCGTCACCGTCAATGCGATTGCCGTATCAAGCTGGCGACAGCCACACTTGTCCCGTCCAATCGCTTGATAAAGCAGTGTGCGGGGATGTTCGGGGGGCCTCATGCCACAGGACGGAGCCGCGCCGAGTGACGCCTCGGTGGTGAGGATCCTCGACGCCGACGGGTGGCCGCAGGGAGCGGGGTTCCTCACCGGACACCGTGAAGTGATCACCTGCGCCCATGTAGTGGCCAGAGCCATGGGCGCGCCGTTCGAGGAGTTCACGGAGGCGCCGCGGGGGCGCTTATGGGTCGACTTCCCGCTCGCCGAGCCCGGTCGGCACATGGAGGTGCGGATCGAGTCCTGGAGCCCGGCCCGGGCCGACAGATCCGGCGACGTCGCCGTCCTCCGCCTGCTCGCCGATCCGCCGGTCAGGGCAACGGTCGCCCGGCTCGTGAAAGACGTGGCCTAACCGGAACGCCGGGTACGCACCTTCGGCTTCCCCGAGGCCCACGACGACGGTGTGTGGAGCGTCGGCTGGTTACGCGGACGAACCGGCGCCGGCTGGCTGCAATACGAGACCGACCCGTCCAGCGAGCACCGCGTTCAGCGCGGCTTCTCCGGCGCTCCGGTCTGGGATGTGGCCGAAGGCGGCGTGGTCGGGATGGTCGTCGCCGCCTACGACGCCAAGGGCGCCCGCACGGCGTACCTCATCCCGACGCAGACGCTGCGCGAGAGCTCGTCGACTCTGGGCGCAAGGGCGCTCCCGGCCTGCCCGTTCCGAGCCCTGGACCCCTTCGAGGAGCGTGACGCCCGGCTGTTCCACGGTCGCGAGGAGCCGGCCCGGCGCATCGTCGACCTGCTCGGTTACGCCCCGGCGGTCAGCCTGGTCGGCCCGTCCGGCTGCGGCAAGTCCTCCTTGCTGCACGCCGGAGCGCTGCCCCGGCTGCGCGACCGCCGGGACCTGGAAATCGTGGTCTTCCGGCCCGGACAACTGGGCCACAGCCCGCTCGCCGCCCTGGCCCTGGCCCTGCTCCCGCGCCTCGAACCAGACCTGACCGAGACCGCGCGCCTGGCCGAGCTGCCCGGACTGACGGACCTGCTGCGCGCGGGCCACCTGCCCCCGATCGTCGACCGGCTGCTCGCCCGCCAGGGCAGGGACCGGATGCTGGTGGTCGCCGACCAGTTCGAAGAAGCGCTCATCGGCACGGAACAGACGGAGCTGGACGCCCTGGCGGGCGCGCTCGGACACGCTCTGCATCCCGGGTCGCGGCTTCAGATCGCGACGACCTTGCGCGCCGACTTCCTCACTCCCGCCCTCAACCACCCCGGGCTCGCGCCGCTGTTCGCCGGCGACCGGCTGTTCACGGTGGGCGCGATGTCCGACGAGGAGCTGCGCGCGGCCATCGAGCGGCCGCTGCACCACACCGGCGTCCGCTATGAACCGGGGCTGGTGGACCGGATCCTGGGTGACCTCGGTAGCGACCCGGGCCGGCTGCCACTGCTGGAATTCACCCTCACCAAGCTGTGGGAACTCCAGCAACAAGACGGCACGGGCGTCATCGGGCACGCCACATACGAGTCCCTGGGCCGCGTCAACGACGCACTGGTCACCCACGCGGAACAGATCTGGACCGGAGCCCTGACCGAGGAGGAGCACCGTGCCGCCCGCGCGCTGCTCGTTCAGCTCGTCCACCCTGGCGACGGCCGGGTCGCGCCCAGCCGCCGCACTCTGACCCGCTCCGAACGGCCCCCTCAGCAGTGGCGGATCGCCCAGCGGCTGATGACCACCCGCCTGGTCGTGCCCGGCGAAGAGTACCGCTCCGGCGACGGGTCGCCCGAGGAGACGGTGGAACTCGCCCATGAGACGCTGCTGACGCACTGGGGCCGGCTGCGCGCCTTCTTCGAGGCCGACCGCGACTTCCGCGTATGGCAGGAGGACCTGCGACGGCGGATCGCCCAGTGGACCACCGACCGGCGCCCCCCGGGGCCGACTGCTGCGCGGGGCGGATCTGCGGGACGCCCGGGAGTGGCGCGCGCGCCGACAGGACGAACTGCTCCCGGCGGAGACGGAGTACATCGACACGAGCCTCCGCGGCGCGCGCCGCCGCCTCATGACGGTCATCGCCATCGTCGTCGCGCTCGGCCTCGTCGGAGGGGCCGTGGGACTGACGGTCCGGGCCCGGCAGTACGACGCCGGCAGGAAATCGGCCACCCAGGCATCCCGGGTCCTGCTACAGCAGTCGCGCGACGCCGAGAACTCCGCCGGCGACACCGGGGCCGCGTACACGGCACTGCTGCTGGCCCTGCGCGCCTACCGCACCCAGGACACCGGGCAAACCCGGGCGCGCCTCGGTGAGATGTACGCACGGTACGGGTTCGCCGACCTGCTCGCCCCGCGTTACATATCGGCGAACGCGCTCCTCACGGAGTCGACGGTGATGGGCCCCTGCAGGACTCTTCCCTCACCGACGCCGAGGGGCGGGTGATCGTCGCACGGGACGCCGCCGGCAAGGCGATCGTGCTGGAGCGTACCGACGGGAAGAAGCCGCGCCGGCTGCCGGTCGGCCGCGAGGTGGACGCCACGGCGGTCAGCCCGGACGGCTCCCTGGTCGCCATGGTCAAGGCACCGCTCTCCTTCACTCCCGGCGCCATGCCGTCGACCCCGTCGGCGGACCCGCGAGGCCTTCCGGTACGCCTGTACGAGGTACGGACCAACAAGACCCGTACCCTCGAGCGCCCCGAGAAGGGCGATCCCTTTTCTGACGAGTCGCAGGAGTTACCGGAATTTCCCGGCCTTGAAATACCCGACCTGGAACTCCCCGATATCCCCGGCCTGACGATGCCGACGACGTACGCGCGGCTGGCCTTCTCCCCCGACGGTTCGGTGCTGCTGGGCCAGACCGGTCTCCTCGGCGAAGGCGGACGGCTCGTGCTCTGGGACACCGCCACCGGCCGAATCAAGAAGATCATGCCCGGCCTGCCGGAGTCGGTCAGCACGCTGTGGCTGGACAGCGGCGGGAAACGCCTGATCACGCTGTCCGAGGCGGCGGTGAAGGGGTCGTATCTGGAGTCGACCACCTCAGTGAAGCAGTGGGACCTGAGCGGGGCGTCACCGCGCGGGAAGGAATTGTTCGCCTTCAAGAACTCGGACAAGACCGCCGACGATGACTTCGTCACCAGGGTCGACAGCCCATGGAAGATCGACCTGCTCGGCCCGGACGGCGACCCGTCCGCGATCCTTTCCGCGAACGGCCTGCTCGCCGTCGTCGGCCGCGGCAAGGGCGGCCCGCTGCACCGGCTGCCCGGATCCACCGGGACACCTGCCAACGCCCCGTCCGCTGCCGAGGCCAAGCGGTGGATGGCGCACCTGTGCGGCATCCTCGGCGACGAGACGTTGCCCCGGGCCGCCGACGAGAAACTGCCTCCCGGTACGTACCGGGGCGCGTTGTGCCCGGAGAAGGGGTAGAAAGCACATGGCCGAGACGCAGCTCATCTGGGTGCCGTTGAACGACTCCGAGGGCTCCAACGGCGACGGTCGGGTGATGATGGAGGTCGAGCGAGTCACCTCCGGCATCGTGCGCGCCGCCCGGCCGGGCGAGGTCGCGGGAACCGCCGCGCGGACGCTGAGCGAGAGCTTCGACCAGGTGCGGGCGGCGGCCGCGGCACTTCTGGACCGGCTGACGCTGCTTCCCAGCCCACCGAGCACGGTCGAGGTGGAACTCGGCGTGAAGATCAACGCCGAGGCCGGAGCGGTTATCGCCAAGACGGCGGCCGAGGGAAACTTCACGGTCAGACTGACCTGGCAGCGGGCCGACGACCTCGGCCCGTGAGAGGTACCTGCGGCTCTGATCGCGGTCTCAGCTGTGCGCTGTCCAGTGGTGCCGGGCGAGGTCGGCCAGGGTGCTGAGAACGGTGCTGGGCAGGCGGTCCTTGTGGCGCAGATAGTGGATGCCGAGGACGGGTTTGCTGGTCCAGGGCAGGAGTGCCACTTCGCCGCGGGCGAGTTCGTCGGCGACGGCGGCCGCGGGGAGCAGGGCGACGCCCAGGCCTGCCGCAGCGCAGCGTTTGAGTGCTTCGACGCTCACGAATTCCATCGTGGTGGGGTGTATGGCCGCCTTACCCAACTCGCCTTCCATGACGTCGCGTTGGGCGCAGCCGGGCTCGATGAGGAGCAGGGTTTCGTCGGCGAGGTCGGCGGTGTCGACGTGGTCGCGGTGGCGGAGCCGGTGACCGGGGTGGGCAATGAGCTGCAGGGGTTGCCGGGCGAGGAGTTCGGTGGTGGCCATGGGGGCTTGGATGTGTTCTTCGAGGAGGAACCCGGCGTCCAGGGTCCCGTCGTTCAGGGAGGTCAACAGGGTGTTTCGGCCGGCGGGACCGAAGGCCACACGAAGGTGGGGGAAGTGGTCCATCAGGGCACGGAGCACCGGTGGCAGAAGGTGGGCGCACAGGCTTTCGGGGGCGGCGATGCGCAGGGTGCCGCGGATGGTGCGGGGGTCGCCACTGGCGCCTTGGACGGCCTGGCGGGCCTGTTCCGCCTGATGGGCGAGTTGCCGTGCGTGGGGCAGCAGTTCGCGACCGGCGTGGGTGAGGGCGATGCGCCGCCCCAGACGCTCGAAGAGCGCGGCGCCCAGGTCCTGCTCGAGGGCTTTGATGTGTGCGGTGACGCTTGACTGGACGTAGTCCAGCTCCTGGGCGGCTCGGGTGAAGCTCATGTGGCGGGCGACGGCAAGGAACGTCGCGAGGTGCTTCAGCTCCATTAACTCATCGCAATCAGTGATCGTTTGGATCGGAGATGTTCGTTGGACCCGATGGGCCGGGGCGGCCTACAAGTTGAGTCATGGCCCTCTTCACCTTTCCGCGCCGGACCGACCCGACGCAACGGCGCTCCCCCACCGGGCTGGCGGGGCGGGACTTCCTCCTGCTGCTCGTCGCCACGCTGGGGACCTTCTCCAATTACGCGCCACTGGTGTCGGTGGTCTCCCTGTGGTCGGCCGAGGGCGGCTCCGGACTCGGCGGGGTGGGTGCGGCCACCGGAGTGACCATGGCCACCACGGTGGGCATCCAGCTGGTGATGGGCCGCCTGCTGCGTCGCTACGGGCTGCGCCGGATCCTGGCCGCCGGGGCCCTGCTGCTGGGACTGCCCACCTTCGCCTATCCGGTCTCCTCCGGCCTGGAATGGGTCCTTGCCGTCTCGGCCGTGCGGGGTGTGGGCTTCGGCATGATCACGGTGGCCGGCAGCGCCCTGGTGGCCGAGCTGGTGCCGCCGGGCCGGCGCGGCCGGGCGGTGGGCCGGTACGGCATCGCTGTGGGTCTGCCGCAGGTCGTCTGTCTGCCGACGGGGGTGTGGTGTGCCCAGCAGTTCGGCTTCACCGCCGTCTTCGTCGTCACCGGAGCCGTGAGCGTGCTGGCGGCTCCCCTGGCCGGGCTGATGTCGGGCGAGCGGGTGGGTGAGGAGACGCCGTCTGGACGAGAGTCCTCGGGGCAGGGCGGTACGAGACGTCCCACCGTGGGTCTGCGCCCGCTGGCCGGGCCGTGGGCCATGATCATCGTCTCCGCGTGTGCTCTGGGTGGGATGGCCTCCTTCCTCCCACTCACCCTGAAGGGGGACGCGGCCGCCCCGGCCGCGCTGTTCGTGCTGTCCGCGGCGGTGATCGTGGGCCGCTGGGCAGCAGGGTCGTTCAACGACCGCGCCGGGTCGGGGCAGCTGCTGGTGCCCGGGGTGCTGGCCTGTGCGCTCGGCACGGCGGTGGTTGCCGGGGCGGCTGCCGGTCTGCCCGCCCCCGCTGTGCTGGCCTCGGTGGCGGCAGGGCTGTACGGGCTGGGTTTCGGTGCCCTGCAGAACGACACTCTGGTGACGATGTTCCACCGGGCGGGCCCGCAGGGGCATGGCGTGGCCAGCACGGTGTGGAACATGGCCTACGACGCGGGCACCGGGATCGGCGCCGTGGCCGTGGGCGTGGTCTCCCAAGTGGTCGGCGTGGACGGCGCCTTCGCGGCCGCGGCCGTCCTGATTGGGCTGGTCGGCCCGCTCGCCCGGCACGAGCGCATCCACGAGACCGCCCAGCGGATTACCCCGGCTCCGGCGGGCGAGCCCCGCTGAACATCGGGAGTCGTCAGTGGCGTGAGGTGCTCTTGGTGGTGGTCTTGCGGTAGCCAAAGGGGCCGGGCAGGTCCATCGAGGTCGTCCTGCGGCCGGTGGAGGAGTAGGTGCGCTTGGCGTCACCCTTCCCGAGCGTGACGGAGACGGACTTGCGGTTGATGTTGAGCCGGACGCCGGGAAGTATGCGGAAGCTCTTGCGGAAGGTGACGGGCACGGTAACTCCTTTCCTCGGTTCTTCGCGTTCCCCGCACGCACGTTCGTACGCGGCCCGGGCCGCTGGAGACGCTTCGGGGACAGCGGGGTGACGGCCTCGTCACGCCCGTAGTGCCACCCTTCACCAGGAAGAACGTGCCGTGGGAGGGGTTCCGTCCTATGCCACCGCCAAAGGCTCTCTCGCTGCGGCCACGGACGTCGAAGAAAGCTCCCGCCCCGGCGCAGGAGCGGCCGGACGTACGGAACCCCGCGCGGCCCTCGTACCCTCCGTCCAACGCGGCGGTATCGGCCGCATTGGCCGGTGGACGCGGACCGGCGCCGCTCCCTCCGCTGTCGGCCAAGGTGCCGCCTGCCGGGCAGGACACGGTCGGCAATGGTGCGGTCGCGGCGGCCCGCCGCGCCGAGCCCGCCGACCGGCAGCCGCCCGCGGCCGAAGCGGCACCGGCGGAGGCTGCCGCTGCGTCCGGTGGCGCGTCGGAGGTGACGGCCCCGGATGCAAAGGCGCGTCCCGGCCCGGACGCGGATCCGAAGTTCGGGGCATTGAAGAAGGACGTACGGCACAAGAAGCGGTCGGTGGCGGCCTCGCACCCACCTCCGAGGACCGAGGCGGCATCGGCGCAGGACGCCGCCCAACCGCCCAAGGACGACGAAGAGGCGCAGGGCAAGACCGCCAACGCCGAGAAGATGGACGAGGCGAAGCCGAAGGAATTCGACAAGGACGCGTTCATCAGGGCGGTCGAGAAGGCAATCGCCGAGAAGGCACCGAAGAACCTCGACGAGGCGGACAAGTTCGCCGACTCCGGAAAGGCCGAAGAGGTACGGGCGGAGGTGCAGGGCCAGGTCGGCCAGGGCAAGTCGGACTCGGCCGAGCAGATCGCCACGACGACCGCCGCTCCCCCGGACACCTCGGCGGCCGTGCCCAAGAAGGTCGTTCCCATGACCCCGGACCGGCCGCCCGGGGCCCCGGGCACGCCGAACCCGGCGAACGCCGTACCGGACAAACTGCCGCCGTCAGCCACCGATTTGTCCGCCGGTCCCGAACGGGTCGACCGGCAGATGGCGGACGCGCAGGTCACCGAGACGCAGCTGAAGAAGTCCA
The DNA here is from genome assembly GCF_042958345.1 of Streptomyces sp. NPDC007983. NCBI lineage: Bacteria > Bacillati > Actinomycetota > Actinomycetes > Kitasatosporales > Streptomycetaceae > Streptomyces > Streptomyces sp. NPDC007983. The sequence goes on from NZ_JBIBJI010000018.1 coordinate 56,258, forward strand.
ACGAGCCGACGTTCAAGAACGCCCTGGGCGAGAAGAAGACCGCCGAGCGGCACTCCGACGTGGCCCCCGGCCGGATGCGCGGGCACGAGAAGAAGGAGCTGCGCGCCGCCACCGCACGGGCCCAGCGGCTGGGCGCCGCCGCCATGGGCGCGATGGGCGCCCAGCGGGTGCGGGCCGGGCAGCAGGTCGGCGCGGGCAAGGACGGCGCCAAGGGGCGGGACGAGGAGAAGCGGGCCCAGGTCACGTCGATCCTGCAGGGCGTCTTCGACACCATGAAGAAGGAAGTCGAGGCGATCCTCGACGGCCTCGACAAGCTGGTCGACGACCAGTTCGGGAGAGAAGAGAAGGCGGCGCGGGACGCGTTCACCGCCGAGCACAAGCGGAAGATGGAGGAGTACAAGGACCGGCGGTACTCGGGCTGGTCCGGCAAGGCTCGCTGGCTCCGGGACTTGTTCGCCGGGCTGCCCGCCGAAGCCGACAAGATCTTCGAGGAGGCCCGCGACAACTACGTCCGGCGGATGCGGCAGGTCATCTCCAATGTCGCCGACACCATCGGCACTGAGCTGAACCGGGCCAAGCGGCGCATCGCCCAGGGCCGTACCGAAATGCAGGCCGCGGTGCGCAAGCTCCCGGCGGACCTGCGGTCCATCGGGCAGCAGGCGGCCGCCGAGTTCACCGACAAGTTCGACGAACTCACGCAGTCCGTGGACGACAAGGGCACCCAGCTCGTCGACACCCTCGCCACCAAGTACACCGACGCGCTGAAGTCGGTCGACGACGAGATCGCGGCGGAGAAGGAGAAGAACAAGGGCCTGGTGGCGAAGGCCGTGGACGCGGTCAAGTCCGTGATCAACACCATCTTGGAGCTGAAGCGGCTGCTGCTGTCGGTTCTGGCCAAGGCCGCGTCCGCGATCATGCTGATCCTCAAGGATCCGATCGGCTTCCTGCGCAACCTGGTCTCGGCCGTCGGCGCCGGCCTGCGCCAGTTCCTGGCGAACATCGGCCGTCACCTGCAACAGGGCATCATGTCCTGGCTGCTGGGCAAGACGGCCGAGGCGGGCATTGAGCTGCCGTCGAAGTTCGACGCGCAGGGCGTCCTGAAGATGCTCGCCTCCGTGCTCGGTCTGACCTGGCAGAACATCCGCTCCCGGATCGTCCGCAAGGTGCCGAAGATGGAACCGGCGGTCGCGGCGGCCGAGACCGCGGTGCCGCTGGTCTCGGAGGTCCGCAAGCGGGGCGTCGCGGGGATGTGGGACGACCTCAAGACGCGCGTGGGCGACCTGAAGAAGGACCTGCTCGACAAGGTCATCGCCTATGTGACACCCACGATCATCCAGGCCGGGATCATGTGGGTGCTCTCGCTGCTCAACCCGGCATCCGCCTTCGTGCGGGCGGTGAAGCTGATCATCGACTTCGTCCGCTTCATCGTCACCCAGGCGCGCCAGATCTTCGAGTTCGTGAACTCCGTGCTGGATGCGGTCATCGCGATCGCAAGAGGCGGCAGCGGCGGCGTCCCGGGCCTGATCGAACGCGCCCTGGCCCGCTCCATCCCGGTCCTGCTGGGCGTGCTGGCCGCGGTCCTGGGCGTGGCCGGCATCGCCGCGAAGGTCAAGCAGATCGTCCAGGCGATGTCCAAGCCGGTGAACCGGGCGGTGGACTGGGTGATCGACAAGATCGTCGGCCTGGTGAAGAAGCTGTGGGCCAAGATCAAGTCGAAGTTCGAGAAGAAGAAGCCGACCAAGCCGAAGCCGAAGCGCCGCCCGGACCGGAAGCGGCCGGGCGGACCGCGCCGACGGAAGCGTCCGGACCAGCGCCGCCGTCCCGACCGGCGCAGGCCGAAGCGAAAGGGCGGCAAGGGCAAGGCCGGGCCGGACCAAAAGCGGCCGGGCGAAGGCCACACCCTGAAACCGGACTGGGGAACCGTCAGCTTCTCCGCGGACGGGCACGCGCATCGGCTCTTCGTCGCGGCGTCCGGCGGCAAGGCGACGCTCATGGTCGCCAGCACGGAACAGCCGGTCGTGACCTATCTCAACCGCGTCATCGCCGACGAGAAGACCAATCCCGAGGTCAAGCAGAAGGCTCAGGCCGCGCTCCAGCTGGCGACAACCGCCGGTGGTCAGGCGAACGAGATCGCGAAGCTTGCGGTGCACGTCCCTGAAAAGGGGGAAAAGGCGGCCAAGCAGAAGATGTCCAAGGAACAGGCGGAGCTCTCCGCCGAACAAAAACAGCTTGCCGACTTACTCAAGGAAATCTTTGAACAGAAGAACTCCATCGAGCCCTGGCTCGGCAAGCCCGTCGCCGATGTACCGAAGGGACTGCTCGGCTACGACGTGCGGCCGGACAGCGGAACGTTCCTGTTCGGCGAGAGCTACTCGTTCCTGCAGATTCAACGCGCAGGCGGGTTCGGATCGGCCGACGGGCGTAGCTTCCCGATGGTGCACGTCGACCCGCACGAACTGGTGCAGAAGGGCGCGGGCATCCTGCGGGCCGACATGGAGGTAATCAAGGCGTACCGCGCTGCGATCGCCACCCACCAGGACAAGCTGAAGCTCGACGAAGCGCCGGATCTCGAGGGTAATCCCGACGGTCTCGCGAACCAGCTCGAGAAGGGCGCCAACAAGCAACGGCCATTCAACATGGGCATCCGTAAGCAGATGGAAGCCATCGTGAACTTCCTTCAGAAGGGTGGAGATCTCACCGGCGTCGAGGTGAAGGTCGGGAAGAAGCGCGTCGACTACGCGGCCCGGATGAGCATCGACGGCCGGGCGCAACACGTCATGATCGAGTACAAGCACGTGACCGGTAAGCTCAGCACCGAACGCCGGGCCGAGTTGGTGACCAAATTGACGGCCCAGCTCACCGGTCAAATAGAAGGTGGCCGTGGAAAATACACCACGCACATCATCGACTGGCCTGAGTTCAGCGGCCTCGATACACGTTCACAGGCAGCGTTCCGTGAGGTCATCGAGGACGCCAGGGAGGTGGGTGCGAAGATGGGCATCGACGTGAGATGGAACGGGTGATGGCCATGGATGATTCGTACGCGGCGGGCAGCGAGCTGGTCCTTCAGATGGAGGCGTCCGACGAGACCGAGAGCACCGTGCTGCGCAGAGCCGTTGCCGCGCTGGGCCAGTTCGCCGGCGAGGGCTTTCAGCCGAAAGGTGCCCGCAGTACGCGCTTCCTCAACGGGGAGGGAGAGGCTATGACGGTCGCCCTCACGCATCCTGCTCACTCGGCACTCAACTCCTGGGTTCATGTGAGTCTCGGTGATTTCGAGCCGGATGGCGTCGGCACGATCTTCTTGACGGTCCACCTGGACGAGCCGGGAGACGTTCTCAAGCAGGAATGGGAGATGGCTGTCGCCCTGACATCACAGCTCGTGGCAGGCCTCAGCCCAAGCCTGGCGCATCTGACGGCGTGGCACCTTGACGGCGACGGGGAGATCTATCCGTCCAAGCGCCTTCGGCCCGGCTCCAACCTGCCGGAAGAGTTCGGACCGTGGACCTATATCTCCGGTAAGGGGCTCACCGACCAGGTTCGCGTTCGACTCGCGGCCCTGCCTGCGTACGCTTCCCAGGCGCTCGGGGACGGCTGGCTGGTGAGGGCTGTCGAAAACCCCGGTGCCGAGCCGACCGAACAGTTCCGGGACGCGCTGAGGGCACTGGACACCGAACCAATCACCTACCGAGCGGCTCGTCTCGCCGCCGCTTGATCGGTTAGAGCCGCGGCGGGAGCCTGTCGAGGCGGACCGGGAGGTCTCGAACGCGGACGCCGGTCGCGTGCCAGATCGCGTTGGCAATGGCGGCGGATGAGGCGCACATGCCGATCTCGCCGCTGCCCTTGGTGCCCATCGGGTTGAGCTGGTCGTCGTCCTCGTCGAGCGCCAACGCGGTCGTGCCCGGTCTGCTCCAGACACGTGCCTACGCATTGGCGATCCACCAGGCGCGGGAGATGCGCAGCTCCAGCGACGAGATCGAGGGCATGGTGGAGGCTCGCATCCAGCGACAGCACATCTTGCGCAGGGACCCGGCTCTGCATCTCTGGGTGGTCCTCGACGAAGCCGTGCTCCGACGTGACGTCGCTGGAGAGGCTGTCATGGCTGAGCAGATGGCCCATCTGCACGACATGGCTCAGATTCCGAACGTCGACATCCAGGTTCTGCCGTTCACCGCCGGAGCCCATGCGGCGGGTACAGGACATTTCGTGATCCTGGGCAAGGACGATGAGCGGAATCCGCTCAATTCCATGGCCGTCGTCTACATCGAGATGCGCCGTCGTGGCCTGTATCTGGACGACGCAGAAGACGTCGGGTCTTACCTGTGCTTTCCATCGCAGTTGATGCGTGGGCCGCCTTTGTAGGAGGGGTACGGGAAGGCGAGATCTGCCACGGCGCATGACCGCGGTCACCGATTCTGTGCGTCCTCCCAAGGCGACTTCATCGGCACGAAGAACAGCCGTGCAGCAGCCGGGGCCGCCTGTGCGGCCGCTTTGGTTGTGGCCGCGTTGCCGAGCTGGTCTTGGGCAACGGTCGGTGGTGTCTTCGCCAGCGGGTGCAGGGTGTGGGCCACCGTTGCGTTGCTCACCGGTACCAGCACCGGAGCCGACACCTGGCGGGTGGCCGTCGCGGTCTCCGGGGTGCGGGCCGGGGGGACCGGGGCTATCAGGCGGTGGAGGGAGAGCGGGGGTTCGGTGGGCAGCATCTGGGTCACCCCGGGGTTCCGTCGTCGAGCAGCAGGTGGGCGTGCGGGCCGAGTTCACTCGGGCGGAGGAGCCGGGCCTCGCGCTGGAACTGGCGGGCCACGCCGCGGACGATGTGGCGCATACCGATCGTAGCGCTGTCGGCGTCCGCGGCGGAGAGGGCGGCGGTGCGGGCCGCCGCGGTGATGCCCGCGCCGGTCATGTCGAGGCGGGCCAGGGCGTCCAGGTCCACGTCGGGGGCGAGGGGGGCCTCTTCGGGGAAGGCGATGCGCCACAGTCGGCGGCGTTCGGGGGCGGACGGGCGGGGGAAGTGGACGACGAAGTGGAAGCGGCGGGTGAAGGCGGGGTCGATGTTGTCCTTGAGGTTGCTGGTGAGGATCACCAGGCCGTCGCTCGCCTCCAGGCGTTGCAGGAGGTAGCCGACCTCCAGGTTGGCGTACCGGTCGGTGCCGTGCTTCACCTCGCCGCGCTTGCCGAACAGGGCGTCGGCCTCGTCGAAGAGCAGCACCGCGTGGCTCTCCTCGGCCTGCCGGAACGCGGTCTCCATGTTCTTCTCCGTCTCCCCCACCCACTTGGAGACGACCTGGGCGAGGTCCACCTTGAGGAGTTCCAGGCCGAGCATGCCGGTGACGATCTCGGCGGACATGGTCTTGCCGGTTCCGGGCTCCCCGGTGAAGAGCGCCTTGACTCCGCCGTGGCCCGAGCGGCGGGCGAAGCCCCAGCTCTCGGCGATCCGTGGCCAGGCGCGGAAGGCCGAGGCGATTTCCAGGATCTGGCGGAACTGGACGTCGGGCAGGACCAGGTCGTCGACGGTGCGGCGGGGCAGGATCGAGTGGACGGCGCTGCCGCTGCGTCCGCGGGTGACGGTGGCGATGGCGGGTTCGACGTGGTCGGCGACCGGCTCCGGGTGTCCGTTGCCCGCCAGGCGTGCCCCGGCGTCCGCGACCGAGGCGACGGCGCGCAGTTCGCCGCCGCTCATGCGGTACCGGACGGCGAGGTCTTCGAGGAGGGGTCCGTTCAGGTCCGGGAGCGCGGCCGACCACATGGCTCGGCGGTCGGTGAAACCGGGCACGGGGACGGTCAGTTCGGCGTAGGCGCGGGCGGCGAGCAGGCCCGCGGGGCGCCAGGGCTTCAGGCCGGTCAGGCACACCGGCACGCGCGAGCGGAGGAGGGCGGCGGAGATCGCGTCGGCGTGGGGCCGCTGCTGCTCGCCGTGCAGGTCGTCGGTGGGGATCCACAGCACCGCGCCCAGCGCGGCGGCCGTCCGCAGGTCGGCCTCGGGATCGGCGGTCAGGGTTCGCAGAGGTGCTCCTGCGGCCTGGGTCAGTGCCTGTACGGCGTCGAGCTGGCCGTCGGGCGGGCAGCCCCACAGCCCGGTCAGGTCGATGTCGCCGCAGGCGAGGGCCCGGCCGAGTCGGGTGAGTTCGTCCGACGAGAGGTACGGGGAGAGCACGCGGGGTTCGGGTGGCGCGACCTCGCCGGGGTCGTGGCCGAGCAGTCCGACGTCGCCGCCCCAGCCCAGCAGGAAGTCCAGCACCCCGGGGCCGAGGATCAGTTCCTGGGCCAGCTCGACCGCGGCCTCGCCGTGCGCGCGCAGCAGGCCGTACCGGCGCAAGGATCCGGCCGGGCCGAGGGAGCGGCGCAGGGCGAGGCGGGCCGGTGCGCTGTCCGCCCCCACGGTCACGATCAGTTCGATGCTGGGCAGGCGGCGGTTGAGGTTGTCGACGATGTAGGCGTAGATCCGCTCGTAGCCGCGATCCAGTTCCGGCGCGGCGACCAGCAGCAGCGCGTCCTGCTCGGCGCGCGTCAGGCCGAAGCGGGTGGCGAGGGCGTCGAGGGGGAGGGTCGTGCCTTCGGCGGAGGCGCGGCGTCTGAGGTCGCGTTCGGCTTCCGGCTCCGGCGAGCCGGAGACGTACGGCTCGGCCATGGTGTCGGTGAAGGCGTGCACCTCGCCGAGCAGGACGTCGACCTGTTCGTCGGTGACGCAGTACGGGGTGAGGTCCGGCCTGGTGAGCCGGGCCGCGAGCGCTGCCTGCCGTTCGACGGCCGCGCGCAGCGCGCGGTGCGCCTCGGCCAGCCGTAGCCGCAGGTGTTCCAGCGCTGGTTCGCCCATGTGCCTCACCCGGCCGAGAAGGTCAGGGTCCGGCCGCCCAGCCAGACCACATCGGGCACGTCGGCGAGCAGGCCGCCGCGCAGGAGGTCCGCGTGGCGCCGTCCCATCGGTACGCGGACCCGGACGGCCGCGGGCTCGAACCGCACCGTGGCCTCCAGGTCGGCGAAGCGGTGCAGGGCCAGGAGCGGATCCGGTGTCTCGCGGTCGCGCCACAGGGTCCAGGCGATGGTGGACAGCCCGAGCGCCGCGGCCAGGGTGACGGTGCGTTCCAGGCCGCCGTCCGGTGCGAGCGGTACGGCGCAGCGCTCGGTGACCAGGGCGGTTACCAGGTCCGTGAGTCGCTGGGTGTGGGCGGGCAATGCGGCGGCCAGGCGCAGGTCCGGGGTCGTGCCCGTGGCGGTCCACAGCGGTGTGCGCCAGGGTAGCCGTGCCACCGGATCGCCGCGCAGCGGGCGTACGCCGGTGAGGAACGGCGCGCCCGCCGAGGCGAGGTCGCGCAGGGTGCCCGGGGGCAGGGGGCCGTCGCAGAGCAATACGGTCGGCCGCCCGCACGCCTGCCAGTGCGGCAGCAGCCCGGCGGCGTCCGGCGCCCAGGCGATGGGGAACATGCCCTGGGCGTCGGCGAGGAGCAGCGCATCGTCGGCACCGGTGATCAGGAGCGGATCGGCGGGGTCGTGGCCTCGGCACACCGAGAGCGCGAGGACGCCGTCGAGGACCGGGAGCGCGGGGCGCACCTGGCGGGCGAAGGCGGTCAGCTGCTCCTCGGCGACGGGTGGGTGGAGGCCCGCGAAGGCGGCCGCGGCCTCGGTGTCCCGCTCGGTGCGGCGCCAGCCTCGTGCCGTGGCGCCCAGCACCTTGTACGCGAGGGCCGCCGCGAACAGCGGTGCGTCCTCGGCGACTTCCAGGCCTGCCAGGGCGGGGCCGATCGCGTCGAGGTATCCGATGCGTGCCAGGGGCCCGGCGAGGAGGAAGGGCAGCGCGGACCATACCCGTACCTCGTCGGTGGTGCGTGGCGCCATCACGGTGCCGCCCGGGGCGAGGAGCGGCGCCTCGGCGGTGGCGGACGGCTCCTGGGCAGATGGCTCGGGCTGGCCGGTCAGGGTCCGGGCCAGCCGTATCGTCGCCTCGGGGTCCGCGGACGTCACGTAGGCGGCAAGGACCCGGGGCAGGTCGGTGGCGTCGGCGCCCTCGACCGCCGTACGCAGCGGCTCGGGCAGCGCGTCGGTGGGCCCGGCGGTAAGGGCGCGCCCGACGAGTTCGGCGAGCAGCCGGGCGGCCACCGTCGGGTCGTCGGCGCCGAGGAGGGCGGGCAGATACGCGCGTACGGACTTATCCGGCAGCAGGGCGAGCAGCGCGTCCAGTTCGCCGCGCTCGGCGAGTTCGGCAAAGAGCGCGGCGGCGCTCGGGGGGGTCCGTGGGTCGGGAGGCGCCGCGAAGGATGCCTCGAACGATACGGCGCCGGTGTCGGCATCGGAGGTGTTGGAGGCGTCGGCGGGGATCTCCACCATCGGCACCGGTGCGAAGTGGACCTCGGCGGGCGGACCGCCGCTCGGGGCCCAGCCGAGTGTTCCGTTCCGGCCCGGCCGGACGGTGACGGTCAGCGGTTCGGTGATCTCCACGTCCGGGCCGCCGGCTGCGAGCCGCTCGGCGAAGTGGTCCGCAAGCAGCTCCGGGAGGGAGTCCACCACCTGGCGGACCAGGCCCCGTGGATCGGGGCCCCAGCTCCACCCACCGCGCCGGACCACCGTCACGGTGCACCGGTGCACCGTGATGTCGGCGGTCTCGCCCGTTCCGCCGGTGGCCGACGCGGTGGGGGCGCTCATGTCACCTTCTCCCTTCCCAAGTGGCCTGCCCAGCCCGCCGCGAGCACCAGCACACCGTGCTCGCTGCCCGCGGTGAGGGTCACCGGCAGTTTCACCTGGGTCTGCTGGGCGGCGATCTCCCCGGTGAGCACATGGGTGTCCTGCTCGTCGGAGATCAGGGCGACCACGGGGGTGGTGCCGTTCGCCGGGACCTGCACGGTGATGGTGATCCCGTCCTTGGTCAGCGCGATGCCGTCGTCCCACCCCGCCAGGCGCAGCAGCTCGGGTTTGGGTTTGTCCTCGGATGTCACCTCGACGCCGTAGGCCAACGGGTCGGCGAGGGCTCCGGGTTCGTCGTCCACGGCCGCCACGCCGAGCTTTCCGGCGCTCAGCGGCAGGGTCGCGACGCGGCCGTCGCCCAGGGGGACGCGCAGCGGCAGGGCGCGTCCGACGAGTGCGGCCGCGTCGGCCGGGGCGTCGGCGCCGGTGTGGGCCAGGGCGCCCACGACGTGTCCGGTGCCGAGCGCGTACACCACGTGAAGAGCCATCGTCAGCCACCGCCGTTCGTTGCCGCGACCGTCGCCACCACCAGGAAGTCGGCCGATCCGGGCTGGTCGACGACCTCCCCCGGGGCGGCGACGGGGTCGTACCGGCGCACCCGGCACCGGAGCCGCCGGTCGGCGTCCACGGCGGTCTCCACCGGGCTGTACAGCTCCGTGGTGCCCAAGGGCGGTGTGCGCGGGGTCAGATGGACGTGGAGCACGACCCGTCCGTCGGCGACCTGTTCCGGGGTGACGCCGGACGGCAGCGGCAGCAGCATCCCGTCGGTGGCGGTCCCGGACGCGACGAGCGTGCTGCCGGTCTGCGTCCCGCCGCTGAAGCTGCCCTCGATCGTGAGGTTGCCGTTGGCCGCCACGGTCATCAGCGGGGCGACCGTGCCGCCGCCCTGGTACAGGCCGAAGACCAGGTTCGGCGTATCGCCGCCGGACAGGACGAGCGCAGGCTTGCCCTCCTGGGCCTCGGGGGCCGTGCGCAGGGTCAGCGCGCCGGACGCGGCCGAGACGCTGTCCGCGCGTACGCCCACGAACCGCGCCGCGACGCCGCGCGCCTCGGTCACGACGCCGCTGAAGTGGCCGTCCGCCCACTGGACGTAGCCCAGCAGGATGAGCCAGCGGACGGGCGGATCGGCCGGTGGGGCGCCGATCGCGGGCGGCTGCTGCTCCGCTACCAGCCGCTCGTCGCCGAGGCGCCCGAAGAGGAGCTGGTACGACTCCTCCACCCGGGTCTTGGTGGCGCTGCCGGAGCACGAGACCGGAGCGGCGGACCGGTCCGGTTCGCGGTCGGTGGCGGTGAGGAAGACCGGGTAGGGCTCGACGGTGAGCTGGTCCGCGCCGTTGACCTCGTCGAAGTCGCTCTCGCGCAGCACCACCGGTTCGGTGACGACCACCTCGCGGCCGGTCCCGTCGACGGCGATCCCCGGCGCCACGCTCACCTCGACGTAACGGACGCCTGTGGCCGGGTCGGTACGGGGCTGGGTGACGAGGCCGAGCCCTTCGGCGATGCCCCATTCGTGCAGGTGCCGGGCGTGCCGGGCGGCCGGTCCGCGCGCGTACTCCACCGTGGCCGACAGGTCGGCGGCGGCGAGCACCTGGCCCTCGTGGAAGGCGGGGCGCAGGGGGCCCGTCATGGCGTATCACCGGGCTTCTGGGTACGGGGGCGGGGCGACCGGGTGCGTTTGGCCGGGGGCTTGGGCGGCTCGTCCGCACGGTCCGGTGCCGGGGCCTCTCCCCCGTCCGCGTCCGGGGCCGGGTCCGGTGTGCCTTCGCGTTCTGCGAGGCGTTCCTCCAGGTGCGTGACCTGCGTCTCGGCGCTGCCCATATGGGCGCGCAGGCCCTCCACGGCGGCGGTGAGATCGGCGACCTGGGTCCTGAGCCGGGCGAGTTCCTGCATGCTGTCGGTGACTTCGCTGGGCGTCGTGTAGACCTGTTCGTGCAGCGCCTTGGGCGGTGTTTCGCCGGGTGCGGGGGTCAGCAGCAGGGACAGCATCTCCTCCAGGTCCCCGGTGCGCGGCCAGTCGCCGAGCAGACCGTCGGCGTACGGGCGCGCCACCGGGCCCTCCGTCGGGAGCGGCAGCGTCCGGTACGCGGCCAGGGGCTCGCAGCACACGCGCTCGGCGAGTTCGCGCAGCCGGTAGAGCTTGGGCAGCCATTCGCCGTAGGCCGAGCCGCCCGGCAGCACCTGTTCCCGGGTGGCGGAGCAGACCCGTACGACGTCGCAGCCGTCCAGCTCCACGTGTGCGAGCAGGACGTCGGTGTCGGTGCAGTCGCCGCACGGCGGGTTCAGCGTGGCGCACGCCGCGTCGGTCAGGAACCGGCGCACCGCGGTGGCCAGCGCCGTGGCCGCTTCGGCGATCTGCTGCACCTCGGCGATGGTCGCCTTCTCGGTGCTGTCCGGCTGCGGGGCCGGCAGCAGCGGCGGTACGTCGGCGTCGGCGACGTCCTTGCGCAGCGCGCAGTCGGCGAGGTCGGCGGCCTGGTCCAGGCGGCACAGCAGCCACTCGCGGATCAGGCCGAGGTCCGCGCGGAACTCCACCCGCAGCGCGTGGCCGAGCGGGAGGCCCTGGGCGAGCATGCGCACTTCCAGTGGCGCGTCCGGGTCGCCGCGCTCCGGTACGACGCGGGCCGCGGTCTCGGTGACGACGGCGTTGGCGAGGGAACGGCGCAGCGGGTCGGGCCACGCGGCTTTCATGTCGGCGTCGCGGAGCCGTTCGCACGCCGTGCCCAGGGCGCCGCGGGCCTCGCGCAGGGTGGCGAGGTCCGGGTAGTTCTGCCTGAGCTGGTCCTGCCCTGCCGCGTCGTAGGTGTCGAACCGGGCGATGGCGGCGGCGAGTCCCCGTACGTGCTCGGTCATCTCACCGGCCGTCGACGGGGGCGGCGGGCCCTCGCCGCCCGCGTTCTCGCGCAGCCACGCGAAGGCGGTGGCGTACCGCTGTGCGTCGGCGGCGTCGAAGCGGAAGGTGCGGCCGGTGCCGGTCGCGGCGAGGGTCAGGGCGTCGGCGTAGTGGCCGAGCCGCCGGTCGCGGGTGCGGGCGCGGTCCGCCCGGGGGAGGTCGCCGATGCTCGCGAGGAGCCGGGTGCCGGGGTTGTGGCGGTGGTCCTCGGAGTCGTCGCACCTGACGACGAAGCGGAACCCTTCCTGGATTCTGGAGGGCACGCATCCCGGTGACGGGCAGGGCTCCTCCGTGGCGTACGGTGCCACCGGCTCGACGGGAAGCTCCTGGTACCGCACATAGAGCCCGTAGCGGCGGCCGTCCTCGTCGTCACAGTCCTCACCGCAGTCCACGCCGAGGGCTTGCACGCGCCGCTCCCGCACCAGGGCGGTGACGTCGACGCGTTCGGTGCAGGACACGACGATGTCGTTTCCGGCGCAGTCGAGTGCGTGTCCGGGATGGACGGCCACGGTTCCGCCGCCGCACGGGTCGCAGGTGACGCCGAGGCCGCAGATGACACCCGGCCCGTACAGGGACCGGTTGTGGAGTCTGCGCTTCGCCGTCGTGTACTCGACCAGCAGGCTGAGGTCGTCCTCGGTCAGCAGTTGCCCTGCGAAGAAGCGAGGACGTACGAAGGCGGAGGTCCGGGTGGCGTCGCCACCGCAGCCGCATCCGCAGTCTGTTCGCATGATCAGCGCTCCTTCACGAAGAACCAGCTCTCGAAGACGTCCGCGCCCGCACCGGTGCCGGAGGTCCAGGGGCCGATGCCCGAGGGCGGGAGGTCGCAGCCGCCGTGCGCGGCCGGCCGGGTGGTGTTGTGGTGATCGATGGTCGGTACGCGTCCGCCGACATGGGTGCCGTCGACCGGGCGGCAGCAGCGGTCGAGGAGGAACGCGGCGCGGACGGTGATCAGTAGGCGGTCGCCGTCCTGCAGCGTCTCGCGGGTGGTCTGGCGGTAGCGGAAGCGCTCGGTGAACTCGCCGCATCCGCCGTCCGTTTCGAGGTCCGGTTCGGCGAAGGTGCCGCCCATGTACCAGGTGGAGGCGTTGCGTCCGCTGCCGCCCTCGATCACCTGCAGCTCCACCACGCCGGGCCGCAGGGTGTCGGTCCGTACGCCGGAGGAGAACCGCACCACGAGGCCGCCGTCCTCGTCCTGGGTGCCGAGGAGCGCCTTGGCCTCGTCGATGGTGTAGGTGTGTCCGTGGATCCAGTTGATGCCGGTGATCACGGTGGGGACGTGGCGGCCGAACGGGCGGCGTACGTTCATGTGGATCTGGTCGCGGCGCACCGGCTCGTACCAGTCCAGGCAGTCGATCCTGGCCAGCCACAGCACGGAGTGTTCGCAGGCCGAGCAGCAGGTGTCGCAGCGCTCGTCCTCCGGGGGCTCGCACCCGGTGACCCGTACCGTGTAGCACTCCTCCGTCCAGCCGAACTCGCAGTCGGAGGTGTCCGCGCAGGCGTCGTTGTAGACGGCGCGGGTGGGCTCGACGGGCCGCTCGGCGTATTCGATGCCGACCCAGACGGTGTCGGTGTCCCGTTCGTGCGCGGGCAGCGCCTTCCACAGGTCGATCGCGCAGCCGCCGCGCACCACGACCTCATTGCCGTCGCAGTCCACGCCGAGGCCAGGGCTGATCGTCACCTTGGCCCTGCGCCGGGTGTGCCGCGGTGTTTCGTCACCGCTCTGCTCGGCGGAGGGGGTTTCCCCGCCGGTGTCCGGCGGGCAGTCGTCCTCGTCCCGTGGCGCCGGTTTCACATGCAGTCCGCACACCACTCCGTAGCCGAGCAGGCTGCGCATGCGCAGCTTCAACTTCTCGCGGTGGTAGTCCTGTTCGCGCTGGAAGTCCCGCGCGCCCAGCATCTGGCCGTGGAAGTACCGCAGCCTGCGCAGCGGTGGCGCGTCGAACTCCTCCGCACCCGACTGTGATGTCTCTGTCTCCGTCATCCGCCCCGTCCTCTCACGACACCTGTGTATGCACACCGACGGCGGAGACGACCCCCACGCCCACCCCTCGGCGCAACCCTCTCGGCCCCGGCCTCAGCACCCCGTCGCGGCCCAGCCGCAGGGGTTGCGCTCCGCCCAGCACGGGCGCGGGCAGGGGTACGAACGCGGTGTCCACGCCGACCGTGGACCGCGAACCGACCACGAACCCCGCGCCCCCGGTCCGTACCGACCCCACCGTGTGCGCGGGCGCCTGCCGCTCCACCAGCCGCGCGAGCGCCGTCCCGTCCGCCGATCCGGCGGGCAGGGCCACCCGGAACCGGTGCGCGTGCGCGGTGAACGGGTCGCTGTCGGGGGCGCCGAACGCGCGCAGCGGCGCCGCGCCCAGCGCCGAGCCACCGACCCGGAACCGGCTCGCGGACCGGCCGAACAGCCTTATAGCGCCCAGCCCTTGGTCCTGCCCCGGCCCCGCGCCGCCGATGGCCTGGCGCAGGTGTGCCCAGCGGCGATCGGTCGCCAGTTCGTCGACGACCGGGGTCACCCCGAACACGATGCTTATCGCCTCCCGCAGCGCCCACGGCGTGCCCCGGCGCCGGTACAGCTCCGGGGCGGCGGCCAGCAGCGCGCGCCGGGTGGGGGCGTCCCAGCCCGCCTCGTACGACAGACCCAGCAGCCCGGCCAGCCACGGCAGCACCCGGTCGGGCACCCCGGCCGGGTCGAGGAGCGCCGGATACCGCTCGATGACCCGGTCGACCTGGGCGAGTGTGGCGTCGAACAGCGACAGGAAGCGTTCGGTGAAGTCGTCGGCCGCGGGGTCCTCACGGAAGGCGGGCGGCAGCAGGTCGGCGCTGGTGACCCGGGGGAAGTCCAGCCGGATCCGGCGGACGACCGGGGTCGCGCCGCCGTCCCCGGAGAGCCGCAGCCGCAGCCGCAGGAAGCGGCCGGGCGGCTGGTCCACGAGGAAGTCGGTCACGCCCGGGGCCGACGCCTGCCAGTCGCTGTCGTCGTACCAGTCGTCCTCGCTCACCACGATCTGGACGGCGGCCGCCGTCCCGTCGGGCACGTCGGCGTCCACGCGGACCCGGTGCCAGCGGCAGCGCGAGATGCCGCTGTCGATCAGGGTGGTGACGTACGACCCGCTGGTCGCGTAGACGTCGGTGGCGGGCGGCGCGGGGTCCCGGGGCTGGCCCTGCCAGGTGTAACAGGTGGTCCGGGGGCCGTCCGGACCTCGCTCGCTCAGGCAGAACCCGTCGTCGTCGGCCGCGGTGAGCGCGGACGGGGGCAGGGCGGCGGCCAGTTCGTCCACGGTGACGGCGCGGAAGGGTCGGCGGTGGCCGCCCCGGTGGATCGTGAGCCGCCCGCCGTCGTCGGTGAGCAGCCACACGGTGCGCTCCGGTCCGGTGCGCAGGCCGATGACCTCGCCGCGGGCGCCGGTGCGGAGCACACCGCGGAAGCGGCCCGCCTGGTCGTACCGTCGCAGGTCCGTGCCGCCCTGACAGGCCACCAGGATCTCGTCGCCGGGAGCCGGGGCGGCCCAGCGGGGCCGCTCGGCGCGGATCACCCCGGTGAGTTGCGCGCCCTCACGGTGCCACACCAGGACGCGGCCGGAGTCCACGACCACCAGCCGGTGTCCGCGTGCGGCGACCGAGACCGGTTCGCGCAGCAGGCCGGGGTCGCAGCCGGGCGGCCAGAGCGGGGTGAAGGCGCCGCAGGCGTCGCGGCGCAGCAGCCGCCGCTCGCCGGGGATCAGCAGATACCAGGCGCACGGCCCGCACCCCGGTGCGAGGCGGGGGTCGGGGAACCAGGGCAGCAGCTGTCCTCTGGTGGGGCCTTCGGGCGCGGTGCCGCCGTAGGCGAGCCGGAGGCCGGACGGGTCGTCGAACCCGACGATGTCGTGCGTCTCCTCCTCGTCCCAGCCGACATAGGCGTCGAGCAGCCGGAACGTCGCGGGGTGTGGTGTGCACGTCATGGCTGGTCTCCTACCGGGATCAGCAGCGGGCGCTCCGGCCAGACCAGGGTGTGGGGCGGGAGGGCATGATCGGTGCAGGGCGGCAGGCGCATGCCGTCGACGGTGAGCGCGAGCCGGGCGACGGCCAGCACCCCGTCGACCGCCAGCAGCCGCCGGACCAGCGCCGTGTGCCGCAGCGCGCCGCCGAACGGCCAGCCCGCGCCGTCCTCCCCGCCGCGCAGCGGGTCCAGGTAGGTGCGCACCGCGTCGCCCGCCCGGGCGAGGACCGCGGCCCGGTCGAGGTCCGGGTCGAGCGTGACCCAGCACTCCACCCCGACGCGGCGAAAGGGCGCGGGGGCGGCGACGACCGTGACCCCGGCGGGCGCGGCTTCGCGCGACAGGAAGTCGGCGACGGCGCGCAGGGTGGCGGCGGTGGGGACGGGCGGTTCGCCGGTGTCGTCGCCCGGTGGTACGGGTGGTACGACGAGGACGCCCACGACGCCGGGGATGGGCTTCCCGGCGAAGTCGGGGTGCAGGCCGGGCACGCCCCGGGCGCGGGCCACCGAGGCGCCGGGCGCGCGGAGGGCGAGCTGTCCGTAGTCGGCGGGGGCCACGGCCCGGCCACGGGCCCGCAGTTCGCCGACGCCGCGGCGCATGGCGTCGGCGTCGGGTTCGGCGTCCGTACCGCCGGAGGCCGGGAAGGGGTTGCCCACGCCGGTGACGAACGGCAGCGCGGTCACCACCCCGCTCACGGCTCCCGCCCGTACGGCACCGGCGCTGCCGCCGCCCACGCGGTAGCGCACGGCGCGGACGTTGCGGAAGCCGGGCGGGACGGCCGTGCCGTTGATGCCGTCCCCGAAGGTCACTTCGCCGCTGTCGTAATCCACGGTGAACACCCGGTCGTCGGCGCCGTACCCGGCCAGGCTCTCCACTTCGCGCCAGCGGGTGGAGGTACCCGCGGTGGTGCCGAACACGTCGCCGCCCGTGTCGTCGTCGACCTCGATCCCCACCGATCCGGCGAGGATGGGCACCTGGCTGAGCTTCATGCGCCGCCGCCCGGTCGCCGCGCCGTCCTGGACGGGCTGTAGCGGTTCGTCGCGGATGGTGCGGGCGGCGGTGGCGGTGACCACGTTCAGCCGCAGTCCGGACAGGACCGGCGCCGCGTCGGGGAAGGCCCCGTGCGCGATCCGCAGACGCAGCCAGCGCAGCAGCGGCCGGGGGCGGGTGCCGGGCGGGGTGCCCGGCTGCCAGGAGCGCGGCACCCTCAGCTCGACGGTCCCGTTCGCGCTGAGCCCGGCGGTGGAGTCCCGCATCACCTCGGCGGGGACGAGCCGGGTGCCGTCCAGCACGTCCCAGCGCAGCAGCGGCGCGGGCGGCAGCGGCAGGGGCGCCGACCCGCCGGAGGCGGCGGGCGCGGGGGGCGCGGCGACGACCACGAAGCCCAGCGCCAGCCGCGGATAGGGACCGGCGGGACCGGCGAGTCCGATCCACAGCCCGTTTCCGGGCTCCGGATCGCGGCCGAAGGGCGTGAAGGGGCGGCTGGGCCCGGACGGTCCCAGCGGCAGCGTCTCCAGCCGTCCGGCCTCCTGGACGGCGAGGGCGCCGAGGGTGGCCGGTGTGGCGTACAGGTCCTGGTCCGTCTCGTAGACGACCTGCCCGGCCGGGGTGGAGGCGGCACTCTGGAACCCGGCGGGGACGAGAACGGAGGAGCCGTCGGGCGGGTTGACGGTGAACTCCAGGAGCGCGGTCGCCGCGCCGGCCGGGCGCCGCCGCACGCCCGCCGTCGCCAGGTGTTCGGCGAGCACCTTCTCGGGCAGCCGGTTGACGCGGCCGAGTACGGGTTCGGCGAGGGTGCCGAAGAGGCGGACGAGCGCGACACCGGCGTCCTGCCGGTCGGGGTCGGTCCAGTCCGGGGTGTAGCCCGCGATGCGGCCCCGTACGGCGGTACGGACCGCCTCGCGGGTCGCGTCGACGAGTTCGGGCGATACGCCGCTGGGGCCGGGGCCGGGCACGGTCCGCCCGTCCGTCCGCTCCTCTTCCCGGGCGTCCCTCTCCCACCACACGTCGCCGGTCATACCAGTCCCTCCCCCGGTTCGACGGCGGGCACGATCCGGGTGCGGACCGTGCGCAGGACGGGCAGTTCCCCGGCCGCGAGCGGCACCTCGTCGCAGGCTTCGGCCGGGTCGGCCCCGTCGAGGCCGATGGCCACGGCGGCGATGTCCGCGAGGTCCCCCAGCGCCCGCTGCGCGGCCCGCAGCAGGGCCGAGGGCCGCAGCGGCTGCCCGAACGGCCAGCCGTCCTGGCCGTCGCCGCCCACCAGCGGGTCGAGGAAGCGGCGCAGCGCCTCGGTGACCGCGGTGGCCACGCGGGTGCGGTCGGCCGGGTCGCCGGAGAGGTCGACGCGCAGGGCGACATCGCGGTAGCGGGGCGCGCGGACGAAGACCTCGGAGGTGAGCAGCCGCGCTTGTTCCAGTCGGGTGGCGACCGCGCACAGCATGCCCGGGTCGGGCAGCGGCGCGGCGACGAAGTCCTCGCGGCCAAGGTCGTCCCGGGGCGCGGCCGGGACGATGTGCACGGTCACCGCGCCGGGCATCGCGGCGCACGGGAAGCCGGGGTGCGCGCCGAGGGCCGGGTAGGCGCGGGCCATGGCGACGCCCGGGGTCGTACGGGCCAGGGTGACGAAGTCGTCGGCGGTGACCGCGCGGGTCACCTCGCCCAGGGACGCGGCCGCGCGCCGGCGCGCCTCGGCAATGGTCTCCGGGTCCGCGCCGCCTTCGGCCCGTACGAGGTTGACGGCGGAGACCGCACCGAGCCCGGCCGGATCGTCGGCTGCCGGGAGCCAGTTGGCGGTCATGCCGCCGTTGCCGTCCTGGCCGCCGCCGGTCGCGTAGGCGACGTGCACGTCCGGATCGGGGCGGGGGATGCGTCCGGTGAGTCCGTCGCCGAACACCAGCGCGCCCTCGGTCCGGTCGAGGACGAAGATGCGGTCGGCCGGTGCGCCGAAGGTGAAGTCCGGCACCGGTGTCCATCCCTCGTCCGCCAGGCGCAGGGTGGCCTCCAGGAGCCGGTCGGCGGCGTCCGGCAGGACGAGATGCTGTCCGGGCAGCCGGAGCCAGGCGCCGATCTGCTCCTGGAGGTCGGTGCCGTCCGCGATGTGGTGGGTGCGGTGATGTGCGGCGGACACGTTGACGGCGAGCTGGAGAAGGCGGGGCGGGGCCGCGTAGGTGGCGGCCGGGGTCGACACCAGGAGCCCGGTGTCCTCGGTGGTCCAGTCGGCCGGAGGGTACAGCCGCACGACACCGGAGCGCCTGAGCCCGGCCGTGCCGTCCTCGACCTTCTGATACGTGCCGGAGATGTCGGTGCCCGGCCGGAACCAGGACCAGGTCAGCTCGGCGGGCGGCGGTACGTCGGCCACCGCCCCGGGCAGCCACGACGGTACGCACGCGGCGGGCGCCTCCAGCTCGACGAGCAGGCAGATCGGGCCGGGGGCGGGGTGCGCTCCGGTGAGCGGCAGGGTGAACCGGACCTCGGCCGGGGCGCCGTCGCTCGCCAGCAGCGCGATGCCGCGGCGGGCCCGCAGATCGGCCGTGCGGTCGCGGTCGGTCCACACGGTGATCTCGCCGCCCTCGGCGAGCGGGAGGACGGCCACCTCGTCGTCGAGGGTGAAGACGATCCGGCCCGTGGGGTCCCGGGTCAGCGCCGTCCCGGCGGGGACGAGGGGTACCGCGGTGCCCTCCTGCCGGGCGGCGAGGCGCAGCACGGTGGCGGCGGGGCGGGCGGGGCGCGGCGGTTCGAGGCCGAGCAGCCGCAGTATGGCGACCACGAGCGCGTCCGGCACCTGGTCGAGCCAGTACAGCCGCTGTTCCAGGAGGTAGGCGAAGAGTTCGAGGAGGGTGACTCCGGGGTCGACGGGCGCGTGGAGCGTCCAGGTGCCGTCGGACTCGGCGGGGATGCGGCGGCGGATGGCCGCCATCATGTCGGCCCAGGTGAGGTCGTCCAGCTTGGGCGCGGGCAGGGTCATGGCGTCCCCCCGGTGGATCCGGTGAGGCCCGTGAGTCCGGTGTAGAACGGGAACACCAGGTTCGTCTTGGTGTTGCTGCGCCGGATGCGGTAGACGACCGAGACGGTGATCCGTGACGCGTCGGCCGGGTCGGCCTCCGCGCGGACCTCCTCCAGCTCCACGCGCGGCTCGTGGTCGCGGACGGCGGCGGCGATGGACTGCTCCAGGTCGCGCAGGTTCTGCACGCTGCCAGGGGCGAACAGCAACTCATGGGCGCGGGTGCCCAGTTCGGGCCGCATGACCCGCTCGCCGGTGCCGGTGAGCAGCAGCGCCCGCAGACAGTGCTCGATGCTCTCCTCGCCGACGGCGTAGCCGAGCCGCCCGGAGGCGTCGGGCAGGATGGGGAACCGCCAGCCGGTCCCGAGGAATTCCTCGCTCATGCCGTCCTCGCCTTCTTGGCCAGGACGGCCGGGGTGAGCGGCGGGGCTGGCGGGCCGGTCGGCCCGGCGGCGGAGGGGTGGGTGTGGGTGTTGAACGCCTGGAGCAGCTCGTTGCCGAGGACGAGGGGTTCGGTGGCGCCGCCGCCGAGGTCGATCGAGGGGGAATCGATCGTCACCTTCGGCGCCTTGAGGGTGATCTCGCCCTGCGCGGTCACGGTGACGCTGCCTCCCTCGGCTGCGGTGATCTTCACCGCCTTGCCCTGGTCGTCCAGCTCCACCACGTGTCCGGCGGCGGAGGTGATCCGTACGGCGGCCTTGGACTCGGTGTCGTCCAGGAGCACTTCGTGGCCGTGCCGGGTGCGGATGATCTTCTGGTCGCGGCCGTCGGTGCGGGCGGTCGGCGGTTTGTCCTCGCCGTTGTAGAGGCCGCCCAGGACGATCGGGTACCGCATGTCGCCGTGCACGAAGGCGACCAGCACCTCGTCGCCCTTCTCGGGCACGAACACCGAACCGTAGCCGTTTCCCGCGTACAGCTGGCTGACCCGGACCCAGTCGGTGACGGTGGTGTCGTCGAACCAGGGGAACTTCAGCTTGACCTGGCCCTCGTCGTCGCCCTCGTTCTCCACGACGAGCGCTTCGACGACGCCGTAGTACCGCTTGTCGGTGGAGCGGGCGCGTGGCGTGCCCCTCATGGTCACTGGTCCCCCTGATGGATCCGCCGTGCGGTGAACTGGGTGAAGAAACCGCTGGTGTTGAGGGTGTGCTCGACCCGTTTGACGAAGTAGGTGCCGGAGAAGCGGCGGCCGAGTCCGTAGATCTCCAGGTTGTCGCCGGGGCGCAGTTCGGGCAGGCCCGCCACCTTGCCGGTGGCGGTGATGAACTCGTACGCCCGCTCGCGCAGCAGGCTGATCGCCAGTTCGCGGGCCTCCTGGTCGCTGCCGACCGGAGCGTCGACCATGACCTCCTGGCGGCCCTGCAGGGTGGACTCGGCGGCTTGCGGACCGCTCTGCCCGTCGGCCGTGTTCTGCCCGGCGGGCAGATTCTCGGCGGTCGCGGTGAACGCGATGGGCTGTTTGGTACGGGGGTCCCATCCGCGCACTGTGACCTTGCTGACCTGCTGGGACACCGTCAGCGTCGGGGTGAACTCGATCAGGTTGGGGATGAGTCCCGCGGGCTGGTCGGTGGGGCCGGTGCTCAGCCCGGGCGCGTACGCCAGCCGGTACACCCGGATCGGGCGGCCGTCGCGGCCGTCGGTCGGCTTGATGAAGTACAGCGTGTCCTCACCGGTCTTCGGGTCCGGCAGGATGTAGCAGTCGAAGTCCAGCCGCTTGGCGCGCTCCAGCAGGAACGTGGCGTCGTCCTGGTTCTTCTGCACCACCAGGTCGTGGGTGGGCCCTTCCCTGGTGACCTCGATGCGCAGATGGTTGCGCTGGGCGATCTGCTCGGCGATGCGCCAGTCCGGCAGATTGCGGTAGAGCTTGGTCTCGTTCTCGGTGGGCTTGCGGTCCTTGAGCCGCAGCAGCCCGTCCACGCCGCTGACCTGGACGGTGGGCGATGCGCTGTCGGTGAACTTGGGGCTGAGCGTGGCGATGGTGCCGTTGGCGACGGTGAGCAGCTTGTCGGCGTAGCCGAGGCGGACCGAGACCCGGCCGCCGAGCCGGAAGCTCGCCGAGTCGCTGTGCTTGAACCGCAGATGGGCATCGTCCCAGTTGTTCAGGGTCAGATCGAAGCCGGACATCTCGTCGATGTCCCGGTTCACCTTGATGTCGATGATGTCGTTCTTGGTGGACGGGTCCATCTCCAGGCCCTCGATGCGCACCTCGAACTCGGGCGCGTACCGGTCGGGCGGGGCCACCTCGGGTGCGGGGGTGCTCATCGCGCGCTCCTCACGGCAGCCGGGGCACGGTCAGCACCCGGCCCGGCCGCAGGTCGCGCGGGTCGCTGATGCCGTTGGCGCGCGCCAGCTCCCGCCAGGCGTCGGGCCGCCGGTACAGCGCCGCGGAGATGGAGCTGAGCGTGTCGCCACGGCGCACCACGTAGCTCTTCTCCACCGTGGGCGAGGAGCGCGGGGTCTGGGCGACCTGGACGGCGGCCGTACGGAACTCCTTGAGCGAGAGGTCCAGCATGGCGCGCAGTGGCACCCCGTCCGGCTGGAACAGCTGGTAGTTGACGTCCAGCTTCTCCACGACGCCGGTGAAGACCTCCTCGTCCCAGACGAAGCGGACGACCGGCGGCGCGTGTTCGCGGCTGTCGGGCCGCAGCAGGTTGCGCAGCGCGTCGACGTAGGCGGTCCGTACGTTCTCCAGGGTGTCGGAGGTGTCCACCAGCGCCTGGAGGGTGAGGGTTTCCGTGCCGCCGCGGACGTACTGCAGGGGCGGGGTCTCCAGGCCGGGGATGGTGATCTCGGCGAAGGTGTTGCTCTTGCTCAGCTTGTAGTCGGTGGGGTTGAACCGCAGCGGGATCCGCCGCTTCCGCTCGTCGGCGATCACCGGGCGGACGATCTCCAGCCGGGCCCGGGCGGCGCCCTGGCGGGCGAAGGACACGGGGGTCACGCTCACTGGTGGACCTCCCCGTCGCCGAAGCTCCGCTCGCTCTCGGTGCGTTGGGCGCGGGCGCACTGGTCCTCGTACAGCTTCGCCCAGGCCTGGATGTGCTTGTTGAACAGCTTCGTGAACACGGCGCCGTCGTCGCCGTCCACCTGGAACCGGACCTCCAGCTGGTGAATGGTCACCTTCGGCACCCCGGTCACCTCCCTCGGCCCAGGCGCGACAGGCCGTCCGCCGCGGCGTCCTGCAGGACCTTCGTCAGCCCCTCGTGGGCGATCTCCAGCGATTCGATGGCGATCGCGTTCTGCTCGCCGTGCAGGTCCGGGCCGCTCCACTTGGCGGCGAGGCCGCCGTGGAAGGCCCAAGCCGCGCCGGGCACTCCGTCCGGGCCGAGCACGATCACGGCGCCGTCGCGGCGGGCGCCGAGGGAGTCAGCGAGCCCGGTCTGGTACCAGGACCACAGCCCCGGATCCCGCACCAGTCCGCGCTTGAGCGTGATCCGGTTCCAGGAATGGCGCAGCGGCAGCTGGTGCACCGAGTCGTTGCGGCCGCCCTCCGGGTAGCTGGTCACCTCCAGCTGCGCGCCGAGCCCGGTGACCTCCTGGAACGCGCCCGACGCGGCCAGCGGCAGCAGCAGCGCCTGCGCGGGCGGCAGATAGGCGTCACCGGGGTCGAGGGTGACCAGGAAGCGGTATTTGGGCAGGGGGTCCAGGGTCATGCCTCGATTACCTCCAGGTCTCGGTCCTGGCCGAGTACGAGACGGAGCCGGATGAACTCCATGGGGACGGCCGGGGCGACCTCGATCTCGCAGACCAGCTGCCCCGGGTCCTGCTCGGGCGGGTTGTTGGTGTCGTCGCACACCACCCGGAACGCCTGCTCGGGCCGGTCACCGGCGAGCGCCCCGGACCGGAAGGCCGACAGGAGGACGGAGGCCAGCGCCCGCACCAGGGTCAGCCGCAGTTCGGGCGAGTTGACGTCGAACACCAGCGGGCCCGCCACCCGCCGGATCGCCCGCACCAGCAGATGCACCAGCCTCCGGTGCGCGATGTAGCGGGTGCTCGGATCGGCGGACAGGGTGCGCCCGCCCCACACCATCAGCCCGCGCCCCCGGGTGCACCGGATCAGGTCGACTCCCGCGTCGAACAGCCGGACCTGCTGTGGCTCGGGGTACTCGGCGGCGAGGTCGACCGCCTCCAGGATCACGGCGTTGGCGGGCGTGCGGTGGGCGCCACGCTCGCCGTCGAGGCGGGCGATGACGCCCAGGACGTGCCCGGACGCCGGTACGGTCCGCAGGTCGTGCCCGTCGGGGACGCGCAGCGGCGGGTGGTAGACGGCGGCGCAGCCGAGCAGCCCGGCGTCGCCGGTGGCCGCCAGGGAGGCCACCCACCCGGCCGCCTCGTCCACCGACGCCAGCCGGGGCGGTACGTCCAGGACGGCGAGGCGGTCGTGCGAGGGCTCGATGGTGCGGAGCAGTTCGAGCACCAGGTCGGTGTGGGTGGTTTCGGACAGGTCCGTGCCGAGGTCCGGCAGCGCCACCAGCGCCGGTTCCGGCAGTTCGGCCTGCGCGGTCACTGCGTCCGCGTACGCCTCGCGGGTGGGCGCCGCGTCGGTGCCGCCCGTGAGCGTCAGGTCCCAGGACATCGAGATCGGGCCGGGCCGTCCCGGCGGTGGTGGCGGTCCGTCCGGAACCAGCCGGATGTAGCGGGACGCCGTCAGCCGGTCGGCCACCTCGGCGAGCGGAAGTCCGGGGAACGTCTCGGGCGGCTCGCCGGGCAGCAGCACCCGTACGCCCACGGTGGGCGGTCCGGCGACCGTGCTGGCCTGGTAACGGATGGCGACGCGCGCGCCGTTGGCCCACGCGCCGGGGCTGGTGGCGACCACCTCGAAGCCCGTGGCGGCCAAGCCGCTCAGCGGCCCCGCCGCCCACCGGGTCCGGGCCATGATGGCCGGCCCGGACACGCGGAGCACCCAGGCGGTGCGGCCGCCGTTCTCGAAGAAGCCGCGCAGCGCGTACGGGGTTGCGAAGGCGCCGTCCGGCGGTCCGAAGGCGGCCACGACGTCGTTCCAGCTCTCCGCGCGCACGGGAGTACCGACCGGGCCCCGGCGGAGCCGGCCCAGGAACGCCGCCACGTCCGTGCGCAGCGGCTCCGTGGCCGGGCCACGGGTCGCGGACGTCAGAGATACGCCGGGAAGCGCTTCGCCGGCCATGTCAGGCGTCGATCTCCAGCTTCTCGACCGCCAGAACGAGGGTCTCCATGGCGATCTCGTTCTTGGTGGCGCTGAGCGTCGGGCCGGTGTACTTGGTGGGCCAGCCGCGGTCGAAGTTCCAGCGCATAGCCTCCTGGCGGTTCTCGTCCAGCAGCACGATCGACCCAGAGGTGCGCCGCACCTTGCCGTTGAGGGCTTCGACCACCCAGTTCCAGAAGCCGACGTGGCCAGTGATGCCGCGCTTGAAGGTGAGGTTGGTGAACTTCTTCAGCCCCGGGATCTTGCGGACGGTGATGTCCTCGCTCCCGGTGCGGTACTCGATCGGCGGAACCTCCAGCTCCAGCCCGCTCACCTCGGTGAAGGACCCGCTCACCGCGACCCCGTCGTCGCTGACGTTGGTGACGATGATCTGGAAGTTGTAGGACGCGTACGGATCGTCCCTGGTAACGGGCGGCATGGTGGCCTCTCTTCAGTCCTCGGTCCTCGGTCGGGCGCTCAGGCGAGTTGGGTCTCGCGGGTCTTCTGCTGGATCCGGAAGATCACGAACTCCGCCGGGAAGACCGGCGCGACGCCGATGACGCAGATGAGCCGGCCATTGGCCAGGTCGTCCTCGGTCATCGTGGTGCGGTCGCAGGCGACGAAGAACGCCTCGTCGACGGTGGTGCCCGCGAGCGCGCCGCTGCGCCATACGGTGGTGAGGAAGTTGGTGACCGTCTGGCGGACCAGGGCCCACAGCGCCTCGTCGTTCGGCTCGAACACCACCCACTGGGTGCCCTCGTCGATCGACTCCTCCAGGTAGAGGAACAGCCGCCGGACATTGATGTACTTCCAGGCGCTGTCCGAGGAGAGCGTGCGCGCGCCCCACACCCGGTGTCCCATTCCGGGGAAGAACCGCAGCGCGTTGATGCCCTTGGGGTTGAGCAGGTCCTGATGGCGCTTGGTGACGTCCTGGGCGATGCCATCGGTCAGCCGGATGCCCCGGATGACCGCGTTCGCCGGTGCCTTGTGCACTCCGCGCTCCACGTCCGTGCGCGCGTAGATCCCGGCCATGTGGCCCGACGGCGGTACCTCGGTGTCGCGGCCCGTGGACGGGTCGCGGGTGACCAGCCACGGGTGGTAGAGCGCCGCGTACTTCGTGTCGAACGGCTCACGGAACGCCAGGATGCCCTCGGTGTCCAGGCCGTCCTGCGGGTCGAGGATCGCGAACCGGTCCCTGAGCAGTTCGCAGTGGGTGACCAGGGCCGATTCGACCGTCCCCGACCACACCCCCGGCACCGCGCAGACGGCCACCTCGTCGATGTCCTCCAGCGCGGCGATCCCGGTGCGCTTGCCGCTGCCGCCGTCCTCGCCGACGAAGTCGGCGACGCTCAGGCTCCCGTAGGCGTCGTCGCCGTCCGCCAGGGTCAGCCACGAACCGACCGCGGGCACGGGGAACATCGCCGGGTCGGAGGACAGGTGGGACAGCGCGGTCGCCCCCACCAGCCGCGAGCGGGCGGCCAGGGTGGTCACCAGGTTCGACGGGGAGTCGCCGGTGAGCCGCAGGTTGCGGTACGTCTCCGTCACCACCGCCCCGGACGGGTCGGTGAACCGGGCGTCGAGCTGCGCCTCGACCAGGTGCAGCCGATCGGTTTCGTACAGCGTCCCGGGCACGTTTCCGTCGAGGGTGACGACGTCCGCGGCGACCGACTGGACGGTGCGGATGGTGAGGTTGGTGCCGTCGTCGAGCTGGACGACGGCGCCCTGGTACAGCCTGCTCGCGCCGCCGACCCGCAGCGTCGCCCCGGCCGAGGTGTTGCCCCGGCGCACCCGGCGCACCAGCAGCCCCTTGCGCCACGCCTCGTGTGACGTGCCGGAGGGGAGGGTCAGCGTCACCTTGCCGTCCGCGGGCTGGCTGACCTGGACCTTGTACCGGCCGGAGCCGATCTGCACCCAGACGTCGGCGGGCAGGTCGTCGGGGACGAGCCCGGTCCTCGCGACGACCTCGACCGTTTCGTCGTCCGCGTCGGCGTCCGCGGCCAGCTGGGTGACGAACAGCGCACCCTCCTGCGGATCCGGCAGCACCGGCAGCGCGGCCCCGGACATCGGCTGGATCCGCACCTGGATGCCACTGCCCCACGAGCCGGGGCTGACGGCGGTGAACTCCAGTGTTTCTTCCGCGCTGCGGTCGCCGACCTGCACGTAGTCGCCGCGGGCCGTCCTGACCTCTGCGGGCAGGGCGGCGTCCAGTTCGATCCGGTGGGCGGTCGCGTCGTAGGCGGCGACACCGGCCGTGTGGATCGACTGCTGGTCGTCGCCGCGGAAGATCTGGATCTGCTGTCCGACGCCTTTGAACCCGATCAGGTGGCCGAGTTCCAGGCGGGTCGCGCCCTTGGCGGCGTCCCCGGCGACCGGGCTCACCAGGCCGTGGCCCAGGACGCCCGAGGCCGGTGTCGCCTGCTTGCTGGCGACCCGCTTGATGTACAGGCGCTGGCCGCCGTTGTCGAAGAAGCCCTTGACCGCCAGCGGGAACAGCCACCAGCGGCCGCCCTCGGCGGGATCGCCCGCCCAGGTGTCCCGGATGAGGGGGTCGGGTTCGGGGACGAATCCGCCGAACGTGTTCTGGAATTCGAGGAAGTTGGTGACCAGTTTGGGCTTGCCGGTGTACGGGCCGCATACGGTGACGCCGGCCATTCCGGCCGTACTGGTACTCACCCCCGCGATCGGCCGTGGGCCCGCATCGACCTCCTCGATGTAGACCCCGGGGCTCAGATACTCCGCCATGGACGGCTCCTTAACTCTCGCGG
Source organism: Streptomyces sp. NPDC007983 (assembly GCF_042958345.1). Taxonomy (NCBI): domain Bacteria; kingdom Bacillati; phylum Actinomycetota; class Actinomycetes; order Kitasatosporales; family Streptomycetaceae; genus Streptomyces; species Streptomyces sp. NPDC007983. The sequence continues at coordinate 83,724 of NZ_JBIBJI010000018.1, forward strand.
ATCTCTATGACGTGCCGGCGCTCGGCGTCCTGCGGCAGCCGCACGACCAGCGATCCGGTCCTGCCCGGCCGCTCGGTGGCCCGCAGGCGGAAGGTCTCCTCGACGGCGCGCTCGCCCGCCTTCTCGCCCTCCCATCGCAGGGCCAGCCGGAAGGCCCCCGTGGCGTCGGACAGGGTGCGCTCGTGCCATGGCGTCAGGTCCCGGCTGGTCCGCCCCTGGGCCTCCACCAGCACATTGGCGATCGGCTCGGCGGTGACCGCGTCGACCACGGCGCCGTGCACCGTGCGCACACCCGGCGGATACGGGAAGGAGACGCCCGGCAGCAGCCGGACCAGCCGCGGTTCGGTCACCACCGCCGGCGGATGGGTGTCGTCGTACGGGTGCACCAGGAACTCGACGCCCACCAGACCGGCCGAGAACGGCTGGTCGTCGGCCGGGTACAGCGGCTGGTAGCCGGCGGCCGCGAACCGGGCCCGGTGGCGCCGCGGCCGGGCCGTCCACGGCTCGCCGCACCGGCCGAGACCCGGATAGGCGAAGGCCGCGCTGGGCGTGCGCACCGCCGCGTCGTCCAGCGGCAGCCAGGCGCCGTCCTCGAACCGGTCCAGCTGGACCGTCACCCCGGCGCCGCGCACCCGCCGGGCGTAGTCGTCGAACGGGATGAACCAGGCGGGGCTGTGGAGCGCCGAGCGCTCCAGCGGCAGGAAACGGCTCATGTCGCCGCCCCGTTGATGACCCGGCTGTGCACCGGGCGGGCCGCCGTCTCGGTGGCGGAGTCCAGGTTGACGACGCGGACCTCGTAGTTCAGCGACAGCCGGTACGGCTTCTGGATCGCATACCAGACCCAGGACTTCTGGTCCAGGGTGAGCGGGGTCAGGCTGAGGTGCAGCGAGTCGGTGCTCGCCGCCAGGCTGCCGGACAGCTGTGCGCCGTCCAGGATCGCGTCGTCGTAGAACGTCTGCATCGCGCGGCCGAGCATCCGGTGCTGGGTCTCCTGGTCGCCGCCCCAGGGGGTGACCAGATACCGCAGCAGCAGAGCCATCGGCGGCTTGCGGGTGAACGGCGGGTCGGGTGGCTGGGAGCGCACCGGCGGCCGGTTGCGCGACGTCGGGTCCTCGGCGATCTCGTAAAGGAACACGGTGAGTTTCGGCGGTGGTGTCTGCACCGTCTCGGAGAGGTCATTGAGTTCCGCGATCGGCGGTTCCACCTGGCTGAGCCCACGCAAGGACTGGGTCAGGGTCTCCACGATGACCGTCGAGACGTCGGCGATGACGCCGAAGTCGCCCATGTGAATCCTCCCCGCGCTCCGCGCCCGAAAGCGTGCACCGTGAGGATGCCGGGCCCGGCGTGGCCCAATCGCGATTCGCCCATCACACGAGCGTCACCGGCCCGTTTCCGCCGCACGGCGATGACGTCGGCGGTCACGCGCCGACAACGCCGGGGTGACACGGATAAGGCATATTTTCCTTCCATGGAAAACCACTCAGAGCAGGCCGGCGTCCTGATCCTCCGAGTGTGGGTGGAAGAGGGAAGGCCTGACGGCTTCCGGGCGCGCATTGTGCGGTCGGGCGGCCGGCAGCAGGCGCCTCCGACCGCGGTGAGCGCGGTCGACGATGTGCTGATCGCGGTGCGCGCCTGGCTCGATCAGTTACTCGATCCCGTACCCGATCCCGACGGGTGACGTTTCCGCGACGTCCCGGTGATGCCCGGCCATATAACGTTCTGTACCCGAAGGGCCGGGCACACGATCATGAATTGCTCGTAACATAGCTGGGCGGCATCCCGATTGCCGGTAGGGGATCATTCACTGCAGCCAATATCGCCCGGGGGGCCGATGAGCGCAGAAGGCCACGTCATAACGTTGAGGCTGCTCAAAAGCTTCGCACTATCGGTCGATCACAAACGCGTTCCCCTTTCTTGCAGCGCCCAGCGTCTCCTCGCGTTCCTCGCCCTGCAGGACATGCCGCGCACCCGAACGTATGTGGCCGGAATGCTGTGGCCCGACGTTACGGCGTCCCGCGCCAACGCCAACCTCAGATCGTCTTTGTGGCGCGCCACCCGACCGGGACATCAGGTCATCGACGCGTCCACGCAGGAACTGGCGATCGCCCGGCACATCGACGTGGACATCCACGCGGCGGCCATCCGCGCGCACCAGCTGCTCGACATGGAACGCCCGTGCGACGACATCCTCACCGCCCAGACGCGGGCGGACCTCTCGTCCGATCTGTTGCCCGAGTGGTCGGAGAACGAGTGGGTGCTGGTCGAGCAGGAGCAGTACCACGAACTGCGGCTGTACGCCCTGGAGGCGATGACCGAGCGGCTGACGGCGGCGGGCCGCCACGGTGAGGCCGTCGCTTCCGGGCTCGCCGCGGTCCGCGCGGAACCCCTGCGGGAGAGCGCGCATCGCGTGCTGATCACCGCGCATCTCGCCGCCGGCAACCGAGGCGCGGCGCTGCGGCAATTCGAGCAGTGCCGCCGGGTGCTGCTCGAGGAGCTGGGGCTCGAGCCCTCCCAGGCACTGAGAAGCCTGGTCCCCTCTCATCCGCCTCACCCACCTCACCCACCTCATCCGCCCGACGCCGAGGGGGCGGCACCCCGAAAGCCCCGGCGCGTCGTCGTCCGGCGCCCGGCGAGCGATGTGGTGGTCGAAGGCGCGGGCGGACGGTAGCCCGGCCGGCGGCTCAGCCCAGCCCGTCCTGGTGAGTCCAACGGGGCTCACCAGGGCTGTCGTACGGCTGTGGGGGCTCCCTCCTGGACTCGCCGCGGGCGGCGCCCCGCGCGGCCCGCATATGATCGCAGGCCCGGGATTCGGGGCTGAACTCGACGCCGGTGGCGGCCGCGAGCGCCGCGAAGAAGCTCTCGCCGAACTCCGACTGCTTGGTGGTCGTCCAGGTGTATGTCTCGCAGTCGCGCAGGGCCCGCATCATCATGCGGCTCCCGTAGCCCCGGCGCTGCCATCGGTCGTCGACCCGGATCTTCCGGACCAGGCCCCTCCGGCACTCGTCGCACGCCTGCCAGGTGAGCCGGGCGAAGTCGTCCCCGTCCGGCACTCTGCACACCCGCAGTTGCCGGCAACCGGCCGGGGCGCCGGGCGGGGTATACGTCCAGACCTCGCCCTCCTCCATGGGGCGTCCGTGCTCGTGCCCGCGTAACGCGTCCACCAGCCGGCCCCACAGGCCGCCCCGCTCGCCGCCCGCCATCAGCGGCCGTTCTCGTCGGCGGCGCCGGATCTGCGCACGTCCTCGACGGCTTGCCCTCTCACGCGCCCACGCCCCTTCGTCCGTCCCCGGCCGGTCCCCACAGGCCCGGCAGAGCCAGCCTGCCCGACCCGGCCCCACCCCGACAGAGCGCAATCCACCGGCGCGCGGTTCCGGCCGCCGGTGGATGCGCGAGGTATTGACGCGCTTCGTGAGCCCCCTATCATCCATGTCATCCGAGAGCCCGACCGGCGTTCGACATTCCGAACCGGGCGGGGCCGGACCGGTTGGTGTGCCGCACACCGAGCCGTACGCGAACCGGGCACGACAGCACACGCACCCGCACCATCCGTTCCGGTAAGGCCCTCCCCACGCGCCACCGTTCCGGATCCGTCAGGGCGCACCAGGTGTTCGTGCGGCGGGCCCCGACGCCCCTTGGAGCCCCTCATGCTTCCAGGACGACACCACCGCCCGCGCGCCTTTCACGCGGCCGCGGTGCTCCTGCTGGGTCTGGCGATGTCGCTGTTCGCCATCCCCGCCGAGCCGTCCTCCGCGCTGACCCCGAACGACGTTGCCACGAACGCCCGGGCAGGCGAAACGTCCTCCGGACAGCTGCCGGGCAGCTTCCAGTGGTCCTCCAGCGGACCGCTGATCGCGCCCAAACCCGACGCCGCCCATCCCGTCGTCTCGGTCAAGGACCCGACCGTGGTGCAGGCGGGCGGTAAGTGGCATGTCTTCATGACGACCGCCAACACCCAGGGCGCCTGGAGCATGGCCTACACCAGCTTCACCGACTGGTCGCAGGCGGGTTCGGCGCCGCTGACGTATCTGGACACCAACCCCGACATCGGCAACCGGTACGCGGCGGCGCCCCAGGTCTTCTACTTCGCGCCCAAGCGCCTGTGGTACCTCGTGTACCAGACCGGCCCGCCGTCCTACTCCACCAGCACCGACCCCGGCAACCCCCGGAGCTGGTCGGCGCCCAGGACCTTCGACAACGCGGCGGGCTCGGGCACGCTGGACTACTGGGTCATCTGCGACAGCGCCATGTGCTATCTGTTCTCAGCGGATGACAACGGCCATGTGTTCCGCTCGGAGACCAGCGTCGGGGAGTTCCCGGGCGGTTTCCGCAACACCCAACTCGTCCTCCAGGATTCCAAGTTCGCCCTGTTCGAGGGCGGGGCAGTCTACCGGGTGCAGGGGACCGGAACCTATCTGCTGATGATGGAGGCCATCGGCAGCGACGGCAGGCGCTACTACCGCTCCTTCACCGCCCAGGGCCTCACCGGCCAGTGGCAGCCGCTGGCCGCCACCGAGTCCAACCCCTTCGCACGCAGCAACAACGTTGCCTTCCCCGCCGGCGCCTGGACGCGCGACATCAGCCACGGCGAACTCATCCGGACCGGAAACGACCAGACCATGACCATCAACCCCTGCCGTCTCCAATTCCTCTACCAGGGCATGAACCCCTCGGCGAGCGGCGACTACTCCCAGCTTCCCTGGCGCCTTGGACTGCTGACCCGGACCAACACCACCTGCTGAGGCACCACCTGCGGAGACGGAACCCTTCGGCGCCCCCGGCTCATGGCGTGTCCCGGGGGCGCACCTCGACGCAGATCCAGTCGTACTGGCCGTCATGCAGCAGCTCGGCGCCTTCGAAGAGGGTCACCGAGGAATCGCCGTACTCCCACACGACACCCCGCTCGGCCTCCAGCTCCCCGTCCGGCGGCCGCGGCACCGGCTCGCCCAGCCGCGCGCGCAGCGCTTCCTCGGCCGCCCGGTACGCGGACGCCCAGTCATCCTCGGTGGCGTCCGGCTGCCACCGCCAGCCGGTGAAGGCGTCGAACTCCCAGACCTCCTCCGGGGGCAGCGGCTCCCCGCTCGGTTCGGTCACCTCGAACGCGCCGTAGGCCAGGGGCATCAGCACCCCACGGTCCTCCCGGCATCCGGGGTGGGCACACGCCACCTCCGTCCCTTCCTCCTCGCAGCCGGGGTGGTTGCCGATCCACAGGTGCCAGCCCTCGTCCCGTTCCTCGCCGGGCGGTGGCCATGTCTCCATCTCCAGGATGACGGGCTCGCCGTCGCGTCCGGACAGATGCCAGCCATTGCGTACGAAAAGGTCCTCGTAGGCCGGGTACGTCCAGGTCAGCCCAGCGAACTGCAGTGCGCGGTCAAGCCACTGGCCGTCCGCCGGAGTCATCATCGCCATGTGCGGGACAGTACCCGCCACGCGGGGAGGGCCGTGGAGGGCGTGCGCACTCGCGCCGGTTATCGTGTCGGGGCACATCGGGCACGGGCGGGGCAGAACGAAGAGGGATGCGGTGTCGGACAAGGGGCGGCTGGTCGCGGGGCGGTACCGGCTGACCGAGCGGATCGGCAGCGGCGGCATGGGCACGGTGTGGCGGGCCGAGGACGATGTGCTGGGCCGCCAGGTGGCGCTCAAGCGGCTGCACGCCCCGCACCACCTCTGCGACGACGAGATCTCCACGCTGTACGAGCGCGCCCGCCGCGAGGCGCGCAGCGCCGCCCGCATCACGCACCCGAACGTGGTCGTCGTCCATGACGTCGTGGACGACGAGGAGGGGCAGCCGTGCATCGTCATGGAGTACGTGCCGTCCACCACCCTCGGCGCGTTGCTCAAGGAGCGCGGCACCGTCCCGCCCCAGGAGGCGGCGCGGATCGGCCGGGGCATGGTCGCCGCGCTCCGGGCCGCGCACGCGGCCGGGGTGCTGCACCGTGACGTCAAGCCCGGCAATGTGCTGCTCGGCGACGCCGACGACAGGATCGTCCTCACCGACTTCGGCATCGCGGTGACCAGCGGAACGTCGACGCTGACCCGGACCGGCGAGATGATCGGCTCCATCGAGTACATGGCGCCGGAGCGGATCAGGGGCCGCAAGCCCGGGCCCGTTTCGGACCTGTGGGCGCTGGGCGCGACGCTCTACCAGGCGGTGGAAGGACAGACACCCTTCCGGCGGGATACGGCGATCGAGACGGGCTACGCCATCGCCGTCGACCCGCTGCCGCCCCTGCGGCAGGCCGGGCCGCTGGCGCCGCTGATCGAGGCGCTGCTGGCCAGGGAGCCCGGCGAGCGGCCGTCGGCGGAGGAGACGGAGCGGCGGCTGCGGGCCCTGGCGGCGGAGGAGCTGACGGCGACGCGGCAGGACGCCCCGGACGCGGCCGCGAGCCACACCGCGGCCGCCACCCCGCCACCGTCCGGGACCGTGGCCGCGCCCGAGCCGACCGGCGGCGGCCGTCATAAGCGCCGTCGAGTCATGTGGGGCGCCACGGTCGCGGCGCTCGCCACCGTGGCCGTGCCCGGCGCCATCCACGTGTGGCCGGACGGCGGCGGGCAGCAGGACGGCGGCAAGGCGAAGGCCCCCGCCGCCACTCCCCCGCCCGTGCCCCACGGCTACCACCTGGTCGAGGAGAAGAAGCTCGGCGTCTCCTTCCCCGTACCGAACGGATGGAAGCTGAGCGACCGGACGAGCGAAGGAGCCAAGTACATCGACCCTTCCGGCCTGGTCGAGATCACCATCGGCATGGTGGACCCCGCCGGTCCGACGCCCGTGGCGCACTTCCGGGACATCGAGGCGAACACGAAGAAGAACTACGACGTGTACCAGCGACTGCGCCTGGACCGCACCACCTTCCGGGGGCAGCCCGCGGCGATCTGGGAGTGCACGTTCGCCGGCAGAGTGCGCACGTTCCGCGCCATCGACCTCGGCTTCGGACGGGAGGGCGACAAGGAGTACGACGTCTACCTCTCGGCGCCCGACGAGAAGTGGGACACCTACCGTCCCGTCTTCGACACGGTGAAGGAAGGCCTGCGCACCCACTGAGCAGGGCTCATCACCGCACGCGCGTGTACTGGTTCACGCCGTCGGCGAACGCCACCGCCACCTGTTCGCGGAGCACGAGGACATCCAGGTGCGCGGCGGTCTCATTGATCGCGAGCATCTGGTTGAAGGCGTTCAGGCTCCCGAACGGCACGGCCCGGCGCGTCCAGGTGAGCCGCCGCGCCACCGCGTGGGCGTCGAGCGTGTCCTCGCCCAGCGCGGTCAGGCTCCCGGCCAGCCGGTCGTCGTGGTGGCCGAGCAGTTCGCCGACCCGGGTGTGGGCGCTGTCGGTGACCGGCCCGTGCGCGGGCAGCAGGCGGGCGTCGGCGTAGCGGGTCATCAGCCGCAGCGAGTCCAGGTAGTCGGCGAGCGGACGGCCGCCGGGTTCGGCCAGTTCGAAGCCGATGGAGGGGGTGATGTGCGGCAGGACATGGTCCCCGGAGAACAGCAGGCCGCGCTGCTCGTCCAGGAAGACCACATGGCCCTTGGTGTGCCCGGGAGTGGGGACGACCCGCAGCTCGCGGTCGCCGAAGCGGAGGGTTTCGGCGCCGAGCCAGCGGTCGGGGGCCTCCCACACGCTCGGGTCGTAGCCGCCGTGGTCCATCGCCTCGATGCGGTCGGCGAGTTCCCCGGCCCCCGCCGCGCGCAGGGTGCGCAGCGAGCCGACGGGCTGGTCGCTGCGCAGCCGGTCGAGCATCTCCAGCCCCGGGCGCTCCCCCGCGCCGAGGTAGACGCGTGAGCCCAGCAGCCTGCGCAGCTCCACGGCGTGGGTGTAGTGGTCGCGGTGGATGTGGGTGACCAGGATGTGGCTGATGTCGCCGGGGTCGCGGCCGATGACGGCCAGCGCCTCCTCGAGCGTCTTGCGCGCCTCGGGGATCGCCCACCCTCCGTCGATCATGACGAGGCCGCCGTCGTCGTCCAGGTCCTCCAGGAGGTAGACGTTCACGGCGTGCAGGCCGTCGTTGGGCAGCGGCAGGGGTACGCGGTGCACCCCGGGCTGTACGGTCTGGACTCCGGCCGCCGCCCACGGGCCCTGATCGAACCGCGCTGTCATGGTCCTCCTCGGTGTACTGCCTTGATCACGCCGGATGGCGCGCCTCGGTGACACGCGCTCGCGCGTGCGTACGTGGCCTCGTCAGGGCCGGTCGGCCTCGCGGGCACGCATTCTGGCGGCCAGGTCCCGGGCCCCACCCCGGTCGAGCTTGCCGACCTTCGTCTGGGGCAACTCGTCGGTACCGTACACGTATTCGGGCCACTTGGTCTTGGACAGTCCGATGTTGTCCAGGTGGCCGGTCACCTCGGCCAGGTCGAGGGGCCGGGCGTCCGTGGTGACGACGAGCAGCGCCACGCGTTCGCCGAGGATGTCGTCGGGGACCGGCACCACACACGCCCGGGCCACCCGCGGGTGTCCGGCGACCGCGCGCTCGATCTCGGTGATGTCGATGTTGCGGCCGCCCCGGATGATGATGTCCTTCTCGCGGCCCATGATGGTGAGGGTGCCGTCCTCGTGGACGATCAGCAGATCGCCGGTGGGCAGATAGCCGTCCTCCGTCAGCGCGGGGGGGACGGCCCGGCCGTCTCCGGCGTAGCCGAGGAAGAGGGAGGGGCCGCGCACCTGCGCCCGGCCGGTCACACCGGGGCCCGCCGCCTGACCGTCGGGGGTGAGCGCGCGCACGTCCGTACCCGGGAAGGGGCGGCCGTCTCTGCCGAGCCGGATCTCCTCGGGGTCCTCGGGGCTCGGCGAGGTGTGGCCGAGGCATTCGGACATGCCGAAGACGCGCAGGATCCGGGTGCCCAGGGACCGTTCGGCCCGGGCCAGGGCCGCGCGGTCCATGGGCCCGCCGCCGACCGTGATCGACCGGACGCCCCGGAGTATGCCGGAGCCGGCCGCCTCTTCGCCCATCTGCAACGCCATGGTCGGTACGCACATGGTCCAGCGGACGCCGGTGTCGGCCATCCGCCGCATCGCGAGGGCCCTGTCCCACTTCCCCGTCAGGACGAGTGGCCCGCGCAGCAGGAGGGCGAGGTAGACGCCGAAGCAGTACGCGGCCGTCGACGACAGCGGCACGATCGCGGCGACGGCGTCGCCCGGCGACAGGCCGTTGACGGCGATGGTGGTCGTGGCGGCGTAGCGCAGGGCCTGTTCTGACTGTACGACGCCTTTGGGCCGCCCGGTCGATCCGGAGGTCAGGCCGATCAGGACGCCGCCCGACCACCGGGACACCTCGCGCTGGTGCGGTGTGGCCAGGCACGTCCAGCCGTCGAGCACGGTTCGCGCCGGGCCCGGCAGCCGTTCGGGCACCTCCCATTCGTCGATCGCCGAGGGCTCGGCGACGACGGCGTCCGGGCGGATGTCCTCCCAGGCGGTGGCGAATTCGGCCCGGGTGGTGTGCCGGTTGACCAGCGCGATGACCCCGCCGTCCCCGCCGCTGAGGCCCGCGGCGAGGGTGGCGGCGACCGTGCGCCATGAGTTGTCCGCCTGGATCATGACGGTGCCGACGGCTCCGTCGGCTGTGCCCGCCGACAGTGCTCGGGCCAGCCGTGTGGCCTCCTCCAGGAGCTGCCGGGCCGTATGGCTGCCCGTGTCGTCGATGACGGCGGTGAAGTCGGCCTCGGCGGCCTGCCGTTGGAACTCCCGCACTACCTGTCGCATTGTGTCCCTCGCTGCGCTGTGCCGAACTCCGTCTGGTCGGGCCGGATCCTTCAGGCGGCGAACATCTCCGCCTCGTGCCCCATGACCGCGATGCGGCGGCCCTTCATGTCGCCCACCTGGGCGACGGCGGCGGCCCACTCGGGGCTCGCGAGCGCCGCCTTCACGTCCTCGGGGGAGTCGAAGCCGAGGACGGAGATGCCGTCCCAGCCTTCGGAGCGCGGCTCCAGGGCGGCGTCGATCTCGGTGTGCCGCCAGCTGCGCAGTCCGGGCAGGCGGCAGGTCAGCTCGGCGTGGTCGCCGCGCCACCACGTGATGAACCGCTCGTGTGTCCACTCCGGGGGACGGGCTGCCAGCAGGACGAGGTTGTACATGACGGGTCCTCCGCACGGGGTCGGTGGGTCGGACGGACTTCGGTCAGGTGAAGCGGATCGCGGACGAGCGCCCGATCATTCGGTCAGGTGAAGCGGATCTCGGACGAGCGCCCGATCAGCAGGCGCTGCAGCCGCCCGTCGCGGTTCACCCGCCCGGCGGCGACGAAGCTCGCCTCGGGGACGCCCGCGCGCCGCACCTCGCCCAGGAAGAACTCGTCCCGGCCGAGCGTGGTGGCGGCCAGCCGGTGGTGGGTGCGGGTGCCCTTCTCGCGCTGTTCGAGGTAGCCGACCAGGGCGGCGCGGCCCCCCGCGAAGTCGGTGGCGTCGCCGCCGCCGGTGGAGAACAGGATGGACAGGGAGAAGTCGTCGCTGATCAGGTCCAGGATCTTGGAGGGTTCGTCCCCGTCGAGGATGGCGAACCACGCGGTGAGGAAGGGTGCCGCGTCCGGGGTGTCCGTCATGCCCGGCCCCAGTCGACCAGCTGGAAGGAGGTGGTGAAGAAGGCCTGGTAACGGGCTATGAGCCCACCCGGCGTGATCACCGCGCCCGAGTGGAAGGAGCCGGTGTACCGGCCGCCCTCGGTCACCACTCCGTACACGGTCTCCAGGTCGCCGTCCCGGCTGTGGCGCAGGACCTCATGGGTCCGGTCCACGGGGTTGCGGCCGGCGATGTACGCGGCGAAGTCTTCCTTGGATGTGCCGGTGATCTCCTTGCCCGGCAGGGCGATGAGGAACCGGAAATCGGGTTCCAGCAGGTCGAGCGTCTGTTCCGGATGCCTGCTGTCCATGCCGGCCAGATACGTGCGCAACACCATGAGGGGCCCTTTCGGTCGGCGGGCGCTCATCGAAGGTCTGATCAAATTGAGTCAAGTTCAATTCAGTTTGAATCGTAAGCCCGCCGAAACACGGCTGACAAGAGTCCGTGCGAGACCATCCTGCGCCTTCGGCGCGGACACGGCACGGACGGCGGGCATGGGCGGCGGCCGCCGGCGGCGAGCACCGGCGGCGGGCATGGGAAAGCCCCCGGCGGGGGTCCACCGGGGGCCGGAGCGGCAGGGTCGCTCAGCGCGTCACGTGGCGACCATCCGCACACAGGCGCCCTCGATCAGCTCGCTGATCTCCGACAGCGGGGTGGGACCCGAGGGCCGGTACCAGCGCCAGACGCTGACGATCAGGCCGAGCACGCCCGCGCCCAGCAGCTGTGCGTCCCGCAGCGGGAACACGCCCTGGGACATGCCCCGCACCAGCAGGTTCGTCCAGTCCCGCTCGACGAGCTGGACCAGCTGCCGGGCCTCGACGCGCTCGGCCTCCTCCCGCTTGGACTTGCGCGGGCCGGAGAGCAGGTCCATGTGGTTGTGCAGGATGCGCATCTGCAGAACCTCGTGGTCGGAGACCTCGTACGCCGCGCGTACGGCCGCCCGGAGGGCCTCGACCGGGTCCGTGACGCCCGCGGTCGCCTCCGTGAACTTGTCGTGGGACCGCTGGAGCTCCAGCCGCATGATGGTGAGCAGACAGTGGGTCTTGGACTCGAAGTAGTGGTACAGCGCCGTCTGCCCGATGCCGACCCGCTCGGCCACGGTGGACCACTTGGTGGCCTCGAAGCCCGTCTCGCCGAAGCAGTCGACGGCGGCCGCCAGAATGGCGGCGCGCTTGGACCTCGGTCCCGCTTCCGGTTCAACCCTTGTCGCCATGACCCCGTCTCCTGGCCGCCGTCCACCCCGTCGGTACCCGAGAGTAGCCCCAAGCTGAACTCAGTTGCCAATCGACTCGGGCCGATCCGGCCCTCCTCGGCCCGGCGTGCGTCAAAGGCGCTCCAGCACGGTCGCGTTCGCCATGCCGCCGCCCTCGCACATCGTCTGCAGGCCATAGCGTCCCTGGGTCCTGCGCAGCTGGTGGACGAGCGTCGTCATGAGCCGGGCCCCGGTGGCGCCGAGCGGATGGCCGAGCGCGATCGCACCGCCGAAGGCGTTGACCCGCTCCGGGGCGGCGCCGACCTCCTTCTGCCAGGCCAGGACGACGGAGGCGAAGGCCTCGTTGATCTCGACCAGATCGATCGCGCCGAGCGGCAGCCCGGCCCGGTCCAGAACCTTCTCGGTGGCGGGGATCGGGCCGGTCAGCATGTGGATCGGATCGGAGCCGACGACGGCCATGGTGTGCACGCGGGCGAGCGGGGTCAGACCATGGCGGCGCACCGCGTCCTGCGAGGCGATCAGCAGGGCGGCGGCGCCGTCGGAGATCTGGCTGGAAACAGCGGCGGTCAGGCGGCCGTCCTCGGCGAGTGGCTTCAGCCCCGCCATCTTCGCAAGGGTGGTGTCGGCACGCGGGCCCTCGTCGGCGGTGAGGCCGAAGGCCGGGGTGATCTCGTCGTCGAAGACGCCGTCGGCCTGGGCGGCGACGGCCCGCTGGTGGCTCGTGAGCGCGTACTCCTCCATGTCCGTGCGGGAGATGCCCCACTTCTCGGCGATCAGTTCGGCCCCGCGGAACTGTGAGACCTCCTGGTCGCCGAAGCGTTCGCGCCAGCCGTCGCCCGCGAACGGGCTGCCGAGGCCGGCCTGCTCCCCGACGTACATGGGGCTGGCGATGGGAACCAGGCTCATCACCTCCACCCCGCCGGCGACCACCAGGTCGGCGGCGCCGGAGCCGACCGCCTGAGCCGCGAAGTGCACGGCCTGCTGGGAGGAACCGCACTGGCGGTCGATGGTGGTGCCGGGCACGTGCTGCGGCAGTCCCGCGGACAGCCAGGCGGTACGGGCGACGTTGCCGGTCTGGGCGCCGATCTGGCCGACGCACCCGAAGTACACGTCGTCGACGGCGCCCGGGTCGGCGCCGGTGCGTTCCAGCAGGGCGCGCAGGACATGAGCGCCGAGGTCGGCGGGATGCACCCCGCTGAGCGCGCCCTTGCGGCGGCCGACGGGGGTGCGGACGGCTCCGACGATGAACGCTTCGGACATGGCGGGCTCCATGGGTTGGGGGCTCAGGTGCTGGGGGCGGCGCGGGTGAAGTCGGGCGGCCGCTTGCCCAGGAAGGCGGCGACGCCCTCCCGGCCGGTGTCGGAGGCGGCCGCGGCGGCGATCGTGCGGGCCTCCCGGTCCAGGTGCGGGCCGAGGTCGGTGGTCAGCCCGCCGGCGACGAGACGGCGGGTGGCGCCGAAGGCGGCGGTGGGCCCGCGGCGCAGCGCCTCGGCCGTGTGCGCCGCCTCCGTGGCCAGCTGGGCGGGGGTGACGACCCGGCTCACCAGTCCGATGTCCGCGGCTTCGGCCGCCGTGACGCGGCGGTTGGTCAGCAGCAGGTCAAGGGCGCGCTTGGGGCCGATGAGGCGGGGCAGGAACCAGCTGACCCCGGCGTCGGGCGAGTAGCCGATGCCGGTGTAGGCGGCGGTGAAGGAGGCGGTGTCGGCGGCGAGGGTCACATCGGCGGACGCGGCCAGGCCGAGCCCCGCTCCCGCGACGGCTCCGTGCACGGCGGCCACCACGGGCGCGTCGCCCGCCGCGAACGTGCGCAGCGCGTCGTGGAGCGCGTCGGTCACCGCGGTGAGGTGCTTCTCCAGTGCCGCGCCGGAGAGCCGGGAGAACTCCCTGAGGTCGCCGCCGACGCAGAAGGACTTCCCCTCACCGGTCAGCAGCACGGCCCGTACGCCCTCCGCGGCGCAGGTCCGTGCCGCGTCCCGCAGTCCGCGTGCCGTGTCCAGGTCGATGGCGTTGCCCGCCTCGCCGCGGCGCAGGGTGATGCGGGCCAGACCGTCGTCGATGTCGATGGCGACCGTCATCGCGCGGTCCATCCGCCGTCGACGGTCAGGATCTGCCCGGTGCAGTACGAGGAGGCGTCCGAGGCGAGGAACAGCAGCGCGCCGTCGAGTTCCTGGCTGTCGCCGCCGCGCCGCAGCAGGGTGTTGCGCTCGACCCAGCGGCTGGAGCGCTCGTCGCCGAAGAGGTCCGCGGTCATCTCGGTGCGGAACCAGCCGGGGGCGAGCGCGTTGACGCGGGTTCCGCCCGGGCCCCACTGTCCGGCAAGTTCGCGGGTCAGCCCGATCAGTCCGGCCTTGGACGCGGAGTAGCTCGCGCCGCCGAGCGGGGCGGCGGTCACCAGGCCGAGGATGGAGGAGACGTTGATGACGGTCCGGCCCGGCGCGCCTTCCCCGGTGGGGGCCTCGGCCACGAGACGTGCCAGGTGGAAGGGGGCGGTGAGGTTGACGCCGAGGACGTCGGCGAAGGCGCTCGGGGATTCGTCCTCGGCGCGGGTCTCGCCGGAGGTGGCGGCGTTGTTGACCAGGATGTCGACGTGTCCGGTGGCGGCGCGCGCGGTCTCGACCAGCCGCGTACGGTCCGCCTCCTGTGAGACGTCGCAGGCGACGGGGTGGATGCGCGGATCGGAGTCGGCGAGTTCCTTCAGCCGGTCCAGGCGCCGGGCGGCGGCGAACACGGTGGCGCCCGCCTGCGCGAGGACGGCGGCGAAGCGTGCGCCGAGTCCGGCGGAGGCGCCGGTGACCAGGGCCGTCCTGCCCTGGAGGGAGAACAGCTCCGCTGCGGGTCGCGGCGCGTTCATCCGTCCACCCCGATCGGCAGGGCGGTCGCGCCGCCGTCGAGCACCAGGGTCTGGCCGGTCATCCAGGAGGAGGCGTCGGAGGCCAGGAACAGTGCCGCGTTGGCCACGTCATCCACCGTGCCGAGGCGCCGCAGCGGCAGTTTGGCGGTGAGGATCGGCTCGCGGACCTCCCACACCGCCCGCGCCAGCTCGGTCTTGATCAGTCCGGGGGCGATGGCGTTGACGCGGGCGCGCGGCCCGAGTTCGTAGGCGAGCTGCCGGGTCATGTGCAGCATGGCGGCCTTGGTGGCGTTGTAGTAGCCGATGTGGGGATCGACGACGAGCCCGCCGACGGAGGAGATGTTGACCACCGCTCCCCCGTGCTCGGCCATCCAGGCCCGCCAGGCGTACCGGGTCCAGGCGATCATGCCGTACTGGTTGACGCGGACGGTCTTCTCCGCGCGCGGCAGGTCCAGGTCGAGCAGATCGCCGTGGTACGGGTTGGTGGCCGCGTTGTTGACCAGGATGTCGAGGCGGCCGAAGCGGGACATGGTCTCCTCGACGCACCCTTCCGCCTGCTCGGGTTCACCGGCGTTGGCGACCACGGTGTGGATCTCGCCGTCGCCCTTCACGCGCAGCAGTTCCTCGCGTGCCCCGGCGAGTCCGGCCGCTTTGCGGGCCGCGATCACCACGTGTGCTCCGGCCGCGCGGTAGGCGGTGGCGATGCCGAGGCCGATGCCACGGGATCCGCCGGTGATGACGGCCACCTTGCCGTCGAGCCTGTTGTCGCTCACGCTGCCCCCGTCGTCCGGTCGGTCTGCTTCTTGTAGTGCGCGAGTTCCTGGCGGGCCACCGTCCGCAGATGCACTTCATCGGGGCCGTCGGCGATGCGCAGCGCCCGGGTGATGGCGTACAGCCGGGCCAGTACGGTGTCGTCGCTGACGCCCGCCGCGCCGTGCGCCTGCACCGCGCGGTCGACCACCTTGTGGGCCACCTCCAGCGCCGCGACCTTGATGGCGGCCACCTCCATACGGGCGGCGGCGTTGCCGACGGTGTCCATCAGCCAGGCCGATTTGAGGACGAGGAGACGCAGCTGCTCGATTTCGATGCGGCTGCGGGCGATCCACTCCCGGACCACGCCCCGGTCGGCGAGGGGCCCGCCGAAGGCGGTGCGTGCGGTGACGCGCTCGCACATCAGCTGCAGGGCGCGCTCGGCGAATCCCACGGCGCGCATCGCGTAGTGCATCCGCCCCGGGCCGAGCCGTCCCTGGGCGAGCGCGAAGCCCTCGCCCTCGCCGCCGAGGATGTTCGCCACCGGTACGCGGACGTCCTCGAAGAGCACATCGCCGTGTCCGAGCCGGTCGGTGTAGCCGAACATCGGCAGGTCGCGCAGGACCGTGACGCCCGGGGTGTCCCGGGGGATGAGCAGCATGCTCTGCTGCCGGTAGGTGGGCGCCTGCGGATCCGTCTTGCCCATCAGGATGATCAGCTTGCAGTCGGGGTCGAGGATCCCGGAGGTGTACCACTTGCGGCCGTTGACGACATAACTGTCGCCGTCGCGCGTGATGCGGGTGCGGATGTTGCGGGCGTCGGAGCTGGCCACTTCCGGTTCGGTCATGGCGAAGCACGAGCGGATCTCGGCGTCGAGCAGCGGGCGCAGCCAGCGGTCCTGCTGCTCGGGGGTGCCGTAGAGGGCGAGGAGTTCCATGTTGCCGGTGTCGGGCGCCGAGCAGTTGAACACCTCGGGGCCGATGATGGAGCGGCCGGCCAGCTCGGCGAGCGGCGCGTAGTCGAGGTTGCTGAGGCCCGCGCCCCAGTCGCCGTGTGCCATGAAGAGATTCCACAGGCCCTCGGCGCGGGCCTTTTCCTTCAGCTCGGCCATGACCGGCGGCAGCGCGTGCGGGTCGTCCGCTTCGGCCAGCTGCCGGTCGTAGACCGCTTCCGCGGGAAGGACATGCTGCTCCATGAACCTGCCTATGCGGTCCTGGAGTTCACTCGCGCGGGGCGAGAATCCGAAGTCCACGATTGCTCCTGTTCGGGTGGCCGGCCGGATCAGCCGAGGATGTCGCGAGCCGTGCGGATCATCGCGGCGATGGTGGGCGGCAAGCGCTCCTGGTCCGGGTCGTGGTGCTTGCCCTCGCGGTGGCGGCGCAGATTGTGGCCCATGATCGCGGCCATTTTCATGCGTCCGAGCGCCCGGAACCAGTCCATCGCGGGCAGGGCGGGCCGGCCGTCGCGGTAGGTGTCCAGGAGGTCGGTCTCGCCGGGCAGGCCGGGCACCGGGCGCCCCAGCCGGGGGAAGTTGCGGTGGTCGGCGAAGAGCAGGAACCAGCCGAGGTCGATCCGCGGGTCGCCGACGCTCCAGATCTCCCAGTCCACGACGGCCACGGCGCGTTCGTCCACGCACAGCACATTGCCGAGCCGGAAGTCGCCGTGCAGCAGCACCGGCGGGAGGGAGGGCGGCACGTCGTCGGCGAGGCGTGCCAGCAGCTCCCTCCCGCCGGGCCGCAGTTCGGCGGGGACGGCGTGCAGGGTGCGGCTCCAGCGCTCCAGCTCGCCGGTGGCGTCGAGGGGGGCGGGGGCGCCGAGCCCGGGCGCTTCGATATCGGTGGTGTGCAGCCGCCGCAGGACGGAGGCGATCTCCAGCATCCGGGCGCGGGCGGTCGCGGCGGGCACCTCGTGCTCGTCGAGGACCGGCTCGACGGCCTCCCCGGCCGCGAAGTCCATGGCGAACCAGGCGGGTTCGGTGTCATCGACCGCCACGACGCCCGGCACCGGCACCGTCGACCCGGCCAGCGCGCCCAGCACCCGGGCCTGGCGCAGGACGTCGTTGCGTCCGACGGGCCGCTGCCCGGGCGGCACCGCCTTGACGACGTACCGGGCCTCCCCCGCGGTGACCGAGTAGGTCAGCCCCGAGTGGCCGCCCGGCAGTACGGTCAGCTCGCCGATCGCCGCGCCCGGGTGGTGGCGGGCGAGCCGGTCGCGGACCCGGGCGGCCAGCTCCGGCCCTTTCGTGGCTGTGCTCATCGGGCGGGCTCCTTGGGCAGGCCGAGGACGCGTTCGGCGAGGATGGTGCGCTGGATCTCGTCGGTGCCGCCCGCGATGCTGTAGCCGGGGGCGCCGAGCAGATGTTCCGTCCAGGCGTACGTGCCCCACTCCCCGGTGTCCGCCACGAGGCTCGGTCCCAGCAGTTCGGACACCAGGTCGCTGGTGCGGCGCATGGTCTCCGTGGCGTACAGCTTGCCGACCGAGGCCTCCGCGCCGGGTTCGCGGCCGGCGACGAGGGCGGCGGTCACCCGCAGTCCGATGAGCCGCTGGACCAGGGTGCGGATGTGGAGGTCGGCGGCCCGCTGCTGTTCGCCGCCGGTGAGGGGGCGGGGCAGGTGCGCGGCGAGGTCCAGCGCCCGGTCGGCGTTGTCGAGGCCGAGGCTGCCGGAGTCGAGCCGCTCGGCGGCCAGCACGCTGAGCGTGACCCGCCAGCCCTCGCCGACCGGGCCGAGCCGGTCGGTGTCGGGCACGGTCACCCCGTCGAGGTAGACCTCGTTGAAGCTGGAGCCACCGGTCATCTGCCGGATGGGCCGCACCGTGACGCCGGGCGCGTCCATGCGCACCAGGAAGACGGTGATACCGGCGTGTTTACGCACCTCCGGATCGGTGCGGCACACCGCGACGCCCCAGGTGGCGACGCGGGCTCCGGAGGTCCACACCTTGTGCCCGGTCAGCACCCAATCATCGCCGTCGCGCACCGCCCTGGTGCGCACCGCGGCGAGGTCGGATCCGGCCTCGGTCTCCGAGAACAGCTGGCAGGCCAGTTCGTCGGTGCGCAGCATCGGTCGCAGCCAGCGCCGCTTCTGCTCCTCGGTGCCCCAGATGGCGATCGCGGGGGCGACGAGCGCCTGCGTCACCGGGAAGATCTCGGGGCGCTGGGGCACGTCGAAGGCGGCTTCCTCGGCGCGGTAGAGCTGCTCGTAGTACGCGGGCAGGCCCCGGCCCCCGTATGACTCCTCCCAGGTGAGCGCGGACCACCCCTGGTCGTAGCGGATGCGCTCCCACTCCTGGACGCGGGCGGTGTGCTCGCGCTCCTGCTCCTCGGTCCAGTTCTCGAACACGGCGACGGAGTCGGAGCCGCTGCCCCACTCCCCGTCGGCGGCGCGGGGCCGGGCGACCGTGCGGAGCCACTGCCGGGCCCCGGTGCGGAACTCCTCGGGTTCCGGGATGCCGCTCATCTCTTGTGCCACTTCCTTCTCCACCTCCGATCGGCGGGACGTTCAGCGGGACAGCACCGTGCAGGCGCTGACGCCGGGGGCGCCGTACACATGGGTGAAGCCGACGCGGGGGTCGTCCGGGACCTGGCGCTCTCCGGCTCGTCCGCGCAGCTGCTGGACGATCTCGTAGACCTGGCGCAGTCCCGAGGCTCCGATGGGTTCGCCGTTGGCGATGCAGCCGCCGTCGGTGTTGACCGGCAGCGCCCCGCCGATGCCGGTGGCACCGGAGGCGACCAGCCGCTCCTGCTCGCCGTCCGCGCAGAAACCGCACTCGGCCATGTGCATGACCTCAGCACCGCTCTCGGTGTCCTGGAGCTGGCAGACGTCGACGTCGCGGGGGCCGAGCCCCGCCTCCTCGAAGGCGGCGGCCGAGGCATCGCGGCTGACGCTGGTCAGCTCGCCCGCGGGGATCCACGGGCTGAACACTTCGAACGAGCCGAAGCGCCGGGTGCGCACGGCCGCCGAGCGCAGGGTGACCGGCGAGCCGTCCATGGTGCGGGCGGCCTCCGGGGAGCACAGCACCAGCGCGGCCGCGCCCGCTCCGGGGGAACAGAACATGTAGCGGGTGAGGGGGTCGCTGACCATGCCGGAGCCGAGGATCTCCTCGGCGGACAGCGGCTTGCGACGCCATGCCTCGGGAGTCAGGGCACCGTTGCGGTACGCCTTCTCGGCGACCAGGGCGAGGGTCCTCGGGGTGATCCCGTGGTCGTGCATATAGCGCTGGATCTTCATACCGAAGAACTGGGTGGTCACCATCAGCCCGTCGCTGCCGTATTCCGCTCCCAGGCCCCAGTCCTCGGGCCTCGGGTCGAAGGCGCCGCGCGGATGCTTGTCGAAACCGACGGCCAGGACGACATCCGCCATGCCGGAGCGGATCGCGTTCACGGCGGAGATCAGCGCGCTGCCGCCGGTGGCGCAGCCGTTCTTGACGTTGATGAACGGCAGTCCGGTCAGGCCGAGCTGGGACACCAGGGTGTCGGCGAGGCCCGCGCTGTCGCTGCCGCCGAACGCGGCCCGCACACGCGACCACGCGATTCCGGCGTCCGCCAGCGCGGCGTTCACGGCGCCGACGGCCAGCTGCCGGCCGGTCGCCTCGGACCGGCCGAAGGGGGTGCGCCCGGCGCCGCAGATCAGAACGTCACCGCTCACGTTCCCTCCTCGCCACGGACGGTGGGCCTGGCCCGCGGGACACCGGGGCCCGCGGTCAGGGTGAGGGGCATGCCGATGCGGAGGACGTCGAGGTCATCGACGTCGTCGAGGTCGAGGACGGCGGCCACCCGCACGCCCTCCGCCAGCTCGACGTAGCCGAGCGCGAACGGCGCGAAGCCACCGGACGGGGCCTGATAGGGCGGCGACTTGGGGGCGTACCGCTGCACCGTCCAGGTCCACAGCGTGCCCGTGCCCTGGAGGGCCGCCGGGTCGGCGGAGCCCCCGCAGCGCGGGCACGCGTCCTCCGCGGGATAGACCGTCACCGCGCAGCCGGAGCAGCGCGAGCCCTGGAGCCCGGCGTCCGGGCTCCGCGGATCCGTGGCCATCCGGATCAGCGCCCCTGCCACTTGGGCTCGCGCTTCTCCAGGAACGCCGACACGCCCTCGTTGGCGTCCTCGGAGTTGAGCGCCACGCCCACGGCGAGATGCTCCATCACCATCAGCGACTGGGTGTCGGCGTCCAGGCTGCGGTCGATCGTCATCTTCGTGAGCCACATCATGAAGGGGCTCTTGTCGGCGAGGTCCCCGATGAAGTCCTCGACCGTCGCGTCCAGCTCCTCGGCCGGGGCGGACTTGTTGATGAGCCCGAACTCGGTGGCCTCGACGCCGGAGAGGAGCTTGCCGGTGAGCATCAGCTCCTTGGTCTTGCGGATGCCGATCATGCGCGGCACCCGGTAGATCGGGCCGGCTCCGCCGAACAGCGCGCGGCGGATGTGGAAGTCCCCGATTTTGGCGTCGTCCGCGGCGATGGCGAAGTCGCAGGAGATCATGATCTCGAAGCCGCCGGCGGTGACATGGCCCTCCAGGACCGCGACCGAGGGGGTCTTCATCGAGTAGAGGCGATCGCACACCTTCGCGGACTTCACCGCCACGTCGATCGCGTTGGACTTGCCGACGTACTCGGCCTTCAGGCTGTCCAGGTCGAAGCCCGAGCAGAAGGTGCCGCCACGTCCGCGGACCACCAGGACCCGCAGCTCGGGGTCCTCGTCGACCTCGGTGATGATCTCGTCGAGCCGTTCCAGGATCGGCACGGTGACGCAGTTCTTCTTCCACGGGCGGTTGAGCCACACCCGGGCGACGTGGCCGTCACGCTCGAACTGGATCTCGTCTTCCACGGTCATACCCTCACCCCTCTAAACTGAACTGAATTCACTACAACTCTGGGAGCAAGAAGCCGCCCTGTCAACCCCTTGATCGAGACGGGCAAGCGGCGATCAACTCGAACGTGATTCAACAGCCAGTCCGGCGAGCCGGGTCCGGTGCCGGTCCGCCGTACCGAACAGCGCCTCGCCGCTGCGGGCGCGGCGCACATACAGATGGGCAGGGTGCTCCCAGGTGAAGCCGATGCCGCCGTGCAGCTGGACGTACTCGGCCGTGGCCAGGCGGAAGGTCTCGGAGCAGACCACGGCGGCGGCACACGCGGCCACCGGCAGCTGCGGCGGGGCGACGGCGGCGCAGGCCGTGGCGTACGCGGATGCCGAGCGCGCCGCCTCCAGCGCGACCAGCACATCGGCCAGCCGGTGCTTGACGGCCTGGAAGGAGCCGATGGGCCGTCCGAACTGGTGGCGCTGGGCGGCGAATTCGACCGTGGCGCCCAGCGCGTGCGCGCTGCCGCCGACCTGTTCGGCCGCAAGCGCGGCCCGTCCGGTGTCCAGAGTCGCCGCGACCGCGGCCTCGGTGACCTCCGTCGTGCCCACGGAGGTGGCGGGCGCGCCCCGGAACTCCAGCAGCGCCTGGCGGCGCGTCTCGTCCAGGACGCGGCGCGGCGTCCGCCGGCAGGTGCCAGGGTCCGGTTCACAGGCGAACAGCCGGGGTCCGCCGGGGGTCCCGGCCCGCACCAGGAGCAGATCCGCGCCGGCGCCGTCGAGCACGAAGTCAGCCCGCCCGCGCAGCACCCATCCGGCGCTCCCCCGCTCGGCGGTGACCGCGGGCGTGTCGTCGCCGAACCCGGCCACGGTCGCGGTGAGCGTGCCGTCGGCGATCGGGGGCAGATAGCGCTCGCATGCCGCGCGGTCACCGCTGTGCAGCAGGGCGTGCGCGGCCAGGACCACCGTGGGCAGCAGCGGCGCGCAGCACAGGGCCCGCCCGGTTTCCTCCAGGACGACGGCCAGCTCGGCGAACGTGAAGCCCGACCCGCCGTACTCCTCCGGGACGGCCAGCCCATGGACGCCGATCTCGCCCGCGAGCCGGGCCCATAGGGCTTCGTCGTATCCGCGCGGTGTGGCCAGATGTTTACGGACGTCCTCCGGACCGCTCGCCTCGGCGCAGAGGTCCCGCAGGACGGTACGCAGTTGCCGCTGTTCGTCCGTTTCGGAGAGCAGCTGGGGGGCGATCTCGGGGTGGTGAGGGTTCATGGGGGCTCCACCGTGCTCGTACGACGGGATCGAATCTGAGAATTGAACTCAATTCACGACCGTAGACAGGGAGCCCCGACCCGGCAAGACCTCGGCACGACCCGGCAACGGCCTCGGGCCACCTATTGAACTTACTTCACCTCTGTTACCGTGGCGGCCGCGGCCCGACAAGACCTGGGACGGTGACGATGAGGGCACTGCGGCTGACCACGTGGGGCGAGCCCCCGGCATTGGTCGACATCGAGCGGCCCGTGCCCCACGGCGCGGAGGTCCTGCTGCGGGTCGAGGCCACCGGGCTGTGCCACTCCGATCTGCACGTCATCGACGCGGCCGCGGGGGCGCTCCCCTACCGGCTGCCGTTCACGCTCGGCCATGAGGTCGCCGGACTGGTCGCGGCCCTGGGGCCCGGCGCCGAGGGCGTGCGGGTGGGCGAGCGCGTGGTGCTCTACGGGCCATGGGGGTGCGGCACCTGCGGCCGTTGCGCCGCGGGCTGGGACAACTACTGCGACCGGCGTGCCACTCTCCGCTGGCACGGCGCGGGCCTGGGCCGGGACGGCGGAATGGCCGCGTACGCACTCGTCCCGTCCGCCCGCCATCTGGTGCCGGTCGGCGATCTGACGGCCGAACAGGCGGCCCCGCTCTCCGACGCCGGTCTGACCTCGTACCACGCCGTGGCCGGACTCCGGCACACGCTCGGAGAGGGCACCACCACCGTCGTCATCGGCATTGGCGGGCTCGGCCACCTGGCGGTGCGGATCCTCCGCGCGACCACGGCGAGCCGGGTGCTGGCGGTCGATGTCCGGGAGGACGCCCTGGCCCTCGCGGACCGCTCCGGCGCGGACTTCGGCACCCTGATGCGGGCGGACACCGCCCGGGTACTGAGGACGCATGGCGGCGGCGCGGGAGCGGATGCGGTGCTCGACTTCGTCGGCACCGCGGAAACGCTGGAACTGGCCACCGGCATCCTGCGGCCCGGTGGTGAACTCGCGCTCGTCGGCAGCGGAGGCGGCAGCCTGACGGTCTCCAAGCCGGGCGCGCACCCGCCCGGGTTCAGGCTCTCGCTGCCCTTCTGGGGCCCCCGCCCCCAGCTCGCCGAGGTGGTCGCGCTGGCGCGTTCGGGAGCGCTGCGGGTCGAGACGGAGCGGTTCCCACTGTCCGCCGCGCCGGAGGCGCTCGACCGGCTCCGGCGGGGCCGGGTGCGGGGCCGGGCCGTACTGGTGCCCGACTGATCACGTGCCCAGGCCGCCTGATCGCTCTTGTCCGGGGAATTCATGGATGCGTAATGGACACGGAAGGGGAGCCCGTATGCGCTTCGAGGGAAAGGTCGCGATCGTCACCGGCGGGGCCCGGGGCATGGGCGCCGCACATGTCCGCGGGCTGGCCGCGGAAGGGGCCCGGGTCGCCGTCTGTGACCTGCTGGACGACGAGGGCGAGGCCCTGGCGGGCGAACTCCCCCACGCGCGGTACTGCCACCTCGACGTCACCGACGAGGTGGGGTGGCGATCCGTCGTCCGCACGGTCGAGGACACCCTCGGCCCCGTGGACGTCCTCGTCAACAACGCCGGGATCATCCACTTCGGCGGCGTGGAGGAGCAGTCGCCCGAGCACTTCCGGCGGATCCTCGACGTCAATCTGGTGGGCGCCTTCCTCGGCATGCACACCGTCCTGCCCGGCATGCGCGCCCGTGGCCGCGGTGCGGTCGTGAACATCTCCTCGGCCGCCGGTCTCATGGGCTTCGCCGACGGCATCGGCTATGTGGCGAGCAAGTGGGGGGTACGAGGGATGACCAAGGCCGCCGCGCTGGACATGGCGGGCTCGGGGGTACGCGTCAACTCCGTCCACCCGGGCGTCATCCGCACGCCCATGGGCGAGAGCGCCTCGCCCGAGCTGTTCGCCCAGCAGCCCGTGCCCCGCATCGGTGAGCCCGACGAGGTCACCCGCATGGTGCTCTTCCTCGCGAGCGACGACGCCTCCTACACCACGGGCGGGGAGTTCCCCGTCGACGGCGGCCAGACCATCGGCCATGTCGGCCACGCCCACACGGGGGACGAAGCCTGACCGGCGACCGCCGCCGTCCACGCGTCTACACGTCCTTGCGGACGGTGAAGAGAGCGGCGAGCCCGATCAGGCAGACCGCCATCACGAAGAACGCCGGGGAGAGCAGGTCCCCCGTCCGCTGGACCAGGAAGGCCGCGATGTAGGGAGCCGTACCGCCCGCGAGGACGGTGCCGATGTTGTACCCGATCGCCATACCGGTGTACCGGACCCGGCGTTCGAACAGACGCGGCCACAGGCTGGCCGCCGGGACCTGCACGAACGCGCTGCTCAGCATGAACAGCAGATAGGCCAGGCCCGCCATGGCCAGGCTGTGCCGCCCCATGAGCATCATCGCGGGGTAGGCCGTCACCAGGAAGCCCAGCAGTCCGGCCAGCAGGACGCGACGGCAGCCGAACCGGGCGGCGAGCCACCCGGCCGGCACCATGAGCAGCACGGTGATGAGCACGACCCCGGCGGTCAGCCAGAACACCAGCGTGGGGTCGTATCCCAGGTTCGAGGTCAGGTAGATGCCGATGTACGTCAGCCCGAGGAAGATGGCGCCACCCTGGGCCATGGCCAGGCCGATGGACTGCAGCAGCGCGGTGCGGTGGGTGGACAGCACCTCCCGGACCGGCGCGGTGGGGATGTCGGCGCGGCGCGCCGCCTCCTCGAATTCCGGGGTGTCCTCGATCCGCAGCCGGGCCCACAGGCAGATAAGGGTGAGGGGGACGGCCATCAGGAACGGCAGCCGCCACCCCCAGGCGGCCATCTGGTCGGTGGTGGTGAGCGCGGAGATCGCCCCGGCCGTGGCGGCCGCGAACATGAAGCCGAGATTGGACCCGATGGGCGTGACGGCGCCGAGGAACGCCCTGCGCCGTGGTGGCGCCGACTCGTAGATGTAGGTGTAGGCGCCGACCGACTCGCCGCCCGAGGAGATGCCCTGCATCAGCCGGGTGATGAACAGCAGCACCGCGGCGAGGACACCGATCTGGTCGTAGGTCGGCAGCAATCCCGTGACGCTGCTGGCCACCCCCATGCACAGCACGGAGGAAACCAGGGCCTTGCGGCGGCCCCACCGGTCGCCGAGGCGTCCGAAGAAGATACCGCCGAGCGGCCGCACCACCAGGCCCGTGGCCAGCACCGCGAGCGCCGCCAGCACCGAGGCCGCCGGATCGTCGCCCGGGAAGAACTGCGGGGCGATCACCACGGCGAGATATCCGTAAACGCTGAAATCGTAGTATTCGATGAGGGTGCCGATGCTTCCGGCGAGCATCGCACGGCGCACCGTGCGGGGAGCGTAGGAGGACGACTCCGCCCCCGGCGGGGCGGGCTGCTCAGTGGTGCTCATGAATCCGGCTCTCCTTCCGAACGGAAACGAATCCCGTTCCTTGCCGACGCCCGGGACGCTACAGAACTGAACTCAGTACAGCTAGCCTCGGGAGGGGATTTCTCGGATGGATCCGGAGGCGACAGCGGGCGCGGCGAGCAGCGGCCTGAACTGGATTCAGGATGCAGGTTTCAGACGGTGAACCTGCCGCCGTTGGCGAGCAGCACCGCGCCGATCAGGTTCGCCGCGGCGTCGCTGGCCAGGAACAAGGCGATGTCGGCGATCTCCTCGGGGGTCGCGTACGGACGCACCCGCGGATCGGCGAACCCCGTGCGCAGCACCTCCGGCGTGCGCGCAGCCATCCCCGTCTCGGTCGGCCCCGGCGCGACCACGTTCACCCGGATACCCGAGGGGATGACCTCCTTGGCCACGGCCTGACACAGGGCGTGCACCCCTGCCTTGGACGCGGCGTAGTGGGGGTAGCCGACCGGGGCGTCGAAGGCCGACGACGAGCCGATCACGACGATGGCGCCCGCCTTCGCCGGCCGCATGGCCCGTACCGAGGCGCGCAGCACATGGAAGGTGCCATCGAGGTTGATCCGCATGACGCGCCGCCAGACCTCGTCGTCGAGCGCGTCGGTCACCTCGGGCACGCGCCCCTCCACGACGGCGTCCGCGATGCGCTGCTTGGCCCACGGATCGTCGACCCCCGCCGCGTGCACCAGGAGATCGAGCCCGCCGTGCCGCCGCAGCACCTCCTCGACGGCGCGATCGACCGCCGCGGCGTCCGCCACGTCGACCGCGACCGCCCGGCCGGCCTGCACGTCCTTCGCGACGGCCGCCGCGCTCGCGCCGTCGACGTCGGCCAGGACCACGGCCCGGGCCCCTTCGGCGGCCAGCCGACGGGCGACCGCGGCCCCCATGCCCGAGCCGGCACCCGTCACCATGGCGACCTTGCCCTCGAACCGTCCTGTGTGCGGCCCTTCATGGTTCACGACAACCTCCCGCAATGCCTGTGGAATTGACCTACCTGTTGAATTGACTTCACCTCTCTTACCGTGCCGGTCACGGCCCCGACAAGGTCCGGGCAGGGTTGACGAACCCCCTTGTGATGTGAACTGGATTCGGTTTTACTGAATGACCCCGACCGGAGGAGAGGCGCGTGGACACGGAAGCCGTCGATCTGCTCATCATCGGGGCGGGCATGGCGGGCCTGACCGCCGGTGCCCGTGCCGTCCGCAGCGGACTGTCCGTGATGGTCGTGGACACGAGCGCGGACGTCGGCGGCTCCGCTCGTTTCGCCGGTTACGCGTGGACCGCCCCGAGTCACGAGATCATGGACCGGCACAATCCACGAGGAGACCGCGCGCTGAAGCGCGCCCTCGTGGACCGGTTCGCCGAGGGTGTTTCCTGGATCCGCTCCGTGGGGGTGGAGGTGGGGGACGCCCAGCGCATCCTCAGCTTCGGCCGCGGACACCGGTTCGACACCAACCACTACCTCGACACCTGCCGCCGGCTCATCCTCGACGGCGGTGGTCGGATACTGCTCGCCACCCACACCGAACACCTGCTGACCGAGCACGACGCCATCGTGGGAGCCCGGCTGAGGTCACCCGACGGGACGGGCAGGGAGGTCGGCGCCCGCGCCACGCTCCTGGCGACCGGGGGATTCCAGGGCGACCCCGCACTCCGCACCGCCCATGTGCATCCCCACGCCGACCGCATGCAGCTCCGTTCCCACCCCGGCAACCAGGGCGGTGGCTACCGTCTGGCCACCGGCATCGGCGCGGCCACCGGCCATGCGGACGCGGGCTTCTACGGCCACCTCGTGCCGAGCGGCACACCCTTCGCCGATCCGGTGGACTTCGTCGACCTGTCGCTGTACTACAGCGAGCACGCGCTCCTGTTCAACCTGCGCAACGAGCGCTTCGTGGATGAGACGCTGGGCGACCACCTCACCGCCATGGCACTGCTGGACCAGCCGGAGAGCCGTGGTCTGCTCGTCGCCGATGCCCGGGTATTCCGCGACTGGATCGTCGGCTCCTACGTCGACGGCGCGGTCGCCGTGGACAAGTTCGCGCTGGCGAGCAAGCGCGGCGGCCGCGCGGGGCTGGCCGAAGACCTCGACGAACTGGCCTGCCTGCCCGAGGAGTGGGGGTACCGGGGCGACTCCATCCGCGACGGCGTCCGGCGGTTCAACGAACGCGTCGCGGCGGGACTCGCCACGGCACCCGGCCGGGAGCTGGACCCGCTGCCGCTGGACGAACCGCCGTACTACGTCATCGAGACGGCGCCGGCCATCACCTTCCCGTTCCACGGCGTGCGCATCGACGACCGGGCCCGGGTCCTGGCGGAGAACGGGGAGCCGCTGGCAGGACTCCTCGCCGCCGGGTCCGACATCGGCGGCCTGTGGCACCGCGCCTACGCGGGCGGTATCGCCACCGCGCTCGTCTTCGGGCTGACCGCGGCGGACACCGCCGCGGCGCTCGCCCGCCGGCCCTGATTTCCGCTACGGAAGCCCTCAGCGGGCGCGGCCGGCCTCCGGGACCGCCTCACCGGGCGGCACCGGACCGGGCGGGGTGCCGTCGCCGAACGGGCGCCCGCCCAGCTCCTCCCGTCCGTGCGGGGTCGACCAGCCGGAGAGGTCGGGGCCGAGGGGGACGAGGCGCTTGGGATTCACCTCGGTGTGCACCTGGTAGTAGTGCCGCTTGATGTGGTCGAAGTCCACCGTGTCGCCGAATCCGGGCGTCTGGAAGAGGTCGCGTACATACCCCCACAGCACCCGGTCCTCGCTCAGCTTGTTGCGGTTGCACTTGAAGTGGCCGTGATAGACCGCGTCGAAGCGCACCAGCGTGGTGAACAGCCGGATGTCGGCCTCGGTGATGGTCTCGCCGACCAGATACCGCCGCGTGGCCAGGCGCTCCGACAGCTGGTCCAGACGGGCGAAGAGACGCCGGAAGGCGTCGTCGTACGTTTCCTGGTGGTTGGCGAAACCGGCCCGGTAGACGCCGTTGTTCACATCGAGGAATACCGCCTCCATCACCTCGTCGATCTCCTCGCGATGCTCCTCCGGGTACAGGTCCGGCGCCCCCTGCCGGTGCAGGGCGGTCCACTGGGTGGCGAGGTCGAGGGTGAGGCTGTGGAAGTCGTTGGTGACCAGCTTGCCACTGGGGATGTCGACGATCGCGGGCACGCTCACGCCGCCCGGGTACTCCTTCTCACGGGCGTCGTACGCCTCGCTGAGGAACGCGATGCCCAGCACCGGGTCCCGCTCCCCCGCGTCCAGGGTGAAGCGCCAGCTCCGCTCGTCCTGGATGGGGTCCGCGACCGCCAGTGAAAGGGCCGATTCCAGGCCGAGCAGCCGCCGCGAGACCAGCGCCCGGCTGGCCCAGGGACAGGCCCGGCTGACGACCAGCCGGTAGCGCCCGGCCTCGACCGGCCAGCCGTCCCGGCTGTCGGCCGTGATCCGGTCGGAGAAGTGCGGCCCGGATCGGGTGAATTCCTTCGTGTCCCGGGGTGTCTCCTGGCCAGCGGTGCTCAATTCGGTACCTCCCGAAGCGTGCGGCGCGCCTGTGTCCGCCCGACATGTGTACGACTCGGCTCACTACCTACCCTGCTCCAAACCGGCGAGACATGCGAGACAGCACGATCCAGGACACTTCGGCGGGAAGGCGGGGGCAGCGCGCGGCGATCACCGCCGATACCCCGCCCGGCGGCCGCCGGCCACGCGCCGGGGCGGCGCACGGTGGCGGCCCACCGGACGCACCGGCAGGCCGCCACCATCCCCCGCTCGCCTCACGCTTGCTCAGCCGGTGGTCAGACCCGCCGGTTGTACACGTACAGGAACCACTTCTTGTTTCCGTCGTTGCCCGTTTCGTACTTGCAGCTGTAGTCGGACCACCAGCGCTTGGACGTGCCCGCCTTGCCCTCCGAAACGCAGGCGCTCTTGGTCCAGTAGGCGCGGTAGAAGCTCCAACCGGCTGCCAGCCGGGCGGAGTTCTCGCCGGTGGCGGCGTGGCCGGTGGCGGCCTGGTCGGTGGCGGCCTGGCCGGTGGCGGCCTGGACCGCGGCCGACGGGCGCGGCGCGGCCTCGGCCGTCCCCGCCAGGCCCAGCAGCCCGGTGCCGAGCACGGCGGCGGTGGCCACCGCACTCATCAGCGCCCTGCGGATCCCCGGGCTCGTGCGGTCGTCGTTCCTCATGGACTTCCCCCTTCGATCAGGTGGTGCGCCCCCGTGACGGCCGGACCTCATGGCCCGGCCGTGGCGCGAACACCGAACATGCTGCCGCTCACGGTCACCCCTTGTCATGAGCCGTCAGCGCACTGTTGTTGGCGCAGAGCGCACTACCGCGGCGGGCCGGGAGTGGAGGACGCTGGGCCGATGAGGGGGTTTGCGTGGAAGTAGTCTTCGACAGCGCCGCACTGCCCGTCCGCGACCGCGCGGAGGGGTGGGTGCAGACCACGGCCCTGGCCCTGGTCACCACGAAGCTCAAGTTTCCGAACCCCGGTGGTTTCCGAGGACGTCTGCGGGCCATGACGCTCGGCCCGGCCCAGGTCAGTGAGATGGCGTACGCGCCGCTGCTCTCCCAGCGGACGCCCCTCCTGATCCGGCGATCGGACCCCGAGCAGTACCAGCTGGCTCTGATCCGCCGGGGACACCAGGGTCTCGAGCAGAACCGGACGCGGGCGCTGCTGGGCCCCGGCGAACTGGTCCTGTACGACAGTTCACGCCCCTTCGACGCCCTCGTCGACACCGGTCAGGCCGACTCCGAATCGGTGGTCCTGCAGTTCCCGAAACGGCTGCTGCCGCTGCCGGAGCGGAAGATCACCCGGCTGCTGGCGGTGCCGCTGCCCGGCACCGAGGGCGTCGGCCGTCTGTTCGCGCGGTTCATGACCTCCCTGGCCGACGAACACCTCCGGTGCACACCGCGCGATGTCCTGCGCATGGGGCACACCGCGGTCGACCTGGCCACCGCCGTACTGGCCCACCACCTCGACGACGAGTCGACCCTGCCGGTCCGGTCACCGCAGCAGCTGCTGTTCCTGCGGATCACCTCGTTCATCGACCAGCATCTGCCCGCCCCGGATCTGGGGCCCGCCACCATCGCCTCGGCCCATCGGATCTCGCTGCGCTATCTGCACCGGATCTTCCAGCAGCACGGCACCTCGGTGAGCGCGTACATCAAGGACCGCCGCCTGGACCGGTGCCGCCGCGACCTGGCCGACCCCCACCTCCACCACCTGAGCATCCAGGCCATCGCCGCCCGCTGGGGCTTCCCCCGGCCGGCCGATTTCAGCCGCGCCTTCCGCGCGGCAGTCGGCATGCCACCCAGCCACTACCGCGCCCTCGGCCACCGCCGGAAGACCTGACCTCGAGCGCCGTGGCCGCCGGCGCTCAGCCGCTGAGCAGGGCGTGCGTCCAGTGTTCGGATGCCCAGGGGACGAGGCGCCGGCGGAAGCCCGTCTGAGTCAGTCCAAGAAAATCCGCATTATGCCGCAGGTGGAGAACTCATGGATGCCACTTCGCAATCTGAGCACAAAATCACCAAAGAGGCGGCGCTTATGCAAGGATCCGACCCCCCGGGTCGATCCGGCCCGGGATGCGGAGGGGAAAACATAGTGAAATCAATGACCTTCAGATCCGCTGCCGGGGCGGCACTGACGGTGGCGTTGTCGGCCGTGGCACTGCCCGCTTCGGCCGCGAGTGCGGCGCAGACCGGTGTGGTGGACGGAGCGACCACCACGTCGTTCGGGCAGTTGGCAGACGCGGTGCTCACCGAGCGTACGGCAGCGCTGCTGGACGGGCAGCAGACGCGGCGTACGGCGGCACCGGCCACCAAGAAGGCGCGGCTGTCGGCCGGTCTGACGCGGACCGAGAACACGGCGCTGTCCACGCTGCGGACCCGCAAGGCGCGGCTCGCCGCCCTGGGCGAGGCGTACACGAACGCCGACACCAAGGTCACCGTGGGCAAGACCCGCGTCGCGGGCGGGCGGGCGATCGTCCAGGCCACGGAGACCACGACGCTGACGTACAAGAAGATCCGCGGGGACGAGCCCGCGACGACCAGCTTCCAGGCGCACCACGAGCTGAGCTTCACCGCCGGGACCGGCGGGAAGTGGGAGCTGACAGGCATCAGGCCCACCGACGACGGGCCCAGGGCCATCAACGAGCCCGCCACGGTGGCGGTGAAGGCGGCGGCCCTGCCCAGCGCGACTCCCGCGTCCACGACGAAGCCGTCCCGGTCGACGACCAAGCCGGCGGGCGCGTACAACTACGCGGCGATGGCCGCGTACGCGGAGAAGTACTGGAGCAACTACAACCCCGCCTACCGGAAGTTCAACGAGGCCGGTGGGGACTGCACCAACTTCATCAGCCAGGCCCTGAAGGCGGGCGGGTGGAAGCACGCCCCGGGCGACGCGCAGGACTACCGCACCTGGTGGTACGACACCTCCGCCCAGGCGACGTCCTGGGTGGGCGCCAATGAGTGGTCGTGGTTCACGCTGGACGCCAAGCGTGCGACCAACCTGGGGAACGTGTACGACCTGGGTGTCGGGGACGTCATGCAGATGGACTTCGACCGGGACGGGTCCAAGGACCACACCATGATGGTCACGTACCGCTCCTCCAGCGGTGTCCCGTACATGACCTACCACTCGGTCAACACGTACCGGAAGTCGGTGGCGAGCATCATCGCCTCCAACCCGAACTCCCTGTACTACGCGTACCGCACCTGACCGGAAGCGCTCCGGTGACCGTGGCCTCCGCCCTTCGGGCGGGGGCCACGGCCCGTTGTCACGCGCGGTGTCCGGTGGGGGCGCTCTCCGCCACGGCCGGCGTCTCGCCGCTGAAGGCGTGCTCCGGTTCCGGATGGCCCAGGCCCGGGCCGCGGAGGTGATGGCCGGCGCCGGGGCGGAGGCCGTCGAGGTGGACGGCGATGTGGCGGCGGGCGGTGATGTCGAGCCACTCGGGCGGGGTGTTGGGCAGCGGTCTGCTGATCAGGGCCGCGGCCATCAGCAGGTCGATGGAGTTGACGTCGTCACGCACCGCGCCGCACTCCCGGCCGAGGGCCAGCACCGCCTCGAGGGAACCGGTGATGCGGTGGCGCAGGACGGTGGCCTCCTCGTCGTGGAAGGCCGGACCGCCGAACAGCGGGAGGACGAGGCGGGAACGAAGCTCGACCACGCCGGTCAGGAAGCGTTCGACGGCTCGCAGCGGGGCGTCCGGGCCGCCCTCTTCGGCCACCTCCTGGGCGGCCCGCGCTTCGGCCAGCACGGTTTCGTAGCCCTCGACGGCCACCTGCCGGCAGAGCGCGGCGCGGTCGGGGAAGCGGCGGTAGAGCGTCGCGATGCTGACGCCGGCACGGCGGGCGATGTCGTCCAGGGGTGCGGCGGTACCGTGCTCGCCGAACATCGCGCGGGCCGCGTCCAGGATGCGCTGCTGGTTACGGCGGGCGTCGGCGCGCATCGCGGGCTTCGACCGTATGGATTCCTGACCGTCCCTCACGCTCCCGCGCCTTCCCTCCGTGTGCGTACCGCATGCCGTGGACCATGCCGCACGGCTGAGCCTAGCCGGGCGGCGGGCGGGAACCGGCGGTTGTGTTCGGGCCTCGGTGGCCGAAGGGCGGGCCGGGGACAGCCGCCGCCGCTACGCGCCGCCGGTCCAGCCGGTGGCGGTCACCAGCTCGCGCGCGATGTCCACCACCAGCCGCCCGTCGGTGGCCACGCGCAGGGTGTCCGCGGGGGCCTGCTCGTCCAGGAGGCGGGCCTTGCGGGCGCTGCCCCGCAGTTCGCGCTCCAGTTCCGAGCCGAGTTCCCGGCCCGTCAGCCGCTCCTCCGCCGTGGCGTCCGAGGCCGTGAGGAGGACGCGGACGATCCGGGCGCCGGGCCCGGTGGCACGCTCGATCATGTCCGTGGTCGCGGGCAGCACGCTCACGGTGTTCGTGTACACCAGGCGCCGGTGGCCGAGTTCGGCGTAGTTGGCCCAGAGGGCCGTCAGGTTGCGTTCGGCGATCTTCGTGCGGTGCGGATCGTCCTCGGGGGCCGGGTGCACCTGGGCCATGAAGTCTCCCTCCAGGATCGCGTGGGGCACCGACGCGGCCCGCAGCTGCGCCGACACCTCCCAGCCGACCGTCGTCTTGCCGACGCCCGCGCGTCCTCCGATGACGAGTACCTCGGTGTGTTCCATGGAGGGAGGGTGTCAGCCGTGGGCCGCCGGGCGCGATGCGTTATCCGGGGCACCGGCGGGTGCGGGCCGACGCGGTGGCACCCGGCACCGTCGATGGCAACACCGACGGCGGTTACGCCCTGCGCTGAGCACGTGTCTCACGACAGAAAGTCCGACAGTCCCTCCAGCAGTCGGTCCACGTCCTCGGTGCTGGTGTAAGGGGCCAGGCCGACGCGGAGCCCGCCGGTGTCGCCGAGGCCCAGCCTGCGGGAGGTCTCGATGGCGTAGAAGGATCCGGACGGTGCGTCCACGCCCCGGCGGGCCAGGTAGCCGTAGGCGTCGGCGGTGTCGCGGCCGTCGATGGTCAGCAGGAGGGTAGAGGTGCGGTCCGCGGCGCGGGAGTGGACCGTGATCGGGTCGAGGGCGGCCAGTCCCTTGTCGATACGCAGCCGCAGCGCGTCCTCGTGTTCTTCGAGGGCCGCGTACGCCGATGCCAGACGTTCGCGGCGGCTGCCGCGCGCCCGCGGGTCCAGTCCGGCGAGGAAGTCGACGGCGGCGCGGGTCCCGGCGAGGAATTCGTACGGCAGGGTGCCCAGCTCGAACCGCTCGGGGATGGCGTTGGTGGAGGGGAGCAGCTTGTCGGGGTGCAAGGTTTCCAGGAGTTCGGGGCGGCTCGCCAGGACGCCGAGGTGGGGGCCGAGGAACTTGTACGGGGAGCAGGTGTAGAAGTCCGCTCCGAGCTGGTCGAGGTCGACGAGGGAGTGGGCGGTGTAGTGCACGCCGTCGACGTACAGCAGCGCCCCGGTGCGGTGGGCGCGCCGGGCGATCTCCGGTATGGCCGGGCGGGTGCCGATGAGGTTGGAGGCGGCGGTGACGGCGACCAGCCGGGTGCGCTCGCTCAGGACGGCGCTGATGTCGTCCGGGGTCAGCTCGCCCGTCGCCGGATCGAAGTCGGCCCAGCGCACGGTGGCCCCGGCCCGGTCCGCGGCCTGGATCCAGGGGCGGATGTTGGAGTCGTGGTCCAGGCGGGTGACCACGATCTCGTCGCCCGGCGACCAGGTCGTGGCGAGCGTACGGGAGAAGTCGTAGGCCAGTTGGGTGGCGTTGCGGCCGAAGACGACCGCGGTGGGGTCCGCGCCGAGCAGGTCGGCCATCGCCTGCCGGGCCGCCGCGACGATCGCCTCGGCGTTGCGCTCCCCCGCCGTGGTCCGGCCCCGGTTGGCCAGCGGATGGGCCAGTGCGTCGGTGATGGCCTCGATGACGGGTATGGGGGTCTGCGTACCGCCGGGCCCGTCGAAGTGGGCCGAACCGGCCTTCAGGGCGGGAAACTGCGCGCGGATGGCGGTGATGTCGTACGTCACGGCAACTCCTTGCTGCGGTGCGGAGGGCGGTCGGCGGATGAGGCACCGTGGTGATCGATTATGGAGTTCGCCAGGGCTGTGGGGAACAGCGCCACAGCCCCCGCCGGTCCGCGGGAGGGGGCTTCGAGGGGCCCGTGGCGGCCGCGGTCGGCTTCGCCGGGCGGAGGCGTGATCAGGCGCGCGCCCGGCCGCCCTGCTTGAATCATCCCATCAGGCACATAACGGGAAGAATGGTCATCCCGTCCCGCCGTGCGGGACCGGGGCGCGGAGGGTGGTGGCACCGGCGTGAGCAGCGAGTCTCCCCCTCCGCCGGAGCGGGCGCGCGGGCGGGAGGGCGGACGGCGCCCGGGGATCCGGCGCGGCGGGCGGGCGCGGTACGCGGCGCTCGGCAACCGTCCACGCCGGGCGCCGAGAGCCGTGGCGCGGATGTCGGCGGGGCCCCGGGGGGCCGGTGCGGACGGCGCGAGCGATCGGGTGCATCCCGGGCTGCGGCTGGCCGCCGCGTACGCATGGCGGCTACTGGCCGTCGGGGTGGCCGTCTATCTGGCGTTCACCGTGCTGGGCCGCTTTCAGCTGGTGGCGGTCGCGGTGTTCCTGGCGCTGGTGGGCACGGCGCTGCTGCGGCCGCTGGCCGATCTGCTGGCCCGCGCGCTGCCCCGGCCGCTCGCGGTGGCGCTGGCGGTGTTCGGGAGCCTGCTGGTGGTGCTGGGGCTGCTGGCGCTGGTGGGCAATGCGGCGGCCAGTGAGGCGGGCAGACTCGTGGGCGAGTTACGCGGCGGGATCGGCCGGATCACGCGCTGGCTGGAGGGGCCGCCGTTCCATGTGCGGCACGGCACCCTGACCGGGCTGCACGACAGGATCGGCTCGTTCCTGTCGGCCCATCGCGCCACGCTCATCAGCAGCGCGCTCAGCAGTGCGGGCCGGATCGTGGAGGCGCTGACCGCGGCGGCCCTGGGGCTGTTCTGCTCGCTGTTCTTCGTGCATTCCGGCGACGGGATGTGGCGGTGGTTCCGCGAGCAGCTGCCGGAGGCGGCCCGCTCCCCATGGGACCGGGCGGGCCGGGCGGCGTGGAGCACCTTCGCGGGGTACACCCGGGGGATCATCCTGGTGGCGGCGGCCAACGCGTCCCTGGTCGGGCTGGTCCTGCTGCTGCTGCGGGTGCCGCTGGCGCTGCCACTGACCCTGCTGGTCTTCTTCGCCACCTTCATCCCGCTGATCGGCTCGCCGATCGCGCTGGCGGTGGCCACGGTGGTGGCCCTGGCCGGGCGGGGACCGGTCATCGCGGCGGTGGTGCTCGCGCTCATCGTCGTGGTCGGGCAGTTCGAGGGGCATGTGCTGCATCCACTGGTGATGAGCTGGGCGGTGCGACTGCATCCGGTGGTGGTGGCGATCTCGGTGATCGCCGGAAGCATCGTGGCGGGGGTGGTCGGCGCGATCGTGGCCGTGCCCATGGTGTCCGTGGCCTGGTCGGTGACCCGTGCGCTGCGGACCCCGCCTCGATAAATTGCATCTCAGATTCGCATTATCTAATCTGGTGTCATGCGGCTGACGAAATCGACCGATCTGGCCCTCCGCGCCATCATGCGACTGGCGGTCACCGGGGCCGAGCCGTGCACCGCGCGGCAGATCGCCGGGGAGATGCGGGTACCGTACAGCCACTTGGCGAAGGTGGCCGCCCGGCTGCAGCACCTCGGCCTCATCGAGACACGACGGGGGCGCGGCGGCGGGCTGGTACTCACCGGGACCGGCCGCACCGCGTCGGTCGGCCAACTGGTCCGGGAGCTCGAAGGGCCCGCCGAGGTGGTCGACTGCGAGGGCGACACCCCGTGCCCGCTCCGGCAGGGCTGCCGGCTGCGGATGGCGCTGCGCCAGGCGCAGGAGGCGTTCTTCTCCTCGCTCGACCCGCTGACGGTCACCGATCTGGTCGACTCCCCCACCGGGCCCGTCCTGCTCGGACTGGTCGGACGGGGCCCCGGGGCGGACCGGTGAACCCGCCGGGGACGCCGAACCGGCCCTCCCCCGCCTGTGTGCCGGTGCTCGCCGCGTCGGGTTTCTTCGCGCCGTTTAATACGAATCTCACGTACCACTTAGGAGCCGGTGATGCTCTCCCAGAAGTCCGCTGACACCGTCCGCGCCACCCTGCCCGCCGTCGGCGCGGCCATCGGGTCCATCACCGACCTGTTCTACCGGAAGCTCTTCGAGGCCCACCCGGAGCTGCTGCGGCACATGTTCAACCGGGGGAACCAGGCCGCCGGAATCCAGCGGCAGGCCCTCGCCGGCGCCGTGGCCGCGTTCGCCACCGCGCTGGTGGAGCACCCCGATGTCCGCCCCGACGCGATGCTGACCCGGATCGCGCACAAGCACGCCTCGCTCGGGGTGAGCCCCGCCCAGTACCCGCTGGTGCACCGTCACCTGTCGGCCGCGATCGCGGAGGTGCTCGGCGACGCGGTCACCGAGGACGTGGCGGCCTCCTGGGACGAGGTCTACTGGCTGATGGCCAATGCCCTCATCGAGATCGAGCGGCGGCTGTACGCCGAGCAGGGCGTGCTGGCGGGCGGGACCTGGCGGCCGTGGGAGGTGACCGAGCGGGTCCAGGAGACCGCGGACGTCGTCACCTTCCGGCTGCGGCCAGCGGACGGCCGCCCGGCACCGGCCTTCAAAGCGGCCCAGTACGTCTCGGTCCAGGTCGAACTGGCGGACGGGGCGCGCCAGATCCGCCAGTACAGCCTGACCAACCCGCCCGGTGCGACGGTGCGCTCCATCACCGTCAAGCATGTGCGCGGCGGTACGGGGCCGGACGGCGAGGTCTCGGGTCATCTGCACGAGCACCTCCGGGAGGGCGATGTGATCAGCGTGTCCGCCCCGTACGGCGACCTCGTGCTCGACGCCACGGACGCACCCCTGCTGCTGGCGTCGGCCGGTATCGGCTGCACACCGATCGTCGCCATGCTGGAGGACCTGGTCGACCGGGGGCACCAGGCCCCGGTCATCGCGGTCCACGCCGACCGCTCCCCCGACGACCACGCGCTGCGCGCCGACCAGGAGCGGCTGGTCACCAAGCTCGCCCAGGGCTCCGCGCACGTCTGGTACGAGCGGCCGGGGGACGACTGGCCGGCCGAGCGCACCGGCCGGGTGGACCTGTCGGATGTCGAGATCCCCGACGGCGTCCATGCCTATCTCTGCGGGCCGCTGGGGTTCATGCGGTCGGTGCGCGCCCAGCTGCTGGAGCGCGGTGTGCGGCCGTCGGCCATCCACTACGAGGTCTTCGGCCCCGACCTGTGGCTCGCCCAGGACTGACCCCGGCTCACCCGACCGCCGCTTTCCGGCCGCCCCCGGCAGCCGCCGGGCCCCGGACCGCGGCGCGAAGGACACGAATGGCCCAGGGTGCGGTCGCCTCGGTCCGGGTACTCGTGGCACGGTACGCAGCACGGATTCCACCCATCCCGGATGAATGCCGGACATGGCCGCCGGTATCCCCGCACTCGACCGAGGAACCATGGATCGCGAAAAGATCACTCTCAGCGGTACGCAGGAGACGATGCTCGCCACGCTGTACGGCAGGGCGGTGGACAGCCGTTCACCGCACTCCGTCCTGGGCGATCACACGGCCCAGGAGGCGGTGGAGCGCGTCGCCTACGACTTCGGCAAGACGGGCATGACGGAGACCACCGCGGTCGGCATCGCGCTGCGGGCCAAACAGCTCGACGACTGGACCGCCGCGTTCCTGGCCGAACACCAGAAGGCGACCGTGCTGCACCTGGCGTGCGGGCTGGACACCCGGGTCCACCGGCTCGACCCGTCATCGTCGGTGCGCTGGCTGGACGTCGACTACCCCGACGTCATCGAGCTGCGCAGGCAGCTGCTCCCGCGGCCTTCGGGCTCCTACGAGATGATCGCCTCCTCGGTGACCGAGGAGGCGTGGCTCCGCGAGGTGCCCGACGACCGGCCGACCGTGGCCGTCTTCGAGGGCCTGACGATGTATCTGCACAAGGAGGAGGGCAAGCGCCTCATCCAGCGGATCACCGAGCGGTTCCCCGGCGGTCAGCTGCTCTTCGACGTCTACGGGTCGCTGGGCATCCGGCTCCAGAAGATGGTTCCGGCGGTGCGCAACGCGGGCGCGACGCTGCACTGGGGATTGGATGATCCGCGTGAGGTCGAGGGCTGGCACGACGGGCTGACGCTGATGGACTCGGTGCGCAGCGTCGACATGCCGGGGATGGAGGCGATGCCCACCGCGGGCAGGATGAGCATGAAGGTGATGGCGCATCTGCCCGGCTTCAAGGACGTGGGCCGCATTCTGCGCTACCGCTTCTAGCTGACAGATGGCGCCACCGGGCGAAGGGGACGCCGGGTGATCCACAGGCTGATCCCCGCCAGGGGGATCGTGGTCAGCACGGTCACGGCGACCGTTCCGAGACCGTCGTCCCCGCTGCCGAGCAGCTGGCCGGTGAGCAGGAAGAGCACCATGTTGTTTCCCGCGTGGGCCAGGCTCGCGGTCCATATCGTGCCGCTGCGCATGAAGAGCCAGGCGAGAATGACTTCCTGACACTGGAAGCTGAGGGTCCACACCAGCA
Organism: Streptomyces sp. NPDC007983; assembly: GCF_042958345.1. Classification (NCBI taxonomy): domain Bacteria; kingdom Bacillati; phylum Actinomycetota; class Actinomycetes; order Kitasatosporales; family Streptomycetaceae; genus Streptomyces; species Streptomyces sp. NPDC007983. Next base: position 123,593 of record NZ_JBIBJI010000018.1, read on the forward strand.
GCCCCAGCAACAGATGCGGGAATTCGACATAGCCGATGAAGGCCAGCGGAAAGTGCCAGGACGCCCAGACGAGCCCGGTGGCGATCATCGATGGCGCCATTCTTCCGCCGAAGAGCCGTGGCCGGAGATAGCTGGTCCAGCCGAACTCCTCACCCCAGTACAGCGGGGTGAGGAGCGGCATCGCCAGCGTCAGGCCGAGCACCGCCGCCCAGCCCGGGACACCGTCCGCGATCTCGTCCAGCGGGCTGAGGTCCGGGCGCCACACGCCCAGCGCGGCCGCGAGCGCCACGGTCACGGCGGCGATCAGCAACGGGCCGAACCAGGCCAGGAGGTAGTAGCGCCAAGCGGACTTCAGCCGGAGCCGGAGCCCCGCGTCGGCGAATCCCTCCCGGGTGACCCAGCGCCGTACGACGAACGCCGCGATGCCGGGGACACAGAAGGCCGGGAGCTGGAGCAGCGGATTCAGTGCGGACAGGCCCATGACTCCGTACGCCACGAACAGCCACAGCCAGGTTCCGGCGAAGGACAGGGCGAGGTACGCCACAATCCCTCTGGTTTTCGATGACATCAACGCACATGCCTTTCGTGAGTCATGACGGGGCGGCGCGGAAAGCCGCGGAAGAACGCTGGATCAGGCTGCCGTCCGGCGGCGTGCGGACGCATCGCTGCCGAGAGCGAATTCCCCGTCCCCCGGCATCGCGAGGGCGGCTGGCTCTTTCGGGGGAGGCGGTGCGCTCCGGGCGCCGGTAGCGTTCGGGCCATGCGCACACTGATGCGCCCGCTTTTCGATGGCGCCACTTATCGGAGTTGGGCTTACGCGTTTCTCGGAGCGGCACTGAGTGTGCCGCCGCTGGTGGTGGCGGTGGTGTCGGCGCCGCCCGGGTGGCCGCTGCCCGGCCGTATCGCGGGCTTCACGCTCGCGCTCGTCGTGGCGATCGCCGTCATGGGCGGTCCTCGCGCGGCGCGCCGCGGATGCGTCGCGCTGGCCAATCGGTGGCTCGGCACCGAACTGCCCGCACCGGCCGCCGCGTCGCCCCGGTCCCGGTGGGCCGACCGGGCGCGGACGGCGGCCTGGCTGGTGCCGCACGCGGCGGTGGGCGTGGCGGCGACGACGGTGACCGGGGCGCTTGCCTTCGCCGCCGTCATCTTTCCGGCCGTATGGCTGGACGGCGGGGGCCGGGTCGACGTCCTCGGGGGCCACGTCACCGTGCGGGCGGGCGTGGCGGGAGCGTGGTGCGCCGTCGTCACCGCCCTGTGTCTGCTGCTGGCCGCGTACGTGACCGCGGCCGCCGCCGCGGGGCTCCGGCTGCTGGCTCCGGTCCTCCTCGACCACCTGCCCGCCGAGCGGGCCGCCGCCGCCGAGGAGCGGGCGCGCCTGCTGGCCGGGCGCAACCGGCTGGCGCGGGAGCTGCACGACTCCATCGGGCATACGCTGACCGCCTCCACCATCCAGGCGGCGGTGGCGAGCGAACTGCTGGAGCGTGACCCGGTGGCGGCCCGGCGCGCCCTGAACACCATCGAGGAGACGGCCCGCGCGGCGATGGACGACCTCGACCATGTCCTCGGCGTCCTGCGGGAACAGCACGCGCCCACCGCTCCCGCGCGCACCCTCGCCGACCTCGGCACGCTCGCGGAGTCGGTGCGCCGGGCGGGCGCAGTGCTGGAGATGACGGCCGAGGGCGCCCTGGACCGCGTCCCGGCGACCGTGTCCCGCGAGGCGTACCGCATCGTCCAGGAGGGGCTGACCAACGCGCTGCGGCACGGCGCCAAGGCGGGCATCACGCTGCGGGTCGCCGCCCGCGACGGCCTGCTGGAGGTGGAACTCGTCAACCCGTTGGGCGGCGGGGCGCGCTTCCGCCGGGGCGAGCGGCCGCGTCAGGGGCTGGCCGGGATCGCTGACCGGGTACGGCTGCTGAACGGCGAGGTGTCCGCCGGGCCGGTGGACGACCCCGGGGACGGGGGCGCCCGGTGGCGGCTGGTGGCGCGACTGCCGCTGGGGGCCGCGCGATGACCACCGTGAACGCCGGTGGGGCGCCGGACGGGGCCACGACTGCCGGCCGTACGGTGCGCGTGCTCATCGTGGACGACGAGGAACTCACCCGTACCGGACTGCGGACCCTGCTGTCCACGAAGCCCGATCTCACCGTGGTCGGCGAGGCCGCCGACGGGTCCGAAGTGCTGCCGCTGGTGGACGCGTGGCGGCCCGATGTGGTGCTGATGGACGTGCGGATGCCCACCGTCAACGGCATCGAGGCCACGCGGCGGCTGCGGGCCGCGTCGGCGGAGCCGCCGAAGGTCATCGTCATCACCACCTTCGAGAACGACGAGTATGTCTACGACGCCCTGGAGGCCGGGGCCAGCGGGTTCATCCGCAAGCGGGCCCCGGCCCAGCAGATCGCCCATGCCATCCGGCTGGTGGCCAGCGGGGATTCGGTCCTCTTCCCCGAAGCCGTCGCCCGTCTGACCACCGGACGTCCGGTGCGGCGGGAGGCCGCGGAGCGGGTGGCGGCGCTCACCCGGCGGGAGGCGGAGATCCTTCAGCTGATGGCGGAGGGGCTGACGAACCAGCAGATCGCGGGGGCTCTGACGGTGAGCCTGGAGACCGTCAAGACGCATGTGGGCAATGTGCTGACCAAGCTGGGTGCCGGGAATCGGACCCAGGCGGTGATCCTGGCCTTCGAGGCGGGACTCGCGCCACGACGGTGAGAAAGCGGTTGCGTCATCAAGTCGCTTGCGCGCCAGACACCTTGACACCACTGATGACAGCGCTTTCTATGGCGTGATGACCTCTGGACGACGCTCCGTCAGACCCGGCCGACGGCCACTCGGCCTGCTCACGGCCGCCGCCCTCGGCGCCGCCGCCACGCTCACGGCGCTCCCCGCCCCCGCGTCCGCCTCCGCCCCCGTCGCCTCCGGGCGGGCCTCGGGCACCACCTACTACGTCGACTCCCGCTCCGGGAACGACGGCGCGTCCGGCACCAGCACCCGCGCCGCGTGGCGCAGCCTGGAGCGGATCGGCCGGACGACGTTCCGGCCGGGTGACCGTGTCCTGCTGAAGGGTGGCGGTTCCTGGAAGGGTCAGCTGTGGCCGAAGGGCTCGGGCGAGAAGAACCGCCCCATCACGATCGGGCGTTACGGTACCGGGCCCAAGCCCCGCATCCGTGGGGAGGGCACCGTCGATGACGCGGTGCGGCTGTTCAACCAGGAGTACTGGGAGATCCGTGACCTCGACGTCAGCAACGCGCTGCCCGCCACGGAGACACCCGGGGAGAATCTGCGCGATCTGCGCGGCATCCATGTGTCGGGGGACGACTCACGGCAGCTGGACCACTTCGTGATCGACAGGGTCGATGTCCACGACGTCACCGGCGAGGTGAACTGGATCAGCGGCGACACCGCGGGCAACGCCCCGGGGGTGCGCTTCAAGACCGGATGGGACCGGTCGAAGAAGACCGGCGGCATCGTCTTCGACACCACGGTGCCCGACATCACCGCGCCGCCCGCCACCCCGACCGTGCTGCACGACGTACGGGTGCAGAACTCCACGGTGCGCGACACCTCGTTCGCGGGCATCGTCGTGAAGCAGTACACCGGCGACCTGAAGGACGCGGACGGCGACCCGGTCGCCCGGCCGACCGGCTGGGGCACCCGGACCTCGGCGTCCGACACCACGTTCACCCCGCACACGGACATCACCATCCGGAACAACCACATCTCCCAGGGCGGCACCGCCTACGGCTGCAACGCGATGTATCTGACCAACGTGCGCGGCGCGGTGGTCGAGCGCAATGTGGTCGACCAGGCGGGGACGTCGGGCATCGAGGCGTACTACGCGGACGACGTGGTGATCCAGCGCAACGAGGTGTACCGGACGGAGCGGAAGGCCGGGGGCGCGGACTCCAACGGCATCGACGCGGACAAGGGCACCACGCGGGTGGTCATCCAGTACAACTTCGTCCACGACAACGGCGATGGGATCCTGCTCTGCCAGTTCGCCTTCGGCGACGTCGTGGTGCGGTACAACGTCCTGAACGGGAACTCGCGATATCCGCTGTATCTGCACTCGGACAAGGCGGCGTCGGCCGAGGTCTACAACAACACCGTGCACAACCCGGCGAGCAGGTACCTCGTCTACGGCTACGGCTCCTCGCTGAACGCCCGCTACAACCTGCACGACAACGCGTTCTCCTCGGCGGTCGCCGACGCGACCCTGACGACCAGTCCGACCATCACCTACGACCGCAACTTCTACGGCGGCGCCCCGCTGCCGGTACCCGCCACCGACGCACACGCCCGCACCGGCGACCCGCTGTTCGTCAACCCGGCCGTGTCCGGCCCGTACGGCACCCCCGCCAGCGGACCGCGGTTGCGCACCGGCCTGGCCTTCGCTCCCCGGCCGGGCTCCCCTCTGATCGACACCGGCGCCCCCACCCCCGACAACGGCGGCCGCGACTACCGAGGCACTCCGCTCTACCACGGCGCCCCCGACATCGGTGCGATCGAGGGCCCGCGTTAATCGCTGCCGTTCGCCGGTGGTGCCTCGTACCGTGAGGACATGACGGAGATGGAGAGCGACATCCTCGATCCGATGGAGCGGCTGATCGCCGAACGGGCTTGTGAGCGGCTGATCGTGGAGTTCCTGTGGCGGCTCGATCTGGGGGAACCGGGCACGGTGGCGGAGTTGTTCACCGCCGACGGGACGTGGGAGTGGCCCGCCGGGGATCGGCTGGTGCGGGGGCGGGACGCGCTGCGGGAGTATTTCGCGTCGCGGCCGGCGGACCGGCTGTCGCGCCGGGTGTGTTCGAACGTCCTGGTCACGGTGGACTCCGCGACGACGGCCGGTGCGACGTCGTATTTCGCGACGTACCGGGTCGACGGCTATCGCGGGGGCATCGTCCCGTCGCGGCCGCCGGTCAACGTGGGGCACTACGAGGACGTGTACCGCCGGGTGGAGGGGCGGTGGCTGCTGGCCTCGCGGACCACGCATCTGGCCTTCGGCGGGGACACGGAGCGGCTCGGGGGCGCGGAGCGGGACTGAGTCAGCGGTCCTCCGCTTCCGCGCCGCAGCGCCGGCAGCGGTCGAAGGGGGCGGTGTCCTGGAGGGCGCCGCACGCGGCGCAGACGCGGTCCAGCCAGCAGGCGGCGTCCCCGCCCTCCGGTTCGGCGGGGGCGGGGGCCGAGGGCTGCCGGGGTTCTGTGTCGCTCATCGTCGATGTCCCTCTCTCGCCGGGCCGTTGGTCGGGGTATCAGGATCCCATGCGACATCCCATGCGACGGATAGATCGGACCTATGTGAGCGAGACGGGGCCTTGATGGGGCAATGTTCGGCCTCAACCCTCCCCAGTTGTCGGATGAATCGGTAACGTGTCCGCCTCGGGAGGCAAATATGGAGAGATCTGTCAGACGCTCCACCCTGGTCCTTCTCCTCTGCGGCGCACTGGCCATGACGTTGTTCGTCACGGGCCCGGCGCGCGCGAAGGGGCAGGCGAAGGACTCCGCGTGGACGGTGAGCGGCCCCTTGCCGAACGGGGCATCCCCACGCACGGACTCCGGTCCGCTCGCCCGGTTACGGCTCGACCGGGCCTCGGGTGCGCTGACGCTTCAGGTGTCCCGAGGCGGTCGTACGGTGGTCGAGCCCTCGCCCGTGGGCATCGTCACCGAGCGGGCGGACCTGTCGCGCGGGCTGAGGTTCCTGGGCCGCAGCGACCGCACGGTGGCCGGGCGGTACCGGTCCACGGTCGGCAAGGAGCGCTCGCGCGCATACCGCATGACCGAGGCGCGCTTCCGGTTCCGGGGCAGCGGCGGCGCCCGGCTGGACGTGCTGGTGCGGGTGTCCCGCGACGGGGTCGCCTATCGCTACGTCCTGCCGTCCGGCAGCGGTGATGTGCTGGGCGAGACCTCGGCGTTCACGCTGCCCGCGGACGCGGACGCGTGGCTCGGCACGTACCGCAAGGACAACGAGAACCTGTTCAAGCAGTACACCGCGGCGACCGCGCCCACCGGCGAGTACATGGCGCAGGCCCTGTTCGAGACGGGCGGCGTGTACACCCTGATCGCCGAGTCGGACCTGACCGGCCGCTACTCCGCCGCCCGACTGGTGCACGAGGAGGGCAGCCCGACGTACCGCGTCGGGCTGTGGGACCAGCGGGTCGAGTCCGACGGTGCGTATCGCACCCCGTGGCGCGCGATGGTCGTGGGCGATCTGGCGACCGTCACCGAGTCCACCTTCACCGATGATCTGGCTCCGGCGTCGAAGGTCGCCGACACCTCGTGGATCCGGCCGGGGCCCGCGCTGTGGACCTGGCTGGCGGGCGGGCGCCCGGCCGGGCAGAGCCTGTCGATGCAGAAGGGGTACGTGGACTACGCGGCGCAGCGCGGCTGGCCGTATGTGGTGGTGGACGCGGGCTGGTACTTCGACCCGGAGCAGTGGGACGTCACCGACCCCGACTGGCAGCGCAACAGCTGGATCCCGGAGCTGGTCCGGTACGCCCGGGAGCGGAAGGTCGGCATCCAGGTCTGGATCCACCACCGCGATCTGGACACCGCGGAGGAGCGGGAGCAGTGGCTGCCGACCCTGGAGAAGTGGGGCGTGAAGGGGGTGAAGATCGACTTCATGGACTCCGAGGCCCAGGAGACGCTGCGCTGGTACGACGAGATCCTTCCGGCCACCGCGGCCCACCATCTGCTCGTCAACTTCCATGGCTCGACCATCCCCAAGGGCATTCAGCGCACCTGGCCGCAGGTGATGTCGATGGAGGGCGTCAACGGCGAGGAGAAGCGGGTGAACACCCCGGAGCACCTGGCCACGCTTCCCTTCACCCGCAATGTCATCGGCTCGATGGACTTCACCCCGGGCGCCTTCCAGCGCGCCGAGCGCCCCAACGCGGCCTCGGACGCCGGTGAGCTGGGCCTGTCGGTGCTGTACGAGTCGGGGATCCAGAACCTGGCGGGCACTCCGGAGTCGTACGACGCCCGTCCGCGGGCCCGTCGCTTCCTGGAGCAGATACCCGCCTCCTGGGACGACACCCGGCTGCTGGCGGGGCGACCCGGGGAGAGCGCCGTGCTCGCGCGGGCGAAGGGCGGGCGCTGGTTCATCGGCGGCACCTTCACCGGCGAGGCGCACACCGCCGCCGTGCCGCTGCGGCTGGGCGGGGGGAACTGGCTGGTCGATCTCGTCCTCGACGGGGCGGACGGCCTGGTGCGCGAGCCACGGGTGGTGCGCGGCGGGGACACCGTGTCCGTCCCGGTGGTGAAGGACGGCGGATTCGCCGCGATCGCCTGCCGCTGGCGGCCCGGCGTCACCAGCTGCGACCGGTCCTGACCGCGCATTGACGCACCCGCATCCGCCCCCGCGCCGGATCCGGCGCGGGGGCGGATGCGGGTGCGGAGCGGCGGATCCCGCGCGTCTGACGCATGATCGTTCCAGAGCGACCGAGCGGATCACACGTCAGGAACACGTCAGGAAGCGGATATGGCGATCACCAGATGGTTCTTCGAGCCCGGCCACACGGGCGCCGAATTCAAGGCCAGGCACATGATGGTCACGTACGTGCGCGGGCAGTTCAAAAACATTCAGGGATCGATCGAGGTGGACCCCGACAAGCCGGAGGACGCCCGGATCGAGGCGACCATCGACGCGACACAGGTGTACACGGGGCAGCCGCAGCGGGACGCCCATCTGCGCAGCGCGGACTTCTTCGACGTCGCGCACCATCCGACGTGGACGTTCACCGGCACGGGCGTCACCCAGCTGAGCGAAACCGAGTTCGAGGTCACGGGCGATCTCACGGTGCGCGGTGTCACCCACCGGGTGCCGCTGCACGTGGCCTATCTGGGGCAGTGGGGCACGCCCTGGTGGGAGGACGACCGGGACCTGGGGCCGAGGCAGCGGGCGGGCTTCCTCGCCACCGGCCGGGTCAACCGGCATGACTTCGGGGTGTCCTGGAACGACACGGTGGACCGGGGCGGGGTCGTGGTGAGCGACATGGTCGACATCACCGTCGACGTCGAGGCCGTGCTCGACCCCTCGGGCACGCGGTCCTGAGCAACGGAACCGCTAAGGACCCGGAGGCCTGCGGGTGCGGGTCCACTCCCCCAGCTGCCGGGCCGTCCAGGTGTTGATGATCCGCTCCTTCGGCACGCCGCATTCCACCGCCCGGGTGCATCCGTTGATCTGCCAGTCGAGCTGACCGGGCGCGTGGGCGTCGGTGTCGACCGAGAAGAACGTCCCCGCCCGGACCGCCTCCCGGAGCAGCCGCCGCGGCGGGTCCAGCCGCTCCGGTCTGCAGTTGATCTCCACGGCGGTGCCCGACTCCGCGCAGGCCGCGAAGACCTCCGCGGCGTCGAACGCCGACTCGGGCCGCTTGCCGCCCAGCAGCCGCCCCGTACAGTGCCCCAGCACATCGACGCGCGGATCGCCGACCGCGGTCACCATCCGTCGGGTCATCGGGCGGGCGTCCATCCGCAGCTTGGAGTGGACGGAGGCCACCACCAGGTCCAGCCGGTCCAGCAGTTCGGGCTCCTGGTCCAGCGAGCCGTCGGCCAGGATGTCGACCTCGATCCCGGTCAGCAGCCGGAAGGGCGCCAGCGTCTCGTTGAGCGCCGCCACCACGTCCAGCTGCTCGCGCAGCCGGTCCGGCGAGAGTCCCCGGGCAACGGTCAGCCGCGGGGAATGGTCCGTCAGCACGGCCCAGTCATGCCCCAGCCGGGCGGCCGTACGGGCCATCAACTCGATCGGAGAACCGCCGTCGGACCAGTCCGAATGCAGATGGCAGTCGCCGCGCAGCGCGGCCCGCAGCTCGTCCGCGGCGGCCTCGGGCCCACGCTCCTCGGGACCGCCTGGACCGCCCTCCCCGGGACCGGCTTCCAGCTTCCGCAGATAGCCGGGCACCTCACCCCTGAGCGCTTCCTTGACCACCTGTGAGGTCTTGGGGCCGAGGCCCTTGAGCGAGGCGAGGGTGCCCGCCGCCACCCGTCGTTCCACCTCTTCCGCGGACAGCCCGGCGAGCACCGCCTGAGCGGTACGGAAGGCACGCACACGATAGGTGGGTGCCTGCTCGCGCTCCAGCAGGAACGCGATCCGGTCCAGAGCCGTCAGCGGGTCCACCACGCCTCCATTGTCGTCGCGGTGCCTCAGGCGCGCCGGTCCGGGCGGCGGCCCGGGGGCTGCCGGGGCTCGGCGCGGGCGGTCTGTTCGGGCACGTCACACCTCTGGGGCGCCTTGTCGGAGACGGTGATGGGCCGGCCGTAGTGCTGGATCTCCAGCGGGGCACCCTCGACCAGGGTGTAGGTGACGGTGAGGTCGGTGATCTCCACCCGCAGCCGCCGTCGCAGCACCTGCACGCTGAAGGCCAGCCGGGCCAGCTTCTCCGGCAGCTTGGGCGAGAAGCACAGGCTGCCCTCGCGGTACCGCATCCCGCCGAACCCGGCGACCAGCGCCATCCAGGTACCGGCCAGCGAGGCGATGTGCAGGCCGTCGCGGGTGTTGTGCTCCAGGTCCCGCAGGTCCATCAGGGCCGCCTCGCCCAGGTAGTCGTAGGCGAGCCGCAGATGGCCCACCTCGGCGGCCATGACCGCCTGGGCGCAGGCGGACAGGGAGGAGTCCCGGACGGTCAGGCGCTCGTAGTAGGCGAAGTTGCGGGCCTTCTCCTCGTCGGTGAAGCACTCGCCGCGCATATACATGGCCAGGGCCAGGTCCGCCTGTTTGACCACCTGTTTGCGGTACAGGTCGAAGTAGGGGAAGTGGAGCATGAGGGGGTACTGGCTGGGGTGGGTGTTCTGGAAGTCCCACTCCTGGTGGTCGGTGAAGTCGGCCGACTGTTCATGGACGCTCAGCGTCTTGTTGTACGGGACCGTCATGGCCTCGGCCGCGTCCCGCCAGGTCGCGGCCTCCTCGTCGTCGGCGCCCAGCGCCAACCCCTTGTCCGGGTGGCGCTCCACGACGTCCGCCGCGGCGCGCAGGTTCGACTGGGCCATGAGGTTGGTGTAGATGTTGTCGTCCGCGATGGCGCTGTACTCGTCCGGACCGGTCACCCCGTCGATGTGGAAGCGGCCGTGGTGATCGTGGTGGCCCAGGGAGCGCCACAGCCTGGCGGTCTCCACCAGTATCTCCACCCCGGTCTCGCGTTCGAACTCCTCGTCGCCGGTGGCGGCGACGTAGCGCACCACGGCGTCGGCCACATCGGCGTTGATGTGGAAGGCGGCCGTGCCGGCCGGCCAGTACGCGGAGCACTCGGAGCCGTCGATGGTGCGCCAGGGAAAGGCGGCCCCTTCATGGCCCAGCTGGCGCGCCCGCTCCCGGGCGGCGGGCAGGGTGGACTGGCGCCAGCGCAGCGCCTGGGCGACCGCCTCGGGGTAGGTGTAGTTCAGCAGTTGCAGGACGAAGGTGTCGGCGTCCCAGAAGGAATGTCCGTCGTAGCCGGAGCCGGTGAGGCCCTTGGCGGGGATGGCGCGTTCCTCGGCGCGCGCGCCGGCCTGCAGGACGTGGAAGATGCCGAACCGTACGGCCTGCTGGATCTCGGCGTCGCCCTCGACCTCGACGTCGGCGCGGGCCCAGAAGTCCTCCAGCCAGGCGCGCTGCTGTTCGACCAGGCCCTCCCAGCCGGTGGAGGCGGCTCCGGCGAGCGCCGCCTCGACCTGGTCGCGTACGGCGGGCAGTGAACGGGTGCCGGACCAGCCGTAGGCGACCAGCTTCTCCAGCCGTAGCGTCTCGCCCGGTTTGAGGACGGAGGTGACGGTGAGGCGGGCGACGTCGTCGGCGCTTTCACTGACGTGACGGGTGGGCGACGGCCCGGTGATCAGGTGATCGGCGGCGGCGCCGACCCGCAGCCGGCTGGCCTTGGTGCAGTGGATCAGCCGCAGCCGCTTGTCGACGGCGGCGTGCTCCTCCGGTTCCAGCGGGCTCTCCAGCGCGGAGGCGACCCGGGGGTCCCCGCCGCGCTCCGGCAGCTGCTCGTTGGCGACCAGTTCGGACTGGACGACGACACGGATCTCGGCGTCCAGCGCCTCCACCTCGTAGGCGATCGCGGCGATGGACCGCTGGGTGAGGGAGACCAGCCGGGTCGAGCGGACGCGCACGCTGGTTCCCGACGGGGAGGTCCATTCGCAGGTGCGGTGCAGCAGGCCGGCCCGCAGGTCGAGCACGCGCTCGTGGGAGCGGAGCCGCCCGTAGCGCAGGTCGAAGGGCTCGTCGTCCACCAGCAGCCGGATGACCTTGCCGTTGGTGACGTTGATCATGGTCTGGCCGGCTTCGGGATAGCCGTATCCGGCCTCCGCGTACGGCAGCGGGCGCAGCTCGTGCACACCGTTGAGGTAGGAGCCGGGCAGTCCGTGCGGCTCGCCCTCGTCGAGGTTGGCGCGCCAGCCGACATGGCCGTTGGAGAGCGCGAACACCGACTCGCTCTGCGGCAGCAGATCGAGGCGGAGCGCGGTCTCGCGCAGCTGCCAGGGATCGACGGCGTACGAGGAATCGGTGATCACGAGGGGCCCTCCAGCAGCTCGGCGAGATCCTTGACGACGATGTCGGCGCCGTGTTCGCGCAGCGCGTCGGCCTGGCCGACCCGGTCCACTCCGACGACGTAGCCGAAGCGGCCGGCGCGACCCGCCTCCATGCCCGCCAGGGCGTCCTCGAAGACGGCCGCCTCGGCGGGGGCGGCACCCAGTTCCCGGCCGGCCTCCAGGAAGGTGTCCGGGTTCGGTTTGCCCGGGAGCCCCCGCTCGGCGGCGACCACGCCGTCGATCCGCACCTCGAAGAGATGCTCGATACCGGCGGCGACCAGCACGTCGCGGCAGTTGGCGCTGGAGGAGACGACCGCGGTGCGCAGCCCGGCGGCGCGCACGGCCTCGGCGAAGCGCACCGATCCGGGGTACGCCTCGACGCCGTCCTCCCGGATCTTCTCCAGGACGAGGATGTTCTTCCGGTTGCCGAGCCCCTGGACGGTGTCCTTGTCGGGCGGGTCGTCCGCGCTGCCCTCGGGGAGGTCGATGTCCCGGGAGGCCAGGAAGGTGCGTACGCCGTCGGCGCGCGGGCGGCCGTCGACGTACTCGTCGTAGTCGGTGGTCTTGTCGAAGGGGCGGAAGGAGGGTCCGTCGCGGCGTCGCAGGAACTCGTCGAACATCTGCTTCCACGCCGCCGCGTGCACCACGGCGGTCCGGGTCAGTACTCCGTCGAGGTCGAACAGGCAGGCCCCGATGCCCGCCGGCAGGCAGAGCTTGGTCATGGCTCCCGGTTCCCCAGCGTCCGCCGGAATATGCGGCGCGGTCTCCGGCGACCGGCGGCGGTCGCGGGGAACGCCTCAGCCCGGTACGGCCGTGCGGCCCTCGCGGCGGGAGCGGTCGGCGGCCTCCAGCACGGCGACCACCTCGCGGCCGAACCGCACGTCGCAGGGGTCGGGCACGCCGTCCCGGGCGCCGGCCAGCAGCCGGTCGACGGCCGTGGTGAACGCCTCCACCGCCGTGGTCCCGGGGTCGGGCACCTCGGCCGTCCCCTGTTCCCCGTAGAAGTCGCAGCCGAAGCCGACGGCGGCGGGCCGGGCGTCCAGGGTGAGCGCGAGGGTGCCGACCGCGCCGGAGCGGTGCCGCAGCAGTACGTGCGCGGCGCCACGCGGTCCGTCGAGGGCGGTGACCTCGGCCACCGGGCCCAGCACCGGCAGCAGCAGCGACAGAGCGTGCGGACCGACGTCCCACAGCCCGCCGCGTTCGCGGCGCCAGGGGGAGCCGCCGTAGGGGCTGCCGGACCGGAATATGGAACCGAAGCCGGTGGCCCGGCCGCCGTCCCAGCCCCCGGCCGCCGCGGCACGGTCCAGGAACGACGCGACGGGCGCGGCGAAGCGGCGGGTGAAGAAGACCACCGAGGCCGACGAACGCTCCTCGGTGGCCGCCACGATCCGGTCGGCGGCAGCGGTGGTGAAGGCCAGCGGCTTGTCCAGCAGCAGATGGCGCCCGGCCAGGGCGGCACGCTCGGCGAGGCCGCTCTGGATGTCCGGCGGGAGGGCGACGGCGACCGCGTCGACGTCGGCGATCAGCGCGTCGGCGTCGGCATAGGCGCGGGTGCCGTAGCGGTCCGCCAGCGCCGCCGCCCTGGCCTGGTCGCGGCCCCAGATCCCGGCCAGTTCCGCGTCGGGGTGCGCGGCGAGCGCCGCGCCGTGGGTCTCGGCCGCCCAGTGTCCGGTGCCCAGCAGTCCGAAGCGCATCCTTCCCGCCCTTTCGCCGGTCGGCCGCGGGGCGCTCCCGCGGCCGGCCGCGATCCTACGCCGCCGCTCCGGGCGCGTCGTCGGCCACCGGCGGTACGCCGCTCACCTGCTTGGACGTGGGCGGGTGCCGGTGGGCGGGGGCGGTGACAATCTTGGGCCGACGGCCCCACCGCAGTCCGGCACGGCCGCGCTCCCCTCACCGCTGGAGGACCTTCCGTGGCCAGCCCGACCCGCCGCCCGAGCCGCACGACACCGGGCCGTGCGACACGGCTTTCCCCGGGACGCCGCCTCCCCGCGCCGCGCGTGGTCGCGGCGCTGCTGCTGTGCTGCGGGGTGGTCCCGGCGTGTGCCTCCTCCTCCGAGCACGCCTCCCATCCGCGGAAGTCGGCGATGCCGCACCACTCGGCCGGGGTGCGGTCCGCGGCCGGGAAGGCGGCCCGGGCGCGTCTGCTGCCGGGCATGCCGCCGCCACTCGATCCGCGCGACCTGTACGCGGCGGACCGGCCGGGCAAATTGTCGCGGGCGGTGAAGGGCTTTCCGTCGCGGGTGTACGTGCCCAACACCCTGTCGGACACGGTGAGCGTGATCGACCCGAAGACGTACAAGGTGGTGCGCACCGTCCGGGTCGGCCACCAGCCGCAGCATGTGGTGCCGTCGTGGGATCTGAAGACGCTGTGGGTCAACAACGACCTCGGCAACAGCCTCACCCCGATCGATCCCGCGACCGGCCGGGTGGGCCGCCCGGTGGACGTCCACGATCCGTACAACCTCTACTTCACCCCGGACGGCAAGCATGCCGTGGTGATGGCCTCCAAGGACCGGGCCCTGGTGTTCCGGGACGCGCACACCATGCGGGTGGTGAAGTCGGTGCCGGTGACGTGCCTCGGCGTCAACCACGCGGACTTCTCCCCCGACGGGCGCTACTTCATCGTCAGTTGCGAGTTCTCCGGCGAGCTGCTGAAGGTGGACACGGCCCGGATGAAGGTGGTGGCCAAGCAGCGGCTGCCGCTCGCGGGGGCCATGCCGCAGGACGTCAAGATCTCACCGGACGGGAAGACCTGGTACGTCGCCGACATGGTGGCGAACGGGGTGTGGGTGCTGAACGGGGACACCTTCGGCCGCCCCCGGCTGCTGCCCACCGGCAAGGGCACCCACGGCCTCTACGTCAGCCGGGGCTCCCGCACCCTCTACATCTCCAACCGCGGCGAGGGCACGATCTCCCTGCTGTCCTTCAAGACCGGCAAGCTCACCGGCCGCTGGCGGCTGCCCGGCGCCACCAGCCCCGACATGGGCGGGGTGTCCTCCGACGGCAAGGTGCTGTGGCTCTCGGGCCGCTACAACGGCGAGGTGTACGCGATCGACACCCGCACCGGGCGGCTCCGCGCCCGGATCCCGGTGGGCGGCGGCCCGCACGGACTCGCCGTCTATCCGCAGCCGGGCCGCTACTCCCTCGGCCACACCGGCATCTTCCGCTGAGCCCGGCGGAATCGCCCGGCGCCGGTGTATAGCCCGTCTATATAGACCCGTGATACATATGTACGTGTGGAGTACATGCATCAGTCCGGCTCGCCGGAAACCCCGGGCACCGAGGTCACCGAGGCCCGTGAGGAGGTCGCGGAGGCGCTGGAGCGGCTGGCGTTTCTCGCGGTGCGTCATCTGGCCACCCGGGACATCAGCTTCACCGCCGCCTCCACGCTCGGCCGCCTGGACCGGGAGGGCCCGGCCCGGCTCACCGCACTCGCCGCCGACGAGGGCGTCAGCCAGCCCTCGATGACCCAGCTGATCCAGCGGCTGGAGCGGCAGGACCTGGTGACCCGGGTCGACGATCCGCACGACGGGCGCGTGGTGCTGGTGGCCATCACCGACGGCGGGCGCGCACTGCTCGCCGAACGGCGCCGCGACCGCACCGCCCGGCTGGCCGGGCTGCTCGCCACCCTGCCCCCCGAGGACGAACAGGCACTCGCCACCGCCGTCCGCGCCGCAGCCCCCGCCCTCCGGCGGCTGGCGACAGGCGCGGGGCGGACCCGCAGGCCCCCGGGGGGTTCCGCTTCCTGAACGGAGCCCTTCTTGTCCGCCGATCCTCGCACCAGCAGTCCCTTCAAGCAGCCCAAGGCCGTGTGGGCCGTCGCCTTCGCGTGTGTCATCTCCTTCATGGGCATCGGCCTCGTGGATCCGATCCTGCCCGCCCTCTCCAGCAAGCTGCGGGCCACGCCCAGCCAGGTGTCGCTGCTGTTCACCAGCTATCTGGTGGTCACGGCGGTGGCCATGCTGGTCACCGGTTTCGTCTCCAGCCGCATCGGTGCCAAGCGCACCCTGGTCGCCGGTCTGGTGCTCATCGTGCTCTTCAGCGCGGCGGCGGGGGCGTCCGGTGGCATCGACGGGATCGTCGGCTTCCGCGCGGGCTGGGGGCTGGGGAACGCCCTGTTCATCGCCACCTCGCTGGCCGTCATCGTCGGCTCGGCCAGCGGCGGCTTCGCGGGCGCCATCATCCTCTACGAGACCGCCCTCGGCATCGGCATCGCGGTCGGCCCGCTGCTCGGCGGGGAACTCGGCGGCATCAGCTGGCGCGGGCCGTTCTTCGGCGTGTCGGTCCTCATGGCCATCGCCCTGATCGCGACCATCGTGCTCGTCGAGCCCACCCCCACCCCGGTGCGCCGCGCCTCGGTCCTGGACCCGCTGAGGGCGCTGCGCCACCGCGGGCTGCTCACCATGGGGCTGACCGCGCTTCTCTACAACTGGGGCTTCTTCACGGTGCTGGGCTACGCGCCCTTCCCGATGGACCTGGGCACCCATGAGCTGGGCTACGTGTTCACCGGCTGGGGCCTGTTCGTCGCCTTCTTCTCCGTCTTCGGCGCGCCCTGGCTGCAGGCCCGGCTGGGCATAGCCCGCGCGCTGTATCTGAATCTGACGCTGTTCGCCCTCGACATCCTCGTCATCGCGGTGTTCACCGATTCCAGGGCGACTCTGATCGCGGCGGTCGTCGTGGCGGGTGCCTTCATCGGCGTGAACAACACCATCACCACCCAGGCGGTGATGACCGTCGCGCCCGTCGAACGGCCCGTCGCCTCGGCCGCGTACGGCTTCGTCCGGTTCATCGGTGGCGGTCTTGCGCCGTACGCCGCGGGCAAGCTGGCCGAGCGCACCGGGGTGCACACCCCGTTCTACGTGGGGGCCGCCGCCGTCGCCCTCGGCATCGCCGTCCTGGCCACCGGCCACTCGCTGCTCGCCGACGCGGAACGGGCGCAGATAGCGGAGGCGCGGGCGGCCGAGGCCGCCTCGGTTCCCGCAGGCTGAGCGGAACGCAGCGGTCAGATGCGCCAGGAGCGGATGCGGCCCGCCGCGTCGAAGACGTCCGCCTTGCTGGACAGGATGTCGCGGACCAGGTCGATCAGCGCGCCGTAGGGCGGGTCGATGCCCTCGCCGGACGCGTGCATATAGGCCACGGCGGTCGCGCTGGCGAAGCGCGCGTTGCTCGCCGGGAGCGGCCTGAGCATGGCGAGCGTGTGCAGCAGCGCCGCGGCCCGCCACGCCGGGTCGGGATCGACACCCAGGCGCGGCGGGTCGACGCGGTGGCGGGCCACGGCGGCGACCAGCCCCGAGAAGTCGGAGATGGCCGGCTGTTCGGGCAGGACCTCCTCATGGCGCTGGAGCAGCCACGGGACGTCGATATGAAGCGGCGGCATCGTCAGGCGGCCTGTCCGCGGTGTTCGTCGTCCGGGAACGCGTCCGCGAAGGCGTCCGCGTTGTCCGCGAAGAACCGGCGGAAGACCTCGGCACCTTCCTGCAGAGCGCGGTGGCGGGCGATGTCGGCGACGGTCGCCTCGCGGACGATGGCCTTCATCGTCGTCCCGCGTTCCTTGGCGATCTGGCGGAGGTCCTCAAGTTCCCGATCGCTGAATTCCACATTGAGTGCTGACATGCGGAATACCCTACTCGGCCGGTACCCCGACAGCAATCGCCGCAGCTCACATGATGTTTTTGTAGGTACTTGACAACCGTTGGGGAGTGTCCGCGCCGGGCGGCCGGGCACCGCTGCCATCCACTCGTACGAACGGCTCGCGCACCTCATGGCTCGTCAGGGCACGGTAGGCGGCGGGGCGCCGGAACGCGTTCCCCCAGGTTTCGCGGCGCCGGTGGTCGCGGAGCGCGTCGAGGTCGAAGACCGCCGGGTAGACGCCCTCGGCCTCGCCCGCCTCGATCACGAGCATGTCCCGGGAGCGCCCGTCGGCGAAGGAGATGCCGTCGAAGGCGATGGAGTGCCCCCAGCCGGGTCCCGCGTAGTTGGCCATGGCCAGGGCGGTCATGTTCTCGTACGCGCGGGCCCGGAACTGGCTGAGCCGGTTGATCTCCAGATCGCAGGCGTTCGGGGTGAGGACGAGTTCCGCACCGGCGAGCATCAGGGCGCGGGCGCTCTCCGGGAACTCCCGGTCGTAGCAGATCATCGCCCCCGTCATGACCTCGCCCGCCGCGGTGTCCAGGGCGCACACCTCGAAGCCCTCCCCCGGGGTGAGGACGGCCTCGGGCACGTCGAAGGCGCAGGTGTGCACCTTGGCGTAGGTGAGGGCGAGGCGGCCGTGGCGGTCGATGAGCGAGACGGTGTTGCGCGGCGGCCCGTCCCAGCTCTCCAGATAGGTGAGCGCGATGGCCATGTCGAGTTCGGCCGCCAGCTCGCGGAAGTGGGCGACGAAGGGTCCGTCGCGGGTGATCGCCTCGTCGCCCCATATGGTCTCGTGCGCGGGCAGCGGCGGCGCGGGCGGCGCGCCGTCCCATCGCCGGGGATGGCGGTAGACGTCGTCGCCGGACAGGTCGGCGGCGGCCGGGCGGTAGCCGTTGCTCCACATCTCGGGGAAGAGCGCGATGTCCGCACCGAGGGCCTTGGCCCGGCGGCAGGCGGCGTCACCGGTGGCGAGGTTCGCCCGCAGGTCTCGGCCGGGAGGGGCGAGTTGGAGCAGGGCGACGGTCAGGATGGTCATGGCTGTTTTCTCCTTCGTCGGCTGTGGGAGCGGAGGCGAAGGAGTGGCCGGTGGACCCCGGGCGCGGGGCGGGCGTCAAAGCATGCCCGCCAGGCTACCCGGCGAGGGAGGCCGCCCGCGAGGGGCCGGACAGGGCGACGGAACGGTGTTCGGCCGGTGCGGGTACGGTGAGCCGCATCACAGGAGATCGCGGGAGGAGAGCGTGACCATGGAGCAGCGGGTGTGCGGCCGGACCGGCCGCGAGGTCTCCGTCGTCGGGCTGGGGACCTGGCAGCTGGGCGCGGGCTGGGGCGATGTCAGCGAGGCGGACGCCCTGGCCGTACTGGAGGCGGCCGTCGAGTCGGGGGTGACGGTCTTCGACACCGCCGATGTGTACGGGGACGGGCGCAGCGAGCAGCTCATCGGGCGCTTTCTGCGGGACCGGCCGGACGCCGGGATCTTCGTGGCCACCAAGATGGGGCGGCGGGCGATGCCGCAGGCCGCGGAGAACTACACGCTGGACAACTTCCGCGCGTGGACCGATCGTTCACGCGCCAACCTGGGCGTGGACACGCTCGATCTTGTGCAGCTGCACTGCCCGCCGTCCTCGGTGCACGCCACCGACGCGGTGTTCGACGCGCTGGACACGCTGGTGGACGAGGGGCGGGTGGCGGCGTACGGGGTCAGCGTGGAGACGTGTGAGGAGGCGCTGACGGCGATCGCCCGGCCGGGAACGGCGAGCGTGCAGATCATCCTCAACCCGTTCCGGCTCAAGCCGCTGGAGAAGGTGGTTCCGGCGGCGGCCGAGGCCGGGGTGGGGATCATCGCGCGGGTGCCGCTGGCGTCCGGTCTGCTGTCGGGCAGGTACACCAAGGACACGCTGTTCGCCGACGACGACCACCGTACGTACAACCGGCACGGCGAGATGTTCGACTAGGGCGAGACCTTCTCGGGGGTGGACTTCGCGGAGGGCGTCGAGGCGGCGGTGGAGTTCGGGAAGCTGGCGCCGGAGGGCGCCACGCCCGCGCAGACGGCGCTGCGGTGGATCGTCCAGCAGCCGGGGGTCACCTCGGTCATCCCCGGCGCGCGCTCCCCCGAGCAGGCGCGGGCGAACGCGGCGGCGGCGGCGCTGCCGCCGCTGCCGCGGCCCACCCTGGACGCCATCGGCGAGCTGTACGACCGGCGGATCCGTGCGCAGGTGCACCACCGCTGGTGACGAGGCCCCCGGGCCTCAGAATCCGCTGTCCGCCGCCCATCGGGTCAGTTCCCGCTGGGCGGCGGCGCGCAGTTCCGCCGAGGGGGCGGCGGTGCCGTCGGCGACGAGGGCGTAGTGCAGGGTGCCGGTGTCTTCTGGCGCGGAGAGCACCAGACGGCGGGTGTCGGCGCCGCCGGGCTCGGCCGCGGTGGCGATGGGGTGGTCGGCGGTGTGCCCCTGGGCGGTGTACGCGGGCGGGCCGGTGACGGCGCCCAGGTCGGAGACGACGGTGGTGGTGGCGGGGTCGAAGTCGCGGGGCAGGTGCAGTTCGGTGGGGGCGTCGGTGCGGCCGTCGGAGCGCCACACCAGGAGGCCGTAGCGGCCGGAGCCGGTGAGTCGCGCGACGTTGGGGAGTGAGCTGGGGATGCGGTCCCAGCTGAGGGTGGTACCGCCGTCGCGTGAGCGGTCCTCGAAGGTGAACGCGAGCGTGCGGCCCGCCACGGCACGCGGGTAGAGGCGGTCGAGCAGCCGGGCGTCCTGACGCAGCTGGGCGTTGCCGGAGTCGTCGAGGCGTACGGCGGAGAGGTCCTCGTCGTTCCAGGCGTCGCCGTCGGTGAGGACCTTCGAGGTGTTGCCGTTCATCGCCTCGTGGTGGCGGCCGTTGTAGATGTCCCACTGCCACTGGGTGGAGGAGAGGGCGGGGCCGGAGGCGGCGGGCCTGATCCACCAGGTGGCGCCGGGGAGGCGGGAGTCGAGCGCCTGGTACATGCCCTTGAGGACGGTGGGCGCCTTGTCGGAGGTGAAGCCGGTGAGCGGATGGCCGAACTCGCTCATGACGGCCGGGGTGCCCAGGGCGGTGGCGCGGTCGCGGACGGCGCCGAAGTCGGTCGAGTACTGGCCGTCGGCGGCCTTGCCGGGCATGAAGATGCCGGAGATGGCCTTCTGGTCGTAGTAGTGGGTGTTGAAGACATAGCGGGAGCCGGGCTTCCCCACGTCGAGCAGCCCGCCCTCCTGGCGCTGGAAGTCCAGGTTGGAGTTCCAGAACATGTTGGGCTCGACGAAGGCGGGTTTGTCCCGCCAGCCGGCGGCGTCCATGCGGGCGCGGAACTTCTCGTAGAACGGCCACAGCACGTTCTTCTCCCAGGTGCGGCTCTTCTCACCGTCGTCGTAGACGCCCGCGTAGGGCTCGTTGAGCGGGTCGAAGCCGGTGACGCGGGCGAACGCGTCGGCGGAGAGGTGCTGGGCGAAGTAGGACATGGTCTTCTCGGCGGTGGCGAGGAAGGCGTCCTGGACGCGCACGGTTCCGGCGCCGGTGGTCAGCGCGCGGTTGTGCCAGAAGTCGCGGGTGGCCTTCATGACGGCCTGGTTCTGGGTGATGTTCTGGCCCCAGTGGGCGCAGATGCCGCAGGACTCCTTGCCGTAGCCGCCCGCGTCGACGACCCATTTCGGGGCGCCGTCGCCGCTGTACCAGCTGTCCTTGTCGAAGAGGTGGCCGGAGTAGAGGTCCTGGTGGAAGTCGGGGAAGACCCGGATTCCGGCGTCGAGGAAGGCCTTCATCTGGGCGGTGGCCTGCTCCAGGTAGCCGGTGTCCACCTCGCCGGGCCGGGGTTCGGCGTGGGCCCAGGAGAGCAGGAAGCGCACCGAGTTCGCCCCGGTCAGATTCCGCATCGCGGCGGCGGACTTCCGGGCGTCGGCGACATCGGCGAAGGGGAGGCCTCCGTTCTCCTCCAGCTTGGTCTCGCCGGAGACGTTGAAGCCGCGGAGCACGACCTCGCGGCCGTGGCCGTCGGCGAACCGGGCCCCGTCCGTGGTCACCTCGTCCGCGGCCCGTCCGTCGAACCAGGGCGTCTCGGCGGCGGCCGCCGGGGTGCCCGGGGCCGCGACCGCGGCCACCAGCAGAACGGCCGCCCCGAGCAGCCCTGTACGACCCGCTCGGGGTCGGCCGTTCCGTAGCCTCAAAGTCGCGGTGCCTCGCGTCCCATGCGTCGCCATGGACACTACCGTCCAGTAGACATGAAGAAACGTCAACTAGTGGCGCACGGCGGATCGTTCGGCGTCCGCAACCCGTCACCGGGTCCCGGTTACCGCGAGAAACCGGCCCCCAGGGCCGCGCCCGCTTCCGGGGCGCCGAGTGTGTCGGGCCCGAAGGAGACGACGCCGTCGGTCGTGAGCCCGGCCGCCTTGCCGCGCAGCACCCAGGCGGCACCGCTGGTGGCGTGGGCGCCGTCCTCGTCGGGGGCACCGGCGGCGAGGTCCGCCGCGCCGTCGCCGTTGGTGTCGGTGAGCCGCACCGCCGCGCCGAAGCGGTCGCCCGCCTCCGCGACGCCGGGGACCCCGGCGGTGTCCTGGGTGAACGCCTGGGCACCGGTGCCGGACAGCCCGCCCGAGCCGCCGTACAGCTGGACGACGCTGCCCGCGTCCTTCTGGCCGGCCTCCAGGTCCTCGTACGGGATGCCGACCGCGACGTCCGCGTAGCCGTCGCCGTTGACGTCGTCGGCGCTGAGCGAGTAGCCGAACTGGTCGCCGTCCTCGTTGACGCCCGGCACCCCGGCGGTGTTCTGGTCGATGGTCTTGGTGCGGGTGGTGCTCGGCCCCGAAGCGGTGCCGTAGAACACCTTGAGCGTGCCGTGGTCGTACGGCAGTTCCTCGACGACGTTGTCGGGGACGGTGCGCACGATCAGGTCGCCGTAGCCGTCCTTGTCGACGTCGCCGATGGCGGTGGTGGCGGCGTCGGTGAGCCTGGTGGGCGTCTTCCCGAGCCCGTCCGTGCCACCCTTCCAGACGAGGGTGGCCTCGGACATCTCCTCGAAGGCGTGGGTGCTGACCAGCTCGTCCTTGCCGTCACCATTGAGGTCGCCCGCGGTCAGGCTGGTCGGCCGGTCGATCTTGTTGGTGTCGACGGTGGCGCTCCCCGCCGCTTCGCCCGCACGGTTGAACGGTCCGAACCGGACGCGCAGTCCGGTCCGCTCGTCCAGGTCCGAGCCCTTGTTGACGATGACCTGATCGACCAGGTCGGCGTGGCCGTCGCCGTTGAAGTCGCCGCCGGCGATGATGCTGGAGCCGAAGTTGTCGCCGTCACCCTCGGGCAGCTGGGTGCCGCCGGTCAGGCCGTTGGCCGAGCCCCACAGGACGGTGACGGCCGGCTTGTCGCCGACCTCGATCGCCAGGTCGGTGTAGCCGTCGCCGTCCAGGTCGCGGGCGACCGTCCGGCTTCCGAAGTACGCCGAGGCGTCGGGTTCGCCGGGGACGCCCTCGGTGGCCTGGCTGATGATCTGCCGGTGGGCGGTGTCCGTGCCCGAGGCCGATCCGTAGACGACGGCGACATAACCGGCCTTGGCCTTGCCGTCCACGGTGCCGGCCGGCGCGGAGACGGCGAGGTCCGCGTAACCGTCCTTGTTGAAGTCGGCCCGCGGCGCGGAAGCCGCGGCGGTGGCGCGGGCCTCGGCGGCGCCCGCCGAGGGGGCGGCGAGTAAGGCGGGGGTGGTCACAAGCGCGACCACCGTGGCGCAGCGCGCGACGGTGGAAAGGGAACGGGGCCGCACATATCCTCCAGCTCGTTGGTGAGCGTTTACCTCACGTACACCCACCAGGACAGCTGGAGTTGCCAAAGGGTTGCGCATCCGGGCATAGGGAATCCACTAGTCCGCTTGGTCCACGTAGCGCAGCACCCCCATCATGTGCCGCTCATCCACCTCCTCCGGGCGGGTCGCGACGCAGTCGGTCAGCCGCTTGGTGAGGGTGTCGGCGTCGATGCCGGTACCGATCATCACCAGCTGGGTGGTGCGGGGTTCCCCGCGCTCCCAGGGCACCGGCTGGAACCGGAGGTACCCGCCGACGGCGTGCAGTCCGTAGGTGGGCCGCGGGTCGGCGCCCGCGAAGTGGACGAAGCCCTTGAGGCGGTACAGGCCCGCGGGCCGGGCGTCGAGGAATGCCATGAAGCGGCGCGGGTCCAGCGGCTCGGCCGAGGTGAATTCGACGCTCTGGTACGCGGCGTGGAGATGGCGGTCGTGGTCGTGGTCCTCGGCGCACACATCGGCGAACGACAGCTGCCAGAAACGCTCTTCGGGAGTGTCCCGGGGCTCGTGGTCGAAGAGCAGTCCGGGGTCGACGCGGCCGTGTTCGGCGGTGATGACGGGCAGCCCCGGGGCGATCCCGGCGACGGTTTCCAGAACGCGCCCCCGCTCGTCCTCCCCCACCCGGTCGGTCTTGTTCAGCACGATCAGGTCGGCGTCGCGCACATGGCGGTCCAGCTCGGGATGGCGGTCGCGGGTGCTCGCGAACTCCGCGGCGTCCACGACCTCCACCAGACCCCCGTAGCGGATGCGCTCATTGCCGCTGGACAGCAGCGTACGGATCATGCTCTGCGGTTCGGCCAGGCCGCTCGCCTCGATCACGATGACGTCGATGTGCAGCTCCGGGTCGGTGAGCCGGTCGAGCATTTCGTCCATCTCGGAGGCGTCCGCGGCGCAGCACAGACAGCCGTTCTCGATGGGGATCATCGAGTCGACCTGTCCGGCGACGGCCATGGCGTCGATGTTGATGCTGCCGAAGTCGTTGACGATGACCCCGATCCGGGTGTCCACGCTGTCGCGCATCAGATGGTTGAGCATCGTGGTTTTTCCGGAACCCAGGAAACCCGTGATGAGAAGGACCGGGATCCGTTGTGTGGCCAAGGTTCTGTCTCCGTGCGGCGATGCGTGGGCGGTGCGGGCGGGCCGTTCATGCTATCGGGACGCCCCGCCCGCATCATCCGGGGCGGATCTCGGCCATCGGCGGGCAGGCTGATGCGCTGTCAGTTTCGGGGGTGCCGCCCCGCTTCGGTCATTACCAGGTCGTCATCAAGGCCACAAGGCGTACCTTTCCGCGCGGGCGCACTCTAGTGGGATCCTGGCCAACTTGCGCCCATCGCCCGTCTTCCATGCGCCCCGCACGGGTCCTTAAGCTCTCGAACAAGCGAGACGGCTGATCACCACATGCCACACGATGTGCTTGTGACCGGGTCGGCGGCGTCCTGATTTTTTCGCCGAAGTGCCACCTTCGCACCTCATACGGCTCATCACTTTTCACCCTTCACCCGCACCTGGGCCCCTTGTGCCCGCACCCGGCTCCATCAGCCGAACGATGACCGACTTGTCGAACGAGAGTGGGCGACATATGCGGATACACACCGTGCGTCAGCAACCCGGCAGGCTTCCGGGCGCAGCCCCGGACTGGCCCGCCGATCCCCTTCGGCACCTCTCCGGCATGGACCGGCGGCTGTTCCAGCGGTACGGCCAGGGGCCGGTGGCCACGCTGTCCTGTTCCCTGATCCACCAGGCCATCGAGCGGCACGCCGCCGCTTCCCCGCTGGCCGTCGCGGCCGAGCACCTCGGCGAGACGATCACCTACGGGGAGCTGGACCGGCAGGCCGGACGGCTGGCGGCCCGGCTCGTCCGGCTGGGCGTACGCCCCGGTGATCACGTCGCGCTGTTCGTCCGGCGCTCCCTCCCCCTGCTCGTCGGCCTGCTGGCCACCCTGAAGGCGGGCGCGGCCTATGTGCCGCAGGACGTGGGGCTGGCGCCCCCGGCCCAGCTCGGCCATGTCATCCGCACGGCATCGACCCGGGTGATCCTGACGACGTCCGGCTACGCGGACCGGATACCGGTGCCGCCCGGCCACACCGTCATCCCGCTCGACACCGCGATGGCCGAACCCTTCGACGGTGAGGAGACCGGACGCCCCTTCGTGCCCGCCCGGCCCGTGACGCCGGACGACGGCTGCTATGTGCTCTTCACCTCCGGCACCACGGGAGCGCCCAACGGGGTCACCGTCACCCATCGCAATGTGTGCAACCTCCTGCTCACCGAGCCGGGGGACCTGGGGATGCGGCCCGGGATGCGGGTGTCCCAGATCCTCAATGTGGCCTTCGACATGGCCGCGTGGGAGATCCTCGGCTGTCTGAGCCACGGCGCCACCCTCGTCATCCGCGGCGCCGACATCGCCGCGACGGTACGCCGGGTTGACGTGGTCATCGCGACCCCGACCGTGCTCAGCGCGGTCGACCCGGAGCTGTGCGCACGGATCAAGGTGGCGGCCGTCGCCGGGGAGCCGTGTCCGCGCTCGCTCGCGGACCGCTGGGCCCGGGTCTGCGCCTTCTACAACGCGTGCGGGCCGACCGAGACCACCATCGTCAACACCATGCAGCGCCATGACCCGGCGGCGCTGCGGCTGACCATCGGACGGCCGACCCCCAACAACACCGTGTATGTCCTGGACGCCGAGCGGCGCCCGTGCGCCATCGGCGAGACCGGCGAGATGTGGGCGGGCGGCGACTGCGTGTCGGCGGGCTATCTGCGCAATCCGCGGCTCACCGCGGAACGGTACGCGCCCGATCCGTTCCTCGGCGGCGGGCGGCTGATGTTCCGCACCCGCGACCTGGGCCGCTGGACGCCCGACGGCGAGCTGGAACATCTGGGCCGCACCGACGACCAGGTCAAGGTGCGGGGTTTCCGGGTCGAACTGGACTCGGTGTCGGCCGTCCTCGAGGCGGTCCCCGGCTGCGTCCGCGCGGTGACGCTCAAGCTGGACGACCGCAGTCTGGTGTCCTTCGCCGCCCCGCTGCGGGTCGACCCCGATGCGGCGCTGCGGGCCGTGGCCCGGGCCCTCCCCTACTACTGCGTGCCGGTGGCCGTCCACACCCTGCCGGTGCTGCCGCTCACCAGCCGCGGCAAGGTCGACAAGGCGGCCCTGCTGCGGCTGGCCGCCGAGCGCCGCACGGCCGGTGGGGTGGCGTCATGACCACACCCCGCGCCGAAGCGCCGCCGCGCGCCGCGCAGCCGCCGCTGCCGCCCCGGACACCGGGGCTGCGCGGGCTGCTGAAGCATCCGCGCCTGATGCACTACAACCGCCTCATCGCCCTGGTCCTCGCGGTCAACCTGGCCTTCCTGCTGTCCCGTTCGGGCGAGGGCCTGCCGCCTCGTACGCTCTCCGACGCGGCGCTCGTCAACTTCGCGGTCGCCATCGTCATCCGTCAGCAGTACGTCATCAATCTGCTCTTCCGCATGGCCACCGCGCCGCCCGTCAGCTGGCCGCTGAGGATCCGGTGGACGCTGGCCAAGGTCTACCACTTCGGCGGGGTGCACGTCGGCGGGGCCCTCGCGGGCACGGTCTGGTTCCTCGCCCTGGTGGGCTCGCTGACCCGGCACGCCGCCCCGGCCGCGACGCTCGCCGTCTCGTACGCCCTGGTCGTCCTGCTGCTGGGGATCACGGCCACCGCGCTGCCGCCCTTCCGGGCACGGTTCCACGACCACTTCGAGAGGACGCACCGCTTCGGCGGCTGGGCGGCGCTCGCGCTCTTCTGGGCGCAGACCGTGCTGACCACCCTCGACGGGCCCGGCGGCGGGTCCGCCGCCGGGCGGCTGCTGACGGCGCCGGGGGTCTGGGTACTGGCCTTGATCACCTTCAGTGTGGCGCTGCCGTGGCTGCGGCTGCGCCGGGTGGCGGTGGCCGTCGAGCGCCCCTCCGCGCATGTGGCGCTCGCCCGTTTCCACCACGGAGTGACGCCCTTCGCCGGGTCCTCGACCGCGATCAGCCGCAGCCCGCTGCGGGAATGGCACTCGTTCGCCAATGTGCCCGCGCCCGGCGAGTCGGGCTTCCGGCTCACCATCTCCCGCGCCGGGGACTGGACCGGGAAATTCATCGACGACGCGCCGTCCCGGGTCTGGGTGAAGGGCATCACCACCGCGGGCGTGGCCAACATCGAGACGCTGTTCCGCAAGGTGGTCTACGTGGCCACCGGCAGCGGCATCGGCCCCTGCCTCCCCCATCTGCTGGCCCAGCAGGTCCCGGCACGGCTGGTGTGGGCGACCCGCACGCCCCGTACGACCTACGGCGACGCCCTGGTGGACGAGATCCTTGCCGTCCAGCCCGACGCGGTCATCTGGGACACCTCCGAACACGGCAAGCCCGACATGGTCCGGCTCGCCCACGCCGCGTACGCGGACTTCGGGGCCGAGGCCGTCATCTGCATCTCCAACAAGAAGCTCACCTGGCAGGTGGTCCACGGCCTGGAGTGCCGCGGGATCCCCGCGTACGGCGCCATCTGGGACTCGTAGAACCGCTCACCCCCGAGGGAGACACCGTGAACTTCATCAAGATCGAGCGACATGAGCGCGTCGTCACCGTGACGCTGCACCGCCCCGAGGTGCTCAACGCGCTCAGCGGCGGGCTGCTGGCCGAACTGGTCGAGGCGCTGCGTCCGCTGGACCGCGATCCCGGGACCGGCTGCTTCGTGATCCGCGGCTCGGAGCGGGCGTTCGCGGCGGGCGCCGACATCAAGGAGATGGAGCCCAGGACGTCCGTCGAGATGTTCGCCGAGGACTACTTCGCGGGCTGGGACGCCTTCGCCGCGCTGCGCACCCCCAAGATCGCGGCGGTGTCCGGCTACGCGCTGGGCGGCGGCTGTGAGCTGGCGATGATGTGCGACATCATCCTGGCCGCCGAATCGGCCACCTTCGGTCAGCCGGAGATCAAACTGGGCGTGATCCCGGGCATCGGCGGCACCCAGCGGCTGACGAAACTGGTCGGAAAGGCCAAGGCGATGGACCTGATCCTCACCGGGCGCACCATGGGCGCGCAGG
Organism: Streptomyces sp. NPDC007983; assembly: GCF_042958345.1. Classification (NCBI taxonomy): domain Bacteria; kingdom Bacillati; phylum Actinomycetota; class Actinomycetes; order Kitasatosporales; family Streptomycetaceae; genus Streptomyces; species Streptomyces sp. NPDC007983. The sequence continues at coordinate 151,548 of NZ_JBIBJI010000018.1, forward strand.
AGGCGGAACGCGCCGGGCTGGTCTCCCGGGTCATCCCGGACGACCGGCTGATGGCGGAGGCGGCGGCGGTGGCCGCGACCGTCGCCTCGTACGGCACACCGGCCGTCATGGCGGCGCGCGAGGCGGTGGAGCGGGCGCTGGAGGTGGGGCTGCGCGAGGGGATGCTGTTCGAACGGCGCGCCTTCCACGCGCTGTTCGCCACCGAGGACCAGTCCGAGGGGATGGCCGCGTTCCGTGAGAAGCGCGCTCCGCGCTTCACCGGCCGCTGACCCAAGGGCGCGCCGTGTCCCCGCTCCCGGTGCCGGGAGCGGGGACACGGCGGTTGATCAGGGGATGTCGACGCCCGCCTCGGCGGAGAGGCGGTCGATCTCGGCCAGCTCGGCGTCGCTGAAGCCGGGCGAGTCCAGGACCGCGACGTTCTGCTCCAGCTGGGCGACGCTGCTCGCGCCGATCAGCACGGACACCACCCGCGGATCCCGCAGCACCCAGGCCAGCGCCAGCTGGGCGAGGGTCTGGCCGCGCTCCCCGGCGATCTTGTTGAGGGCGTGCAGCAGCGCGAGGCGCTCCTCGGTGAGCGCGTCGCGCTTGAGGAAGTGGCCGAGCGCCATGCGGGAGTCGGCGGGCACACCGTTCAGATAGCGGTCGGTGAGCTGGCCCTGGGCGAGCGGCGAGAAGGCGATGACACCGGCGCCGGCCGCGGCGGAGGCCTCCAGCACCCCGCCCTCGACCCCGCGCTGGAGCATCGAGTACGGATGCTGGTTGATCAGGTAGGGGGTGCGCAGATCCTTGAGGATCGCGGCCGCCTCCGCGATGGCCTCGGGCGGGTAGTTCGACAGCCCGGCGTAGAGGGCCTTGCCCTGCCGTACGGCGCTGTCGAGCGCCCCCATCGTCTCTTCGAGCGGGGTGTCCGGGTCGAAGCGGTGGGAGTAGAACACATCGACGTAGTCCAGGCCCATGCGGGTCAGCGACTGGTCGAGGCTGGCCAGCACGTACTTGCGCGAGCCCCACTCGCCGTACGGCCCGGGCCACATCAGGTATCCGGCCTTGCTCGCGATGAACAGCTCGTCGCGGTAGGGGCGGAAGTCCTGGGCGAAGATCGAGCCGAAGTTGGTCTCGGCGCTGCCGGGTGGCGGCCCGTAGTTGTTGGCCAGGTCGATGTGGGTGACGCCGAGGTCGAAGGCGCGGCGGAGCACGGCGCGCTGGGTCTCGAGCGGGTGGGTGTCGCCGAAGTTGTGCCACAGGCCGAGCGAGACCTTCGGCAGCAGCACACCGCTGCGCCCGCAGCGCTGGTACTGCATGGAGTCGTAGCGGTTCTCCGCCGCGAGGTGGGCCATGTACGTCGTCCTTGTCCATGCCGGTCGGTACGGGGGCGGGCGGGCCGTGGCCCGCCCGCCCGAGCTTGTCAGCTTTCGGCCAGCGTGGCGACCTCATTCGCGCTGAGTGTCCGGCCGTACACGCGGAAGTCGTCGAACGCGGCCCTGAGGTACGGGTCGGGGTACTGCGACTTGCCGAGGTAGGCGGCGCGGATGTGGTTGCCGAAATCGGCGGGTTCGACGGTGACGCGGGTGTTGCGCCCGGCCTCGCGCCCGCCGACGTAGAGCACGGCGGTGCCGCTGCCGTAGGCGACGGCGACATGGGTCCACTGGCCGGTGGGCAGCGGAGCGGCCTCGATGCGCTGTTCCGCGCCGCCTCCGCCCGCGGTGATGGCGAAGCGCAGCTTGCCGGAGTCGGCGACCGGGGTGAGGAACATGTTGGCGGTGACACCGGTGCCGATGTCGAAGATCCGGGTCCACTGGGCGGGGGTGCCGTCCAGCCGGACCCAGGTGGCCAGCGTGTACGCGGTGGCGCCCGCGAGGAGGTCTTCGGCGAGGGTCACATATCCGTCGGTGCCGTTCAGCGCGACGGCGCTGCCGGCCCTGCCGGTGGTCCAGGTGGCGCCGCCGGTGAGCCGGGCGGTCTTGCCTCGGCCGGTGGCGTCGGCGGCGGTGGTGCCGGAGGTCTCGTCGAAGCGGTACCAGGCGGCGAAGGCGGGCGGTGGGGTGGGCGGCTGGCCGCTCAGCCAGTACACGTTGTAGTGCTGGTGGTGGACGCGGGCGACGGGCAGCAGGGTGACGCTCTGCCCGTCCGCGGTGGCGGTGAAGCGCATCGGGCTGGTGGCCTGCTGGACCACGGAGTCCTGTTCGAGGCGCGGCATGGCCATGCCGGTGCGGTCGCCGTACGCCCCGGCGAGCACGACGGGCCCGTACAGCACGGCCTGGATGTCGGGGTCGTCGGGGGTGGGGTCGAGCCGCAGCTTCATCGGCAGGGTCACCTCGACCCGGTCGCCGGTCTTCCACTGCCGGTCGATGATCAGCCAGCTGCCGGGTTTCGGCTGGTCGGGGAGGGTGCTGTCGTTGAGCGTGGCGCGGGCCCCGGACGCCCACGAGGGGATCCGCACCCGCAGTTCCAGGGAGGCGGCGCCGGAGGTGACGGTGAGGGTGGTGGTCTGCTGGTCGGGGAAGCCGGTGGTCTGGCGCCAGGTGATGCCCTTCTCCTGCCAGCGCACCTCGGAGGGGATGAAGAGGTTCACCAGGAGGCTGCGGTCGCCGCGGGTGTAGATGGTGTCGGCGAACTTGGCGTGGGTCTCCATGCCGCTGCCGTGGTCGCAGGAGAAGTTGTCGTAGTCGGTGGAGTACTGGTTCGGGTCGGGGCCCATGAAGGACGGCTGCTGTTTGAAGGAGCCGGGGGCGAGGCCCGTGTAGTAGATGTTGAAGCCGTGGGCCGAGTCGGGGTCCTGTTCGCCGAGCATCTGGTTGAACAGAGTGCGCTCGTAGTAGTCGAGCAGGTCGGTGCGCTCGGGCGCGTGGAAGTGCATCAGCCGGGTGAGCTTGAGCATGTTGTAGCTGTTGCAGTTCTCGCAGCAGCTACCGCTGAGCTGGGCGGCGATGGCGTCCGGTTCGTGGAAGGCCTCGCCGTTGCTGTTGCCGCCGATGACATACGTGTGGTGATCGGTGACGATCTTCCAGAAGTTCTCGCCGATGGTGCGGTAGCGGCTGTCCAGCCCCTCTTCCCACAGCCGCAGGGCGCCGACCATCTTGGGGATCTGGGTGTTGGCGTGGAGGCCGGCGAGCCGGTCCTCGTTCCGGGCGAGCGGGTCGAAGACGCGGGCGTGGGTGAAGCGTTCGGCGACCTTCAGCCACCGGCTGTCGCCGGTGATCGCGTGCAGATCGGCGAGGACGTCGTTCATGCCGCCGTACTCGGTCTCCAGGACGCGCTGCATCTGGTCGTAGCCGAGCCTTCCGGTGCGCGTGTCGACCCAGGCGGCCTGGCGCAGCACGGTCTCCAGGGCCTGGTCGCTGCCCGCGAGCCGGTACTGGTCGACGAGTCCGGCCATGATCTTGTGGATGGTGTAGTACGGGGCCCAGACGCCGCTGCCGGCCTCCAGCCGGTCGAAGAAGTTCTCCGGGAACGCCGACAGATAGCCCGTGCCGTAGCCGGCGGCCGGGGATTTGGCCTGGCAGGCGGCGAGCGCGGCGACCAGCTTGCGGCTCTTGTCGAGCAGTGCGGCGTCGCCGGTGTTGGCGTAGGTCAGGGCGAGGCCGGACAGCAGGTGGCCGGTGCTGTGGCCGCGCAGTTCGGTGGTGGGGCTCTCCCAGCCGCCGCAGGGCCGGGCGCTGCTGGCGATGCCGACGTTGAGCCGGAAGGTGTGCAGCAGCCGGTCGATGTCGACGAAGCGCAGATAGGCGGTGTTGCGGGACTGGTTGTCCTTGAAGGCGCCGGACAGCAGGGTCACGGCGGTGAGCGGGAAGGGCCGGACGCTGGTCAGCGCCCGGGCCCCCCGTGGGGCCGCGGGCGGTGCGGCGCCGGGCGTGGCCGCCGCCGCGGTGCCGCCCGCGGCGGCGGTGAGCATCACGGCCGCGGCCCCTGAGGCGGTGGTGGCGATGAAGTGCCGTCTGTCGACTGGTTCGTTCATGACTTCCCTCACGGAGGTTCGAAATTACGAACAATGTCCGACATCGTGCGCACGTGAAGCTACCGGCACGTCCGGGGATGTCAACAGCTCCGAACGGGAAGGGCCGGAAGGGTGCGGACGGTCAGCCGCGCTGCCACTGCTGGTTGGTGCCGCCCGTGCAGCTCCACTGGATGAGGGCGGCCTTGTCCGCCGTGGACCCGTCGGCCACGTCCAGGCACTTGCCACTGGAACGGGCGGTGAGCCGGACGTATCCGCCGCCGGTGTCCGTGACCTGCCACTGCTGGTCCGTGCCCGTGCCGCAGGCCGACTGGACGACGGCCGCGCCGTCGGCGGTGGAGCCGCCGGCCACGGTCAGGCACTGGGAGCTGTGCCGGGCGACCAGCTGGACGTATCCGCCGCCCGCGCTCCTGGACCAGAACAGCTGGTTGCCGCCGCCGTTGCAGGTGTACTGCACGACCGCGGCGCCATCGGTCTGCGCGGCGGAGACGACATCGGCGCACTTGCCGCTGTGCCGGGCCTTCAGCGTGGTGTACGGGCCGCCGGAGCCGGTCACCGTGCCCGCGGCGGCGTCGATGGTCAGCTGCGGATACCAGTCCATGGTCATGGTGGTCGCGGTGGGGAAGGCCAGCGGCAGCCAGACGTAGCGCGAGTCGTTGACCTTGCCGCCGAAGGAGTTGCCCCAGCGGTCACCCAGGTACAGGTACGAGGTGGTCCGGGCGCCCTGCACCGGCAGGACGTAGGCGGTCTGCGAGCCGTAGGCGGTGGCGTCGCCCACGTCGCGCATCGCGCTCCAGGGACCGGCCAGGCTGGTGGCGGTGGCGTACTGCTGCTGGTTGGGGTTCCAGCCGGTGGCGCCGGAAGTCAGCATGAAGTACACATTGCCGCGTTTGAAGAGCGCCGGGGCCTCGCGGTGGCCGCCGGGCCAGGGGTTGGCGACCAGGCTCGCCACACCGGTGTAGTCGTCGGTCAGCCGGTAGATCTGCAGGTCGTAGTTCTCCCGGGCGGCCGAGATCATGTAGCCGGTGCCGTCGCCGTCCTTGAACAGCGTGATGTCGCGGGACATGTGCTGGTCCAGCGGGCGGAAGCTGCCCCGCCAGGTGTAGTCGCCGTCGACGGTGGCGGAGGTGGCGACGGCCGCGCGCGCCTCGCTGTAGTCGCTGCCGTTCTCCTTGTGCATCCACATCACGAACCGCTTGGTCCGCTCGTTGTAGAGGACCTTGGGCCGCTCGATGTTGGCGGTGGCCAGCTCGGGATCCGTGGCCTGGGTGAGGACGTGGCGGCGGAACTCCCAGGTCTTCAGGTCCGTGGAGCGGTAGGCGGACACGTAGCGGAAGGTGTTGTCCGCGTTGCGGTTCTCACCGAACCAGTAGTAGTACGCGCCGACTTTGATGACTCCGCCGCCGTGCGCGTGCACCGCCTCGCCCGATGTGGTGGTGAACTGCGTGGCGTTGACGATGGTGGCGGGGGCCGCCTGCGCCGTACCGGCGCCCGCCAGCGGGGCCAGCAGCCCGAGGAGGGTGGCCACGACGAGGGCCCACAGACGTCCGCGCATCACACGCTCTCCTTGAGGACGGTGAAGTGGCGGGCGAAGCCGGAGAGCCGGGGCAGCTCCCGGATGGGGGTCCAGGTACGGAAACCGTCGAGGCTGTCGCTGTAGTAGTACTTCTTCTCGGCGTAGCCGTCGAAGAAGATCCGCCACCCACCATTGTCCAGCGGGACCAGCGCCGGTCCCTCGCGCCAGCTGCCCCAGCCCGCCCAGTCGCCGGTGCCGCGCAGGGTGTAGGGACCGCCGAGGCTGGTGGCGGTCGCGTGCTCGATGTACTTCGTCGTCTCCTGCTTGGTGAAGGCGTGGTACTGCCCGCCGTGGCGTACCACGAAGGTGTCGATGTAGTTCGCCTTGTCCAGGCCGGTGAGCGGCTTCGGGGTGGTCCAGGACGAGAGCGAGGCGTTGGTGGCGGTGAGCAGATGCGGCCGGAAGATGTCATCGGGGGTGGCGGTGGTGTCGAGCGACACGATGATGTTGACGCTGCCGCCCGCGTCGACGAAGAACTCGGGCGCCCAGGTGCGTTCGACTCCGGCGAGCGGCAGCGTGTGGTTGCGCACGAAGGTCCAGTTGACGCGGTCGCGGCTGCGCGCGAAACCGATCGTGTTCCCGGTCCAGTTGGTGGTGTAGACGATGTAGTAGTAGCCGTCGGTGTGCTTGATGATGCTGGGGTCGCGGATCAGCTCCGCGGGCGGGGTGTACGCCGGCCCCTTGAGCAGCGTGTAGGTGAGCGCGTCCGGCGAGTCGTACACGTACAGGTTGGATTCGCTGCTGTTGGTGAAGGCGGTCATGGTGTAGCGGGTGGTGGCCCTGGTGTCCGGTGCGGGGCCGTCTGCCACGGGGATGCCGAAGTCCGGGGTGCCGTCGGCCTTCCAGCCGAGGGTCTGGATCCGGGTGTGCCGGTTGGGGTCGTTGAGCGGGTCGCCGGTGATGTCCTTGTACTGGCGGGCGTGGTAGACGAGGACATCGGTGCGGCCGTCCTCGCCGACGGTGAAGGAGTTGTGGCCCGGGCCGTACTGCTTGGTGGTGTCGTTGCTGGTGAAGACCGGCTGGGGGTTCTTCTTCCAGGAGGCGGGGGCCAGCGGGTCGCTGTCCGCGGAGGCGGTGAGCAGCCCCATGCAGTAGTTGGCGTCGGTGGCGCTGGCGGAGTAGGTGAGGAAGAGCTTTCCGTTCTTCTGGAGGACGGACGGGCCCTCGTTGACCTTGTAGCCGCGGGTCTCCCAGTCGTAGGTCGGACGGGAGATCTCCACCTGCGGCCCGGTGATGGTCCAGGGGTTGGCCATCTTGGCGATGTAGATGCTGGAGTTGTTGCCGACGTCCGGGTTGCTCTGGGCCCAGATCAGATAGCGGGTGCCCCGGTGGACGAAGGTGGAGGCGTCGAGGGAGAAGGAGTCGATGGGGGTGGCGATGCGGCCCTTCTCGGTCCAGGTCCCGGCGAACGGGTTGGCGCTCGCGTTCTCCAGCACCCACATCCGGATCTTCCAGACGTCGTTCGCGGGCGCGGACGCGAAGTAGACGTACCACTTGCCGTCGATGAAGTGGATTTCCGGGGCCCAGATGTGGGCGCCCATGTCACCGCTGGCGTGCTTCTTCCAGATCACCGACTCCGACGCGGTGGCCAGGCCCCCCAGGGATCTGGAGCGGCGCAGGATGATGCGGTCGTATTCCGGGGCGGTGGCCGTGAAGTAGTAATAGCCGTCGGTGTGCTTGAAGATATGCGGGTCGGCACGGTTGCGGACCAGCGGATTGGCGTACCGGGCGGCCCTGGCGGTCGTCTCCCGCGCGGAGGGGGCGGCGGCCTCGGCGAGGCCGGGGGTTCCCGCGGCCGCTCCCAGGGCCAGGGCTCCCATCAGGACCAGTCGCCGGCTGGGCTGTCCGTCGCTGCGGCTCGATCGTCGCTCTCCTGCTGTGGGCATGTGGGGGCTCCTGGCTCTCCGTTGATCAACTGATCGTTGATCGAATTTGTTCGGAGATTAAGGGTTCTGATGACTTCCGACAGCCCCTGAGGCAGGTGCGAAAGTTTCGAAAACCGTGGAGCCCCCAGGGACGCTGCTCAGACGAACGTCTGGCGCTGCAGCCAGAGGTCTCTGGCGGTCCCGTTGCCCTGCAGGAACACGTAGAGCAGATTCTCCTCGTTGGCGATGGGGACGCTGATGCCGGCGGAGCCGATGACCCCGCCGAGGGACTGGAAGCCGGTGTAGGTGGTGCCGTTCTCCGTGGTCTGGACGGCGACCCACAGGGCGTTGTCGGTGGCCTTGATGAACACGTTGATCCGGCCGTCCTGGCCCAGGCCGCAGGTGGGCCGCCACACGATCTGCGCGCCCAGGCTCACGGGCGCGTTGAACGAGTCGTAGTCGTCGGTCTGTCCGACGCGCCGGACGGAACCGTCCGAACTCCGGTAGAAGACCTGCACCCGGCCGGCCGCGTCCAGGCACACCGAGGGACGGCTGGTCACGTTGGGAGCGTTGAGCGAGAAGCCCTCCCAGGTGGTGGAGTTCTCGGCTGCCTGCTGGTTGGTGTAGAGGGTTTCGCCGCTGCCCTTGACCGCCACCACGATCCGCCCTCCCCCGTCGAGGATGGGCGACGGCGTGGCGAAGATGGCGCCGCCGAGCGACGCCGCGGTGTTGTACGTCTCGTACTGGAGATCCTGGTTGCGCAGGTACCACAGGGCGTTGTCGGTGCCGGGGAAGAACACGTAGATGCGGCCGTCGGCGCCGAGGGTCGCGGCCGGGTCGTCCCCGATGCCGGTGGCCAGCGTCTGGGGCGCTCCGTACCCGGAGTTGATTGAGGTCTGGGTGATGACTTGCAGATCGTTGCCCGGGGTGCGGTAGAAGACCCGCACCTTTCCGTCCTTCCCGCGGATCGGGGCGGGAATGCCGTCGACGGCCAGGCCCGGGTACTGCTGCCAGGGCCCCCCACCCCCCGTCGCGGGTCTCGAGTCTGCTCCAGAGGACGTTCGAACCGCCCCTGATGAAGACTTGGATCCGGTCGTCGGCCTGGGCCACCGGCGCGGGCTCGGAGTGGATGCCGCCTTGCAGGTTGATCCAGGTGCCCCACACGGTACCGGGCGTGGTGGAAACGGACATGGGTCCTCCCTCGCCTCGTGGCTGCCACGAGTCTGTGCGGATGCCCCGTCATTTCCCGCACCAAGCACAACGAATACCTGAAGAAGACCGAATGAAAGTATATGACTGATAAATATAAACGAGAGAGGTATGTGCTTTTGAATATGGTCCATAGATGGTCTTCGTTGGCCTTGATTGGCCTTGGTTGACCTTCTCCGAGGGGGAAGCTCCAGCATCGTGGTGGCCGGGCGAGGTGCCCGGCGCGAGGAGGGCGGGCATGGGACTGCTGACGATCGGCGCGTTCGCGAAGGCATCGAGGCTGTCCCCCAAGGCGCTCCGCCTGTACGACGAACTCGGGCTGCTGCCGCCCGCCCGTGTCGACCCGCACTCCGGCTACCGCCTCTACGACCCGGCGCAGCTGGAGCGGGCCCGGCTGGTGGCCTGGCTGCGTCGGCTCGGGATGCCGCTGGCCCGGATCCGTACCGTGTGCGAGCTGGATCCGGGCGCGGCGGCGCGGGAGGTCCGCGCGTACTGGGCGCAGGTCGAGGCCGATACGGCGGCCCGGCGTGACCTGGCCGCCTTCCTCGTCGACCAGTTGTCCGGAAAGGACGTCACCATGACTTCTTCTCCCAACTCCCTGGGAATTCGCTACGCCGTGCTCTCCGACCGGGGCTCGGTCCGGACAAGCAACGAGGACGCCGGGTACGCCGGTCCGCGTCTGCTCGCCGTCGCCGACGGCTTCGGCGGCGGCCGGCATGCGAGCGAGGCGGCGATCGAGGCGCTCAAGCCGCTGGAGGCCGAGGTTCCGGGGGCCGAACTGCTGAGCGCCCTGGAGGATGCGGCGCGGCGGGCGCACACCTCGGTGTGCGAGCTGGCCGCGTCCGATCCCGCGCTGCGCGACGTCGGGACGACGCTGACCGCGATGGTGTGGTCGGGGTCCCGGCTGGGCCTGGTGCACATCGGCGATTCGCGGGCGTATCTGCTGCGCGACGGCGAGCTGTTCCAGATCACCCACGACCACACCGTGGTGCAGTCACTGATCGACGAGGGGCGCATCACCATGGCGGAGGCCGCGTCCCACCCCCAGCGAGCGCTGCTGCTGCGGGCCGTGGGCGGCGGGTCGGCGTTCGAGCCCGATCTGGCGCTGCGGGACGCCCTGGCGGGCGACCGGTATCTGCTGTGCTCGGACGGGCTCAGCGGGGTGGTGGCCGCGGAGGAGATCCGGCGTGTGCTGGGCTCGGTGGCCGATCCGGGAGAGGCCGCGCTCGAACTCATCGCCCTCGCCAACCGCGCGGGCGGACCCGACAACGTCACGTGTGGTGTGGCCCATGTGGTGGACGGGGCGGAGCCGCCCGCCGCCTGACGTTCCGTCGCCTCCTCGCACGGACCCGCGTCGCCCCTCCTGACTCCGGCGCCGAAGTGCAGTGGAATGGGCCACATGGCGCGTGCGGCTCGCCACGCCGTGGAAGGCATGGCCGCCACGGAACGTACGGGGTAAGGGGTAGGCAGATGTCCACAGGACCGATCCGGCTCTCGCACGATGCGCACACCGCTCTCCGGCCGCCCGTCACGGCCCGGATCACCGGAGGGTTCTGGGCCGCGAAGCGGCGGATCAACGCCGAGGTCAGTGTTCCGCAGGGGCCGGGGAGACTGGAGGAGGCGGGCAATCTGGCCAATCTGCGGGCCGCCGCGGGGACGGCGGAGGAGGGGTTCACGGGGGACTTCCCGTTCCAGGACTCCGATGTGCACAAGTGGCTGGAGGCCGCGTCCTGGCAGCTCGCCGGCGAGCCCGGCGGACCGGCCGCGGAGGAACTGGCCGGGCAGGTGGCGCGACTGGCGGCCCTGGTGTCGGACGCTCAGGACGCGGACGGCTATCTGCAGACGTACTACCAGGCCGGACCGGGCGCCCGGCGGTGGACCGAGCTGCACTGGGGGCACGAGCTGTACTGCGCGGGCCATCTCCTCCAGGCCGCCGTCGCGCACCGGCGGGCCACCGGCGAGGACGGGCTGCTCGATGTGGCGGTGCGGTGCGCCGACCACATCGACGCGGTCTTCGGCCCGGGCAAGGCCGTGGACGCGGTGTGCGGGCACCCGGAGATCGAGACGGCGCTGGTCGAGCTGTACCGGGAGACCGGCGAGCGGCGCTATCTCGATCTGGCCCGGTATTTCGTGGACCGGCGCGGTGCGGGAACCCTGGGCGACGGCGGTGCCACGGGGCCGCGCCCCGGGGCGCCCTACTGGCAGGACCACGTCCCGGTGCGGGACGCGACGGCGGTCGCCGGACACGCGGTCCGCCAGCTGTATCTGCTGGCCGGGGCCGCGGACCTGGCGGCCGAGACCGGCGACCGGGAGCTGCGGGAGGCGCTGGTGCGGCTGTGGGAGGACATGGCCGCCACCAAGACCCATCTGACGGGCGGGGTGGGTTCACGGCACGACCTGGAGTCCTTCGGCGACCGTTACGAACTCCCGCCGGACCGGGCGTACGCGGAGACCTGTGCCGCCATCGCCTCGATCCAGTTCAGCTGGCGGATGGCGCTGCTCACGGGGGACGCCCGCTACAGCGATCTGATCGAGCGGACCCTGTTCAACGGCTTCGCGTCCGGCGTCTCCCTGGACGGCGAGCGCTGGCTGTATGTGAATCCGCTCCAGGTCCGGGACGGCCGTACGGAGTCGCACAGCGACCAGGAGGCCCGGCGGACGCCCTGGTTCCGCTGCGCCTGCTGCCCGCCCAATGTGATGCGGCTGCTGGCCTCGCTGCCGCACTACATGGCGAGCGGCGACGCCGGCGGCCTGCAGCTGCACCAGTACGCGTCGGGGGTGTACGCGGCCGGCGGCGGAACGGTGCGGGTGGGCACCGGCTACCCGTGGGAAGGCCGGATCGCGGTGGTCGTGGACGAGGCTCCCGCGCAAGCCGACTGGACGCTGTCGCTGCGCATCCCGCACTGGGCCGACCGGTACGAGGCGACGATCGGCGGCGAGACGGTGACGGAGCGCGCGGAGCGGGGCTGGCTGCGGCTGCGGCGCCGCTGGCGGCCGGGCGAGACCGTGGTCCTGACGCTGCCGCTGACACCCCGGCTGACCCGCCCCGACCCGCGGATGGACGCGGTGCGCGGCTGCGCCGCGATCGAGCACGGACCGCTGGTGTACTGCCTGGAGCAGCCGGATCAGCCCGCCGGGCTGCGGCTGGACGGCATCACGCTCGACACGGACACCGAGCTGGTCCCCGAGCACCGGCCGCGGCTGCTGGGCGGAGTGACCGTGATCATGGCCCGGGCGCTGCGCCGGGCGGCCCCGCCCGACGGCTGGTGGCCGTACCGGGACGCCGGGGGCGGCAGCGGTGGTGTGGACGACCCGGTGCGCGTCACCGCGATCCCCTATTACGCCTGGGCGAACCGGGAGGCCGGACCGATGCGCGTCTGGATCCCCGCGTAGCACCCACCGGAACTCGGCGGGCGTCCCGCACGTTCCTCGCTCCAGGAACACGCTTTCGTGCCCGAGCGGCACACCGGCGGACGGGAGGTGCCCCTTGAGCACCGGCTCCACAGACCGGGGGGACGAGGCGGACGACCGGGCCCGGGACGACTGGGACGACGTCGTTCTCGACGAGGACTTCGTCCGGGGCGCCGAGGTCACCGAGCCCGCCGCGCGCACGCGCATACTGACCGCGCGCTGGCGGCGGCGTGGGGCGCCCGAGCCCCAGCCCTGGCGGGCGGACGAGCCGCCGGCCGGCTGGTTCTTCAGCAAGCGCCGCAGGCGGCGACGGCGCCGCTAGGGCCTGGGTTCCCCGGCCGTTATGCGCTCGCAACGCACACGGCGGGGTCACGGCGGCACGGAGAGTGGCAGGATGCGGGCCGACGTACTGATCACGTGTCCCGTGGGGTCGTTCGCCGACCATGTCCCGGAGGTGCCGTGTCCGCTCGCTCCGCGCTGCCCGTCTTGGCCATTGCCGCCGCTGCCGCCCTGCTCATCGGCTGTACCAGCACAAAACCGTCGGACTCCGGCGGCCCGGACATCAGCCTGGTGACGTCCGGCAAGCTGACCACCTGCACCCATCTTCCCTATCCGCCCTTCCAGTCCCGGCAGGGCAAGAAGATCGTCGGCTTCGACGTGGATCTGGTCGATCTCGTCGCCGCGGAGCTGAAGGTGAAGCAGGAGATCGTGGACACACCCTTCGAGGGCATCCAGTCCGGTGAGGACCTCAACACCCGCACCTGCGATGTCGCCGCGGCCGGGATGACGATCAACGCCGTCCGCGAGAAGAACCTGGACTTCTCCCGCCCCTACTTCGACGCCACCCAGGCGCTGCTCACCCGGAAGGGCAAGCCGTACCGGAACCTCGGCGACCTCAAGGGCAAGCGGCTGGCGGTCCAGCAGGGCACCACCGGGGAGGCGTACGCCCAGAAGCGGGCCGTGGGCGCCACGCTGGTCCAGTTCGAGGACCTCGGGCTGCTGGTGTCCGCGGTCAAGACCGGACAGGTCGCGGCGGGCATCAACGACAACGGGGCGCTGTACGACTTCGTCAAGGACAACCCGGACACCGAGGTGACGGCCGAGTTCAGCACCGGGGAGAAGTACGGCATCGCCGTACGCACCGGCAACGACGCCCTGCGCAAGAAGATCAACCAGGTCCTCGAGGCCGCGAGGGGGGACGGCCGCTACGACGCGATCTACCGGAAGTGGTTCGGCACCGCGCCCAGGAAGTGAGCTGTGACCATGACCCGTCGGCAGCGGGCGCGGGCGATACGGGCGGTGCAGTACGCGGTGCTCGCCGCCGTAACTCTCGCCGTCGTCCTGGCCGCGGACTGGGGTGAACTGCGCCGCGCGTTCTTCGACGCGGACGTCGCCCGGTCCCTGTTCCCCGACATGATCACCACCGCCCTGGTCAACACCGTCGTCTACACCCTGCTCGGCTTCGGTTTCGGGCTCGTGGCCGGGCTGGTGCTCGCGCTGATGCGGCTGTCGCGGGTGACTCCGTACCGATGGCTGTCGGTGGCGTACATCGAGTTCTTCCGCGGCGTCCCGGCGCTGCTGGTGTTCATCGCGCTCGGCTTCGGGGTGCCGCTCGCCTTCCAGGTGGCGCTGGACCGCTATGTCACGGTCATGCTGGCGCTCGGTCTGGTCGGGGCCGCGTACATGGCGGAGACGATCCGCGCGGGCATCCGGGCCGTGCCCAAGGGGCAGATGGAGGCGGCGCGTTCGCTCGGCATGTCCCACGGCCGGGCGATGGTCTCGATCATCATTCCGCAGGCGTTCCGGATCGTGCTGCCGCCGCTGACCAACGAACTGATCCTGCTGACCAAGGACTCGTCCCTGGTCTATCTGCTCGGGCTCTCCCTGGATCAGTACGAACTGTCCAAGTTCGGCCGGGACGCGCTCAATCAGCACCGCAGTCTCACCCCGATCCTGGTCGCCGGGCTGTGCTACCTGCTCATCACCGTTCCACTGGGCCAGCTGGTCCGGTGGCTGGAGGCCCGTACCGCGAAGGCGAGGTGAGGACCCGTGATCCGGATCCGGGGGCTGCGCAAGTCCTTCGGCGGGCTGGAGGTGCTGAAGGGCATCGACCTCGGCGTGGAGCGGGGCGAGGTGGTCTGTGTCATCGGGCCGTCCGGCTCCGGCAAGTCGACCCTGCTGCGCTGTGTGAACCTGCTGGAGGAGCCGACGGCGGGCTCGGTGACCGTGGGCGGGGCCGAGGTCACCGACCCGGATGTGGACATCGACCGGGTGCGGCGGCGGATCGGCATGGTGTTCCAGGCGTTCAACCTCTTCCCGCATCTGACCGCGCTGGAGAACCTGACCATCGCGCAGCGGCGGGTGCTGCGCCGCGACAAGGCCGAGGCGGTGCGGATCGGCCGGGACACGCTGCGCCGGGTGGGCCTGACCGGCAAGGAGGCCGCCTATCCGGCGCAGTTGTCGGGCGGGCAGCAGCAGCGGGTGGCGATCGCGCGGGCGCTGGCGATGGATCCGGAGCTGATGCTGTTCGACGAGCCGACCTCGGCCCTCGACCCCGAGCTGGTCGGGGATGTGCTCGCCGTGATGCGGGCGCTGGCCGACGAGGGGATGACGATGCTGGTCGTCACGCATGAGATGAGCTTCGCGCGGGAGGTCACCGACCGGGTGGTGTTCATGGACGACGGGGTGATCGTGGAGGAGGGCGGTCCGGAGCAAGTGGTGGCCGCGCCACGGCATCCGCGGACCCGGGCGTTCCTCACCCGGGTGCTGGACCCGGCCGCGGCCCGGGTGGTCCCGGACGACGGCTCGCGGGAGGCCCGTACCGGCCGCTGAGCGCACGGCGGTTTGTCAGTCCGCGCGCATTCGGCAGGGGGCGGCAACCTTCCGGGCCGCGGGGGCCACTGGAGGGTGCGGGCGGCGTCCCCGTACGGCCACTCCCCGGGGGGTGCGCCGCCCGCACCCGTTCCCCACACGGAAGAGAGCCGCCATGCGCGTACGAAGATTCCGCGGGTTACGCGCCCTCCTGACCGCCGCGGCGGCCGGGGCGCTGTCCCTCATCGGATTCACCGCACCCGCCGACGCCGCCGGGACGGGCGCGTCGGACACCTGGAATCCGCCGAGCAATCTCGTCCAGCCGCTGAACGAGGTCTGGAGGCACGTCGAGTCCACCTATCCCGACCTGTACGGCTTCAAGAACTACGGCTGGGATCAGGTGATGGCCAACAAAGGCAGCCTGAACTACTGCGTCCGCTGGGAATCCGACCAGCCGGTCACGGCGCAGATGCGCGACCAGATCCATACCGCGCTCAAGCGCCAGTCGAAGAAGTGGATCGACTCGGTCGCGGGATTCGAGAACTTCCCGTACAAGGAGGTCCCGGTCAAGGTCGTCGGCTGGGCGGTCAAGAACCGCTCCACGCTGCAGTGGAGTGATAACTCGGTCGACGTCTACACCGGTCTGGACGGCGGCGGCGCCCCGCAGTGCTCCCCGGACTGCGGCCGCTTCTTCCACCAGGACGGCAACTACTCCAAGTGCCCCGGTGGCGCGGCGCGCCACTACGACCAGTCGCTGTGGCTGACCAAGGGCTTCGGCGGCGGCGCGGGCGGTGACTGGGGGCAGCGCATCGGCAGCGAGTACATGCTGGGCGCGCTGAACCAGGACAACATCCACATCCTGCTGCACGAGATCGGGCACACCTACGGTCTGGACGACTTCTACGACTGGACCCCGACCGGGGTGGGCGGTTTCCTCATGCAGGCGGGAACCGCCGACCACATCACCGAATTCGACAAGTGGATGTACCGGGACTTCTGGCGCCATCTGAAGAACCGCTACGGCCTGTGACCGTGAACGGCTGAAGGGTCGGCGCGGTGCCGCCGCCTCAATTCCCGGGTCTTCCCGTCGGAGTTGAGGCGGCCTTACTGTAGTAACCGGTTTCTGCCCGGTCGGTGTCGCGCTTGGGCGGGTTCGGGAAGGGGGTATCTCGATGGCGCGTTCCCCGGGGTCGACGGGTCCGACGCTGGCGGTCGTCGCCCGCGAGGCAGGGGTTTCGGTGCCGACCGCTTCGAAGGTGGTCAACGGCCGCGAGGATGTGGCGCCCGACACGCGTCGCCGGGTCAGCGAGGTCCTGGACCGTCTGGGGTACGTCCGCAAACCGCGTCTGGAGGCGCCCCGGCCGCCCGCCCTGGTCGATCTGGTGGTGCATTCACTGGACGGCGCGTGGTCGGGAGCGGTGCTGCACGGGGTGGAGGCGGCGGCGCACGACGCCGGCCTGGAGGTGGTGGTGTCGGCAGGGCTGCCGCGCACCCGCGACGGGCGGCCCGAGCGGGGCTGGCTGGACAAGCTGTGCGACCGGGGCAGTTCCGGGGTGCTGTTCCATCTCGCGGAGCTGACGCCCACCCAGTACGCCTGGCTCGATGAGCACCGGGTTCCGTTCGTGCTGATCGACCCCGGGCCGGTGCCGCCGCCGGGCGTACCGTCCGTGGGCGCCGCCGACTGGCAGGGCGGCGTGAGCGCGACCGAGCATCTGCTCGCGCTGGGGCACCGGCGGATCGCGGTGATCGGCGGGTACCGGCGGAAGGTGTGCAGCGGTGCGCGGGTGGCCGGGTTCCGCTCGGCGATGGCCGCTGCCGGGCTGCGGGTGCCGCTCGCGTACGTACGCTACGGCGACTTCCGGGAGGCCGGCGCGTACCAGCGGATGACGGAGCTGCTGGAGCTGCCCGAGCCGCCGACGGCGGTGTTCGTGTGCTCCGACCCGATGGCGCTCGGCGCGTACCGGGCGCTGCGGGAGCGGGGATTGCGGGTGCCGGAGGACGTCAGCGTAGTGGGCTTCGACGATCTGCCGCAGGCCCGCTGGACGACACCGGCGCTCACCACGGTCCGTCAGCCGCTGTCGGAGATGGCGGCGACGGCGCTGCGCACCCTGCTGCGGCTGAGGGCGGGTGAGGTCCCGGAGGGGATGCGGACCGAGCTGTCCACCCGGCTGATCGTCCGTTCCAGTACCGCTCCCCCGGCGCATATTTCCTCTTGACCGAGAAGTCGAACGCTGATCGGATGTCCGAACGATCCTTGACGTCCGAACCTGCTCCTCCCACGTTGTCCCTGGCCATCGCCCATCGCCATACCGATTCTCCGGAGGTCTTCGCCCCGTGTTCGTCGATATGCCCCTGGACCAGCTGCGCACGTACCGGCCCCCGCTGCCCGAGCCGGATGGCTTCGACGCCTTTTGGGAGCACACCCTCGCCGAGTCCCGCACCACGGAGCTGGACGCGGTCTTCACCGGGACCGACGCGGGCCTGGCCCGGCTGCACACCTACGATGTCGAGTTCTCCGGGTTCGGCGGGCACCGGATACGCGGCTGGCTGCTGGCCCCGCGCGAGGCGACGGGCCCGCTGCCATGCGTGGTGCAGTACATCGGCTACAACGGCGGCCGGGGCCTGCCGCACAACTGGCTGCTGTGGCCGTCGGTGGGCTACGCGGTCTTCGTCATGGACACCCGGGGCCAGGGCTGGGCCCAGCACTCCCCCGGTGCCACTCCCGATCCGGTCGGCGGCACCGGCCCCGAGGCGCCGGGCAAGATGACCCAGGGCATCCTCTCCCCGGACGACTACTACTACCGGCGGCTGTACACCGACGCCGTGCGCGCGGTGGAGGCCGCTCGCACGCATCCGCTGGTCGACCCGGACCGGATCGTCGTGAGCGGCGGCAGCCAGGGTGGTGGCATGGCCCTGGCGGCGGCCGGGCTGGTGCCGGATCTGACCGCGGCGCTGGTGGACGTGCCGTTCATGACGCACATCCGGCGGGCCGTCGAGATCACCGACGCCGATCCCTACGGCGAACTGGCCCGCTTCTGTGCCGGTCAGCGCGATCTCACCGAGCGGGTCTTCGCGACCCTCGACCATTTCGACGGCCTCAACTTCGCGGCCCGGGCCACCGCGCCCGCGCTCTTCTCGACCGCCCTGCGCGACGAGATCACCCCGACCTCGTGCGGCTTCGCCGCGTACCACCACTACGCGGGCGAGAAGGAGCTGAAGGTGTGGTCCTTCAACGGCCATGAGGGCGGGGGCACCCACCAGCAGGCCGAGCAGATCGCCTACCTGCGGAGGCTGCTCGGCTGAACCGGAAGCCGTCCGGCTGAACCCGGCGCGGTGAGCGGCGTTCGGCGGCCGCTCACTGCGGGGAAGACAGGAGCTATCCGTATCGAAGGAGTCGCCCATGCCCGCGCAGCCCCTGGACGGCATCACCGTCGTCGCCCTCGAACAGGCCGTCGCCGCCCCGTTCGCCTCCCGCCAGCTCGCCGACCTCGGCGCGCGGGTCATCAAGGTGGAGCGGCCGGGGCGGGGCGACTTCGCCCGGGAGTACGACCGTGAGGTCAAGGGCATGTCGGCGTACTTCGTCTGGGTCAACCGCGGCAAGGAGAGCGTCGTCCTCGATGTGAAGGACGGCGCGGACCGGGCCCTGCTCGACACCCTCCTGGCCCGCGCCGACGTGTTCGTGCACAATCTCGCGCCCGGGGCGGTGGACCGGCTCGGGCTCTCGGCGGACACGCTGCGGGCCGGGCATCCGCGCCTGATCAACTGCGCGATCACCGGATACGGCGACCGCGGGCCGTACCGGGACAAGAAGGCGTACGACCTGCTCGTCCAGTGTGAGGCGGGGCTGCTGTCGATCACCGGCAGCCCCGAGGAGCCCGCCCGTCCCGGCATCTCGATCGCCGATATCGCGGGCGGGATGTACGCGTACACCGGCATCCTCACCGCGCTGTACGAGCGGGAGCGCACCGGCGCGGGGACGGACCTGAGCGTCAGCCTCCTCGACGCGCTGGGCGAGTGGATGGGGCATCCGTACTTCGCGCAGGCCTACGGCGGAAGCGGGGTGGTGCGCAGCGGGGCCCGCCACCCGTCGATCTCCCCGTACGGGGCCTACGCTTGCGGCGACGGCGCCCAGGTGTTTCTGAGCGTGCAGAACGACCGCGAGTGGATCGCCCTGTGCGAACGCGTCGTGGGCCGCCCGGAGCTGGTCCGCGACGCGCGCTTCGCCGACAATCCGCTGCGCCGCACCCACGACGAGGAGCTGACGGCCGAGCTGGAGCGGTCCTTCGCGGGCCATACGGCCGACGGGCTGGTGGCCCTGCTGGACGGGGCGGGCATCGCCAATGCCCGGCTGCGGGATGTCGCGGGGCTGGCCGATCATCCGCAGCTGGCCGCCCGGGAGCGGTGGGGTGAGTTCGGCTCGCCCGTCGGGCCGCTGCGCGGTCTGCTGCCGCCGGTCGAGGTGGCGGGGCGTCAGGCCGCGCTGCGGCCGGTGCCCGCGCTGGGCGAGCACACGGAGGCGGTACGCGCCGAGTTCTCCTGACGCCCCGGCGCGGGCTTATGCGCCGGGGGCTATACGGCGGGGGCGACGGGCGACAGCTGGGTGTCGCGCCGCACCAGGGCGGCGTAGCGGCCGTCCTGGGCGAGCAGTTCCTCATGGGTGCCCTGCTCGGCGATGCGGCCGCCGTCGAGGACGACGATCCGGTCGGCGTCGCGCACGGTGGAGAGCCGGTGGGCGATGGTGATGGTGGTGCGGCCGACCGCGAGGCCGTCGATGGCCTTCTGCACGGCCTGCTCGGTGCGGGTGTCCAGGGCGCTGGTGGCCTCGTCGAGGATGAGGACGGGCGGGTCGCGCAGGATCGTCCGCGCTATGGCCAGCCGCTGCTTCTCACCGCCGGAGAAGCGGTACCCCCGCTCCCCCACCAGGGTGTCGTAGCCGTCCGGGAGGGCGGCGATGTGGTCGTGGATCTGGGCGGCCTCGGCCGCCGCGACGATCTCCGCGTGGGTGGCGTCGGGCTTGGCGAACCGCAGGTTGTCGGCGATCGAGGCGTGGAAGAGATAGGTCTCCTGGGAGACGACGCCGACCGCGCGGGCGAGGCTTTCGAAGTCGAGATCCCGCACGTCGACCCCGTCGATCAGCACCCGGCCGCCGGTCACGTCGTACAGCCGGGGCACCAGATAGCTGAGGGTCGTCTTGCCGGAGCCGGTCGAGCCGACGACGGCCAGGCTGCCGCCCGCCGGGACGGTCAGGTCGATATCGCGCAGGGTCCCCTGCGGCGAGGCCGGGTCCTGGGCGTCGTAGTCGAAGTCGACGCCGTCGAAACGGACTTCGCCGCGCACCGTCTGCAGCCGCACCGGCCGGGCGGGCTCGGTGATGTCGATCGGCAGGTCGAGGTACTCGAAGATGCGGGCGAAGAGCGCGAGGGAGGTCTGCATGTCCACCCCGGTGGAAAGCAGGCTGACGGTGGGCCGGAACAGCCCCTGCTGCAGCGAGACGAAGGCGACCAGGGTGCCGATGGAGACGGCCGGGCCCCCGGCCTGGAGGGCGATTCCGGCGGCCCAGTAGATGACGGCGGGCATGGCGGCCATCACGACGCCGATGGTGGACATCCGCCAGCGGCCGGCCATGCTGGCCCGCACCTCCAGGCCGACCAGGCGCTCGGACTCCCGGGTGAACTCCTGGGTCAGCGAGTCGGAGCGGCCCATGGTGCGGCCGAGCAGGATGCCGCTCACCGACAGGGACTCGGTGACCATCGCGGACATGGCCGCCATCTGCTTCTGGCGCTTCGAGGTGATCTTCTTGCGCTCGTTGCCGACCCGGCGGCTGATCCAGACGAACAGCGGCAGCAGGAGCAGCGAGACGACGGTCAGCCGCCAGTCGAGGGCGAGCATGGCGACGACCGTGGCCACGACGCTGGTGAGGTTGGAGACCAGCGAGGTGGCGGTGGAGGTGACGGTGGCCTGCATGCCGCCGATGTCGTTGGCGATCCGGGACTGCACCTCGCCGGTGCGGGTGCGGGTGAAGAAGGCGAGCGGCATGCGCTGCAGCCGGTCGTAGACGGCGGCGCGCAGGTCGTGCATGACGCGCTGGCCGACGGTGGTGGAGATGAGGGTCTGCAGGACGCCGAAGACGCTGTTGACGACGGCGGCGGCGATCATGCCGAGGGCGAGCAGGGTCAGCAGACCGGTGCGCCGCTCGGGAATGGCGTCGTCGAGGATCTCACGGAGCAGGAACGGCGAGGCGACCGAGACCAGCGCGGAGGCGCCGACCAGCAGGCCGACCAGGGCGAGCCGGCCGCGGTAGGGGCGGAAGAGCCGGAGGATGCGCCGCACTTGCGCGGGCCGCTCCGGTTCGGGGCTGGATGGGGGCGATGGCGGTGTGTCGTGATGCATGGGCTCCTTCTGATGGCAGGCGCCACGGACTTTCCGAGCATAGCTCACTGTTACCTATACTCACAATGAACAAGGTCCGATAGACTGCGATCATGCCCATCTCCGAGACATCCGGCCTCGCGGAGCAACTGCTGCGCCTGACCCGCCGACTGCAGCGTGCCCAGAAGCACCATATGGAGCCGCTGGGCATCACCCCGGCCCAGGCCCGGCTGCTGCGCACGGTGGCACACCACGACGGGCCGCCGCGGATGGCGGACCTCGCAGAGCGCCTGGAGGTGGTTCCGCGCGCGGTGACCTCGCTGGTGGACGCGCTGGAGGCGCACGGCTCGGTGCGCCGCGCGCCGGATCCGTCCAACCGCCGGGTGGTGCGGATCGAGCTGACCGAGGCCGGCCAGTCGACGCTGCGCGCCCTGCGCGACGCGCGCCGGGCGGCCGCCGAGGACGTCCTGGCCCCGCTGAACGACCAGGAGCGTGACGCCTTGGGCGGCCTGCTCGACACCCTCTCCGGTCCCCCCGGCAGCCGCTGCTGACGCGGGGGGTGCCTCTATGTCTTTCGTCAAGCGAGGCGTGGGGTTCGGGGTTCGTAGAAGGTGCCGTCGCGGAGCATGGCGAACAGCACGCTGATGC
>NZ_JBIBJI010000019.1:0-145093 GCF_042958345.1 Streptomyces sp. NPDC007983
CACGAGAGCGGAACCACCGGAGGAATAATCCGATGGTTCACAGCGTCCTCGCTGTGTTTTTCTTCAAAGGAACCTCGCCCACGATCCGAAGACCGCATGGACGGGGTATCAACATATCTGGCGTTGACTTTTAGCACGCTGTTGAGTTCTCAAGGAACGGACGCTTCCTTTGAAACCGTATCACCGGCTTCTCCGGGCTTTTCCCTCCAGCCTTTCAGCCTTTCGGCTTTCCGGCCTTTCGTGTTTCCAACCTTACCAGATCCGTTTTCCGTTCCGTTTCCGGTCCGAATTCCGTTTCCGGTGGCCTGTTGGCGGCCTTTGCCTTTCGGCTGTCTTCGACTTTAGCAGAGTCGCATCGGCCGACCTAATCGGCTTTGCGATTACCTACGGGGTCAAAGTGCTCCGTTGGAATTGCCTTCACGAACGGAGCGGTTCAGATGCCAACGGCTGCTGAGCAACGTACCACGCCGCTCATCGCAACCGTTAAAATCTACCTCCCCACATGGCCCATGTCAACAGGTTTCGGGGAGATGAACACCGTACCAGCTCAGCGGGGCGCTCCGCACATCACCCGAAGGACGACGGCGGGGTCTCCAGCTCCTCCAGCTCGATGCCCGGGGCCGCGAGCACCACGTCGCCCGCGATGTGGACCGTGTGCTGCTCACCCGTGTCCAGCTCGCTGACCTGGTATTCGTCCACGGTGAGCGGGCCGCTGTCGGTGGTGTGCGCCGTGCTGCCGAGCAGTGCCCAGGACTGGTCGAGGGTGCGCGGTGCGAGGACCGGGTCGGTGAACGCGACGAGGCGGACGCGTACCGGTCCCGTGCCGGGTTCGAGCCGGAGCATGCGGGAGAGGGCGATCAGGAAGGCCGGTGAGGTGCCAGTGAACGCGTGGGCCTGGGTGTTGCCCTCGGTCGCGTGCTCACCGGAGGGGTCCGTACGGACCCAGGTCACGCCTTCCATGGCGCCGCCGCGGACCCGCCAGCTCGCGGCGTGGAGCTCCAGGCGGAGGGGGCGGCCGAGTTCATCGAGGGTGAGGTCCACGGAACCGGTGTGCTCGCCGGAGGGTGAGGTGCGCTGTGCGACGTATCGCCAGCCACTGGGGCCCGGCGCGCAGTGGAAGTGCTCTTCGCCGAGGGGCGCGTGGTCGTGGGTGTCATGGAGGGAGTAGCGGCCGCGAGGCATGGTGAGGTCCTTGACGAACTGGGGCCCGCCCGGCCGGAACGGCGCGGACGGGCCCTGGGGCCCCGCCTGGGCGGCGGGGCCGGTGGGCCGGTGCTCGGCACCGGCCGGGGCGATCAGTAGCGGTAGTGGTCGGGCTTGTACGGGCCCTCGACCGGGACGCCGATGTAGTCGGCCTGCTCCGGGCGGAGCGTGGTCAGCTTGGCGCCGAGCGCTTCCAGGTGGAGCCGGGCGACCTTCTCGTCCAGGTGCTTGGGCAGTACGTACACGTCGGTCGGGTAGGACTCGGGCTTGGTGAACAGCTCGATCTGGGCGATGGTCTGGTCCGCGAAGGAGTTGGACATCACGAACGACGGGTGACCGGTCGCGTTGCCGAGGTTCAGCAGACGGCCCTCGGAGAGCACGATGAGCTTCTTGCCCCCGGGGAACGTCCAGGTGTGGACCTGCGGCTTGACCTCGTCCTTGACGATGCCGGGGATCGCCGCGAGACCGGCCATGTCGATCTCGTTGTCGAAGTGGCCGATGTTCCCGACGATCGCCTGGTGCTTCATCTTGGCCATGTCGGCGGCCATGATGATGTCCTTGTTGCCGGTCGTGGTGATGAAGATGTCCGCGGTCTCCACCACGTCGTCCAGGGTGGCGACCTGGTAGCCGTCCATCGCCGCCTGCAGCGCGCAGATCGGGTCGATCTCGGTGACGATGACCCGGGCGCCCTGGCCGCGCAGCGACTCCGCGCAGCCCTTGCCGACGTCGCCGTAGCCGCAGATGACCGCGACCTTGCCGCCGATCAGAACGTCGGTGGCGCGGTTGATGCCGTCGACCAGGGAGTGGCGGCAGCCGTACTTGTTGTCGAACTTCGACTTCGTCACCGCGTCGTTGACGTTGATCGCCGGGAAGAGCAGGGTGCCGTCCCGGTGCATCTCGTACAGACGGTGAACGCCGGTGGTGGTCTCCTCCGTGACACCGCGGATCTCGGAGGCGAGCTGCGTCCACTTCTGCGGGCTCTCCGCGAGGGTGCGGTTCAGCAGCTCGAGGATGACGCGGTGCTCGTCGTTCTCGGCGGTGGAGACGTCAGGGGCGGCGCCGGCCTTCTCGTACTCGACGCCCTTGTGGACGAGGAGGGTGGCGTCGCCACCGTCGTCCAGGATCATGTTGGGGCCGCCGGTGGCGGTACCCGGCCAGGTCAGCGCCTGCTCGGTGCACCACCAGTACTCCTCCAGGGTCTCGCCCTTCCAGGCGAAGACCGGGACGCCCTGCGGGTTCTCCGGGGTGCCGTTCGGGCCGACGGCGATCGCGGCGGCCGCGTGGTCCTGGGTGGAGAAGATGTTGCAGGACGCCCAGCGGACCTGCGCGCCGAGCGCGGTCAGGGTCTCGATCAGGACCGCGGTCTGCACCGTCATGTGCAGCGAGCCGGTGACACGGGCACCGGCCAGCGGCTGGGATGCGGCGTACTCCTTACGAAGCGCCATCAGGCCGGGCATCTCGTGCTCGGCGAGGGTGATCTCCTTACGACCGAAATCGGCCAGGGAGAGGTCGGCGACCTTGAAGTCCTGACCGGAGTCGGCTGTCGTCATGGGTGCTGCTCCTCATGGATCGGTTGGCGAGCGAGAGTTGTTCGGCTGGCCTGCGGGCAGCGGGCACGGTGCGTCCGGCGTGTGTCCGGATCCGGACACACGTGAAGCGGACACACGTGTCCCCTTTGCTCGCAGTGCGCAGTCCGTCGGAGGCCCTCTCTCCCTCGGCCGACCCGCTGGACGGGCCGCCCGACCGCCATCAGCAGCGACGTCTGGCTCGGTCACGAATCTACACCGCGGGGTGGGGTGAGCCCCAGCCCGCGGGGGTGTTCTTCGGCCCCGGGTCAGGGTCGGGGCCTGGGCGCGGGGCGGACCGCTTTGATCCCGTCCACGGGTATTGCAGGATGCCGCTGGCACGGGGACGCTTGCACATTCCCGCGCTGCTCGGCGTGTTGACGGCGCTGTCGACGCTGCCGAGGAAGCTGATCCTGACAAGGAGAACCACGTGACCAGTCCAGCCGATCCCCCCAACGGTGCGGGGGCCAGCGACAGTGCGGAGACCGGCGGGCCGGGGCTCAAACTGCTCGCGGTGACCGCCTGCCCGACGGGCATCGCCCACACCTACATGGCCGCCGAAAAGCTGGCGCAGGCCGCGGAATCGCTCGGCCATCGCATGAAGGTGGAAACGCAGGGCTCGATCGGGGCCGAGAACGTGCTGTCTGACAACGATGTCAGCGAGGCGGACGGCATCATCATCGCCGCCGACAAGGATGTCGACCGCAGCCGGTTCGTGGGCAAGAAGGTGCTCGTCGTCGGGGTGGCCGAGGGGATCCACCAGCCGGAGCGGCTGATCGAGCAGGTGCGGAACGCGCCGGTGTACGGAGGCGGTGGCCGGGGTGACGGCCCTGCGGCGGGCGCTGGTGCCGGTGGCGGTGACGGCGGTGGTCGTACGGGGCGCGGCGTCACCTATAAGGCGCTCATGAACGGCGTCTCGTACATGATCCCGTTCGTGGTGGTCGGCGGTCTGCTGATCGCCGTCTCGCTCGCGCTGGGCGGCGATACGACGTCCAAGGGGATCGTCATCCCCGACGACTCCTTCTGGAAGACCGTCAACGACATCGGCACCATCGGCTTCCAGCTGATGATCCCCGCCCTGTCCGGTTACATCGCGTACGCCATCGCCGACCGGCCCGGGTTGGTGCCCGGCATGGTCGGCGGCTGGATCGCGGCCCATGGCGAGCTGTACGACAGCGAGGCGGGCGCCGGGTTCATCGGGGCGATCGTCACCGGCTTCCTGGCCGGGTATCTGGTGCAGGCGATCAAGAAGGTCCGGATACCGAAGTTCGTCCAGCCGATCATGCCGATCATCGTGATCCCGATCGTGGCGACCTCCATGCTCGGCCTCTTCTTCATCTACGTGCTCGGCCGGCCCATCGCGTGGGTCTTCGAGAACCTCACCGACTGGCTCGGCGGGCTGACCGGGACCAGTGCGGCGCTGCTCGGCATCATCCTCGGGCTGATGATCGCGTTCGACATGGGCGGACCGGTCAACAAGACGGCGTTCCTCTTCGGTGCCGGGCTGGTGTCCAAGAACCCCGAGGTCATGGGCGCGTGCGCGGCGGCCATTCCGGTGCCGCCGCTGGGGCAGGGGCTGGCCACGCTGATCCGTCGCCGGATGTTCGACGACCAGGAGCGGGAGACGGGGCTCGCCGCCCTCTTCATGGGCTTCTTCGGCATCACGGAGGGTGCGATTCCGTTCGCCGCGGCGCGGCCCGCGATGGTGATCCCCGCGAACATGCTCGGCGGTGCGGTGGCCGGGGCCATAGCCGGGCTGGCGTCGGTCGAGGACAGCGTGCCGCACGGCGGGCCCATCGTGGCGGTGCTCGGTGCGGTGGGTGGCGTGCCGATGTTCTTCGTGGCGGTGGTGGTCGGTACGGCCGTCACGGCGGTGGCTACGGTCGGGCTGATGTCGATGGGGAGGGTGCGGGCTTCGGCGTCGGCTTCGGCTTCGGCTTCCGTTGATGTGGGGGTGGCTGGTGGTGTGGCCGAGCCGGTGCTGGTGGGGAGTGGTGCGGGTGGTGCGAGTGGTGCGGGCGGCGTCTCGGGGGCTTCGTCGGGGGCCGTGCCTGCCGCTCGTACCGCCGGCGTGGAGCCTGCGGAGTCCGTCGAGGGTTCGGTGCTGTCCGGGTATCTGACCGAGCAGACCGTCAAGGAGCAGCTGACCGCCGACCGCAAGGACGATGCCATCCGCGAGATGGCCGAGCTGCTGGGCGCGAGCGGCAAGGTCGCGGACGCCGCGGAACTGGTGCGGGCCGCGTTCGCCCGCGAGGAGCAGGGCACGACCGGTCTCGGCGAGGAGATCGCCATCCCGCACGCCAAGACGGACGCGGTGACCGCGCCGGTCGTCGGCTTCGCCCGGTCCGCCGAGGGCATCGAATGGGGCGCGCCGGACGGTACGAAGGCCCGGCTGGTCTTCATGATCGCGGTGCCGGAGGCTGCGGCGGGGGATGAGCACCTGCGGATTCTGGCGCTGCTGTCGCGGAAGCTGATGGTTGCGGAGTTTCGGGAGCGGTTGGTGGGGGCGGGGGATGTGGAAGCGATCTTGCGGGTGTTGGGCGAGATCGCGTAGGTGGTGGGCGGGGTGGGTTCTTCCTCACCCCGCCCCTTCCCGAATCCGGGGCTGCGCCCCGGCCCCCGCCGGGGCTGCGCCCCTGGACCCCGCTGCGGTGCTGCGTCTGAGGCCCGGGGGTGCGTCGCCCGGCAGCTACGCCCCAGCCCCGCCCGGATGCAGCGGGCCGACTCCCCGCGTGCCGTACCGGGCTGCACCCATGGGACCCCGCCCCCGGGCTTGCGCTCCGGGGCCGGTTGCTGACCGGGGCCTGCGCCCCAGGGGTACGCCAACTGGGCCCGCCCCCGGGAAGCCGGCCCCGGGCCCGCGCAGGTGCGCGCCGTGCCGGGCTGTTCCCCTGAGGCCCCCCGGGACGGTGTTACGGCCCCTGGGCCAGATGCTGGCCGGGGCCTGCGGCCCGGGGCTCGCCGTTGGGACCCCGGGTAGCTGCGCCGGCGGCCCCGTGCCGGCGCAGCAGGC
Source organism: Streptomyces sp. NPDC007983 (assembly GCF_042958345.1). NCBI lineage: Bacteria > Bacillati > Actinomycetota > Actinomycetes > Kitasatosporales > Streptomycetaceae > Streptomyces > Streptomyces sp. NPDC007983. Next base: position 5,782 of record NZ_JBIBJI010000019.1, read on the forward strand.
CCGCTCCCCGTTCGCCGTACCCGGCTGGGCCCCGGGGCCACCCCGCCGGGGTTACGGCCCCCTGGGGCCGGCCGCGGCGCTCCGCCTTCGGTCCCGACCGGGGGTTGCGCCGCTGGCCCGCCTCCGGGCGGCTGCGCCCCGGCCCGCGCCGGTGCGCGTCGTATCGGTCTGTGCCCCTGAGGCCCCGTACCCCCGGCCCCAGGGGTTGCGCCGCTGGCCCGCCCCCGGGTAGCTGCGCCGGCGGCCCCGCGTCGGCGCAGTGGGCCCCGGCTGGATCCCCGGGGCCGGGGGTGGCGTAGACGTCGTGGCCGGGCGGGTGGGTGGGCTGGGCGCGCGATCGCCCCGGGCGCGGGAGCTCGGGGCGATCGGGGGGGCTCAGGCTGCGGAGGTTCGGAGGATGTCCGGCTCCAGGTAGATCACTCGGGCGATCGGGACCGCCGCGCGGATGCGGGCTTCCGCTTCGTCGATCGCGCGGGCGACGTCGGCCGCGCTGTCGTCGTGCTGGACCGCGATCTTGGCGGCGACCAGGAGTTCCTCGGGGCCCAGGTGGAGGGTGCGCATGTGGATCAGGCCGGTGACGGTCTCGCCGTCGACGACCGCTTCGCGGATCTTGGCGACCTGGTCGACGTCGGCCGCCTCGCCCAGCAGGAGGGACTTCGTCTCGGCCGCGAGGACGAGGGCGATCAGGACCAGCAGGACACCGATGCACATGGTGCCGATGCCGTCCCAGATGCCGTCGCCGGTCAGGAGGGAGAGGCCGACGCCGCCGAGGGCGAGGACGAGGCCGACCAGGGCGCCGAGGTCCTCCAGGAGGACGACGGGCAGCTCGGGGGCCTTCGCGCGGCGGACGAACTGGGCCCAGGTCAGCTTGCCGCGGGTTTCGTTGGACTCCTTGACGGCCGTACGGAACGAGAAGCCCTCCGCGATGATCGCGAAGAGGAGCACGCCCACCGGCCAGTACCAGGCCTCCAGGTCATGCGGGTGCTTGATCTTTTCGTAGCCCTCGTACAGCGCGAAGACGCCACCGATGGTGAACAGCACGATGGAGACGAGGAAGCCGTAGATGTAGCGCTCGCGGCCGTAGCCGAAGGGGTGCTCGGGGGTCGCGGCGCGCTTGGCCTGTTTGCCGCCGAGGAGCAGCAGTCCCTGGTTGCCCGAGTCGGCGAGCGAGTGCACGCCTTCGGCGAGCATCGACGACGAGCCGCTGAAGGCGAACGCCACGAACTTGGCTGCGGCGATGGCCAAGTTGGCGCCCAGTGCGGCAACAATCGCCTTGGTTCCGCCTGATGCACTCATATGTGCCGAATGTCCCTTCCAGCTCATGGCAGTTTTGCTTGAGCTTTACTGCCGTTACGGCGGGCCATTGTTCCAGCCCTCCGCGGGAGCCTGACGTCAGGCGGTCAGTGTGGCCCTGAACACAGTGCCGTCGCCGGTCACGGAGACCTCCTCGCCCGCCCTGACGAAGGCCGATTCGCCCCGGGACAGACGGAGTTCACCGTCACCGCGGAGCGAAACCTCGCCCGCGACGCACAGCAGGATCTGCGGGCCCGAGGAGGGCAGCCGGCGCGGTGCGGCGCCCTCCGCCAGGACGTACCGGGAGAGCCGGAACTCGTCGATGGGGGTGGAGTACAGCTCCTCGCCGGACGGGTCCGCCTCGGGGCGCAGGACCGCCGGGGCGTCGCTCTCGAAGCGGACGACGCGGAGCAGTTCGGGGACGTCGACGTGCTTGGGGGTCAGACCGCAGCGCAGCACGTTGTCGGAGTTGGCCATGATCTCGACGCCAAGGCCGTCGAGGTAGGCGTGCGGGATGCCCGCGCCCAGGTACAGCGCCTCACCGGGCTGCAGCGTCACGAAGTTGAGCAGCATCGCGGCGATCACGCCGGGGTCGCCCGGGTAGTGCCGGGCTATCGCGGCGTACGCCGCGTACGCCGGGGCGTGCGGGCCGTCCAGCGCGCCCAGCCGTTCGGCGGCGGCCGCGGCCCGGTGCACGGTGTCGGCGATCGCCTCGCGGTCGGCGGTCAGGACGGCCGTCAGCACCTCGCGCAGGGCGTGCGACTCGGGGTGTGCGTGCAGGATGTCGACGTACGGCTTGAGCGAGTCGACCTCGAGGGCGGCCAGCAGCGCGGCGGCCTCGTCGGGGTCGCGGAAGCCGCACAGCCCGTCGAACGGCGTGAGGGCGCAGATCAGCTCGGGCTTGTGGTTGGCGTCCTTGTAGTTGCGGTGCGGGGCGTCCACCGGGACACCGCGGGCCTCCTCGTCTGCGAAGCCCTCCTTCGCCTGCGCGAGGTCCGGATGCACCTGGAGGGAGAGCGGCGAGGCCGCGGCGAGCACCTTGAGCAGGAACGGGAGCCGCGGCCCGAAGGCCCGTACGGCGCCCGCGCCCAGCTCGCGCTCCGGATCGGCCGCGATCACGTCGGACAGCGCGGCGGAGCCCTCGCCCCGGTCGAGGCGGGACGGCGCCCCGGGGTGTGCGCCCATCCACATCTCGGCCTGCGGCTCGCCGGTCGGTTCGACGCCCAGCAACTCGGGGATGGCGGTGAGGGAGCCCCAGGCGTAGGGGCGCACGGTGTTGACGAGGCGGTCCATGCGGTGCGGTTCCTGACTGTCCGGGCGTGGGGATGCGCGTGGGGATGCCGATTTCCGGCGCGGGCCGTTCATGGCCTCGCGTACGGACTCAAGTTCTATCCGCCGAAGCAAGCGCGAGGTAAACGGCGGCGAAATCCGTGATGGCGAGAAGTTCGGCCGCGCGCTCCAGCGGGCTTCCCTCGTCCGGTTCCAGCTCGCTGAACGCCGTCTCGTGCGCGAGCGCGAGTTCGCGGGCCGACGGGACCGCCGAGACGGGGCCCACCGGCTCGTCGTGCAGCAGCACGATCCGGGCGCGCAGCGCCTCCGGTTCCTCCACCCGGTCGCGGAAGAAGTCGTCCGGGTCGGCCCCGCCCGCGAAGGACCCCGCCAGGAGCGTGCCGTGCGCGGCCAGCGCGCCGGGCAGATCGGCGGCGAGCGCCGGGCGCCCGGCGAGCGTCGCGAGCAGCCCCGCGAAGCGCCGTCCGGTCGCGGCGGCCACCGGGCCCTCGGTCCACAGCAGCGGCAGCGACCCGGCCAGCTCGGCCGCGAGCGTCTTGGCGGGGTTGGTGTACGTGGCGATGGCCGGCCCGCAGCGCTCGGCGACCCGGTCCAGCCGGTCGGCCACCTGCTGCAGCGCGGCGGGCGGTGCGGCGACCAGGCCGATCCGGTCGACGAGCATGAGCAGCGGGGTGAGCAGCGCCCACAGCGTGCCGGGCAGGGCGGGGCCGGTGACCTCGTCCGGTGCGGTGCCGGGCGGCTCTATGTGCGGCGGGGTGGTGTGGCGCGCCTGCGCCCCGGAGGGGGCGGGCTCGTCCAGAGCGCCCTCGGGGTGGGCCTCGGGGCGCGCGGTGCCGGGGTCCGGGGCCGGGGCGGCCTCGTCGGGCCGGGTGGTCGCGTACGGCGAGGGGCCGCTGCCGGGCGGGTCGTACGCGGACGTGGCCAGCGGCACCATCAGGCCGCGCGCCTGCGCCACCGCGCCCGCCAGGGGCGAGTGCCCCGGGGCCACCGCGACCAGCGCGCAGCCCCGGCGGTACGCCTGCTCCACGAGGCGTGGCAGCCCCGGCTCCGTACCGTCCGGCGTCGCGATGACCAGCAGGTCCAGCGGGCCCACCCAGCCGGGCAGCGTCCAGCGCAGGGCGCCGGGGGCGGGGGCGACGCCGGTGGGGCCGATCAGGCTCACCGGGATGTTGCCGCCGCTGAGCGCGCCGAGGAGATCGGCGGTGCAGCTTCCCGCGGCGCCCGGGCCCGCGACCAGGACGGCGCGTGGGCGCCCGTCCGGCTTGAGGTCCGCGACGCCCGCCTCGGCGGCGTGGCGGGCTGCCGTACGGACCCTGGCGCCGGATTCGGCGGCCTCGCGCAACAGCCCGCGGGTATCGGCCCGGGCAAGGGCCTCGGGGGCGTCGAGGAGGGATTCGTCGAGCATGGAGCTACGGCCTCCGATCGCCGTGGGCGGGATGCGGCGTACGTCGTCGGACCTTGGGCCTTGGGCCCTTGTCAGGCCGGGCGGCGCGCCTCGTCGACGAGCAGGACCGGGATGCCGTCCCGGACGGGGTACGCGAGACCGCATCCCTTGCCGTCCGTGCACACCAGCTCGGGGGTCTCCTCGGCCTCTTCCTCGCGGAGCGGGGCGTGGCACGCCGGGCAGGCGAGGATCTCCAGAAGACCGGCTTCGAGCGGCATGGGCTGTCCCTTCGGATGTGGTCCAGCCGGACGTGGGTCCGGCGTGGTCAGCGTACCGCCGGGGCCGCCCCGTGCGCGGCCGGTGGCCGCCTCGGCCCCCGTCCCCGGGGCGCGCCCCGGGGGCCCGCTGGGCGGGCGCGGGGTGTGGCCGCCGCTGGGGCTGGGCGGGGACCGTTTTCCCCACCCCGCCCCTTCCCGAAACCGAGGGCTCCGCCCCCGGCCCCCGCTCCTCAAACGCCGGAGGGGCTGGGAGTGGGGCATCTCCGCCCCGACCCGCTCCACAAACCCCGGAGGGGCCGGAGGTGTGCCATCTCCGCCCCCGACCCACTCCACAAACACCGGAGGGGCCGGAGGTGTGCCATCTCCGCCCCCGACCCACTCCACAAACCCCGGAGACGCCGGGAGTGGGCCACCTCCGCCCCCGACCCACTCCACAAACCCCGGAGGGGCCGGAGGTCGGGCATCTCCGTTTCCCCGACCCGCTCCACAAACCCCGGAGGGGCTGGGAGGTGCGCCCGTAGGGGATGGATGTGGACCCCCGGTTGCGGGCGAACCTTCCGCCGGGGACTCCTCCCAGCTGGGGCGGGCGGGCCCACGCCGCCCGCCGGGCCGTCCGGTAGCGGACGCCTGGGGCTCCCTCGGCGCACCGGTGCGGCGGGGGGCGGTCGCGGGACGCTTCGTGCCGGGGGCTAGGCGCGGACCTGGGCCAGGACCTCGTCGCGGACGCGGTCGGCGGTCTGGCGGTCGCGGGCTTCCACGTTCAGGCGCAGCAGGGGCTCGGTGTTGGAGGGGCGGAGGTTGAACCACCAGTCGGCGCTGGTGATCGTCAGGCCGTCCAGCTCGTCCAGTTCGATGCCCTCGTCCTTGCGGCCCTCGTACGCGGCCTTGACGGCCTCCATGCGGCCGGTCTGGTCGGCGACGGTGCTGTTGATCTCGCCGGAGGCGGCGTAGCGGTCGTACTGCTCGACCAGGTGCGACAGGGGCTGCTGCTGGCCGCCGAGGGCGGCCAGGACGTGGAGGGCGGCGAGCATGCCGGTGTCGGCGTTCCAGAAGTCGCGGAAGTAGTAGTGCGCGGAGTGCTCGCCGCCGAAGATGGCGCCGGTGCGGGCCATCTCGGCCTTGATGAAGGAGTGGCCGACGCGGGTGCGGATGGGGGTGCCGCCGTTCTCCTTGACGACCTCGGGGACGGACCAGGAGGTGATGCAGTTGTGGATGATCGTGCCGCCCGGGTGCTTGGCCAGTTCGCGGGCGGCGACCAGGGCGGTGATCGCGGAGGGGGCCACCGGCTCGCCGCGCTCGTCGACGACGAAGCAGCGGTCGGCGTCGCCGTCGAAGGCGAGGCCGAGGTCGGCGCCGGTCTCACGGACGCGGGCCTGGAGGTCGACGATGTTCTTGGGGTCGAGCGGGTTGGCCTCGTGGTTGGGGAAGGTGCCGTCCAGCTCGAAGTAGAGGGCGTCCAGCTCCAGGGGGAGCCCGTCGAAGACGGTGGGGACGGTGTGGCCGCCCATGCCGTTGCCCGCGTCCACGACGACCTTCAGCGGCCGGATGGCGGTGAGGTCCACGAGGGAGCGCAGATGGGCGGCGTAGTCGGTGAGGACGTCGCGCTGGGTGATGGTGCCGTGGTCGGCGGCGGGCTCGGGGGCGCCGGTCTCGGCCCACTCCTCCACCAGGGCGCGGATGTCGGCGAGGCCGGTGTCCTGGCCGACGGGCGCGGCCCCCGCCCGGCACATCTTGATGCCGTTGTACTGGGCGGGGTTGTGGCTGGCCGTGAACATCGCGCCGGGCAGGCCGAGATGGCCGCTGGCGAAGTAGAGCTGGTCGGTCGAGCAGAGGCCGATCTCGGTGACGTCCACCCCGAGGGAGGCGGCCCCGCGGGCGAAGGCGCGCGACAGGCCCGGTGACGAGGGGCGCATGTCATGGCCGACGACGAGGGCGGCCGCGCCGGTCACCCGGGCGAAGGCGGCGCCGAACAGCTCGGAGAGCGGTTCGTCCCACTGGTCCGGGACCACACCACGGACGTCGTACGCCTTCACGATCTGCGACAAGTCGGGCACAGCCAACCCCTTCTCGAGGTCCTTCTTGGAGAGTCTCCACGGATCTCAAAACTTACCTCTCGGGGTTGGGTGGCGGCTGTGAGGGCCTTCGCGCGGCGCGGTCACGTGGCGGATTACGGCAGCATCCAGCCGAGCAGGAAGGACGACTGCGCGACGACGATCAGGCACATCAACAGCAGCAGTCCCAGACTCCACGGCAGCACCTTGCGCAGCAGGTCCCCCTCGCGCCCCTTGAGGCCCACCGCGGCGCACGCGATGGTGAGGTTCTGCGGGGAGATCATCTTGCCGAGGACGCCGCCCGAGCTGTTGGCGGCGGCGAGCAGGTCGGGCGAGAGCCCGGACTCGCGGGCGGCGGTGACCTGGAGGGCGCCGAAGAGGGCGTTGGCGGAGGTGTCCGAGCCGGAGACGGCGACGCCGAACCAGCCGAGCACCGGGGAGAGGAAGGCGAGTCCGGCGCCGGCCGCGGCGACGAAGTGGCCGATGGTGGCGGCCTGTCCGGAGAGGTTCATGACGTAGGCGAGGGCGAGCACCGAGGTGACCGTGAGGATCGCGTGGCGCAGTTCGCGTACGGTGGCCGCCCACTCCCCCAGGGCGTCGCGCGCGGCGACCCGCAGGACGGCGGCGGTGACGATCCCCGCGAGCAGGACGAGGGTGCCGCCGGTGGCGGCCAGGGGCAGCGCGAAGAGATTGCCCCCGACCGGCTTCCCGTCGGGGGCGGCGACGTCCAGGAACGGCCAGTCGATGGTGCGGGTCGCCTTGGCCAACAGGTCCTTGACCGGGCCGACCTGGGCGATGGAGAAGATCGCGACGATGAGCGCGTACGGGGCGTAGGCGCGCAGCACCTCGGGGCGCGGGTCCGCGTGGTCCAGGTCGTCGCTGCGCACGCCGGTGAGGACGGCGGCGCGCACCGGCTCCTCGGCGGGCCGCCGGGCGGACGGTACGGCGACGAGCGCGGCGGCGCCGATGAGCGCGGCGGCGATGTCGGCGAGCTGGACGGAGAGGTAGTTGGAGACGGCGAACTGGGCGACGGCGAAGGCGGTTCCGCAGGCGAGCGCCGGGGCCCAGGTCTCGCGCAGCCCGCGCCGCCCGTCGACCAGCGTGACCAGCAGGAGGGGGACGGCGAGGGCGAGCAGCGGGGTCTGCCGTCCGACGACGGAGGCGACGGAGTCCAGCGGCAGCCCGGTGACTTGAGCGAGCGTCACCACCGGGGTGGCCATGGCGCCGAAGGCGACGGGCGCGGTGTTGGCGACGAGCGCGACGACGGCGGCGCGCACCGGGTCGAAGCCGAGCGCGACGAGCATGACCGAGCAGATGGCCACCGGGGCGCCGAATCCGGCCAGCGCCTCCAGCAGCGCCCCGAAGCAGAAGGCGATGACCAGGGCCTGGACGCGGGGGTCGTCGGAGAGCCGCCCGAACGAGCGGCGCAGGACGTCGAAATGGTCGGTGCGGACCGTCATCCGGTACACCCACAGGGCGTTGACGACGATCCACATGATGGGGAAGAGGCCGAACAGCGCGCCCTGCGCGGCGCTGGAGAGGGTCTGGCCGATGGGCATCCCGTACGGGAGCCAGGCGACGAGGACGGCGACGGCGAGGCCCAAGGGCCCCGCGTAGTGGGCGCGCATCCGCACCCCGCCGAGCAGGGCGAGGACGATGAGGAGGGGGAGGGTGGCGACGAGGGCGGAGAGGGTCAGTGAATCGGCGACGGGCTCCAGCTGCTGCACGAACACACGGGCCTCCCGGCGTTGGGGACGGCATTCCCGGCCGTATCCGACGGAAGTCCACATCCGTGATGCGGAAACGGAGGACTCGGGGTCCACGCATGGTCATGTCCGTGGCGAGTTCGCGTCAATGCTTTGGAACGAAGTGATCGACTGGCGCCGGGAATTGTCCGCTCGGCGGCGGGATTCTCACGCTCCAGCGGGAACGGTCAGGATTCCGGTGAGCGCAGGACGCGCAGATGGCCGCGGCGCGCGACCTCCCGGGGGTCGGCCTCCCGGCCGCTCTGCCCGCCACCGCCCGCGGAACCGGGCGCCCCGGGGCCGCCTCCGGCCCCGGCCGCGCGCTCCTGCGGGCGGGCCGCCTCGCGCACCGCGTTGGCCAGGGCTTCCAGATCGTCGCTGCTCGGCCGGGCCGGACCGGTGTCGACGGCCAGCCGCACGACCTCCCAGCCGCGCGGGGCGGTCAGCCGCTCCGAATGCTCCGAGCACAGGTCATAGCAGTGGGGCTCGGCGTAGGTGGCCAGCGGTCCGAGAACCGCGGTCGAGTCCGCGTAGACGTACGTCAGCGTCGCGACGGCGGGGCGGCCGCAGGCGGTGCGCGAACAGCGACGTACAGGGCTCACGACGTTGGACGGTACCGCACTCTTGAGCGGGCCGCGACGACTCTCCACCAGCTCACTCCGCCGTGTCGTCCCGGTTCGTCCCGTGCACCCGAAACGTGCACTTCCCTGCTGACCAGCGCGGACATCGGGACGGCCGACAGTCGCCAAGGACGATTCCGGTCAGCAGCCGAACCGAGAGGGGGCACGCTGAGGCATGGAAGCGACCTAAGAGACGTCCGTTTATGAACGCAAGCATGGCCGAAATGTTCATTAAGCGACATTGGACGTGGCTGTCCAGTAAGCACGTGCCGGGGGCGGGGCGACGGCTACCCTCGTGAGTGATGACCAGGCCCGTACCCTCCGACCAGCCCGAGCCGCGCCCCCGCCGCCGCGACCGGCACGGCCGGGGCATGCGCGGTCCGATCGCGCCGCCCCAGGTGCCGCTGTCGGTCAGCCGCGCCGAGTCCTTCGTCGATCTCGTGCAGGATTCGGCGGAGCGGCTGGAGAGACGGTGGCCACAGCTGTCGGGAGTCGACTTCACGGTGCTGGAGGTTCCGGTCACCGGGGCCGGCGGCGGCTCCGACGGACCGGCCGGGCACGGGCTCGACGGACATCCGTCGCAGGGCTCCGGCCTCACCGACGGATGGGACGGCGAGTCCGTACCGCTGGGGCGCTTCATCGCGGCGCGCGGCGACGCGCCCGACCGGATCGTGATCTACCGGCGCCCGGTGGAGATCCGTACGAAGAACCGGGACGAGCGCGCCCTGCTGGTGCACGAGGTCGTGGTCGAGCAGGTGGCGGAGCTGCTGGGGCTGGAGCCGGAGTCGGTGGATCCGCGGTACGGGCAGGAGTAGGGGCGGGGGACGCGCCCCACCCCCTCACGCGCTCCCTAGCGGTTCAGGACGGACAGGTCCTGCGTCGCCTGCGGTACCTCCACCGTGCCCCGGTCGTCCGGGAGGGGCTGGATCGTGAAGGCCGGGACGCCGCCCTGCGGGAGGGACAGCATGCGGGAGGCGTGCACCGGGCCGCCCGAGAGGCGTTCCACGGTGACGGCGTACTGGCCCTTGGCGCCGGAGGGCTTCGGCGGGGTGACGGACTTCGTGGTGCCGCCCTTGACCGTGTAGGTCTCACTGGCCGGGGTGCCGCCGCCGGTGCCCGCCGAGGCGGTGACGCGGACCTTCGCGGTGGCGCCCGGGGCGACCAGGGAGAGGGTGGAGCCCTTGGCGCGGTTGTCGGCGGCGGTGGCGGAGCGTTCGATGGCGCCGGTGGCGGGGATGAACGCCGTCTCCTGGTCGCTCCCCTTGCCGCGGGTGACCTGCAGCCCGGCGACCACCGGGGTGGCCGGGCCCGCGCCGCCCTCGGGGGTGAGCAGCAGCGAGCCCGGTTCGCCCTTGGTGACGTCGCCGAGGTCGATCGCCGAGGTCATTCCGCTCTTGATGTGCAGCGACTCGTGTCCGGCCGGGGTGATCGAGCTGGTGGGCCCGGCGAGCCGCACCTTGAGGTCCGCGTCGTCGGCGCCGGGAGCGAAGACCACCAGGCGCGCCGAGGTGGCGTCGGCCGGTATGCCGGGGATCGCAACGCTCGTGGCGGGCGCGGCGGAGGCCGGGATCCAGTCGCCGCCGCGCTTCTCGTCGGCGGCTTGGACGGCGGCGCCGACCCGTCCGCTGCGGGCCGTCACATGGAGGGACACATCGGTGGCCCGCTGGTCGGTGAGGGTGGAGAGCAGCACCGGCACGGTGGACCGCCCCGGGACCGTGATCGACTCGTCGTCGCTCACGGGCTTGAGGCGCCCGTTCGGGCCGAACATCGTGAGGTCCACCTCGGCCGCCCGCTCGTCCGGGTTGGTCAGATGGACGAAGTCCTGCCGGTCCTTGCCGGTGGACGCGCCGGGGAACCAGAAGTCGGTGTCCGGGGCGGTGCACGCGGTGCCCATGAGGCCGCGCCCGCTGCCCGCGTCGATCTCGGTGGTCTGCTGGACGGTCCAGCCGGGCGCGATCGGGCCGTCGGCGGTGCCGATGAGCGCGGGGGCGCCCGAGCGGTCGGTGTCGGTGGTGACCGGCGCGCCGGGGCGCTTCAGCGGCAGGACGGGCGCGTTCTTGCCCTTCCCGCCCGTGGCGCCGCCCTCCTCGTCCGGCACCCCGTCAGAGGCGCTGTCGGCGGGCAGGAGTTCGCCCGTCCCGCTGCCGCCGCCCGCGCCGCCGCTCCGCTTGGGGGTGTACGCGGTGTACGTCGTGCTGCTCACGTCGGAGGAGCTGGGCGCCGGGCACAGCAGCGTGGAGCGCTGGACGGGCAGCCGGCCGGCGGCCTTGGCCGCCGTACTCGCGTCGTCGGACGAGCCGCCGGTGAGGGAGGCCACGCCGGTGACGGCGGCCAGCGCCGTGGCCGCGCCGATCAGGGACAGGGTGGTGCGGTTCATCGCTGCTGATCGCTCCCGTCGCGGCGGCCCTCGGGGGCGTCGTCGCCGTACGTCGTGTCGCCCTGGGCGGGGTACGTGCCGTCGGGGTAGGTGCCGTCCGGGTACGTGCCGCCGGGGTAGGGCTGCTGCTGGTCGTAGGCGTACGGATCGGCGTACTGACCGGCCTGGCCGGCGGCGTACGGATCGGCGTAGCCGCCACCCGCGTACGGGTCCGCCGGGTATGGGGCGTCCTGGTACTGCCCCTGCGGGTACGGATAGCCGCCCTGGTACTGGTCGCCCTGGTACTGGTCGCCCTGGTACTGCCCGTATCCGGCGCCGGCGTACGGCTGCTGCGCGTCCCACTGCCCGTACGGCTGCTGCTGCGACTGCGGCTGCTGGTCCGGCTGGTCCGGCTGGTCCGGCTGGTCCGGTACGAACGGCTCCGGGATGAACACCGGCGGCTCGGCGGGCGGTGCGGGCTGCGGGGTTACGTCCGCCTCCGCGCCACCGCCGTCCGCCGGAGCGTCCCGCGGCGCCTCCGCGGCCTGCGCCGCCTCGGCGGCGGCCCGCAGCCGCCGCGCCCGGCGGCCGTCGCCCGCCAGATCCTCGGCGGTGATGGCGGTGGCGGCGGCCGTGCCCTCCGCCTCCGGCATGTCGTCGTCCACGTCGCGGCGGCGGCCCGGCAGCGCGAGCACCAGCAGGACGACCGCGAGCAGTCCCTGCGCCCAGATCCACGCGGTGTGGGTGATCGGGGTGTCGTAGGTGAGGTCGAGCCGCCCGCCGTTCGCGGGGAGTTCGAAGCCCTGGGCCCAGCCGTCGATGGTCTTCGCCGTCAGCGGCTTGCCGTCGAGCGTGGCCGTCCAGTCGTCGGTGGCCCGGTCGGCGAGCCGCAGCACGCGCCCGTCCGCGCCGTCCGGGATGGTGGTGTGCGCCTCGACGGGACCGGCCGCCACCGGCACCGGCGCGGCCGCCGTGCCCGCTGCGGCGCCGCTCTTGGAGCCGGGCGGGACGATGGAGACCCGGGAGACCCGCTGGTCCAGCCGCCACAGGGTGCCGTCGTCCTCCCTGCTGAGCTGGGTGAGGCCGGGCGTCGCGTTCAGCACGCGCGTCATGTCGCGCGGGGCGCCCTGCTGTACGTACACATAACGCACCGCGTAGGCGCCCAGCCGTGTGGTCTGGTCGGCGCCGGAGCCCGCGACCAGATGGGCCACGACGTCGTCGAGGCGGGTGTCGGCGCCGCCCGCGGCGGCGAGTTCGCCGTCGCCGAGCCGGGCGCCGGAGCCGCGCACCAGGGCGTAGTCGGTGCGGGCGTCGCCGCCGGTGAGCACCAGGGTGCGGGCCTGGTCCCGGGTGTCGCTCTCGGCCGCCACGAACGCCGGGACCTGGGAGGGGTCGCGCCGTGACAGCGGGCCGTCCGCGCCGCTGACCATCCAGGTGACGGCGGCGTACAGCGGGGCGGCGGCCGAGGCGACGGCGATGATCAGGGCGACGGGCTGGCGCCAGCCGAAGCTCTGCGCCGCCACCCGCTCCCGTGCGCCCTCGGCGCCGACCACGGCTGCGGTCAGCAGCGCCAGCCCGTAGACGAGGGTCGCGGGCCCGGCCCAGGCGGAGCCGTTGCCGATCGCCGCGAAGAGGAAGCCGGTGAGGGCCACGACCCATGCCGTACGCACCGTCAGCTGCCGTTCGGCGCGCATCAGTGCGGCGAGCGCGGCCAGCACGAAGCCGATCAGCAGTAGCGTGCCGCCGCCCTTGGGGCCGCCGGGGCTGAGCGCGAGCAGGTCCAGGGCGGACGCGGAGCCGCCGCCGCTGTCGAGTCCGGCCTCCTTCAGGAAGCGGACCGGGTCGGTGAGCAGATCCACCGACCAGGGGGCCAGCACGAGGAGCGGGGTGAGGACGACGGCCAGGAAGCGCAGCCCGTACGCCACGAGCGGCTCGCCCTGCCGCCACCGCAGGACGAGCACACCGGCGGACAGCAGCAGCGCGATCGGCCAGACGACCGGGGTGAAGGCCATCGTGAACGTCAGCAGCAGGGCGTACGCCCACGCCGCGCGCCAGCTCGGCAGCCTGCCCTTCGTACCGCCCGCGCGGAAGCCGCCCGCGGCCGCCGCCGCCCGCGCCATCAGCGGCAGCAGGACGGCCAGGACGGCGGTGCCCAGCCGCCCGCCCGCGAGCGCACCGGTCGCGGCCGGGAGGAAGGCGTACGCGACGCTCCCCCACGCGCGCAGCAGCCGGGACTCGACGAGCGGCCGGGAGGCGAAGTACGCCGTGAACCCGGCCAGCGGCACCGAGCAGACCAGCAGCAGGGTCAGGGTGAATCCGGTGCTGCCCAGGAAGACCGTGGCCAGTGCGGCGAGGGCGGCGAGATACGGCGGCGCGCTCTGGGTGCCGCCGGTGCCGACCGGATGCCAGCCGTCGACGTAGCTCGCCCAGAGGTCGGAGACGTGTCCGGGGACGGGCAGCAGGTCGCCGCCCGCGAGCGCGCCGGTGCCCAGCAGCTCACGGCAGGCGACCAGCGAGACCACCAGCAGCACGACGAACAGCATCGGGCCCGGTTTGCGCGCGATCCGCTTGACCCGTGCGAACTGCTCGATCTCCAGGAAGTCGGCGTCGTCGCCGGACGGCCCGGACTCGACGGCACCGTGCCGCCCGCCCGAGGACAGCTCGGGCTCCGACCGTCCGCCGATGTTGCTGGCGATCTGCTCGACCGTCGCCCGCACGGTCGCGCCGGAGGGCGGGAAGAGCGGCCGCAGCTCGCTCGCCTCGGTCGCCGGGCGGCCGCGCCGCTTGCGCGCGGCGCTGATCTTCCCGGGCCGCAGCAGCGTGCCCGACAGGCCCGTGACCTCGTCCAGCGCCTGGCCGGGCACCTTGCCCACCAGATAGGCGAGGGTGCGCAGCAGGGTGCCGAGGACGACCCGCAGCATCACATAGGGCAGCAGCGCGCCCCGGGTGTTGACCAGCAGCGTGTAGACGGCACCGGCCTTGTCGACGCGGTGCGGGCTGGCCACCGAGCGGCCCACGCAGTCGATGGGGCGCCGCTCGCGCGCGGACGCCTCGGCGTGCCGCAGGGAGGCGTCCGGCGCGATCAGCACCTGGTGCCCGGCGGCGTGGGCGCGCCAGCACAGGTCGACGTCGTCGCGCATGAGCGGCAACCGGGGGTCGAAACCGCCCAGCTGCTCCCATACGTCGCGGCGCACCAGCATGCCCGCGGTGGAGACCGACAGCACCGGCCGCACCTGGTCGTGCTGGCCCTGGTCCTGTTCGCGCCGCTCCAGACCGGTCCAGCGGCGGCCGCTGCGGGCGATGCTGACGCCCACTTCGAGCAGCTGCTTACCGTCGTACCAGCCGCGCAGCTTGGGGCCGATGATCGCGGCCTCGCGGTTGGCCAGCAGCTCGGCGTCGGCGACCCGCAGCAGCTCGTGGAGCGCGTCCGGGGCGGGCGCGCAGTCGTCGTGCAGCAGCCACAGCCACTGGATGGGCTCGCCGTGCGGCAGCTCCGGCATGTCGTACGCGTCGTCGCGCCAGGCGCGGTTGACGGGATCCCAGCCGCTGGGGCGCTTGAGGTACGGCAGCTCCTCGGGGCCCAGCACCGGGGCGCCGCGGACGGCCTCGGCGACGGCCGTACCGAAGCCGCTGCGGCGTGCCAGGTGCAGGACCCGGTCCTCGCCGAGGGCTTCGGTCAGCAGCCGGGCCGATTCGTCGGCGCTGCCGGTGTCGGCGGCGACGACGCTCTGCACGGGCCGCTCCTGGCCGAGCAGGCCGGTGAGCGCGTCGGGCAGCCAGCGGGCGCCGTCGTGGGCGACCAGCACGGCGGTGACGACGTGGCGCGGGAACTCAGGTGCCGGTTGCGCGGCGGCAAATCCGGCGGAGGCGGCCGGGTATGGGGCCGCCGAGTGGCTGTGCACGGACATCGAGGTACGGGCCCCGGTTCGCTGGACTGCGGTGGACGAGCCCGCCCCAGGGGGACGTTGGCGCGCCTCGGACGGGCCCCCACACTAACGGCTGCGTACCCGGCCGTCCCCCCACCCGTCGCCCGACCACCGCCCCTCACGGAGACGCTTCGCGTCGCTGGCCCGTCTGTCGCCCGACCACCGCCCCTCACGGAGACGCTTCGCGTCGCTGGCCCGTCTGTCGCCCGACCACCGCCCCTCCAGGGGACGGGACGCTTCGCGCGTAGCCCGCCGTGAGCTGTGGGGATGTGTCAGACCGCTGCCTTCTTCAGCCGGCGGCGCTCCCGCTCGGAGAGGCCGCCCCAGATGCCGAAGCGTTCGTCGTTGGCGAGGGCGTACTCGAGGCATTCGGAACGGACCTCACAGGCCAGGCAGACCTTCTTCGCTTCGCGCGTGGACCCGCCCTTTTCCGGGAAGAACGATTCGGGATCGGTCTGGGCGCACAGCGCGCGCTCCTGCCAACCGAGCTCCTCGTCCGCCTCTTCGACCAGCAGTTGCTGGAACAACTCGGTCATGTGCGCCCCTCGTCTGTTTATGCGTCCCCGGTGCCGTCCCCGTGCCCTGGTGCCGTCGGTCGACCGGCAGAACGACACGTGTGAAATTACAAGTGCGCTGATCCGGGCCAGTCAAGCCGAGATCTGCTATTGGGCCTCTTATTCACTCTGCGGAACCAAGGCTGCGCGGAAAGTGTTCAAATCGGCCTAAACGCGACACGTTTCCCTCCGCTGCCCCGGTTCCTCCTCGCACTCACCGTGGAGGACGCCGTGGACACCGTTCCCGTTGCACTCGGCAGCGGGTGCTGCGCCATGTGTCCGGCTAACGCCGGCACAAACCTTCCTGCTTCCACATCGACCGGAAGTGGTGACGTTTTCCGCCAGGCCGGTGATCAAGTTGACAGGACGGCGAGGACCCGCTGTCCTTGTCCTCATGTCAGTGACCCACGCGCCCCAGTCGACCCGTGACCACGGGTTCCGCTGCGCCGTGCAGGCTCGCTGTCGCTGTTCCAGCTGTTGATGCCCATCTGAGGCTCCAGCTTTCTCCCTCGCGTTTCTTTCGCGTCTCCCTGCGTCACCCCGCACAGCTCCGCTTCGCGCACCGCCGCGCTTCCCGCCGAGGAACCCTCACATGAACAGCGACGTCCAGATCGCCGGTGACCCGCTCGCCATCCCGCATCTGCTGCCGCCCGCGCCCGCGCACCCCACCACCGTCTCCGGCTTCGCCGGACTGGCCCGCGACATCGCCGCCGACCGCGACGGCTGGGCGCCGCTCGTCCGGTACGACGCCACCACCCGCTGGTACCACCGGCTGCGCACCGGCCCCGGCTATGAGGTGTGGCTGCTCAGCTGGGTGCCCGGCCAGGGCAGCGGAGCACATGACCACGGGCGCTCCTCCGGCGTACTCACCGTGCTCCAGGGTGAGTTGACCGAGCGCGTGGGGGCGGACGGCGGCGCACGGCATACGCTGCGCGCCGGAGCGCAGCGCGTCTTCGCGCCCGGATACGTGCACGACGTCGTCAACGACGCGCTCGAACCCGCCGTCAGCCTGCACATCTACTTCCCCGGCCTCACCGAGATGCCGCCGCATCCCGCCCGGACCGCCGGTACGCCCGCCGATACGGCCGCCCCCGGAGCGCTCGACGTCCTGCGCTGAGCCCGCCCCGCACGGTTCCCATGTCGTAGCCGACTGCAAGACTGTCCCTCATGCGCATTGTGGTTCTGGCAGGCGGCATCGGCGGCGCCCGTTTTCTCCGTGGTCTGATGGCGGCGGTTCCCGACGCCGACATCACGGTCATCGGCAACACCGGCGATGACATCCACCTCTTCGGCCTCAAGGTCTGCCCCGACCTCGACACCGTGATGTACACCCTCGGCGGTGGCATCCACGAGGAGCAGGGCTGGGGCCGGGCCGAGGAGACCTTCGCCGTCAAGGAGGAGCTGGCGGCGTACGGCGTGGGGCCCGAGTGGTTCGGCCTCGGCGACCGGGACTTCGCCACCCACATCGTCCGTACGCAGATGATGAGCGCCGGTTATTCGCTCAGCGCCGTCACCGAGGCGCTGTGCGCGCGGTGGCAGCCGGGTGTGCGGCTGCTGCCGATGACGGACGACCGCGTCGAGACGCACGTCCTCATCGACGACCCTGAAGGCGAGGGCCGCAAGGCCGTCCACTTCCAGGAGTACTGGGTCCGGATGCGCGCCTCCGTGCCCGCCCACGCCGTGGTGCCCGTCGGCGCCGACCAGGCCAAGCCCGCGCCCGGCGTCCTGGAGGCCATCGCCGACTCCGACGTCGTCCTCTTCCCGCCGTCCAACCCCGTCGTCAGCGTCGGCACCATCCTGGCCGTCCCCGGAGTGCGCGAGGCCATCGCCGATGCCGGGGTGCCCGTCGTCGGCCTCTCCCCCATCGTCGGCGACGCGCCCGTGCGCGGCATGGCCGACAAGGTGCTCGCCGCCGTCGGCGTCGAATCCACCGCCGCCGCCGTCGCCAAGCACTACGGCTCCGGGCTGCTCGACGGCTGGCTCGTCGACACCGTGGACGCCGGGGCGGTCGACGACGTCGAGGCCGCCGGGATCCGCTGCCGGGCCATCCCGCTCATGATGACCGACACCGAGGCCACCGCGCGCATGGCGACCGAGGCGCTGGCGCTGGCCGAGGAGGTCCGGGCATGAGCGGATCACCCTCGTCGGAGACGCCCTCGTACCAGGTCTGGGCCCTCCCCGGGCTGCCCGAGGTGCGGCCCGGTGACGACCTCGCCAAGCTCATCGCCGACGCCGCGACCGCCGGCGGCCTGCCGGGGCTCGCGCACGGCGACGTCCTGCTCGTCACCTCGAAGATCGTCAGCAAGGCGGAGGGGCGCGTCGTCGCTGGCGACGACCGCGAGGCCGCCATAGACGCCGAGACCGTCCGGGTCGTCGCGCGGCGCGGGCGCACCCGGATCGTCGAGACCCGGCACGGCCTGGTCATGGCCGCCGCCGGAGTCGACGCCTCCAACACCGCCGCCGGGACCATCCTGTTGCTCCCCGAGGACCCCGACGCGTCCGCCCGGGCCATCCGGGCCGGACTGCGGGACGCGCTCGGCGTCGACGTCGGCGTCATCGTCACCGACACCTTCGGGCGGCCCTGGCGCACCGGGGTCACCGACGTCGCCATCGGCGCGGCCGGGGTGCGCGTCCTGGACGACCTGCGGGGCGGCACCGACACCCACGGGAACGCGCTGAGCGTCACCGTCGTCGCCACCGCCGACGAGCTGGCCGCCGCCGGGGAGCTGGTCAAGGGCAAGGCCGACGGGCTGCCGGTGGCGGTGCTGCGGGGGCTGCCGCACGTGGTCGACGCCGATGACGAGTCCGACGCGGGGGCGCGGCCGCTGGTGCGCGGCGCCGCCGACGACATGTTCCGGCTGGGCACCTCGGAGGCCGTACGGGAAGCGGTGACCCTGCGCCGTACGGTCCGCGAGTTCACCGACGAGCCGGTGGACGGCGCGGCCGTGCGGCGCGCCGTGGCCGCCGCCGTCACCGCGCCCGCGCCGCACCACACGACGCCGTGGCGGTTCGTGCTGCTGGAGTCGGAGGAGTCGCGGGGGCGGCTGCTCGACGCCATGCGGGACGCCTGGATCGCCGATCTGCGGGGTGACGGCTTCTCGGAGGAGTCCATCGCCAAGCGGGTGCGGCGCGGGGACGTGCTGCGCAAGGCGCCGTATCTGGTGGTGCCGTGCCTGGTCGCGGACGGCGCCCACACCTATCCGGACCCCCGGCGGAACGCGGCGGAGCGGGAGATGTTCGTGGTCGCGGCCGGGGCCGGGGTGCAGAACCTGCTGGTCGCGCTGGCGGGCGAGCGGCTGGGGTCGGCGTGGGTGTCGTCGACGATGTTCTGCCGACCGGTGGTGCGGGAGGTGCTGGACCTGCCGGAGGACTGGGATCCGATGGGCGCGGTCGCTGTGGGCCATCCGGCGGCGGCCCCTGCGGCGCGGCCGGAGCGCGGCGTGGACGGGTTCGTGGCGGTGCGGTAGCGCTGCGCTGCGGGGCGCGGGTGTCGGCCGCGGTTGTGTTTCAGGGCGCGCGGGGTGGGGGTGCGCGCCGGTGTGGGGGTTGTGCGGGTGCGTTTTCGGGGTGCGGGTGCGTGCGGGGCGGTCGTGGTGGGCGGGGGCGGGCCCGGCCGCCGTCCACCGGCCTCCGGGCGGGGCTTAGGGTGGCGGGCGTGGTGGGACGTCGTGTGTGGGTGCCTTCCTGCGCGTACGACCTCGCGCGGAACCTCGGAGTGCTGCAGCGGGGCCCGGGAGACCCGGCGTTCCGCGTCGACGCGGACGGGGCGTTCTGGCGGGCCAGCCGGACCCCGGAGGGGCCCGGGACCGTTCGGATCGCGCGGGACGGCAGGGGCGTCGAGGCCCAGGCCTGGGGGCCGGGGGCCGAATGGCTGCTCGACCGGCTGCCCGCCCTCCTCGGTGACGACGACGATCCGTCCGCGTTCACCCCGCGGCACCGGCTCGTCCACGAGGCGCACCGCCGCAACCCCGGGCTGCGGCTGATCCGCACCGGGCTGGTGCTGGAGTCGCTGATCCCCTCAATCCTGGAGCAGAAGGTCACCAGCGACGAGGCGTACCGGGCCTGGCGGTTGCTGCTGCAGCGCCACGGTGAGCCCGCGCCGGGGCCGATGGAGCGCATGCGGGTCATGCCCGATCCGCGTGCCTGGGCGCTGATCCCGTCGTGGGAGTGGCACCGCGCGGGCGTGGACGGCAAGCGTTCGGCGACGATCCTGCGGGCCGTGCGGGTCGCCCGGCGGCTGGAGGAGGCCGCGGCCATGGATCTCGACGCCGCCTCCCGGCGTCTGCAGCTGATCCCGGGCATCGGCCCCTGGACGGCGGCGGAGACCCTGCAGCGCAGCAACGGCACCCCGGACGCGATCACGGTCGGGGATCTGCATCTGCCCCGTATCGTCGGCTACGCGCTCACGGGTGAACGCGGTACGGACGACGCGGCGATGCTGGAACTCCTCGCCCCGTACGCCGGGCAGCGGCACCGGGCGGTCCGGCTGATCCTGCTGTCGGGCCGTACGCCGCCCCGCCGCGCGCCGCGTCTCGCGGTACGGGACTTCCGGGCGATGTAGCCACCCGCACCGCGCCCGGAAACCACACGGGCTACTGGTCGGAGGAGAACCGCACCGCACCCGGCGGGATGTCCACCCCGCACCACACCCGCACCCCGTCGCGCAGCTCGTTGTCCGGGCCCACCAGCGCGCCGTCCCCGACCACCGCGCCGTGCAGCACCGTACGGGCGCCGACCCGCGCCCCCGCGCCGATCAGTGAGTCGCGTACCTCGGCGCCCTCTTCGACGACGGCCCCCTCCAGCACCGTGCTGCCGTCGATGCGCGCGCCCGCGCCCACCCGGGCCTGCGGCCCGATGACCGTGCCGCCGGTGAGCTTGGCGTCGCCCGCGACGGTGGCGCTTTCCAGGATGAGGCGGTCGCCGCAGCGGCCCGGGACGGCCGGGGAGGGCGCGCGGCCGAGGACGAGGTCCGCGGAGCCGCGGACGAAGGCCTGCGGGGTGCCGAGGTCCAGCCAGTACGTGGAGTCGACCATGCCCTGGAGGTGGGCGCCCTCGGCGAGGAGCCCGGGGAAGGTCTCGCGTTCGACGGAGACGGGCCGGTCGGCCGGTATGGCGTCGATCACGGAGCGGTTGAAGACGTACGCGCCCGCGTTGATCTGGTCGGTGACGATCTCCTCGGGGGTCTGCGGCTTCTCCAGGAAGGCGGTGACCCGGCCCTGTTCGTCGGTGGGCACGAGGCCGTAGGCGCGGGGGTCGCTGACCCGGGTGAGGTGGAGGGAGACGTCGGCCCCGGCCCGGCAGTGGGTCTCGACGAGGGCGCGGATGTCGAGGCCGGTGAGGATGTCGCCGTTGAAGATGAGCACCGGGTCGTCGGGGCCCGAGCGCAGCCGGGAGGCGACGTTGCGGATGGCGCCGCCGGTGCCGAGCGGCTCCTCCTCCGTGACGTACTCCAGGTGGAGCCCGAGGGAGGAGCCGTCGCCGAAGTACGGTTCGAAGACCTCGGCCAGGTAGGAGGTGGCGAGCACGATGTGCTCGACCCCGGCGGCGCGGGCGCGGGCGAGTTGGTGGGTCAGGAAGGGAACGCCGGCCGCCGGGACCATCGGCTTGGGAGTGTGCACCGTCATCGGGCGCAGCCGCGTTCCCTTGCCGCCGACCAGGAGGATCGCTTCCGGCGTTGCTGGCGCTTTGGTCACGTAGTCTCTGCTTCCTGCTCTGGCTCCCCGTGGTCGGCGGCCAGTGTATGCAAAAGCCCGGACCGCGCCTTGTCAGCGCCCCTGGAGCCGGGCGGCTGTGCCGCGTACGGAGCCGAGCTTGCTGTACAGGCGCTCTCCGGGGCATTCGGTGGCGAAGCCGTCGCGGTGTCCGGAGATGACGCGCAGCTTCACGTTGGTGCCCTTTTCGTACCTGTTCCCGCCGCCGGACACCAGATGAGTGGTGCCGCGAGGATTCCGGTTGAAGAGGCCGAGTTTCCATGCGGCGAGTTTGGAGAGGGCCTTCATGGCCTTGGCGGAGGGGCTCTTGGTGGAGTACGTACCGAGGACGGCGATGCCCATGCTGTTCTGGTTGAAGCCGAGGGTGTGCGCCCCGAGTACGGCTTTGGCCACGCCTCCTGAGCGGCCTTCGTAGATGTTCCCGCACTTGTCGACGGTGAAGTTGTAGCCGTAGTCGCGCCAGCCCATGCTCTGGACGTGGTAGCGGTAGATACTGCGCAAAACGGAGGGAACCTGGGCGCAGGTGTAGCTGTTGCCGGTCACCGTGTGGTGGACGAAGGCGACTTTGACGGTCTTGCTGTAGACGTAGCCGCTCTCGCGGATCGTCTCGTCGGCGCCCCATCCGGCGCGGGTGATGATGCGCGGCCGGGGTGCGGTGTGGCGGACGGCGCCGGCCTCGGCCTGGCCGGCGGGGAGTTGGGCCGACCCGGACGGGCGCGGGGTTGCCCCGGACGGGCGCGGGGTTGCCCCGGACGGGCGCGGGGTCGGGGTCGGGGTCGCGGGCCGGGCGGTGGGGGACGCGGCACCGCCGGTGGGATGCGGCTGCGGGCGCGGCTGCGCGGCGGCGGTGGGGTGCGGGTGTGAGTGCCAGTGCGGGACGGCGGTGGGGTGCGGGCTGACCGGCTGCGCGGGGGTGGGGTGGGCCGGGGGCGGGGCGGGGGCCGTGCCGGGGTTGACGAGTTCGAGCCGCAGCCCGGCGGGGAGCCTGGCCGGAACCGCGCCGGCGGGCCGGGCGGCGCGGATACGGGCCTGGACGCCGTCGGAGTCGCCGACCCACAGCGGGGCGGTGCCGCCGCGCGGATGCCCGGCGCCGCCGTCGGAGGCGCCCGGGGCCGGGTCGGGCGCGTCGTCCTCGTACGCCTGGAGGTCGCGCCAGGCGGACCACGCGCCGGTGCGGGCGGCGCGGGTGCGCACCTGGATGTGGCCGGGGAGGTCGGCGGAGGCGTCGTTCCAGACGACCCCGACGAGGGAGAAGGGGGATACATCGCGGGCGGCGAGCTGCCGCTCGGCGCCGGGGGCCGCCATGCCCCGGTCGAGTGGGAGCCCCCGGTCGACCGGGAGCAGGGGCAGCGACTGGGTGCCGCCCCTGAGGGCGGCGCGGTCGGCGTGGTCGGCCCGGGCATGTGCGGTGCCCAGGGCGGACGGGAGGGCGAGGGCGGCGGTGCACACGACGCCGACCGAGGATGCAAGGAATCCACGCATGATGAAAATCCTGTGCATATCGTGACACAACTGTCTATTCGGACGCGCGGTCAAGGGCCGACGGACCAGTCGCCCGGCCCTCGGCGCCCACTCCGCCGGACGGGTGGGGCGCGTACCCTTGCGCGGATGAACGCCACCGATCGCACCCCCGCCGACCTGCTGCGATCCGCGCTCGCCGCGGATCCCGCGCGCCCCCTCGTGACCTTCTACGACGACGCGACGGGCGAGCGCGTCGAACTCTCCGTGGCCACGTTCGCCAATTGGGTGGCGAAGACCGCCAACCTGCTGCAGGACGATCTGGCCGTAGCCCCCGGTGACCGGGTCGCGCTGCTGCTGCCCGCGCACTGGCAGACCGCGGTGTGGCTGCTGGCCTGTTCGTCGGTCGGGGTCCTCGCGGACGTCGACGGCGACCCGGCCGCGGCCGATGTGGTGGTGAGCGGGCCGGACACCCTGGAGGAGGCGCGCGCGTGCTCCGGGGAGCGGATGGCGCTCGCCCTGCGCCCCCTGGGCGGCCGGTTCCCGCAGCCGCCGCAGGGCTTCGCCGACTACGCCGTGGAGGTGCCGAGCCAGGGCGACCGCTTCGCGCCGTACGCCCCGGTGGACCCGGACGCGCCCGCGCTGGCCGTCGGCGGACTGGAGCTGACCGGCGCGGAGCTGGTGGAGCGGGCGCGCGCGGACGCGGCCGCGCACGGGCTGGAGCCGGGCTCCCGGGTGCTGTCGGGGCTGCCGTACGACGGCTGGGAGGGGCTGTCGTACGGGCTGTACGCGCCGCTGGCGGCGGGCGGCTCGGTGGTGCTGTGCCGCCATCTGGACCAGCTGGACGAGAAGGGGCTCGCGGAGCGCCGGGAGAGCGAGCGCGTCACCGTCTAGCCGCCCCTCGTCCCCGGCAGCCCCGCAGAAGCCCACGGCCCGGCGGTCCGTCTGACCCGTACGGCGGATCGCCGGGCCGAGCCCGCGCGCCCCGGCGTGCACCCCGCGCGATGATCGACGGATACGTACAACCATGTGCGGGGTTCGCATGTCTGTCCCAATGATCGGCCCAGCACGCGATACCGCTCCCGTCCGCTGCCGGGCGGGAGGCGGGGTGGGAGGACGCGGACGTGACGACTGACGGCCAAGAGCCGGCGCCGAGACCCAGGCGCCGCTGGCTGCGCGTGGTCGCGCTGGGCGCGACCCTGCTGGTGCTGTCGGTCGCCGGGACGGGGTGGTGGTTCTACGAGCGCCTCGACCGCAACATCCGCACCGACACCCGGACCGCCGACGAGCTGCGGAAATACGAGGCCGAGCGGCCGGTGTCGATGGTCCGCGACGCGCAGAACATCCTGGTGATCGGCTCCGACAACCGGGGCGGCAAGGGGAACGGCAAGTACGGCCGGGACACCGGCACCCAGCGCTCGGACACCACGATCCTGCTGCACCTCCAGGCCGGGGGGAAGAGCGCGACCGCCGTCTCCATCCCGCGCGACCTGATGGTGGACGTCCCGGACTGCGACCGGCCGAAGGGCGGCGGCCGGCTGGCGGCCCGGTTCGCCCAGTTCAACTGGGCGTTCGAGTTCGGCGGCGCGGCCTGCACGATCCGTACCGTGGAGAAGCTCACCGGGATCCGGGTGGACCACCACGTGATCGTGGACTTCAGCGGCTTCAAGAAGCTGGTGAACGCGGTCGGGGGCGTGGAGGTGTGCCTGACGGAGCCGGTCGACGACGACGACGCGCATCTGAAGCTGCCGGCGGGCCGTCAGGTCCTGCACGGGGAGAAGGCGCTCGGCTACGTCCGCGCCCGCTACTCCATCGGCAACGGCAGCGACACCGAGCGCATCGCCCGCCAGCAGGAGTTCCTCAGCTCCCTTGTGAAGAAAGTGCAGAGCAATGGTGTGCTGCTCAATCCGGCGAAGCTGTATCCGGTGCTCAACGCGGCGACGTCCGCGCTGACCACGGATCCGGGGCTGGACACCCTCAAGGACCTCTACGGGCTGGTGCGCGGGGTGCGGGACATCCCGCGTGAGAAGATCCGTTTTCTTACGATTCCGCGACAGCCGTATACGTACAACAAGAACCGTGATGAACTCGTCCAGCCCGATGCCGACCGGCTGTTCCGGCAACTGCGCCTGGACCGCCCGGTGTCGGTGACCCGCGCCGTCACGGCCACCAGTGGTGAGGACCCCAAGGGTGTGGACCGCGCTCCGTACCAGGGGACCACGGCGGCTCGTGACATCTGTGAGTAAAGGCCGGTAAAGGCGAGGCCCTGACTCGTGAAGAATCTCGAAAGGATTGGGCAGATTGCCCAGTTGTAGGGAAGTGGAATGTGTCACCGGCGTCGCTTGACGCGGATCCGGGCGGATAGTGTGAGCGATCCGGTGCGCTCCGAGATGTGACCGCGCACTGTATATGAAGACGGACCGAGCGCCTTGAGGGGGAGGCGCCCGCGTGGCACCGACGGAGGACACAGGCGACCGTGGACGCGCAAGGCCATGGGCGGGACGGTGACATCGACCCCGCCGATCAGTGGGTGTTCGACCCGAACACCGGCAACTATGAGCTGCGGCTGAACCCCGCTGGGGAGACGGCCGCGGCCGCCGAGCCCCACGCTGCCCCCAGAAGCACGGGCCGCCGCCGCGCCCCCGAGTCCGAGCCGCGGGGACGCAGGCGGGCGGCGGGCAAGCGGGAGCCGGAGAAGGCGGCGGCACCCGCGAGCAGGAGAAAGCCGAAGCCGAAGAAGTCGAAGACGAAGAAGGCGCTGTACTGGGGCAGTGGCACCCTGGCCTTCGTGCTGGTCGGCGGCTCGGCCGCGGCGTACTTCGTCTATGAGCACCTCAACGGGAACATCAGCAAGGTGGACATCGGCGAGAACAACGCCGCGGTCACCGACGGGCCGATGAACATCCTGCTCATCGGCACCGACCGGCGCGACGGCAAGGGGAACGAGGGCTACGGCGACGCGGGGAGCGTCGGCCATGCCGACACCACCCTCGTCATGCATGTCTCCAAGGACCGGACCAACGCCACGGTGCTGTCCATTCCGCGCGACATGATCACCGACATCCCCGACTGCGAGAGCAAGCAGGAGGACGGGAAGAAGAAGTTCATCCGAGGCCAGCGGGAGGTGCGCTTCAACACCAGCCTCGGGCAGAAGGAGCGCGACCCCGGCTGCACCATGAAGACGGCCGAGAAGATCACCGGGCTGGACATCACCCACTTCATGATGGCCGACTTCAACGCGGTCAAGTCGATGTCCACGGCGGTCGGCGGGGTCGACGTCTGCCTCGCCAAGGACATCGACGACCCCAAGTCGCATCTGAAGCTGAAGGCCGGCAATCACAACATCAAGGGCGAGCAGGCGCTGGCGTTCGTCCGGACCCGGCACTCCGTGGGCTTCGGCGGCGACCTGGACCGGATCAAGCTCCAGCAGCAGTTCCTCAGCTCCATGATGCGCAAGATGAAGGGGAACGGGACGCTCAGCAGCCCCAGCAAGATGTGGGGCCTGGCCAACACCGCCACCAAGGCGCTCACCGTGGACACCGGCATCGGCACCGTCGACAAGCTGGTCACGCTGGGGAAGGAACTCGGCAAGATCAATCTGAAGAACATGACCTTCACGACGGTCCCGGTCGTCGACAACACCGACGGCGCGACGGTCCTGCTCGACCAGACCAAGGCCGAGCCGCTGTTCGCCATGGTCCGGCAGGACGTGTCGCTGACCGAGGTGAAGCAGAAGGAGAAGGCGGCCAAGGACAAGCAGGCGGCCCGGCTCAAGGGGCCGAAGGCCGACGCGGCGGAGGTCAGGGCCAAGGTCCTCAACGGCAGCGGCCAGACGGGCGCCGCCCAGGAAACCCTCGAGTGGATGCAGAACATCGAGGGAATGCCCTTGACCAGCAACGGCGGAAACGCTCCGGCAGACCTCGACAAGACCACTCTGGAGTACGCTCCCAACCAGGCGGACCAGGCACGCCGGCTGGCCGACAGCATGGGGCTGCCCGCGTCCGCGATGAAGGAAGGCACGAAGGACGCCGCCCCGAGGGCGGAGATGACACTGACGCTCGGCGCGGACTACAAGGGCGCCGGCACTCCCATCTCCGCTCCGGCCAAGGCGCCGAAGGACATTCAGAAGGTCGAGGCCGACGACAAGAACGTCTGCGCCAAGTGACCACTCCCGGCCGTGAGCACGCTCGCCCATCGGTCCGGACGAGCACGGAAGTACGGGGAGGGGCCCGATGCGGCAGAGCAGTGTGCGGGGGGAGAGACGGCGGCAAGCCGTGCCCGAACCTCGCGGCACCGGTGAGGATGACAGCCCGCCCGGAGCGGAAGGCCCCGCGTCCGGTGACGCGGGGCGCCGCGGCGGCGGCCGGGGCGGCCCGGCGGCCAAGCGCGGCAGCCGGGGGTTGCGTGTGGTGCGGTGGAGCGCTCTGACGCTCGCCGTGCTGGTACTGGCCGCGGCAGCCGGCGGCTACCTGTACTACAACCACCTGAACGGCAATCTGCGGAAGGAAGCCCTCGACCTCGGCGACAGCAAGCTGGGCAAGCCCGAGCCGAACGCGGCGGGCCAGACCCCGCTGAACATCCTGCTGATCGGTTCGGACAGCCGTAACACCGCGGAGAACGTGAAGCTCGGCGGTGCCAAGCAGGACGCCGACCGCAAGCCGCTGGCCGATGTGCAGATGCTGGTGCACGTCTCGGCCGACCGCAGCAACATGTCCGTGGTCAGCATTCCGCGCGACACCCGGGTCACCATCCCCCGGTGCACCGACCCGGACGGCGGGCACGTCTACCCGAAGACCCAGGCGGCGATCAACCAGTCCCTCCAGCACGGCGGTCCGGGCTGCACGGTGGCCACCTGGAAGGAACTGACCGGCGTATACATCGATCACTTCATGATGATCGACTTCACCGGCGTGGTCTCCATGGCGGACGCCGTCGGCGGCGTCCCGGTGTGCGTGAAGGACAACATCTACTCGCACGACAGCAGGGGCCACGGCTCGGGGCTGCGGCTGACCAAGGGCACCCACCCGGTCAAGGGGATCCAGGCCCTCCAGTGGCTGCGGACCCGCTACGGCTTCGAGGACAACTCCGACATCGGCCGGGCCAAGGCCCAGCACATGTACATGAGCTCGATGATCCGCCAGCTGAAGCAGGGCACCAAGCTCAGCGACCCGGGCAAGCTGATGGACCTGGCGGAGGCGGCCACCGACGCGCTGACCGTCGACCACGGCCTCGGCGACGTCAAGAAGCTGTACAACCTGGGCAACGACCTGAAGCGGGTGCCGACCGAGCGCACCACGATGGTCACCATGCCCTGGCAGTACAGCGCGGACGAGCAGTTCGTGGAGCCCAAGCCCGGCGACGCCGAGCAGACCTTCTCGCTGCTGCGCAACGACACGGCGCTGGACGGCAAGGACAAGAAGAAGCCCGACAAGACCCCGGCCCCCACCGCGCCCAAGGGCGAGGTCCCGGTCACCGTGCAGAACGGCACCGCCTCCACGGTGTACGGGCCCGTCTCCGGCCGCGCCCGGGTGCTCACCGACCAGCTGGTGCAGCTCGGTTACACCAAGGCCACCGCGAACACGGTGCTCATCTCGCAGGCCGACACCACCGTGGCCTACCCGAACGAGGCCGAGCAGGGCGACGCCCTCGCCGTGGCCAAGGCCCTGGGGCTGCCCAAGAGCGCGGTGAAGTCCTCGAAGTCGGTGCAGAACGTGACCGTGGTGGTCGGCAACGACTGGCGTTCGGGCACGACCTACCCGAAGGCCGGGTCGGCCGACGACGACAAGACGCCGGAGAGCGCCGACGCCCTCAACGGCGAGGACAAGAAGGCGTGCATGTCGGTCAACCCGAACTACACCTTCTGACGGCACGACGTAAGGCCGAACAGCGTAAGGGGCCGGACCACCTGGTCCGGCCCCTTCGTATACGTACGCATGCGTACGTAGAGGTCTACGGCGCCATGACCGCCGGGCGGCGGCTGGCTATGACCTTCTTGGCGAGCGCCCGGGGGCTGGTCAGGAAGCCCCAGCCCCACGACATGTGCATGGTCGCGAGCGCGAGCGGGATCCGTACCCGGGCCCCCGCCGGAAGCCCCTTCCCCGCCGGGATCGAGCCCGCGACGATGGCCGCCAGATAGCCGCCCGGGACCAGGAACCCCCACGGGGTGACGGCCGCGCCCACCACGGCGCCCGCCGCGATGGCCACGACGGCGGTCGGCGGGGCGAGGTAGCGCACATTGATCGAGCCCTGGTGGAAGCGGGCCACGACATGGCGCCAGCGCCCGTAGTTCCGGTACTGCTTGGCCAGCTCCCGCACGTTCGGCCGCGGCCGGTACGAGACCTTCAGCTCGGGCGAGAACCAGACCAGCCCGCCCGCCTCGCGGATGCGGAAGTTCAGCTCCCAGTCCTGGGCGCGGATGAATTCCTCGTTGTAGCCGCCCTGCTGCTCCAGCGCCTCACGGCGGAAGACGCCCAGGTAGACGGTGTCGGCGGGGGCCGCCTCGCCGCCGGTGTGGAAGGCGGCGTTGCCGACGCCGATCTTCGAGGTCATGGCGGCGGCCACGGCCCGCTCCCAGTCGTTCTCGCCCTCGGCGTGCATGATGCCGCCGACGTTCTGCGCGCCGGTCTCCTCCAGCAGCCGCACGGCGGTCGCGATGTAGTTCGGCGAGAGCATGCCGTGCCCGTCGACCCGCACCACCACGGGGTGGCGGGACGCCTTGATCGCGGCGTTCAGCGCGGCGGGAGTGCGGCCCGTGGGGTTGGGCACGGTGGTCACCCGCGGATCCTCGGCGGCCAGCTCGGCGGCGATCTCTTCGGTGCGGTCCGCGGACGGGCCGACCGCGATCACCACCTCCATCTCACCGTCGTACTGCTGCTCCAGGATGTGCCACACGGCATTGCGCAGATGGCGTTCCTCATTGAGCACCGGCATGATCACGGAGACGGCCGGGAGCTGACGCGGGGGCATGGCACCTCGGGGTTTCGGGGGCCGCGCCCCCAGGAGACTGCAGTAGCGGGCCCACGTTACCGCGAATGGAGGCACCGGAACGCGCCGCCCGGGTGGCAGCGGCCGGCACCGGCGGCGTGGGGCGCCGGGGTGCTCATCGTATGGCCCTACCGTGACAGCGGTTCCGACCCGCCAGCGCCCGCCCGGGCCCGTTCACGGAGGTCTCCTTCGGTGAGTGCACCGGCCCGATCGACGCGCCCGCCACGCCCCCGGCCCCGCTCCGGGCGCCGCCGCCGCTGGGGTCTGCGGATCGCCCTGTTCATCGCGTGCCTGGTGCTGGCCGTCAGCGCGATCGGGCACCTGCTGGTCCAGGAGCTGGAATCCGGTATCCACCGGGTGGACGCCTTCGGCGGCCTGGACAACCGGCCGAAGAGCGCCGGGGGCGGGGTCAACTTCCTGGTCGTCGGCACCGACGGCCGGGACCGGATCACCCCGCAGGAGAAGGTGCTGTACCGGCTCGGCGGGGCGCCCTGCCACTGCACCGACACGGTCATCCTGGTCCATCTGTCGGCGGACCGCCGCCGGGCCTCCGTGGTCAGCCTGCCTCGCGACTCGTACGCCGTGATCCCCGCGTACACCGACCGCGCCGGGAAGCGGCACCCCGCCCATCCGCAGCGGCTCAACGCCGCCTACGCCGAGGGCGGGCCCAGCCTCACCGTGCGCACCGTCGAGCATGCGACCGGCGTGCACATCGACCACTATCTGGAGGTCGACTTCACCAGCTTCATGAAGACAGTCGACATGGTCGGCGGGGTGAAGGTGTGCACGGCCCGGCGGCTC
Organism: Streptomyces sp. NPDC007983; assembly: GCF_042958345.1. Taxonomy (NCBI): domain Bacteria; kingdom Bacillati; phylum Actinomycetota; class Actinomycetes; order Kitasatosporales; family Streptomycetaceae; genus Streptomyces; species Streptomyces sp. NPDC007983. The sequence goes on from NZ_JBIBJI010000019.1 coordinate 36,233, forward strand.
AAGGACGACCACACCGGCCTCGACCTGCCCGCCGGCAGCCATGTCCTGGGCGGCGGCCAGGCGCTGCAGTACGTCCGCTCCCGCCACACCGACGGCACCTCCGACCTCGGCCGCATCCAGCGCCAGCAGCGCTTCCTGGCCTCGGTGCTCCACCAGACGGCGGCGGGCGGCATCCTGCTGAACCCGGTCCGGTTCAACGCCGTCGCCACCACCCTGCTCGGCTCGGTCCGTGCCGACCACGGCTTCGGCGCGGAGGACCTGATGGCCCTGGGCCGGGCCATGAACGGCCTCACCCCGGCGTCCTCCGAGTTCGCCTCGGTCCCGGTGATCCTGCCGGGGCGGCCGCTCAAGGGCGTCGGCTCCACACTGCACTGGGACCGGCCCAAGGCGAAGCGGCTGTTCGACGCCATCCGCCGGGACCAGCCGCTGACCCGGCACCACGCGCGGTCCGAGGCCACCATCGTCGACGTGGCACCGCAGCAGGTCCGGGTCCACGTGCTCAACGGCACCGGGACGACCGGGCTCGCCCGCCGCGCGGACCGGGCGCTGCACGCCACCGGCTTCGCCACCACCGGCTCCCCCGCCGACGCGGCCACCAAGGACGTGGCGCGCACGCTCATCACGTACGACCCGGTCTGGGACCGCTCGGTGCGCACCCTGGCCGCCGCGCTGCCCGGAGCGCAGCTGAAGCCGGTGCCGGGGCAGGGCGGGGTGATGCAGGTCACGGTCGGCGCGGACTACAAGGACGTACGCCCGGTGCGCACCGAGGACCCGCGCAAGGACCGCCCCGGCCTCGGCGCCGTCACCGGCGACGAGGTCAGCTGCCCGTAGGCGCCCGGGCAGCCGGGATCTGGACCGCTGCGACCTCCTCGTACACGGCGACGGCGGGGTCGATGTGGCGGACGGCCAGAGCAACTTCGATGCCGATCGGCCGAAACCTGCCGACGATCTGCCCACCAGACGGGTCGGCAAGGCCACCCCTCATCGTTCTCGGCCAAGCGCTACCTGCGGCAGAGCCTCGCCGCAGCCGCTCACCTAGTGCTCTGACCGCATAGGTTCGCCGGGTCGTTCAGGCCGCGGTGGCGAGGGGGCGTCCGCCCCAGCGGATGCCCTTCTCGCTTCGGATGCGGGCGCGTTCCTTGCGCTCAGCGGCCAGGACGTCGCGATGGCGGGCCGGCGCCTGCATCCCGGCCGATTCGAACGACTGCGACCCGGCCCGTACCCCCGCTTGCCTCCCGAAGCACTTGGCGCCCGCCCCCACCCCCTCCCTTGGAGCCCACGCGTGAACTGGACCACTTGCGCCGCCGCTCTGGCCGACGTCACAACACACCGGCACTCCCGATGGGCGCCGGCCGTCGCCGCCACACCACGGCACCTGTTCATCCCCCGATGGTGGAAGCGCGGTGCCGACGGCTGGGAACTGCACGACGGGCCCGCCAACCCGGATCGCTGGCTCGCTGCTGCGTACCGCAATACGTCGCTCGTGACCCGCGTCGGTCCCTTACACGCCGACCACGCCACGTCGACCGACCGGCCGCACGGTCGGCCGAGGTCCTCGGCCACCCTGCCGAGCCTGGTCGTGGGCATGTTCCAGCACGCGCGTATCGACGATGGCGACCAGCTGCTCGACGTCGGCACGGGAAGCGGCTATGGGGCCGCCCTCGCCGCTCGCCGACTGAGCGATGAGCAGGTGACGAGCGTCGATGTCGACCGCTACCTGACCAGATCGCCCGTAAGCGGCTGAGCGAGGCCGGGGTCGCTCCCACAATCGACACCATCGACGCGACCGGGGATCTGCCCTATGACCCCGCGAGCTTCGACAGGATCGTCGCCACGATGTCCGTACGCACGATTCCCGCAAGCCGGCTCAGGGTGCTCCGCCCCGGCGGACGGCTGGTGACCACGATCGCCGGTACATCTCTCCTCGTCACAGCCGAGAAGGACGAGGACGGGGGCGGCGCGACCGGGCGCGTCGAGTGGGATCGGGCAGGGTTCATGCACGCGCGTCACGGTGACGACTACCCGCCCGGCGTGGCCGCTCGCCTCGCCAAGGCCGCGGAACTGGACGGGGACGACGTCAGCCGCGGCCCGTATCCCGTCGTCGACGTGGCGAACGCGTGGGACCTCGCGTCCATGCTCGACATCGAGGCGCCCGACATCGAGCACGAGTACCGGGAGGACGGCGGACAGCGCGTCGCGCTCATGGCGCATGCCGACGGCTCGTGGGCCCGGGCGACGGCGACCGGGACCGAGCGGCCCACCGTGCACCAGGGCGGCCCCCGCCGACTGTGGGACGCCCTCGACAAGGTCCGCGACTACTGGCTCAGCAACGGCGAGCTGCCCGTACGCGGAGCCCGGGTGGACATCACACCCGACGGCCGTACCTTCCTCGGTCGTGGGAAGTGGTCTGCCGAGCTGACCTGAGCACAGCCGAGAAACGCCCCCGTCGGGATCTCCTCGGTGGGGGCGTCCGCGTCCTACTCGCCCCGGCGCTGATCGCGCCCTACAGCTCCTCGGGGGCCTCCGCGGCGCGCCGGGCGCGCAGCTCCTTGATCGCGCGGCGGCGGGCCAGCCGGTGGGTGCGGCGGATCTCGGCCTCCTGATACCGCCGCTTGTCGCGCTCGGTCTCCGGTATGACCGGGGGTACGGGCCGGGGCTTGCCGTCGGCGTCGACCGCGGCGAAGACCAGATAGGCGCTGCCGACCTGGGTGGCGGGGGTGGATTCGTTCCAGCGCTCGGCCAGCACCCGCACCCCGACCTCCATCGAGGACCGTCCGGTCCAGTTGACCTGGGCCTTCACATGGACGAGATCGCCGACGCGGACCGGCTCCAGGAAGGCCATCTCGTCCATCGACGCGGTGACCGCGGGGCCCTCGGAGTGCCGCCCCGCGACCGCCCCTGCGGCGTCGTCGACGAGCTTCATGATCACGCCGCCGTGGACGGTGCCGAGGAGGTTGGTGTCGTTGCCGGTCATGATGTGCGACAGCGTGGTGCGGGAGGCGGACGTGGGCTTGCCCGGAAGGTCCGTATCCACGTCGTGGGCCTGTTTGGTCATGCCGTCCACCATATGCGGACCGGATTCTTATCAGCTCTGCAACAGCCATGCCGCGATACGGCACCCGCCCTGTAAGACAGCAGGTCCGACCAGGCACACTGCCATGCATGAGCGAATGGCCCCAGGGTTGGACCGGTGACCGCAACGACCGGTACGGACGCGGCAGCGGTAGCCCCCAGCCAGAGGGGGCCCGCTCCATGCCGCAAGTACGGCGGGCGGCGCCGGGCGGCGGCGGGCAGCAGCCCGCCGAGCCGCCGCTGCCCCCGGAGCTGTCGCCGCGGGGGAGCGTGCCGCGGCCCTCACCGAGCTATGACGAGTACGGCGGCCACGGTGGCGACGGTTACAACACGGGCCAGGTGTACGGCGGCGGCCGCGGCCCCGGCGGGCCGGGCGGTCCCGGCCGTCCCGGCGGCGGCGCACGGAGGGGCGGACCGGTGAACTGGCGGCGTCGGATAACCATCGGCCTGGTCACCCTGGTCGTGCTGCTGCTCGCGGTCGGTATCGGCACCTACTTCTGGGCCGACGGCAAGCTCAAGCGCGAGGTCGACCTCAGCAAGGTGGAGGACCGGCCGACCGGCGGCAAGGGCACCAATTACCTGATCGTCGGTTCGGACAGCCGTGAGGGCATGTCCGCGGAGGACAAGAAGAAGCTGCACACCGGCTCCGCCGAGGGCCGCCGCACCGACTCCATGATCCTGCTCCACGTCGGTGATAACGGGAACACCATGGTCAGCCTCCCGCGTGACTCCTGGGTCACCATCCCGGCCTTCACCGGCTCGTCGAGCGGCAACCGGATCCCGGCGAGCCAGAACAAGCTGAACGCCTCCTACTCCTCGGAAGGCCCGCAGCTGCTCACCCGGACCATCGAGTACAACACCGGTCTGAAGATCGACCACTACGCGGAGATCGGCTTCGACGGCTTCGCCAAGATCGTCGACGGGGTCGGCGGGGTCGACATCAACATCCCCCAGGACATGAACGACAAGTTCTCCGGGGCCGACTTCAAGAAGGGCGAGCAGACGCTCAACGGCCAGCAGGCGCTCGCCTTCGTCCGCCAGCGCCACGGCCTGGCCGGAGGTGACCTGGACCGCACCAAGAACCAGCAGCGGTTCCTGGCGGCGCTCGCCAACAAGGCGGCGACGCCGAGCACGGTCATGAACCCCTTCAAGCTCTACCCGATGATGGGCGCCGGCCTGGACAGCCTGATCGTCGACAAGGACATGAGCCTGTGGGACCTGAAGGACATGTTCTTCGCGATGAAGAGCGTCTCCAACGGCGACGGCAAGCAGATGAACATGCCCGTCTCCAACCCCGGTCTCGCCACCCCCAAGGGCAGCGCCGTCCAGTGGGACATGCCCAAGGTCAAGCAGCTGGTGGGCGAGCTGAAGAACGACGAGAAGGTCACGGTCTCCAGTAACTGACCGCGACGCCGACGCACGACGACCGCCGCCTGGCCCGAGCGCCCGGCGGCGGTCGTCTGTTAGGTTCGTCCCGCGCTACGGATTGAAACGGTTCAATCACCCCGGGAAGGAACCGCACCACGATGACGTACCGCCCCGCCCCCGACCGCAGACGACTGCTCCGCGGCCTCACCCTCGCCGCCGCGGCGGCCGCCACGTCCGCCGCCGCACCGGCCGCCCTCGCCGCGCCCGCCACCGACGCCACGGGCCGCCGCCGATGGACCCGGATCGCCCACGACGACTTCCGCCACGGCACCCGCCAGTGGACCGCCGAGCTGGAGAGCGGCGGGACGGTGCGCGCCCTGCACGGAGTGCTCGACGTCGACGTACCGGGCGGCGCGACGGTCTGGTTCACCCGCGAGCTGACCGGCCCGTACGTCATCGAGTACACGGCCACGCCGGTCGCGGCGGGCGGCCCCAACGACCATGTGACCGACCTCAACGCGTTCTGGAACGCCCGGGACGTCCGCTCCCCCGGTGACCTCTTCGCCACGACACGCAGCGGCACCTTCGCCGATTACGACCTGCTGAAGACGTACTACGTCGGCTACGGCGCCAACCTCAACACCACCACCCGCATGCGGCGCTACGTCGGCGAGCCGGGCAACCGCCCCCTGCTGTTCGACCTCACCGAGCCGCTGCTCACCCCGAACGCCCCGTGCCGCGTCCGCCTGGTGTCCGCCGGGCGGACCGTCCAGTACTGGAGCAACGGCGCGCTGCTCTGCGACTACCGGGACCCGGAGCCCTACACCAGCGGCTGGTTCGGCTTCCGCACCGTCGCCAGCCACTTCCGCCTGGCGGACTTCTCGGTCTGGCGGCCGCACCGCTGACCGGCGGACGGCCGGACATGCCGAGGGCGGGGGCGCCGCGCACGACGCCCCCGCCCTCGGTCCCGGGCCCTACGGCAGGTTGCGCGCCATGACGACGCGCTGGACCTGGTTGGTGCCCTCGTAGATCTGGGTGATCTTGGCGTCGCGCATCATGCGCTCGACCGGGTAGTCGCGGGTGTAGCCGTAGCCGCCGAGGAGCTGGACGGCGTCCGTGGTGACCTCCATCGCCACGTCCGAGGCGAAGCACTTGGCGGCGGCGCCCTGGTAGGTGAGGTCGGCGTCGCCGCGCTCGGAGGCGGCGGCCGCCTGGTAGGTCAGGGCGCGCGCGGCCGAGATCTTCATGGCCATGTCGGCGAGCATGAACTGGATGCCCTGGAAGTCGGCGATCGCCTTGCCGAACTGCTTGCGCTCCTGGACGTAGCCCTTGGCGTAGTCGAGGGCGCCCTGGGCGATGCCGAGGGCCTGGGCGGCGATGGTGATGCGGGTGTGGTCGAGGGTCTTCATGGCGGTGGCGAAGCCGGTGCCCTCGGCGCCGATCATGCGGTCGGCGGGGATGCGCACGTTGTCGAGGTAGACCTCGCGCGTCGGGGAGCCCTTGATGCCGAGCTTCTTCTCCGGGGCGCCGAAGGAGACGCCCTCGTCGGACTTCTCCACGACGAAGGCGGAGATGCCCTTGGACCGCTTCTCGGGATCGGTGACGGCCATCACCGTGTAGTAGTCGGAGACCCCGGCGTTGGTGATCCAGCGCTTGACGCCGTTGAGGACGAAAGAGTCGCCGTCGCGCACCGCCTTGGTCTTCATACCGGCCGCGTCCGAGCCCGCGTCGGGCTCGGAGAGACAGTACGAGAACATCGCGTCGCCCTTGGCGAGCGGGCCCAGGTACCGCTTCTTCAGCTCCTCGGAGCCGGAGAGGATGACGGGCAGCGAGCCCAGCTTGTTGACCGCGGGGATCAGGGAGGAGGAGGCGCACACCCGGGCGACCTCCTCGATGACGATCACGGTCGCGAGCGCGTCGGCGCCGGCGCCGCCGTACGACTCGGGGACGTGCACCGCGTGCAGATCATTGGCGACCAGGGAGTCCAGCGCTTCCTGCGGGAAGCGGCCTTCCTCGTCGACCTCGGCCGCGAAGGGGGCTATTTTCGCCTCGGCGAGTGAGCGGACCGAATCGCGGAGCATGTCGTGCTCCTCGGACGGCCGGTACAGGTCGAAGTCTGCGTTTCCCGAGGACGCCAAGGTCTTCTCACTCCCCTATGATGCTAACTACCGTTAAGTAACTGAATTCTAGGGCCGCCGCCCCGGCCCGTATACGTGAGTTACCCGACAGCGGGCCGCTGAGCCCTGCCGGGGGTGCCGACTATGCTCAGGCAGCGCATCTGAGACCGACGCTTCTGGAGCACCACATGGCCCTCAAGATCACCGTGATCGGCACCGGCTACCTGGGCGCGACCCACGCCGCGGCCATGGCCGAGCTGGGCTTCGAGGTGCTGGGGCTGGACATCGTGCCCGAGAAGATCGCGATGCTCTCGGAGGGCCGGGTGCCCATGTACGAACCGGGGCTGGAAGATCTGCTGAAGCGGCATGTGGCGGGCGTCCCGGGGGCGACCGGCCGGCTGCGCTTCACCAGCTCCTACGAGGAGGCCGGGCAGTTCGGCGACGTCCACTTCATCTGCGTGAACACCCCGCAGAAGCACGGTGAGTACGCGTGTGACATGCGCCACGTCGACAACGCCGTGGAGTCGCTCGCCCCGCATCTGCACCGCCCGGTGCTGGTCGTCGGCAAGTCCACCGTCCCGGTCGGCAGCGCGGACCGGCTCGCGGCGCGGCTCGCCGAGCTGGCCCCGGCCGGTGCGGACGCCGAACTGGCGTGGAACCCGGAGTTCCTGCGGGAGGGCTTCGCCGTCGAGGACACGCTGCACCCGGACCGGATCGTGGTCGGGGTCACCAGCGACCGGTCGGAGAAGGTGCTGCGGGAGGTGTACGCCACGCCGATCACGGAGGGGTCGCCGTTCGTGGTGACCGACTTCCCGACCGCCGAGCTGGTGAAGACCTCGGCGAACTCCTTCCTCGCCACGAAGATCTCGTTCATCAACGCCATGGCCGAGGTCTGCGAGGCGGCGGGCGGCGATGTGGTCAAGCTCGCCGAGGCCATCGGCTACGACGAGCGGATCGGCAAGAAATTCCTGCGGGCCGGGATCGGCTTCGGCGGCGGCTGCCTGCCCAAGGACATCCGCGCCTTCATGGCCCGCGCCGGTGAACTCGGCGCGGACCAGGCCCTGACCTTCCTCCGCGAGGTCGACTCGATCAACATGCGGCGCCGCGGCCACATGGTCGAGCTGGCCCGCGACGCGGTCGGCGGCAGCTTCCTCGGCAAGCGGGTGGCGGTGCTGGGCGCCACGTTCAAGCCGGACTCCGACGACGTACGGGACTCCCCCGCGCTCAACGTGGCCGGGCAGATACAGCTCCAGGGCGCCCAGGTGACCGTCTTCGACCCCAAGGGCATGGACAACGCCCGCGCCCTCTTCCCGACCCTCGCCTACGCCCCGAGCGCGCCGGAGGCGGCCCGGGGCGCCCACGCGGTGCTGCACCTGACCGAGTGGCGCGAGTTCCGCGAGCTGGACCCGGTGGGGCTGGGCGAGATGGTCGCCGAGCGCCGCATCCTCGACGGCCGCAACGCCCTGGACCCCGACTACTGGCGCGATGCCGGCTGGACGTACCGCGCCCTGGGCCGCCCCATGGCGTAGTCCGCCTTTCCCTCCCCTCTTACCGGCCCCGTCCTCCTCGCGGTTTCCACCGCCTGGGGACGGGGCCGAGCACATACGGCTGTTCACCTTCACAGGCCCTGCACGCGGTGCGGTATTCCTCCACGCGGCGCGATGCGAGGTGTCGTTGCCTATGACCCGATCTCACAGTTGGGGTCCGCCCGGAAAAGAGGTCGGCAATCAGCGCTTAACTGACGCGTAGTGCAGGCGAATCCCCGCTCCTGTCCACTGATGGCTCTTCACTGAACGGACCATGCCAGGAAGGGGCCCCATGCCCTTCTTCACCAGGGCGGTCTGGCCCGGGGATCATCGTGACGAGATCGTGGCGGGCGCGCTCGTCGGCGCCGTCGTGGTCGTCCTGGGCTACGCCTCGGGCGTCGGCGGCACTCGCGCCGCCGACGCCGGAGCAGCCGTCACCCCACCCGCACCGCCCACCGCCGGCGCACCGCCCAGCCCCGGCCCGCCCGAAGACTCCCCCACACCGTCCGCCGAACCTCCCGCCGCGCCCGCGCCCGGTGCCCAGGACCCCGGCGCCGGCGATCCCGCCGCCCTGCCGCCGTCCGTCCCACTGCCGGTGGACGACGGCGGCGGCCACGCCCAGGGGACGCCGGGAGACGGCGGAGCGGACCACGGCGCCGGGAACGGCCCCCCGGAACCGCCGGGCTCCGCCCCCTCACCGTCCCCCTCCGCTCCTGACGACGGCCGGCCGGGGGACGACGAACCGTGTACCGACGGATCGGTCCACCTCGTCGAACCCCTGCTGAAGCAGGTCACCGCGCCCGTGTTCGGCGTCCTCGACCTGCTCTCCGGGCAGGGTGCCGAGGCACCGTCGGAGGCACCGGCGACACCGTCCGAGGCACCGTCCGGTCCATCGGCCGGGAAACCAGCTGAGAAACCGGCCGGTCAACTGGCCGATCCCCTGGGCGGGTGCCGCCTTCCCGAGCCGTCGGCCACCTCATCCTCGTCCTCGTCCTCGCCGGGGACATCATGAGCGCGCGCCGCGGTGTTCCCGCGGTCCTGCTGGCGCTCCTGGCAGTGCTGCTGTGCGCGCCCACCGCCTCCGCCCACACCGAGCTGCGCGACTCCAGCCCCCAGGACGGAGCCCAGCTCCGAGAACCGCCCCGCCGCGTGACCCTCACGTTCACCGCGCCGGTGGAGCCGGACGAGGTACGGGTCACGGTGGGTCGCGTCCGGCTGCCGGTGAGCCGGCCCGCCGATGGTCGTAAGGACAGCGTCACCGCGCGCCTCCGCAAGCAGCCCGAGGCCCGGCACGGCCGGTTGACCCTGACCTGGCGGGTGATCGACGAACAGGACGGGCACGCCAGCTCGGGACGGATCGGCCTCCGGGTTCCCGCCGGTTCGGACACGGACAAGGGCGGGGCCGCCGAACGCGGCCACCAAGCGGCGCCCGCGCCCACCGGGCCCTCCGCCGCCGTGCACCGCGGCCTGGTCACCGCCCGCTGGGCCGGCTACCTCTCCCTTGCCCTGTTCGTGGGCGGGCTGGCGTTCGTCGCGCTGCTGTGGCCGCGTGGCGCGGCCGACCGGCGGGCCAGAGCCCTGTTGGCCGCGTCCTGGCTGTGCGGGCTGCTGTCGTCCGTCGCCGCGTGGGGGCTCCAGGGGGCGTACGCCGCGATGGGCGGGCTCGGCGACGTGCTCACCTCCGCCTCGTACCGGGACATCCTCGACACCGACGTCGGCATCGTCCTGGCCACCCGCGGGCTGCTGTGGGTGCTGGCCGCGGTCGTCCTCGCCGCCGTTCTGCAGGGCGGCGACCGGGCCGCCCGCTCACCCGGCTGGCGAGTCGGCGCGGCGGCCGTCGCCCTCGGCCTGCTGCGTACGGCGGGCATGTCCGGCCACAGCTCCGAGGGCGCCGCCCCGGGCTGGGGAGCCACCGCCGACCTGGTGCATCTGCTCGGCGTCTCCCTGTGGATCGGTGGGCTGGCCATGCTCGCGGTGGCCGTACTGCCGCGCCGCCGCCCCGAGGAGCTGGCCGCGGTCGTGCCCGGCTACTCGACGCTGGCGGCGGTGAGCGTGACCGCCATCGCCGCCGCCGGGCTGGTGCTCGCCTGGCAGGTGGTGGGCTCCTTCGGCGCGCTGCTGCACACCGCGTACGGACAGCTGCTGCTGCTCAAGGTGGCGGTCCTCCTCGCCACGCTGCTGGTCGCCCAGAGCAGCCGGCTGTGGGTGCGCAACCGCCTCGACATCGCCGTGCTGCTGCGCGGCGACGCCGCCTCCGTGCGGCCCTTCGGCTACTCGGTGGCCGCGGAGACGGGGCTCGTCCTCGTCGTACTCGCGGTGACGAGTCTGCTGGTCACGTCCGATCCCGGCCGCTGAACCGGCATCTGTTCCCCCCATTCCCCCGACAATCCAAGGGAGTTCGCAAGACCATGAGCGACAACGACACCGCACAAACGGTACGGGAGCCGGGCCGGCGCCCCCGCTCCCGATTCGGCAACCGGGCCCTGCTGGCGGGCGGGCTGGCCGCGGCCGGTTCCGCCGTGCTGTGCCTGGGGCTGATCCAGTCGGCGGCCTCCGGAACGACCGCAGCCCCGGCCCCCGCGGCCGCCCAGCAGGCGGCGCAGCCGGTCGCCGCCCAGCAGCCGGCCGCGGCGGCCGACTACAAGGTCGACATCAAGGACATGAAGTTCGGCTCCGCGAAGCTGACGGTGCACGTCGGTGACACGGTGCAGTGGACCAACTCGGACGAGGCCCCTCATACGGTCACCACCACCAAGGGTCCGAAGAAGTTCGACTCCGGGACGCTCAACAAGGGCGACTCCTGGTCGTACACCTTCACCACACCCGGCACCTACGAGTACTACTGCGCCGTGCACCCGGACATGACCGCCTCGATCACGGTCCTGGCGGACGACGGCGGCTCGGACGGCGGCGGTACGTCCGGCGGCGGCACCTCCGGCGGCGGCACGTCCGGCGGCGGCACCGGCGACGGCGGCACGTCCGGCGGCGGCACCGGCGGCGGTACCTCCGGCGGCGGCACCGGCGGGACAGGCGGAGGCCACTCCGGGGGCACCGGCGGCGGTCACAACGGCGGCACCTCGGGCGGCGGCACCTCCGGCGGCGGCACCAGCGGCGGGGACTCCTCCGGCAGCGGGTCCGGCGGCGACGGGTCCGGCGGCGACGGCAGCGAGTGCGCCGACGTCCGGAAGGTCCTGATGCCCATCCTCCACCACCTGAAGTCGGCCCATCTGGAGCGCTCCCCGGGCGAGCAGGTACAGGACGCCCTGGAGCTCGACCAGTACATCAAGACCCACACCGTGTGGGTGGAGAGCATCCTCGACCCGGCCGTCGAGGACGGCGGCGCGACCGTCGACAAGACGCTGTCCGTCATCCTCCAGCACGTCAAGGTCGCTCACCTGGAGGAGTCTCCCGGCCAGCAGATACAGGACGCGCTCAACCTCGACAGCTACGTGAAGATGCACACCGTCTGGGCCGAGCACCTGCTCCAGCCCACCGAGGACTACCTCACCGGCAGCTGCTGACGGACGGCGGGCCGGCCGAGTCGCAGTCGGCCGGCCCGCCGCCATTCGCACCCTAGCCCCTCGCTTCCCCTGGAGACCGGGATGACCACCGAAACCCTGCCTCTCTCCCCCGCGCCACCGCCCGAGACCGGCCCGGACTGGCTGCCGCGACCGGGCACGTACGCCGTCGCACCGGGCCGCGGCATCGTCGAACTCACCGCACGGCTCGGCCCCTTCGCCACGCTCCGCGGGCGGCTGGCCCTGACCGGTGCCGCCCTGACCGTCAACGCCGATCCGGCCGCCTGTGCCATGCGCCTGGAGATGACCAGCGGCTCGCTGCGCACCGGCAGGCCGTTCGGCGACAGGCGGCTGCGCGGCCGCCACGGGCTGTACGCCGAGCGGCACACGCATCTCGTCTTCCGCTCCGATGCCGTCGAGCCCGCCGACGACGGGCGACGCCTGCACGTTTTCGGTGATCTCGAGGTGCGCGGTGTACCGCTCGCCACGACCCTGCGGCTGCGCGTGGCGCGGCGCGCCGAGGACCGGCTGCTCGTCATCGGTGCCGCCGAGGTCCCGTACCGGCCGCTGCGCCGGGCTACCGGCTTCACCCTCCCGCGCACCGCGCCCGCGGGCCGTCTGCGGCTGCTCGTCGCCGCGGAGTTCGTATGAACGGGTCACGGGCGGTACGGGCCGTCCTCGCCGCGGGCCTGCTCGCGCTCGGGCTGGTGCCGCTGACCGCGGGCGAGGCGTCGGCCGCCACGCACCGGGTCGTCATGAAGGGCTACGCGTTCGGACCGCGCACCCTCACCATCACCGCCGGGGACACGGTCACCTGGGTCAACCAGGACACCGCCCCGCACGATGTGAAGACCACCTCGGGCCCGGCCGCGATCCACTCCCCCATGCTCGACAAGGGCCAGACCTGGAGCTTCACGTTCACCGCGGCCGGAAGCTACGGCTATCTGTGCACGGTGCACCCGGGTATGACCGGGAGCCTGGTGGTCAAGCCCGCCGCCCCGGCCACCACGGCCGCGCCGACGCACGCCCACGGCGGCACCCCTCCGTCGACGGCCCCGGCGGCGCCCCGTACGAGCGCGGCGGCACGGACCAGCGCCCCGGCGACAGGATCGTCGGCGAAGAGTCCCAGCCCTGCCGCGTCCTCGGGGAGCCCCACGGCGAGCACCTCCGCCGCCGCGGGGGCACCGTCGGCCGCCGCCCCGAGCGCGCCTCCGAACGCCGCCCCGCCGCCGCAGGCCACAGTGTCCACCCAAGCGGCGCGGTCCCTGGACCCGCTGCTCGCCCTGGCCGGGGCGGTCGCCGGGGTGTCCGTGCTGTGTCTGCTGCTGGTCGGCTCGCGCACCGCGGCCGCCCGCGCGGTGGACGGTGGGGAAACTTCGGCCGGCTCCTGAGCGCACGCGGCGCTGCCCGGCTCCCTTGTTTGGCGGGTCCCGGTCCGGTCAACCCGGTCCGGGACCCGAGGAGGAGCCATGGCCATCGCCAAGCTGACCGTCACCGTCGTCGACTGCCCCGACCCCACCGCGCTCGCCCGCTTCTACCAGCAGGTGCTGGGCGGGGAGCTCAAGCACGAGGGCGAGAAGTGGGTCGATCTCTTCCTCCCCGGCGAGGCCAGGCTGGCCTTCCAGGAGGCGCCCGGTTTCGTCCCGCCGAGCTGGCCGTCGGCGAAGGAATCGCAGCAGTTGCACCTCGATCTGCGGGTGACCGACATGGCGGAGGCGCAGGAGCGGGTGCTGGCGCTGGGGGCGCGGCCTCTGGACCTCGACGACGACGGCGGCAAGCGGGACTTCCGCGTCTTCGCCGACCCGGCGGGGCATCCCTTCTGCCTGATCCACCCCTGAGACCTCCCGCTCCCACCGTCAGGGCGGCCGGTGGGAGCGGAGAGAGGGTTCAGCGGAGAGGGGGCTCAGCGGCGCGGGCGGCGGCCCTTCTCCTGCTTCGGGGGCTTCTGGTCGGCGCCCGGGAGGGTGGGCTTGGGGAGGTTCTCGACCTCCTCCTTGGCCTTCTCCAGCTGCTCCGCCGTGTCGTCCGGCAGCTTCGGCGGCCGCGGCGCGGCGTGGCCGAAGCCGAAGGCCGAGGTGAGGTCGCCGAACGTACGGCGGCGCCACTCGCTGATGTTGGGCTCCTTGACCCCCGTCAGCCGCTCCAGGAACTGGAGCACCGAGGTGTGGTCGAACGCCTCGCCCGCGGCCCAGCCGCCCACCGTCCACGGCGAGACGATGAGGCAGGGCACCCGGAAGCCGCCGCCGATGGGGAGGCCGCCCACGAACTCGTCCACGGTTCCGGCCTTCGGGGTAGGCGGCGGTACGTGGTCGAACAGGCCGTCGTTCTCGTCGTAGTTGAGGATGAAGACCGTCTTGCGCCATACCTCGGGGTTGGACGCGATGGCCTCGATCTTGGAGGCCACGTAGTCGGCGCCGGCCGCCGGAAGGTAGTCCGGGTGCTCGGAGACCTCGGCGGTCGGGATGATCCAGGAGACGGTCGGCAGCCGGTCGTTGCGGGCGTCCTCCTCGAACGTCCCGGCGGGGCTGTGCACCATGCCGCGGTCGTACAGCGGGTCGCCCGGCCGCGCGTCCTGGAACTGCTGGAACTCCTCCAGCAGGTTGCAGCCGTAGTTGTCCTCCTCCTGGTAGACCTTCCAGCTGACGCCCGCCTTCTGCAGGCGCTCGGCGTAGGTCGTCCAGCGGTACGGCTTGGGCGCCTTGTTCTCCAGGACCGGGCCGCCCTTCACTCCGGCCGGGTCGATGGTGCCCGTCATCCAGTACAGCCGGTTGGGCCAGGTGGGGCCGAAGACCGAGCAGAAGTAGTTGTCGCAGACGGTGAACGCCTCGGCCAGCGCGAACTGGAACGGGATGTCCTCACGGGTGTGGTAGCCCATGACGTACGGCCCGTTCTCGCCGTCGGCCTTGCGGTGGGCCGGGAGCCACTTGTCCATGCGGCCGCTGTTCCACGCTTCGTGCTGCACCGACCAGGCGTGGCTGGTGGACGGGATCGCCTGGGCGCTCGTGGAGTGGGTGTCCAGGCGGAACGGGAGCAGATAGCCGTCCGGGTTGACCTCGTCCGGCTGGTGGAAGACCGACTTGCCGGTGGAGAGGGTCAGGGCGTCCGGGTCGGCGAACCCGCGCACTCCCTTGAGGGTGCCGAAGTAGTGGTCGAACGAGCGGTTTTCCTGCATCAGCAGGACGACGTGCTCGATGTCGTCGAGCGAGCCGCCCTTCGGCGGCCCGGCGGCTATCGCCTGCTGCACGCTCGGCGGCAGGAGCGTCATGGCCGCGCCCGCGCCGAGCGAACCGGCGGCGGTACCAAGGAGTCTACGGCGGGTGAAGTCGGGCATAACGCCTCTTTCCCGTGTTTGCGCATGAGCGATCGTCAGACCGCTGACGACTCTCTCGCCATGCCGGCGACGGGGAAGAGACGCATTACGTGAACGATGCATCAACACATCGCAAAGCCACCAAGCCCTGGTAAAGGGGCCATTGGGGTGGTGCCCGGAGGTCAGGCGTCCGGGGCGCCGTCCAGCTGGTCGATGGTCGCGATGGACGGCCCCCGGACCGCGCGCAGCCCGCGCGCCACGTCCTCGGCGCCGCGCAGCACCCGGACGGCGTTGTGCCAGGTCAGCTTGGCGAGTTCGGCCTCGGACCAGTGGCGGTCCAGGAGTTCCGCGATGAGGTTCGGATAGCCCGCGACGTCGTCCAGGCCGGACGGGGTGAAGGCGGTGCCGTCGAAGTCGCCGCCGATGCCGATGTGGTCGACGCCCGCCACCTCGCGCATATGGTCGAGGTGGTCGGCGACGGTGGCCGCGGTTGCCATCGGGCGCGGACGGGCCTCCTCGAAGGCGCGCTGCACCTTCTTCGCGGCCTCCGTCAGCTCCAGCGGATGCAGCCCGTGCGCGCGCATGTTCTCGTCCGCCGCCTTCGTCCACTCGACCGCCTCCGGCAGCACGAACTTCGGCACGAACGTGGCCATCGCCACCCCGCCGTTGGCGGCCAGCGCCGCCAGGACGTCGTCCGGGATGTTGCGCGGATGGTCGCAGACGGCGCGGGCGGAGGAGTGCGAGAAGACCACCGGCGCCTCGCTCACCCGGAGCGCGTCGCGCATCGTGTCGGCCGACACGTGGGACAGGTCGACGAGCATGCCGAGCCGGTTCATCTCGCGGACGACCTCCTCGCCGAAGCGGGTCAGGCCGTGCGCCCTCGGCTCGTCCGTCGCCGAGTCCGCCCACGGGATGTTGTCGTTGTGGGTGAGCGTCATATAGCGCACCCCGAGGTCGTACAGGGCGCGGAGGGTGGCCAGTGAGCAGTTGATGCTGTGGCCGCCCTCGGCGCCCATGAGCGACGCGATCCGGCCCTCGGCGCGGGCCGCCTCCATGTCGTCCGCCGTGAGCGACAGCCGGAGGTCATCGGGGTAGCGCTCGGTCAAACGGCGTACGACGTCGATCTGTTCGAGGGTCGCGCTGACGGCCGTGTCGCCGGTGAAGTCCGAGCGTACGAACACCGACCAGAACTGGGCGCCGACGCCGCCCTCGCGGAGGCGGGGGATGTCGGTGTGGGTGCGCTTGCTCTGATCGACGGCGATGTCGAGGCGGTCGAGGTCGTAGCGGACCTGCTCGCGCAGGGCCCAGGGGAGGTCGTTGTGGCCGTCCACGACGGGGTGGGTGGCCAGCAGGTCACGGGCGTGCGCGAGGTGATCGGTCATCCGGGCATTTTCGTACGGGTGGTCGGCGAAGTCACGCGTGCGGGGCGCCTGCGGCGGGCCCTCCCCCACCCCGCCCCTTCCCGAACCGGGGGCAAGCCCCCGTCCCCCCGCTTGGGGGCTCCGCCCCCACACCCCCGCCAGGGCTCCGCCCCTGGACCCCGCTCCTCAAACGCCGCCCCCAGGCCGGGGAGCAGCCCCGGGGCCCGGCGGCCCGACCCCGGCACGGGAAGGGCCAGGGGCGGGGCCGGGACTAAATCCACCCCGCCCGGCCCACGGCGGGCCCGGGGCCCCACCCCTCAGGCCGCGGTGGGCGCCCAGCCAGAGGGGCAGGCCCAGGAGCCCGGAGGGCGCCCCCCGGTTCGGAAAAGAGGCGGGGTGAAGACCGCACGCCAGCCACAGGCCCCCGGACCATAGGACTGGTCGGGAGCCCGGGGGCGCCCCCAGGTTCGGGAAGGGGCGAGTCGGGGACAAAATCCGCCCCCGGTGGGGCCGGGGCCCCACCCTCAGGCCGAGCTAGGCGCCCAGCCAGAGCGCAGCCCCGGGGGCCGGGGGCTTGCCCCCGGTTCGGGAAGGGGCGGGGTGGGGAACAACAACCGGCCGCGGGCCCCAACTCACAAGGCTGGTGGGCCGGCGAGGGGCGGGCGGGCTTCATCCACCCCACCGGGGCCCGCTCAGTGGTGGCCGAAGCCGAACGACGGCGCGCCGTCCACCTTGGCGCGGAGGCGCTTGCCCTTTTCCGTGGCCTGTTCGTTCAGCTCGTCCTGGAACTCCCGCATGCGGCCCTGCAGCTCCGCGTCGTGGGCGGCGAGGATGCGCGCGGCGAGGAGGCCCGCGTTGCGGGCGCCGCCGATGGAGACCGTGGCGACGGGGACGCCCGCGGGCATCTGGACGATGGAGAGGAGCGAGTCCATGCCGTCCAGGTACTTCAGCGGCACCGGCACCCCGATCACCGGCAGCGGGGTGACCGAGGCGAGCATGCCCGGGAGGTGGGCCGCGCCGCCGGCGCCCGCGATGATGACCTTCAGGCCCCGCTGCGCGGCGCTCTCGCCGTACGCGACCATCTCGCGCGGCATCCGGTGCGCGGAGACGACGTCCACCTCGTACGGGATCTCGAACTCGTCGAGGGCCTTGGCCGCTTCTTCCATGACCGGCCAGTCGGAGTCGGAGCCCATGACGATGCCGATCGCGGGCACAGGAGCGCTCATTCGGTGATGGTCCCTCGGAGGTAGTCGGCGGCGTGGCGGCCGCGCTCGCGGACGTCGGCCAGGTCGTCGCCGTAGGTGTTGACGTGGCCGACCTTGCGGCCGGGCTTCACGCCCTTGCCGTACATGTGGATCTTCAGCGCGGGGTCCCGGGCCATGCAGTGGAGGTACGCCGCGTACATGTCGGGGTAGTCGCCGCCGAGGACGTTGGTCATGACGGTCCAGGGCGCCCGGGTGCGCGGGTCGCCGAGCGGCAGGTCGAGCACCGCGCGCACATGGTTGGCGAACTGGGAGGTGACGGCGCCGTCCTGGGTCCAGTGGCCGGAGTTGTGGGGGCGCATCGCCAGTTCGTTGACGAGGATCCGGCCGTCGCGGGTCTCGAACAGCTCGACCGCGAGATGGCCGACCACGCCCAGCTCCGCCGCGATCTTCAGCGCCAGCTCCTGCGCCTGCGCGGACAGGGCCTCGGAGAGATCGGGGGCGGGGGCGATGACGGTGTCGCAGACGCCGTTCACCTGTATGGACTCCACGACGGGGTACGCGACGGCCTGGCCGTGCGGGGAGCGCACGACGTTGGCGGCCAGCTCGCGCGCGAAGTCCACCAGCTCCTCGGCGAGGACGGGGACCCCGGCCCGGAACGGGTCGGCGGCGTCCTCCGTACTGCGGACGACCCACACGCCCTTGCCGTCGTAGCCGCCGCGCACCGTCTTGAGGACGACCGGGAAGCCGTCACCCTCCTCGGCGAACCGCGCGACGTCCTCCGGGTCCGTCACGATGCGGTGGCGCGGGCACGGCACTCCGGCCGCGCGCAGCCGCTCCCGCATCACGCCCTTGTCCTGCGCGTGCAGCAGGGCCTCGACGCCGGGGCGGATGACGACACCGTCCGCCTCCAGTGCCCGCAGATGCTCGGCCGGGACGTGTTCGTGGTCGAACGTGACCACATCACAGCCTTGTGCGAACGCACGAAGCGTTTCCAGGTCGCGATAGTCGCCGATGACGACATCGCTGACCACTTGGGCCGCCGAGTCCTGGGGAGTGTCGCTGAGCAGCTTGAACCTGATGCCGAGGGGGATACCCGCCTCGTGGGTCATGCGGGCGAGCTGGCCGCCGCCGACCATGCCGACTACCGGAAATGTCACCTTGCAAGGGTAACTTCTCGCCACGACCGCCCCCGACCTGCACTTGGATGATCCTCCACATATTCCTACCGGACTCTTGTCCGCGGCCTCCGGGCGAGTGTCCCCGCCGCTGGTTAGCATGGGGAGATGTTGTCGAAGCGGACGAAACGGGGCTGAGCGATCACCATGAGTGAACGACGCATGCTCGGCGGGCTGAGCACCCAGGTGGGGCGGCTCGCCCGGGAGATCGCGAAGTTCGGTGTGGTCGGCGGCGCCGGCGTCTTCGTCAACCTCGCCGTCTTCAACCTGGTCCGCAGCGTCACCGAGCTGCCCGTGGTGCGGGCCAGCATCGTGGCGACGGTGGCCGCGACCTGCTTCAACTACGTGGGCTACCGGTACTTCACCTACCGCGACCGGGACAAGCAGCGGCGCACCAAGGAACTCAGCCTGTTCCTGCTGTTCAGCGCGATCGGCCTGATCATCGAGAACGGTGTGCTCTACACGGCGACGTACGGCTTCGGCTGGGACAGCTCGCTCGCTAGCAACGTGTTCAAGTTCCTCGGCATCGGCATCGGCACCCTCTTCCGCTTCTGGTCCTACCGGACCTGGGTGTTCCGGACGCTGCCCGCGCGGGAGGCGGTGGAGCGCGCGGAGGCGTTCCTGTCGGAGGCGAAGCCCGCCCGGGCCGCCCGCCGCACCACCGAGCAGCCGGTCCGCAAGTAGGTCGGCAAGGAGGTCCGCAAGCAGGTCGGCGACAGCCTCAGGAGGGCCGGACGTCCTCCGCCACGCGGCTCAGGAAGAGCGCGAACACCGGCGGATACGGCTGCAGCAGCTCCAGCCGGCCCCCGTCCGCCTCCGCCAGATCGCGGGCGACCGCGAGGCCGAGCCCGGTGGAGTTCCGTCCGCTGACCGTCCGTTCGAAGACCCGCGCGCCGAGGTCGGGCGGTACGCCCGGGCCCTCGTCGGTGACCTCGACCACCGCCTGGTTGCCGGTGACACGGGTGCGCAGCGCGACCGTACCGTCGCCGTGCATCAGCGAGTTCTCGATGAGCGTCGCGAGCACCTGGGCGACCGCGCCCGGGGTGCCGACCGCCCGCAGCCCCTTCTTGCCGGAGCGCACGATCGCGCGCCCCTCGCTGCGCGAGGCCGGGCGCCACTCCTCGATCTGCTGCTTGACGACCTCGTCCAGGTCGAAGGCGACCGCCGAGCCGCTGCGCGGGTCGCGCGAGTTCGTCAACAGCCGCTGGACGACGTCGGTGAGCCGCTCGACCTGGCCCAGCGCGATCGACGCCTCCTCCTTGACGATCTCCGGGTCGTCGGTGAGCGTGATCTCCTCCAGCCGCATGGACAGCGCGGTCAGCGGCGTCCGCAGCTGGTGCGAGGCGTCCGCCGCCAGCCGCCGCTCGGCGGTGAGCATCCGGGCGATGCGCTCGGCGCTCGCGTCCAGGACGTCGGCGACCCGGTCCAGTTCGGGCACCCCGTAGCGGCGGTGGCGCGGCCGCGGATCGCCGGAGCCCAGCCGCTCGGCCGTCTCGGCGAGGTCGGTGAGCGGCGCGGAGAGCCGGTGCGCCTGCCGTACGGCGAGGAAGACGGCGGCGAGGACCGCGAGCAGCGCCACCGCCAGGATGATCAGCATGGTGCGGCCGATCTCGCGACTCACCGTCGTACGGGACGCCTCGACCCGTACCGTCTCGCCCTGCTCGCCGCGCTCCTCGGAGGAGATGACGCTGCCCTCGGGGCGCTTGCCGATCTCGACGTCCGGGTGGTGCGGGATCGTGATCAGGGCGTAGCGCCCGGGCTCGATCTGTTCGCGCAGCACCTTGTGGGTGACGCCCTCGCCGCCGAGCAGCCTGCTGTCGACGATGCTGACCAGCCGCACCGCGTCCGAGCTGACGCTCTCCTGGGCGCTGTCCTCGATGGTCCGGGTCTCGACGATGACGAGCGAGACGCCGAAGACGGCGATGACGACGAGCACCACGGCGAGCGTGGAGTTGATCAAACGACGGCGCATGGCCCCACCGTGTCAGCCACCGTCAGCTTTTCTCGAACCTGAAGCCGACGCCCCGGACGGTGGCGATGTAGCGGGGGTTGGCGGCGTCGTCCCCGAGCTTCTTGCGCAGCCAGGAGATGTGCATGTCGAGCGTCTTGGTGGAGGACCACCAGGTGGTGTCCCACACCTCGCGCATCAGCTGGTCGCGGGTGACGACCCGGCCCGCGTCCCGCACCAGGACCCGCAG
Organism: Streptomyces sp. NPDC007983; assembly: GCF_042958345.1. Classification (NCBI taxonomy): domain Bacteria; kingdom Bacillati; phylum Actinomycetota; class Actinomycetes; order Kitasatosporales; family Streptomycetaceae; genus Streptomyces; species Streptomyces sp. NPDC007983. The sequence goes on from NZ_JBIBJI010000019.1 coordinate 57,083, forward strand.
CAGGTCGAATTCCTTCGCGGTGAGCTGCAGCTCCTCGTCGCCCATCCACGCGCGGTGCGACTCGACGTCGATGCGGACGCCGTGGGTGGCGGGCGCCTGGGCCTGGGTCTCGACGGCGCCGCGCCGCAGCAGGGCCCGGACGCGGGCGAGCAGTTCGGCGAGGCGGAAGGGCTTGGTGACGTAGTCGTCGGCACCGGCGTCGAGGCCGACCACGGTGTCCACCTCGTCGGCGCGGGCGGTGAGCACCAGCACCGGGAAGCCGTGGCCCTCGGTGCGCAGCCGGCGGCAGACCTCCAGCCCGTCCATCCCGGGCAGCCCGAGGTCGAGGACGAGCAGATCGACGCCTCCTTGCAGACCGGCGTCGAGCGCGGTGGGTCCGTCCTCCCGCACCTCCACCTCGTACCCCTCACGGCGCAGGGCGCGGGCGAGGGGCTCCGAGATCGATGCGTCATCCTCGGCGAGCAAAACTCGGGTCATGAGGTGATGGTAGTCCGCTTGAGTTCACGCACGGGGCGCGCACGTGGCGACGCTGGGAGCACGACCGGTTGCGCAGCGATTCCGTGAGCTATGTCTCACCCGAGAGCGTCAAGTGCGTGTCGTATGGTGAAACAACGTCTGTAGCACTCCTCCGGGGCCTTTGGTGGTTCGACGCACCGAAGGTCTCTGTCATGTCCGGTCCGGGCATCGGGAGTCAGCGGAACGGACGGAGCCGGCAACGACCTAACCGAGCCTCGAAAAGGGATGGCCGCCCGGCGCTCAGCCACCCCCACGGGCGCTTCTACGCGTGTCGACGCGCGGCAGTGCACCCCTGAGTTCTGTAAGGAACCCCCACATGGCGTCCAGTATGTCGAAGGGCGCGACCGCGCAGGAGACCCCTGCCAGCGGTGGCAAGACCTTCTTCGGCCACCCGCGCGGCCTCGCCACGCTCTTCATGATCGAAATGTGGGAGCGCTTCAGCTTCTACGGCATGAGAGCGCTCCTCGTCGTCTATCTGATCTCCGGCGGCCCGGACGCCAAGGACGGCGGTCAGGGCGGCGGCCTCGGAATGACCGAGGGCAACGCGGTGGCCATCTACTCGGTCTACCTGGCCATGGTCTATCTGCTGGCCATGCCGGGCGGCTGGGTCGGCGACCGGGTCTGGGGGCCGCGCAAGACCGTCGTGGTGGCCTCCGGGATCGTGATGGCCGGGCACCTGGCGCTCGCCGTCCCCGGTGAGCCGACCTTCTTCCTCGGCCTCCTGCTGGTGGCGCTCGGCTCCGGGCTGATCAAGGCGAACATCTCCACGATGGTCGGTCAGCTCTACGACGGACCGCAGGACCCGCGCCGCGACGGCGGCTTCACCATCTTCTACATCGGCATCAACCTCGGCGCGTTCGCCGCCCCGCTGGTGATCGGCACCGTCGGCCAGTCGTACAACTGGCACCTGGGCTTCGCGCTCGCGGCACTCGGCATGGCGCTGGGCCTGGTCCAGTTCCTGATCGGCACCCGCCACTTGAGCCCCGCGAGCAGCACCGTGCCGACGCCGCTGGCGGCCGAGGAGCGCCGGTCCTGGCTGCGCAAGGGCCTGATCTGGCTGGCCGTCGCCGCCGTCTTCTACACCGGCGTGGTGCTCAGCGGCAGCTGGACGATCAACTGGGCGCTGGTCCCGATCACCCTGCTCGGCCTCATCATCCCGATCGGGGTGCTGGTGCGGATCAAGCGCGACCGGGAGCTGTCGGCGGTCGAGCAGACCAAGGTCAGCGGCTACATCTGGTTCTTCGCGGCCGCCGCCGTGTTCTGGATGATCTTCGACCAGGGCGGTTCGACGATGTCCGCCTTCGCCGAGGTCAAGACCGCGGACACGATCTTCGGGCTGCACTTCCCGTCCTCGTGGTTCCAGTCCGTCAACCCGCTGCTGATCATGGCGATGGCCCCGGTCTTCGCCTGGCTGTGGCTGTGGCTCGCGCGGCGTGACCGGGAGCCGAACACCACGCTGAAGTTCGCCTTCGGTCTGGTCATGATCGGCGCCTCGTTCTTCGTCTTCGTGCTGCCGATGCAGATGGCCTCGGACGGGACGAAGGTCAGCCCCCTGTGGCTGGTGTCGATCTACCTGATCCAGACCACCGGCGAGCTGTGCCTCTCGCCGGTCGGCCTCTCGGTGACCACCAAGATGGCGCCCGCGAAGTACGCCAGCCAGCTGATGGGCGTGTGGTTCCTCGCCGTCACCGCCGGCGACTGCGTCACCGGGCTGCTGTCCATCGCCGGGGTCGACCTGAGCGGTCCGGGCGTCATCGCGCTGGAGGCGACCGCGGCGGTGCTCGCGGGCCTCGCGGTCTTCACGTACCGCAAGAAGGTCGTGGCGCTCATGGCCGACGTGCACTGATACGGCCGACGAGGGCCCGGCCGCTGAACCAGCGACCGGGCCCGTCGCCCTGAGCCCGTCGACGGCCGTCCGCGTCATCTCGCCGAGAACGCAGCGTCGCGGCACCGCCGTTCGCCCCACCACACGGTGTGCGGCGGGGCGGGGCGGGCTCGTTCAGCGGGTGCCGCGCAGCTTGCGCCACGGGGTGAGGGTGAAGATCGCGCCGCCGAGCAGGATCGTCGTACCGGCGATCAGGCCGAGCGCCGTGAGGCCGCCGTGGTCGTTCGAACCGGTCTCGGCCAGGCCGCCGCTGGTGCCGCTGCCCGAGGTGCCGGTGCCGCCGGAGGTGCCGGTGCCGCCGGAGGTGGTGGTGCCGCCTGTGGTGCCGCCGGGCTGGGCCGTGGTGTCCAGCTCGAGCGAGGCGCCGGGGTCCTTGGCGGGGGTGCAGGTGGTGGTCGTACCGAGCGCCTTGACGGTCAGCACGCCCGGGGTGAGCGTCGACTTGCCGCTCGCGCCCGGCTTGTAGGTGCCGGTCAGATCCGGGATCTCGATCGGGGCACCGGACTTGATGGGCTCCTTGTTGGTCGGACCCTGCACCGCGACGGTGCCCTTGTCCGCGCCGCCGACCTTGACCGCCATGGACGGCTTGACCGAGTCCGCGGGGATGTCGGCCGGGCTGTCCATCACGGACTTGCTGAACTTCACGGTCAGGGCGAAGCCGCCGCCGCTCTTCTTGGCGTCGATACGGACCGGGGAGGTCGCGGTCTTGTCGCCGATGGGCGTCTTGCAGGCGTACTCGACCTGCACCTCCTTGCCGGTGTGCGAGTCGCCCCCACCGCCGCCGCCACCGGCGGTGGTGCCGCTGGTGGTGCCGCTGGTGGTGCCGGACGTCGTACCGCTGGTGGTCCCGGACGTCGTACCGCTCGTGGTCCCGGCCGTCGTGCCGGAGGTGGTGCCGCCCGACGTGCTGCCCTCCGTCACCTTGATGGTGGCGGCCGCCTTCACGGTCTCCTTCGCCGTGCACTTGGTGTCGGTCGACAGCGGCTTGCTGACGTTGATGTTGTACGCGCCGGGCGTCAGCGTGACCTCACCGGCCTTCGTCAGCTTCAGCTTGGCCTTCATGTCCGACAGCTTCATCGGGCTGTCCTTGGGGATCGCCGGATTCTCCCGCGGACCCTGCATGGCCAGTTCACCGGTCTGCGCGCCGCCCACCGTGAGCGTGCCGGTGGGCTGCACGGTGTTCTCCTCGATGTCGAGGATGGGCGGGTTCTTGGAGGCGGCCTGGACCGTCTTCCACACCACCTCGACCTCGTCGCCGACCTTGGCCGTCGCCGGGGCCTGGACGTCCACGGTCGTGGTGCCCTCCACCGGGGGCAGCCCGGAGATGGGCGGCGGCAGGCATTCGGTCTCGTACGAGACCTCGGCGCCGTACGCGGTGCTCGCGCCGAGCAGCACGCCCGCACCGCCGAGCAGCAGTGCGACGGCGGCCGCACTCACTCTTCGTTGCGTCCTCACGTCGTTCCCTTCGGGTTCGGTCGGTTCTCCTCGGACGGTGCGGAAAGGTGGTGCGTCGGTGTCCCCGGCAGCGTGTCCGGGGTGAACCAGGGCAGGGCGGTGGCCGGGGAGGCCGAGGCGGCCTTGTCGGCCTTGTCGGCTTCGCCGCCCGGGGGTGTACGTGGCCGTACCTTGTCCACGACGGCCATGCCGATGCGGAAGACCGCCGCCGGGACGACGACGCACAGCAGGATCCAGAAGAGGGTCACGCCCCAGGGCCGCCCCACGCCCCACGGCTGTTCGACGAGCACCTTGCGCCCGTACTCGAGCGACACCCGGTAGTCGCCGTGCGCGCCCGCCGACAACTCGACCGGCAGCTTGACCTGGGCCTTCTTCCCCGGCTGGATCGTGCCCCGCCACTGCTGCTCCTCCCAGTCGGGGGCGAAGACGCCGTGCGCGGTGCCCACCCGGAAGACCGGGTCGCGGGCGGGGGTCGAGCCGATATTGCCGACGGTGACGACGAGCCGTCGCTGCGGGGGCGCGCCGAACCAGGTCAGCAGCCCGCTCGACCCGTCGAGCCGCGCGGAGAGCACGCTGAGCCGTTCGCCGCCGGTGCGCTGCTCGGGCAGGGGCGCGACGGGATGTCCGGCGACCTTGAACGCCACGTCCGCGGCGGCGGCTTCGCCGGTCACGGTCGCGACGTGGACGACGCAGGGGCAGGGCTTGGGCGGTTCGGTGACCGGCAGTTTCCGGCGGAACGTGCCGTCCGCTTCGGTGGTGACCGCCCTGCCGTCGGCGTTGGCGCAGGAGTTGGTGCCGCCGATCATGTTCTGACCGCAGATGAGCAGGGTGAGCAGGGCGCGCGGCCGCCAGCCGGTGCCGCTCACGGTGATCGTGCCGCCCGTGCCCGCCTGCTGCTGGGACACCTTCGCGGCCGGGCCGTCGTCGGCCGCGGCGGCGGGCCCGGGGGCCGGTACGACGAGGGCGAGCGCGGTGAGCAGGGCGGCCAGCAGCCCGGCGTACCGACGGTGGTGTGTACCGGCGTTCACGCGCTCGCTCCTGACTCCGTACCGTCCATCCGGCTCCGTCTGCGTGTGCGTGTGCGTCTGCGCACCAGCCAGGTGCCGCCGCCCGCCGCGCCCAGCGCCGTGCCCGCCGCGGCGGCGAGCAGCCACCCGGGGGCGGCGGTGTACGTGGCGGAGGCCGCCGCGTGCGCGCCGCCGCCCGCGGTGACGGTGAGCCTCACGTCCACCGCGTCGAGGGCGGGGGCGTCCGGCCAGCGCTCGGTGAGCCGTACCCGCTTGCCCGGCGGCACCTGGACGGGGAGGGTGCGGGCGTCCCGGCGCAGCACCGCGCCGAAGAGGCCGTCGGCGCGTACGGCCAGCCGTGGCGTCAGCGCGGTGTTGCCGCGATTGACGACCGCGTAGCGGATGGCCGCCCCGCCGCCGTCCCCGGTCCGTACGACCCGTAGGTCCTCGACGGAGAGCGCGGACAGCGTGGCCCCGCTGATCCGCAGACGCATCCGTACGCCGGTCCGGTGGCCGTCGCCGGTGACGACGAGCGCGCCGGAGCGGTCACCGGGCGCCGCGTCGGGCGGAAGGGTGACGGTGAAAGGCACATCGGCGCGGGTGCGGGCCGGGACGCTGACCGTGCGGGCGGAGAACGCGATCCACGTTCCCTCGGCTCCCTCGCCCCGGAGCCGGAGGGTGTGGGGGCGCTGGTCCTTGTTGGTGACCGAGAGCTTGTCCCGGAGTACGGTGCCGGGCCGCCCCTCCAGGTAGAAGTACGGGCGGTCGGCGGCGCCCGGCGCGCTGCCCGCGCCGGGCGCGGGCGCCGCCGACCAGCCGGGCCCGGCGGCAGCGGCGGGCGTCGCGACCACGCCCAGCGGTGCCGCGGCCACGGTCAGTGCGGCGGCGCACGCGCGTAACGCGGCGCCGGTACGGGACGGCATCGCCCGCGCTCTAGCGCGCGGCCCGCCGGCGGCGGGTCAGCCAGAGCGCCCCGGCCGCCCCGGTGAGGAGCACCGTGCCGCCGAGGGTGCCGAGCGCGATGGCGGAGTCGGCGGGTCCGGTCTGCGGCAGCTGGCCGCCGCCGCTCGTACCGCCGCTGCCGCTCGTACCGCCGGTGCTGCCGGTGCCGCCCGTGCTGCCCGTACCACCGCTGTCGCCCGTACCGCCGCTGCCGCTCGTGCCCCCGGTGGAGTCGGAGCCGCCGGAGCCGCCCGCGGCCGTGACGTCCAGGGTCAGCGAGGGCTTGGGGTTGTTGCCCGGCGTACAGGTCGTGGTCGTGCCCAGCGCCTTGATGGTCAGGGTCGAGGCGGTGAAGGTGACCTTTCCGCTCTTTTTGGGGGTGTACGTGCCCGTCAGGGTGCTGATCTTGATGGGCGTGTTGGCGGGGATGGCCTGCGAGTTGGGGGGACCCGACACCGACACGGTCCCGGTCTCCGCGCCGCCCAGCTTGATGAGCGCGCTCGGATGCATGGCCCCCTTGCCCAGTTCCACCGGGCTGGAGGAGACGCCCTTCTCGAAGGACATGGTGAGCTTGTAGGCGCTGCCGCTCGGAACGCCCTTGATGTCGATGGGCGATACGGCGCTTTTGTTGCCGATCGGCGTCTTGCACTGATAATTGACGTCCACCGTGGCCGCGTGGGCGGCCGGAGCGGTGAGCAGTACCGCCGAACCGGCCACGGCCGCGGCCAACGTGAGGGCGCCGCCGCGACTGGCCGTACGGCGTTGTGGTCGGGACACCTGAGATCCCCTCTCGCCAAGCGCCGCAGCCGCAAGCTAACTGACGGCACATCAGATCGGGCGCCGACAGTACGCCGGGGACCTTGCCGAGGGAAGACAAAGAGCACGCCGAATCGGCGTGAAATGGATGAACTGGGTGCGACACTTCAGCACGGAGCCGAGACGGGCCGTACGACGGCCCGGAAGACGGCCCCGGAGAGCCGTACTAGAGGGCGCTCGACACCCGGGCGGTAAGGGGCCGGGGCCGTGCTCTTCAGGCGGGCGCGGCCAGCTCGGCCCAGACGGTCTTGCCGGATCCCTCCGCGTTCCGCACGACCCCCCAGTCGAGGCACAGCCGCTGCACGATGAACATGCCATGGCCGCCCGGCCGCCCGGCGCGGTGCGGGGTGCGGGGGGCGGGCGTACCGGTGCCGAGGTCCACGACTTCGAGGCGGAGCACCTTCGCGTTGCAGCTGACCCGCAGTTCCTCGGGGCCGTCGGCGTGCAGGCAGGCATTGGTGACCAGCTCGGAGACGACGAGCAGCACATCCTCCGCGGCGGCCCGCTGATCGGCGGTCGCGGCCGGAAGCCAGCCCCAGTCACGCAGCGCCTCGCGCGTGAAGTCCCGGGCGCGCGGCACCGCACCGCTGGCCCCGATCAGATGGAGCCTGCGGAGCTGACGGATCCGCCCGGGGGGCGGCCCGGGGGGAGGAGTGGCCGGTGGGGCAGCCGAAGCGGCAGGGCCGTCCGGATCCGGGCCGCGGTCGCCCGGCGGGTACGGCCGGGTGGTGCTCATCAGCGCTTCACCTCACCGATTCACCGATTCAGGGACAAGGGATACCTGATCTCTTCAACAGTTTCAGCCTGTCTCCTGCCCGGCCAAAGCGTGAGAACACCCACTTCTCCGGTACGGCTCATGTGACGCGGACAACGCCTCGATGACACCCTGCCGACACACCGGAAACAGGAGTGGCGGAGATCACTCGACCAGCGCTGCGTCAAGGGATTCATGGACCGTAAAGACGGCCTCCGCGCCCGTGATCTCGAACACACGGGCAACGACCGGCTGCATGCCGGCCAGATGGACGGCCCCGCCTTCGGCCTCGGCCTTCAGACGGGCGCCGAGCAGCACGTTCAGCCCGGTGGAATCGCAGAACTCCAGATGCGAGCAATCCACCACCAGTCGCACGCGTCCCCCCTCCACGCACTTCTCCAGCGGCTCTCGCAGCACCTCGGCGGTGTGGTGGTCCAACTCACCCGTCGGTGTCACGACCGCGCTCGCCCCGTGGTGCCGAACCTCGACCTGGAGCCGGCCCTTGCTGGCGCTGCCGACCATCCCGCGGTCCATGTGCGCACCTCTTCTGGCGTCTCGTTGCTTTCGATTGCGCGCAATGAACCTTACGCCTTTGGCCGGTCCTCCGGTAGCCGAACATTTCGCATAGTTCGGCAAATATGGACAACGTGGACTTGCCACGCACCAGCGAATACGGGTAGGCGTAGTAAGAACACATCCGAACCACGGCCCGGCTTTGGAGGCGCCGCTCACCGGAGCAGCACGTCATGGCATCGGCAGCCATATGCCGAGAACGACGGAGGAGACTATGTCACCCCAGCTCGACGACTCGCGTACCGACCCGTCTTGGAGTACCAGGGCCACCGTCTCGTCGACTCACGTACCCGAACAGTTCGTCCCTGATGCGGATGCCCAGGCGATCGCCGGATATTCCCTCGATGAATTGACCGAACTGTCCGATCTGCCGGAAATCCCGTCGTTTGAGACGGTGAGTCCGGTCGATGCGAGGGCCCTCTCGAAGACGCTCTTCGAGCGGATCGAGGTGCTCGAAGAGGGCACCCACGAGTACGCCTACGTCCGCAACACCCTGGTCGAGCTGAACCTGGCACTGGTCAAGTTCGCCGCCTCCCGCTTCCGCTCCCGCAGCGAACCGATGGAGGACATCGTCCAGGTCGGCACCATCGGCCTCATCAAGGCCATCGACCGGTTCGAACCGGGTCGGGGCGTCGAGTTCCCCACCTTCGCGATGCCGACCATCGTCGGCGAGATCAAGCGCTTCTTCCGGGACACGAGTTGGTCCGTGCGCGTTCCCCGGCGGCTGCAGGAGCTGCGGCTGGACCTGGCCAAGGCCGGTGACGAACTGGCCCAGCGGCTCGACCGCGCGCCGACCGTCGGCGAGTTGGCCGAGCGCCTGGACATCACCACCGCCGAGGTCGTCGAGGGCATGGCCGCGAGCAACGCGTACACCGCCAGCTCGCTGGACGCCCAGCCCGAGGAGGACGACTCCGAGGGCGCGCTGGCGGACCGCATCGGGTACGAGGACCACGGGCTCGAAGGCATCGAGTACGTCGAGTCCCTGAAGCCGCTGATCGCCGATCTGCCCGCCCGGGACCGCCAGATCCTCTCCCTGCGCTTCGTCGCCAACATGACACAGTCGGAGATCGGTGAGGAACTGGGCATCTCCCAGATGCACGTCTCCAGGCTGCTGTCGCGCACCCTCCGTCGGCTCCGCAAGGGACTGATGATCGAGGAGTAACGCTTCCGCAGACGGATAAGGGCCCGCCCCCGCTCGTTCGGGACGGGTCCTTATTCGTGCCCGGTTTCTCTGATGTGCGGTCAGACGAGCGTGCCGGCGCGCCAGACCGCCGAGACCAGCGGCACGCCGGGGCGGTACGCGAGGTGGACGTGGGAGGGCGCGTCCAGCAGCGCGAGGTCGGCCCGGGCGCCGGGGGCGATCCGCCCCACGTCGTCGCGGCGCAGCGCCCGCGCCCCGCCCGCGGTGGCCGCCCAGACCGCCTCGTCGGGGGTCATCCCCATCTCCCGTACGGCCAGGGCGACGCAGAACGGCATCGAGCTGGTGAAGGACGAGCCGGGGTTGCAGTCCGGCGACAGCGCGACCGTGGCGCCCGCGTCCAGCAGCCGGCGCGCGTCCGGATAGGTGGAGCGGGTGGAGAACTCCGCCCCGGGCAGCAGGGTGGCGACGGTGTCGCCCTGCGCCAGGACGTCCACATCGGCGTCGGTGAGATGGGTGCAGTGGTCGGCGGAGGCCGCGCCCAGCTCGACGGCGAGCTGCACACCGGGGCCGTACGAGAGCTGGTTGGCGTGGACGCGCGGGATGAGCCCGCGCTCCTTGCCCGCGGTGAGGACGGCGCGGGCCTGGTCGCCGTCGAAGGCGCCCTGTTCGCAGAAGACGTCGACCCAGCGGGCGTGCGGGGCGCACATGTCGAGCATCGGGCCGGTGACGAGGTCGACGTACGCGGCGGGGTCGTCGGCGAACTCGGGGGCGACGATGTGCGCGCCGAGGAAGGTCACCTCGTCGGTGTGGGCGGCGGCGATGGACAGGGCGCGGGCCTCGTCCTCCGAAGTGAGGCCGTAGCCGGACTTGATCTCCAGGGTGGTGGTGCCCTGGTGCAGGGCCTCCACCACATAGCGGGCGACGTTGGCGTTCAGCACATTGTTCGAGGCCGCGCGGGTGGCGGCCACGGTGGTGCGGATGCCGCCCGCGCTGTAGGCCCGGCCGGACATCCGGGCGTTGAACTCCTCGGTGCGGTCGCCCGCGAAGACCAGGTGGGAGTGGGAGTCGACGAAGCCCGGGATGGCGGCCCGGCCCGCCGCGTCGACCCGGTTGTCGGTGGCGGGTGCTTTGCTTGTCTCACCGACCCAGGCGATGCGGTCACCGTCGATGACGACCGCCGCGTCCTGGATCAGACCGAGGGGGCCTTCGCCGAGGGAGGGGTCGTTGGTGACGAGGCTGGAGATGTGGGTGAGGGCGGTCGTGGTGGGGGTCGCGACCGTGTCCGTGGCGGTGGTCATGGTGGGGGCGTTCTCCTTGATCAGCCGGCTCGGCCTGGTCGGCCTGGTCAATGTGGTCGGCCTGGTCGGCCTGGTCAGCCGTGCAGGGCCGCGATGGCTCCGGCCAGTGCTTCGGGGACGCGCGGGACGAGCTGGTGGGCCCCGTCCCGTACGACATGGCGGCCGCCGACCACGGTGTGCCGGACGTCCGCGTTGGTCGCCGCGAATATCGCCGTCTCGGCGCCCAGCCGGGCCGGCGGCCCCGCCGTGCGGACCGAGTCCAGCGCGATCGTGGTGAGGTCGGCGAGCGCGCCCACCTCGATGCGGCCGGTGTCCGCACCCCAGCCGAGCGCCGCGTGACCGTCGGCGGTGGCGGCGCGCAGCAGCTGGGCGGCGGTCCAGTGGCCGCGGGTGCGGGTGTGCAGCCGCTCGTCCAGCTCCATGGCGCGGGCCTCTTCGAGGATGTCGATCATGGCGTGGCTGTCGCTGCCCAGGGACAGCGGTGAGCCCGCCTGGCCCAGCTGGGCGGCCGGGCCGATGCCGTCGGCGAGGTCCCGCTCGGTGGTCGGGCACATGCACACACCGGTGGCCGAGTGGCCCAGCAGCCGGATGTCGCCGGGGGTGAGGTGGGTCGCGTGCACGGCGGTCGTGCGCGGGCCCAGCACCCCGTGGTCGGCGAGCAGCCGGGTGGGGGTGAAGCCGTGCGCCTCCACGCAGGCGTCGTTCTCGGCGGTCTGCTCGGAGAGGTGGACGTGGAGGGGCGCCGCCTGCCCCTCGGCCCAGCCGGACACCGTCGCGAGCTGATCGACGGGCACGGCCCGCACCGAGTGGATGGCGGCGCCGATGCGGGTGTTGCCGTCGCCCTTCAGCGCGGAGACCCGCTCCGCCCAGGCGTCCGCGGTGCCGTCCGAGAAGCGGAGCTGGTGCTGGTCCGGCTCCTTGCCGAAACCGGAGGAGAGATAGCAGGTGTCGAGGAGGGTGATGCGGATACCGGCCTCGGCCGCGGCCGCGATCAGGGCCTCCCCCATGGCGTTGGGGTCGGCGTAGCGGCCGCCGCCGGGCGCGTGGTGCAGATAGTGGAACTCGCCGACGCAGGTGATGCCCGCCATGGCCATCTCGGCGTACACGGCCCGGGCGAGATCGAAGTAGCTGTCCGGGGTGAGCCGGTCGGCCACCTCGTACATCACCTTCCGCCAGGTCCAGAAGGAGTCCGGCGCCGCCCCGTCCGACGGGCGCGCCGAGGCGCCCGCCTGCACGATGCCGCGCAGGGCCCGGTGGAAGGCATGGCTGTGCGCGTTGGCCAGGCCGGGGACGGTCAGACCGCGCAGGGTGACGGAACCGGCCGGATGCAGGGGGCTCCCGGGCCGCACGGCCTTGATCCGCCCGTCCGTGGCCACCACGATGACCACGTCCGGCACCACCTGCCCGTCCAGCCAGGCGTACTCCGCCCAGTAGGTCTGCGCCGTCAGTGACACGCCAACCCCTCCAGTACCTGCGCGAGCGCGGCCACACCGGCGAGGCAGTCATCCTCGCCCGCCGTCTCCGCGGGTGAGTGCGAGACGCCGGTGGGGTTCCTTACAAACAGCATGGCGGTCGGAACCGACGCGGACAAAATGCCCGCGTCGTGCCCGGCCCCGGTGGGGAGGACCGGAACGCCGCCGAGCAGGCCCGACAGCTGGTCACGCAGGTCGTGGGCGAATTCCACGATGGGGGTGAAGGACTCCCGGGTGACCCGGACGTCCACCCCGTCGCGCTGCCCGCGCTCGACCGCGGCGCGCTCGATCTCGCCGACGACGGCGGCCAGGGTCTCCTCGTCGGGGGCCCGCGAGTCCAGCCAGCCGCGCACCAGGCTCGCGATCGCGTTCACCCCGTTCGGCTCGACGCCGACCTTGCCGAAGGTCGCGAGCGCCCCGGCCAGGCGGGCCTTCTTGCGGGCCGCGAGCACGGTGTTCGCGTAGGTGAGCATCGGGTCGCGGCGGTCGTCCAGCCGGGTCGTCCCGGCGTGATTGGCCTCGCCGTGGAAGTCGAACCGCCAGCGGCCGTGCGGCCAGATCGCGGAGGCGACGCCCACGGGGTCGGCCGTGTCGTCCAGGGCGCGGCCCTGCTCGATGTGCAGCTCCACGAAGGCGCCGATGCGGGCCAGCCGCTCCGGGTCCGGCCCGATGGCCTCCGGGTCGTACCCGGCGCGCTCCATGGCCTCGGGCAGCGTGACGCCGTCCGCGTCCCGGAGGGCGTGCGCCTGCTCCGGGCCGAGCTGTCCCGCGGTGAGTCGGGACCCGACGCAGGCCAGGCCGAAGCGGGCGCCCTCCTCGTCGCCGAAGTTGACGATGGCGAGGGGTTTGGCGGGCGCGACGCCGCGTGCCCGGAGCTCGTCCAGCGCGGCGAAGGACGAGACGACGCCGAGGGGGCCGTCGAAGGCGCCGCCGTCGGGGACGGAGTCCAGGTGGGAGCCGGTGACCACGGCGTCTCCGGCTGCCGGGTCGCCGAGCCAGGCCCACTGGTTGCCGTTGCGGTCCAGCTCGTAGGTGAGGCCGCGGGCCTCCGCCTGTGCCTGGAACCAGGCCCGGCAGTCGGTGTCGGCACCGGTCCAGGCGTAGCGGCGGTAGCCGTTGGTCGTGCCGTTGCGGCCGATCGGCGCCAGGTCGCGCCACATCTCGTGGAACGACGCGCCGGTCGTGTGGGGTGCGCCCACTGTGGTCTCAGCCTCCGTTTCGTGAGCGGGTGCGGGCCGGTGGGCGGGCACAACGCTCACTCCGACTCCCTCATGGGGACCCTTACGTTACGTTCGGCGGCTACCTCGTCGGCACGGTCGTAACCCGCGTCCACGTGGCGGATCACGCCCATCCCCGGGTCGTTCGTCAGGACGCGGCGGATCTTCTCGGCCGCCAGCGGCGTACCGTCGGCGACCGTCACCTGGCCCGCGTGGATCGAGCGGCCCATGCCGACCCCGCCGCCGTGGTGGAGCGAGACCCAGGAGGCGCCCGAGGCCACGTTGACCATGGCGTTCAGCAGCGGCCAGTCGGCGATCGCGTCCGAGCCGTCGAGCATGGCCTCGGTCTCGCGGTACGGGGAGGCCACCGAGCCGCAGTCCAGGTGGTCGCGGCCGATGGCCAGCGGCGCGGCGAGCGTCCCGTCGGCCACCATCTCGTTGAACCGCTCCCCCGCCTTGTCGCGCTCGCCGTAGCCGAGCCAGCAGATGCGGGCGGGCAGCCCCTGGAAGTGGACCCGCTCCCCCGCCATCTTGATCCAGCGGGCCAGGGACTCGTTCTCCGGGAAGAGGTCGAGGATCGCCTTGTCCGTGGCCGCGATGTCCTTCGGGTCGCCGGACAGCGCCGCCCAGCGGAACGGGCCCTTGCCCTCGCAGAACAGCGGCCGGATGTACGCGGGGACGAAGCCGGGGAAGGCGAAGGCGCGCTCGAAGCCCGCGAGCTTGGCCTCGCCGCGGATCGAGTTGCCGTAGTCGAAGACCTCGGCACCCGCGTCCATGAAGCCGACCATGGCCTCCACGTGCCGGGCCATCGCCTCGCGCGCCCGCTGGGTGAAGTCGGCGGGCTTCTCGGCGGCGTACGACGCCATCTCGTCGAAGTCCACCCCGATCGGCAGGTACGCCAGCGGGTCGTGGGCGCTGGTCTGGTCGGTGACGATGTCGATCGGCGCGTTCATCGCGAGCAGCTGCGGGACCAGCTCGGCCGCGTTCCCCAGCACGCCGATGGACAGCGGGCGGCGGGCGTCGCGCGCCTCGACCGCGAGCTGGAGGGCGTGGTCCAGGCTGTCGGCGCGCACGTCCAGGTAGCGGTGCTCGATACGGCGCTCGATGGCGCGCGGGTCGCAGTCGATGCAGATCGCGACGCCGTCGTTCATGGTGACCGCGAGCGGCTGGGCGCCGCCCATGCCGCCGAGTCCGGCGGTGAGGGTGATCGTCCCGGCGAGGGTGCCGCCGAACTTCTTCTCCGCGACGGCCGCGAACGTCTCGTACGTGCCCTGCAGGATGCCCTGGGTGCCGATGTAGATCCACGAGCCCGCGGTCATCTGGCCGTACATGGTCAGGCCCAGCGCCTCCAGGCGGCGGAACTCCTCCCAGTTCGCCCAGTCGCCGACCAGGTTGGAGTTGGCGATCAGGACGCGGGGCGCCCATTCGTGGGTCTGCATGACGCCGACCGGCCGGCCCGACTGGACGAGCATCGTCTCGTCCTGCTTCAGCGTGCGCAGCGTACGGACCATGGCGTCGAACGAACGCCAGTCGCGGGCCGCCTTGCCGGTGCCGCCGTAGACGACGAGCTTGTCGGGGTGCTCAGCGACCTCCGGGTCGAGGTTGTTCTGCAGCATCCGCAGGGCGGCTTCCTGCTGCCACCCCCGGGCGCTCAGCTCCGTACCACGCGGGGCCCGTACGGGTCGCGGTCCTGACATGGGCCGTGCCTCCCTGTCATTGACTGGATCGAGTTATTCACATCTTGGATGCGATGAATATAGCTAGTCAATAGGGATCGGCGGTGACATACACCCGGGTGGTTCCACGAAAGGGCGCGCCCGCCGCCTCAACCACCGCCACGAACGAACCCGGTAACCACCTGGCCCTTCTCGGACAGCAGTCGCACTCTGCCGTCACAAACAGCACTCAAAACCGACCAAACAGGGCACTTCCTAGCAAATATCGAATACTGGGGTTCTTTCAGTCTTCCGAGTGGAATTCAGGAATCAGTCTCTGCCGGTCGGCAGGTCACGCGCTCGCAGACAGGAGTCCCGACATGTTCAAGCAGATAACGACCCTTGCGGTGGCCACGCTTGTCACCGGGCTGGTCACCGTCCCCGTCGCCGAAGCGGCGCAGACGCGGTCCTCCGCGGCGGGCAGCGTCACGCTGTGCTCGCAGGCGGATCTGAGGGGGACCTGCAAGACGTTCCTCCGGCCCTCACCGCTCAGGGACGTGTCGATCGCGGCATTCACGATGCGATCGGTGAAGAACACCACCACGGGCAAGGTGTTCCTCTACTCGGGCGCCCCCTCGCAGGGCAGGTGCACCGGCCTGTACAGGAGCGTTGACGCCGCCCACTGGAGGAACATCACCCCCGCGAAAACCGTCAGGTGTATCCACTTCACCTGACCCCGCCTCCTTGGCGGCCCGCCGGTTCGACCGGCGGGCCGCCAAGGCCCGTTCGGCAGAGCAGATACCACCCCACCGATACCAGCCACAGCGCGGAGGCCAGTCCGACCAGGGCTCTTCCGGCGATCACCGGAGCGTGCCCGGCCTGACCAGCGGTCACCCCGGCGCCGCCGAGACCGGCCAGGCCGTCCGGGGACACCGGCAGCCACGAAACGCGGGATCTGCGAGATGCCCTGAAGCGATCTCGTCAGCGTCATGGCCTCCCCCGCCGCCGCTCGCCCCCCCGGAGCCCACCGTGTCCCTGCCCGCCACCCATCGCGAGGTGCGCCTCGCCGCCCGGCCCGAAGGGCCGCTCACCACCGACCACTTCGCGGTCGTCCACGCCCCGCTGCCCACCCCCGGCCACGGCCAGGTGCTGGTGCGGAACCGGCTGATGAGCGTCGCCGCCGCCATGCGCCCGCTCACCTCGGCCGACCCCGCCGCCCTCGGCCTGCCGCAGCTGCGCAACCGGGTCGGCGACGTCATGCGGGGCCCCGCCATCGGCGAGGTGGTCAGCGCCCCGCCGGACACCGGGCTGACCCCCGGCGCCCTCGTCCGCCACCACTCCGGCTGGCGCGAGTACGCCGTCCTCGACCCGGCCGAGGCGCCCCCGCTCGACCCCGACGCGCTGCCCGACCCCGCCGCCCACCTCTCCCAGGGCTTCACCGCCTGGCTGGGCGTGGTGCGCGGCGCCGGGGTGCGGCGCGGCGACACCGTGTTCGTCACCGGCGCGGCGGGCGGGGTCGGCACCCTGGCCGGGCAGTTCGCGCGGCTCCACGGCGCCGCGCGGGTCATCGGCTCCACCGGTTCTCGTGCGAAGGCCGACCGGCTCATCGAGGAGCTGGGCTACGACGCGGCCGTCATCCGCGGCGCGGGCCCCATCGAGGAGCAGCTGCGCGCGGCGGCGCCGGACGGCATCGACGTCCTGTTCGACACCGTCGGCGGCGAGCAACTGCGCGCCGCCCTCGCCCTGGCCCGCCGCAAGGCCCGCTTCGCCCTCGTCGGCGCGCTCGCCGCCCAGCTGTCCGACGACGCCCTCGCCACCACCCCGATCAGCACCCTCGCCCTCATCGCCCGCGGCGTCACCCTCCGCGGCATCAGCGGCTACGACCACCCGGACGCGGCCCCGACGTACGTGCGCGAATTCGGCCGCGCGCTGCGCGAGGGCGCCATCACCTACCCCCACACCCGCCTCACCGGCATCGCCCAAGCGCCGCGCGCCCTGGTGGAGTTGCTGGAGGGCCGCCACCTGGGGGCGGTGCTGGTGGAGCTGTGAGTCGGAGCCGGGGCTCCAGCCGTGCCGGGCGCCACGGCGCCCGGCACACCCGCCGGCCTGGCCCGGGGCCCGGCTCGGGTGGTTGGCTGAGGACATGACTGCGAACCCGGTCTCGAACCCGACCCCGGCCACCGCCGTCGAGCGGCGTGAGCGGGCCGTGCGCGCCGCCGTCGAGCAGGGCCTGCTCGGGCCCGAGCAGCCCGTCGTGGGGCTGCTCGACGTCACCGGCATCCGCGCCGCCGCGGCCGAGTTGCGCGCGGCCTTCGACGAGGTCGTGGCGCCCGGCACGCCCGTTCTGCACGCCTTCGCCGTGAAGGCCGCCGCGCTGGTTCCCGTCCTGCGGCTGCTGACCGACGAGGGGCTGGGCTGCGAGGTGGCCAGCCCCGGCGAGCTGGCCCTCGCCCGGGCCGCCGGGGCGGACCCCGGCCGCATCGTCCTCGACTCGCCCGCCAAGACCCCCGCCGAGCTGCGCGAAGCCCTCGACCTGGGCATCGCCGTCAACGCCGACAACCCGCAGGAGCTGGCCCGGCTCGACGCGCTCGTGGGCGCCGCCTTCCCCCGGTCCCCGCTGGGCCTGCGGGTCAACCCGCAGGTGGGCGGCGGCAGCATCGACGCGCTCAGCACCGCCACGGCGACCTCCAAGTTCGGGGTCGCGCTGCGCGACGTAGGGGCGCGCGACTGGGTCGTACGCGCCTTCGCCGAGCGGCCCTGGCTGACCCGGCTGCACGCCCACGTCGGCTCGCAGGGGTGCCCGCTGGAGCTGATGGCGGCGGGCGTCCAGGCCGCGTACGAACTCGCCGAGGAGATCAACGAGACCATCGGCCGCCGTCAGATCGACACCCTCGACATCGGCGGCGGCCTCCCCGTGAACTTCACCTCCGACGAGATCACGCCCAGCTACCGGGAGTACGCGCGGCTCCTGCGGGCCACCGTGCCGGGGCTCCTCGACGGGCGGTACGGCCTGGTCACCGAGTTCGGGCGGTCGCTCCTCGCCAAGTCGGGGGTGGTGCTGGCGCGCGTCGAGTACGCGAAGTCGGCGGGCGGCCGCCCGATCGCCGTGACGCACGCGGGCGCGCAACTGGCCACCCGTACGGTCTTCGCCCCCACCTCCTGGCCCCTACGGGTCGCCACATACGACGCGGACGGCCGCCCCAAGCGCACGGGCCCCGACGGCCCGGTCACCCAGGACATCGCGGGCCCCTGCTGCTTCGCGGGCGACCTGGTGGCCGAGAACCGGGCCCTGCCGGAGCTGGCGGCGGGGGACCTGGTGGCCCTGCTGGACACGGGGGCGTACTACTTCTCCAACCACTTCGCCTACAACAGCCTGCCCCGGCCGGGCGTGTACGGATTCGCACCCAGCACCGACGGCGTCCGCTTCGCGGAGGTCCGGAAGCCGCAGACGGTGGCGGAAATCGTGGCCGAGAGCGGCGGCGCGGAGGCCGAGGGCCTGACGGCCCTGTAGGGCGGGGAGCCGCAGGCGGGGTCACCGCTTCGCGCCGCCCGGCCCCGCGTCGCCCGCCGCCGGACCCGTCGTCTGGTAGGCGCGGACGGCGGGGCCCGCCGGGCGGCCGTGGGGGACCCAGTCCGTGCGGACCCACAGCAGGGCGTCGTGGGCCTGCTCCCAGCGGCCCAGCCACAGCGCCTTGGCCCAGAGCCCCGCACCGAGGCCCGCCAGCAGCAGGCCGCCCGCGGCGGGGACGGCGAAGGACGAGGCGACGGCGGCCAGGAAGGCCAGGAGCAGCCACCACCGCAGGGCGCTGCGGCGGGTTCGCAGGGTCACCGCGCGGTCCTGCAGGAGCACCGACTTGCCCGCGCGGGTCGCCTCCTGGGCCAGCGTCAGATACCGGCCGCGCCGCACGGCGAAGACCGCTGCGGCGGCGAGCAGGAAGAGCGCCGCCCCGGCCAACAGGCCGATGCGGCGTCCGGTGAGGCCGGGGATCAGCGTTCCGATGCCCGCTGCCAGGAGGCCCGGCCACCACAGCCATCCGGCGGATGCCCGTACGATCACGGCAACCCGTACCAGCGCATACGTCCCGCGTCCCACTGCCGACCTCCTCGACGTCTCAGGCCATCGAGCGCGGACTGTAGTCAGGGTGGCTGAGAAAAAGGTGAGACGGGGGCCTACTCCACGAAAAGGCCGCGCGCGGCCGCCCGCGCGTCGAACTCCTCCAGCCGCGCCTGCGCGTCCGGCAGCGCGTCGCACATGGCCTCCAGCAGCACCCGGCCCAGCAGCATCGGCGCGCAGGCGGTGTCGAAGGCCAGCCCGGTCCCGACGGCGGCGGGCAGCAGCAGGTCGCTGTGGCGGGCGACCGGGGCGAAGGTGCTGTCGGCGACGGTGACGACGGTCAGACCGGTGTCGCGCGCGTACTCCAGGCCCTCCACGACCTCCCGCGGATGGCGCGGCAGGGCGAAGCACAGCAGGGCGGTGGCGCCCGCGCGGTGGGCGGCGTCGACACGGTCGGCGAGCATCGTGCCGCCCTCGTCCAGCAGCCGGACGTCGGGGTGGACCTTGCGCGCGAAGTAGGTGAAGCCGCGCGCCTGGGCGGAGGCGGCGCGCAGGCCGAGGACCGGCAGCGGGCGGGACGCGGCGAGCAGCCGGCCCGCGCGGAGGACGGGTTCGGGATCGGCGAGCAGGGCGGCGAGGTGGCGCAGGTTGTCGATCTCGGACTGCACGGCCTGCTGGTACTCGTTGTACGCCCCGTCCCCGGCGGCCCGCTCCTCGGCGGCGGGGGCGACGTCGCGCAGGTGCTTGCGCAGCGCGGGGTAGCCGTCGAAGCCGAGCGCGACGGCGAAGCGGGTCACGGAGGGCTGGCTGACCCCGGCGAGTTCGGCGAGTTCGACGCTGGAGAGGAACGGGGCGTCGGCCGCCCGCCGCACCATGCAGTGGGCGATGCGGCGCTGGGTGGGGGTGAGGCGGTGCCCCTCGAACAGGGCCTGGAGGCGGGCGGCGCTCCCCGATCCCGCCCCGTTGGCCACACCGGCCCCGTTGGCCACACCCGTCGCCCCGGCCACGCCCGCCTCCGCACCGGCCGTCTCCGTCTCCGTCTCCGCACCGGCCACGTCCGCCACCCCGTTGTCCGTACTCATCGGTCCTCCTGACCCTCGGCACTCTCACGAGCCACGGCAAGCTCAACGGCCTCGCACACGTCGGCCAGCGGGTCCAGCAGACCCACCGCGTCCGCCACATCCTCCGTCAACGGCCGGTCCTCCATCCGCGGATCGAGAACTTCCGCCGCCAGCGCGTAGGCGGTGGCCGCCGGTACCCCGGGCTCCGGTTCCATGCCGCGCTGCCGCAGCGCGCGTACGGCCGCGACCAGTTCGCACGCCAGCACCTGCCGGTAGTGGTCGGCCACCCGCAGCGTCTGGCGGGCGCCGAGCGAGGCGAAGCTGGCCTGTTCCTCGACGCCGCGGGAGAGCACGGCGTGGCCGAGGGAGGCGGGGTGGGAGACGGCCCGCATCTCGCCGAGGGCCGCGCCCGCCGCGTACTCCAGGATCATCACGCCGGAGCTGGCGGGCGCGGGGTCGCCGAGGAAGGGCCGCAGCCGGGTGAAGTCGGGTTCGCTGAGCGCGGCGAGCCGGGCGGTGGACAGCCGCGCGGTCTGCAGGGCGGCGAGCCGGAAGTGGTCGAGGGCGAGGGCGGCGTGCGCGACGTAGAAGTTGCCATTGTGGTACGCGGCCTCGTCCTCGGCGCTGATCAGCGGGTTCTCGGCGGCGGCGTTGACGTCGACGTCGAGCACCCGCTCCAGCATGTCGGCGGCGTCCAGCGCCGGGCCGTGGATCTGCGGCAGACAGCGGAAGCCGTACGGGTCCTGGATGCGGCCGAGCGGCGGGGTGGGCCGGGCGGGGACGCCGATGAGGGCACGTATGTGGGCGGCGGCGCGGATGGAGCCGGGGTGCGGACGGGCGAGCTGGACGGGTTCGGCGTACGCCTCGTACGAGCCGCCGACCGCGATCAGCGAGAGCGCGGCGACGGGGAGCGAGGCGGACAGCAGTCGCCGCAGGTCGGCGAGGGCGAGCGCGGCTTGACCGAGGGTGAGGGCGTTGCTGCTGATGAGCGCGAGGGCGTCGTTGCTGTCGAGGGTGATGGGGTCGGGGGCGCGGCCGCCGGGGGCGGCATCGCTGAGGTCCCAGGGGTGTTCGCCGACCAGGGCGAGCCCGGCCTGGGCGAGCGCGGCGATGTCGCCGGTGCCGACCGCGCCGAATTCGTTGACCACGGGGTGGACACCGGCGTCCAGTGCCTGGACGAGGGAGGTGACGACGGAGGGGCGCAGCCCGGCGCCGCCCGCGAGCACCTGGTTGGCGCGGACGGCCATCATGGCGCGGACCTCGCGGCCGGGCAGCGGGGCGCCGATGGCCCCGGCGTGGCTGCGCAGCAGCCGCAGGCCGTGGTCGGCGCCGGGGCCGACGTCCTCGGTGCGGTTGGCGCCGACGCCGGTGGAGCGGCCGTAGACCCGTCCGGTGGCGGCGAGCCGGTCGGCGGTCTCCCAGGCGCGTTCGGTGAGGGCGAGGGCGGCGGGGTCGGGGGCGGCGGGTAGGTTTCTGCGGTCGGCCAGGCGTACGACGTCGGCGACGCGCAGGCCGCGGCCGTCAAGCGTGATCCGCGGCGCGGCGGCGGCAGCAGCAGTGCGGTCCGCCGTCGTGGCCGATGCGGCGGTCGCCGCGCCGATGGCCGTCGAATCCAGCATGTGAGACACCATCCAGGGCAACCCCTTCCGAACGCACCCTTATCGGGCTAGCCACCAAGCGTTTTCGTCCCATATTGCGAGCAGAAGTAACCGGCGATTAACGCAGACCTATTGACTTCTATTCACTCGACTATGACTGTGCATGACTATATGCAGACAGGGCAAGGGGAAGCGGATGATCAGCTTCAAGCACGTCAGCAAGCACTACCCGAACGGCACCACTGCCGTCGACGATTTGAGTCTTGAACTACCCGAGGGCGACATCACCGTCCTGGTCGGCACCTCGGGCTGCGGTAAGACGACCACCCTCCGGATGGTCAACCGCATGGTGGAGGCGAGCAGCGGCACGGTGAGCGTCGGCGGACGTGACGTCCTCCAGGCCGACGCCGCCGAGCTGCGGCGCGGCATCGGCTATGTGATCCAGCAGGCGGGACTCTTCCCGCACCGCACGATCCTGGACAACATCGCGACCGTCCCGCTGCTGCTGGGCTGGGGCCGCCGCAAGGCGCGGGCGCGCGCCGCCGAGCTGCTGGAGCTGGTCGGGCTGCCCGCCGGGTCCGGCAAGCGCTATCCGCACCAGCTCTCCGGCGGTCAGCAGCAGCGCGTCGGCGTGGCCCGGGCACTGGCCGCCGATCCGCCGGTGCTGCTCATGGACGAGCCGTTCGGCGCGGTCGACCCGGTCGTCCGCACCCAGCTGCAGAACGAGCTGCTGCGACTGCAGAGCGAGCTGCACAAGACGGTCGTCTTCGTCACCCACGACATCGACGAGGCGGTCCGGCTCGGCGACCGGATAGCGATCTTCCGCACCGGCGGCCACCTCGTGCAGTGCGCGCCCCCGGCCGAGCTGCTGGCCGCCCCCGCCGACGACTTCGTGGCGGGCTTCCTCGGCGCGGAGCGCGGGCTCAAGCTGCTCTCGCTGTCCACCCTCGCCGACGTTCCGCAGGAGCCCGCCTCCGCCGCCGACACGGACCGCTGGCGGCTGGTCACCTCCGGCCGCGGCGAGCCGCTGGGCTGGCGCGACACCGAGGGCCCGGACGGCGACGAGGCCCCGCTGCTGCCGGTGCGGCCGTTGCGCGACACCGACACGCTGCTGGCCGCCCTCGACGAGTCGCTGGCCTCCCCCGCCGGGCTGGTCGCCCGGGTGGACGCGGACGGCGTGCTGACCGGGGTCACCGGGCGCGACCGGATCCACGAGCACGCGGGCCGCCGCCACGCGGAGGCGGGCCGTACCAACGCCCCGCAGGCTCCCGACCCCGACGCGAGCGTGACCGCATGACCATCGACTGGGGCTGGTTCCCCGACCATGTGGACGACCTCACCACGCTCACCTTCGACCACCTCTCCACCGCCATGCCGGCCGTCCTCTTCGGCCTGCTGATAGCGGTGCCGCTGGCGGTCGTCGCGCATCGCGTACGGCCGCTGCGCGGCGTCCTCCTCGGCATGTCGAACGTCCTGTTCACCATCCCGTCCATCGCGATCTTCGTGCTGCTGCTGCCGATCACCGGCCTCACCCGCACCACCGCGATCACCGGCCTCACGATCTACACCCTGACCGTGCTGCTCCGGAACACCGTCGAGGGCCTGGACAGCGTCCCCGCCAAGGCGCGCGAGGCATCCACCGCCATGGGCGCGCGCCCGCTGCGCACCCTGCTCACCGTCGAGCTGCCGCTCGCCTTCCCCGTGATCATGGCGGGCGTACGGGTCTCCAGCGTGATGGCGATCTCCCTGGTCAGCGTCGCCAGCTACATCGGGTACGGCGGCCTCGGCCAGTTCTTCACCGACGGCTTCCAGCGCAACTACCCCACCCCGGTGGTCGCCGGAGTCGTCCTGTCCCTGCTGCTCGCCCTGGCCGCGGACGCCGTCCTGGTCGCCATCCAGTGGCTGTGCACCCCCTGGCTGAGGAGGCGTGCCTGACATGATCGAACTGCTGCAGAACCTCGGCCGCTGGCTGACCAGCGGCGCCCAGTGGTCCGGGCCGGACGGCATCACCACCCGCCTCCTGGAACACCTCCAGTACTCGCTGCTGGCCACGCTGGTCGCCGCCCTCATCGCCCTCCCCGTGGGGCTGCTCATCGGCCACACCGGGCGCGGCGCGTTCCTCGCCATCAACCTCTCCGGCTTCGGCCGCGCGCTGCCCACCGTCGGCCTGGTCACCCTGGTCTTCCTGGCCAGCGGGCTGAGCATGTGGCCCATCTACGTCTCGCTGGTCGCCCTCGCGATCCCGGTCATCGTCACCAACACCTACGCGGGCATGGCCGCCGTCGACCCCGAGGTCCGGGACGCGGCGCGCGGCCAGGGCATGCGCTGGCACCAGCTCCTCTTCCAGGTCGAGCTGCCCCTCGCCCTGCCCCTGATCATGACCGGGCTGCGGCTGGCCTGCACCCAGGTCGTCGCCACCGCCACCATCGCCGCGTACGTCAGCTTCGGCGGCCTCGGCCGCTACGTCTTCGACGGACTCGCCCAGCGCGACCTGGTGCAGGTGCTGGGCGGCGCGGTACTGGTCGCCATCCTGGCCATCGCCCTGGATCTGGCCCTGGCCGGAGTGCAGCGCCTGCTCTTCCGCAACCGCCCCGCCCCCTCCCAAGCGCACTGACGACAGCCGCGCGCCCTGACGACAGTCGCGCGCACCGAGACCTGCCCCAAGGAGACCCGACCCATGAACCGCAGGAAACTGCTCGGCGGCCTGCTCGCCGGAGCCTCCGTACCCACCCTCGCCGCGTGCAGCGGCGGCGTCACCTCGCTCAAGGGCGACGGCTCGGGCGGCGGGGGCGGCGGCAGCAGCGCGGGCGGCCTCGTCATCGGCACCGCCAACTTCACCGAGAACCAGCTCCTCGGCTACCTCTACGCCGAGGCCCTGAGCGGCGCGGGCGTCAAGGCCAGCGTCCGGCCCAACCTCGGCTCCCGCGAGATCGTCCTCCCCGCCCTCCGCCAGGGCGACATCGACCTGCTCCCCGAGTACCAGGGCAATCTGCTCCTCTACTTCGACGACAAGGCCCCCCAGACCCAGGCGGGCGACCTCCAGAACGCCCTGACCGTCGCCCTCCCCTCCGGCCTCGAAGCCCTCTCGTACGCGGCCGCCGAGGACAAGGACGTCTTCTGCGTCACCAGCGAGACCGCCGACAAGTACGGCCTGCGCAGCTTCTCCGACCTCAAGAAGCAGAACGGCAAACTCGTCTTCGGCGGCCCAGCGGAGGACAAGAACCGCGTCGTCGGCCTGGTCGGCCTCAAGAACCGCTACGGCGCCACCTTCAAGGAGTTCAAGGCCCTCGACGCCTCCGGCCCCCTGGTCAAGGGCGCCCTGAAGAAGGGCGACGTCGACGTCGCCAACCTCTTCTCCACCGACCCCGACATCGAGGGCAACGGCTGGGTGATCCTCGCCGACCCCAAGGCCCTCATCCCCGCCCAGCACATCGTCCCGGTCATCCGCAGCGCCAAGGCCGACACCAAGGTCCGCAAGGCCCTGGCCAAGCTCGGCGTCGCCCTGACCACCCATGAGCTGGCCAAGCTGAACAAGCTGGTCGACAAGGAGAAGAAGGACCCGGACGAGGTGGCCGCCAACTGGGCCGCCGACCACGGCCTCACGAAGAAGTAAGGCCCGGGATGCCCACCTCCCTGGTCGAAAGGCGCTCGATCGACGTCGTCCCCGACGCGGAGCGCCATGGCACCGCCTTCAGCCAGTTCACGCTGTGGCTCGGTGCGAACCTCCAGATCACCGCCGTCGTGACCGGCGCCCTGGCCGTCGTCTTCGGCGTGGGCGCCTTCTGGTCGGTCATCGCCCTGCTGGTCGGCAACGTCCTCGGCGGAGCGGTCATGGCGCTCCACTCCGCCCAGGGACCACGGCTCGGCCTCCCCCAGATGATCTCCTCCCGGGCCCAGTTCGGGGTCCGTGGCGCGATCGTCCCGCTGCTGCTGGTCATCGTCATGTACGTGGGCTTCTTCGCCAGCGGCAGCGTGCTGGCGGGCCAGGCCGTCGGCGAACTCACCCATCTCGGCGACACGACCGGCATCGTCCTCTTCGCCCTGATCACCGCCGTGGCCGCCGCCGTCGGCTACCGCCTGATCCACACCCTGGGCCGGATCGCGGGAGTCATCTGCGCCCTGGCCTTCGTCTACCTGGGGATCCGGCTGCTGGACCGCGCCGACCTGGCCACCCTCCTCCACGACCGGAGCTTCGACTTCCCGCTCTTCCTCCTCGCGGTGTCGCTCTCCGCGTCCTGGCAGCTCGCCTTCGGCCCGTACGTCGCCGACTACTCCCGCTACCTGCCGCGCACCACCTCGGCCAAGGCCACCTTCTCCTGGACCCTCGCGGGCACCGTCCTCGGCTCGCAGTGGTCCATGACCTTCGGCGCCCTCGCGGCCGCCGCGGCCGGCGACGCCTTCGTCGGCCACGAGGTCAGTTACGTCGTCGGCCTCGGCGGCGGCGCGGCCGTGATCACCTCACTGCTGTACTTCGTCATCGCGCTGGGCAAACTGACGATCAACGTCCTCAACACCTACGGCGGCTTCATGTCGATGGTGACCAGCGTCAGCGGCTTCCGCGGCAACGCCACCCTCTCGCCGCGCGCCCGGACCGCGTACATCGCCGGGATCATGGTCGCGGGCACGGCCGTCGCCCTGCTCGGCAAGGACAGCTTCCTGTCCTCCTTCAAGGACTTCCTGCTGTTCCTGCTGACCTTCTTCACCCCGTGGAGCGCGATCAACCTGGTCGACTACTACGCCATCGCGCGCGAGCGCTACGACATCCCGGCGCTCAGCGATCCCCACGGCCGCTACGGCGCCTGGCGCTGGAAGGCCCTGACCGCCTATGCCCTCGGCGTCCTCGCCCAACTCCCCTTCCTGTCCACCACCTTCTACACCGGCCCCCTCGTCACCCCACTGGGCGGCGCCGACATCTCCTGGCTCATCGGCCTGGCCGCCCCCGCCGCCCTCTACTGGCTCCTGGCCCGCCGCGACACCCACCACGTCCCGGACCGGATGATCCTCACCCCGGAACCGGCGCCCGGTCGCTCGTACGTCACCGGGTCGGGGTGAGGTGGTCGAGGCCGCCGCGCTTGGCGGTGCGTATGAAGACCCCGAGCGAGGCGGGGGTGATGGTGACGACCTCTGCGGGGTCGTCACTCTCGCGCAAAGAGATCTTGCCGTCCAGAGCGGCAAGTTCCACGCAACGATTTTCCGGATTGGTGCCGGAGAACGAAGACTTGCGCCAGACTCCAAAGCTGACCATGGCCGACCTTTCACAGTTCCTGTGTGAGGCGGTGGATGAAGTCTCGCGACTCCTCTGCCGCCAATGAGGAGAGCGCCGCCCGGTCACGCAGCGCGCGACACCTTGCAAGCTGCGACTCCGCGTCCATCCACAGTGAACCGTGCCAGGCATCGAGCTGTACGGTGTCGAGCTTGGCCGTGGCAGCGCATGCAGCCCGATCACCTGGGGCCGGTCGCCTCGACGGTGACGTCGGCGACCACTTCCACCATGTCCGGACCGTACGCGTCCGAGTTGAGCACCTTCAGCAGGAGGCAGAAGACCCCATCGAGCCCGTAGCGGGAGGCAAGCTGGACGTGGTGCCGGACCAGGTAGCGTATAGCTGCCTGATTGTTTACCCCGCGCTGGCCGGAGGCAAGGAAGATCGGACGATCGCCCTCTGGTGTGGTGAGGCGGGCGAGCACCACATACTCGGCTACGCCCTTGGACAGCCGGTACACCTCACCACCGATGGTGAATGCCAAACCGTCGGGAATGTTCTCGTAGTCGGTGTTCACCGCGATCCCCGGCAGTAGCGAACGCATATGGGCCTCGGTGCGACGGTTCGACGTCGGGCCACCGACGCAGAACTCCGTCCGTGCGCCGAAACCCAGGCGGGCGACGTCGTGCGCCACGATCTCCGCACGCGCTCCGCACTCCTTGATGAGAGCGGAGAGTTCGAGGAGTGCGAAGGCATCATGGCGCGAGACACTGTGGCCAGGCGCGCTCGGGTCCTGGTTGACCACGAGCCCGCCAGCTCGTGCTCAACTCGCCCGAGCGGGCAACCCGGTATTTCGGACCACGGACTGACGGCTCCATCCAGGCCGCGCGGCTCGTCCGGCTGGCCCCCTCCGGGGCCGCCGCGCTGGACCGTGCCGAGCACTGAGCGGTTCGGGCCGCAGCGGGCATGACGGAAGATCCGCCAGGACTTGAGGCGGGCGACGCCATGCTCGGCCGGGGCGCGGGTCCGGGCCAGCGCCCGGTTCACGGTCTTCTGGGTGGGAGTGAGGCCGTGGCGCGGCCGACGCTTGACGCCGGTGGTGACCCAAGGACCTCCTCCTTGGTAGGCGAGGTCGGCCAGGATGGGGATGTCCTGGCGTTCGCAGACCGCCTTGTCGGGGCCGCCCTTCGAGCCAGTACCGGGCTGGAGTTCGGCGCAGGCGAGCCGCTGGGGCCGTAACGCCCCGCCCACGGGCGGGTTGGCGGGGGCACCAGGTGCTGCCGCCAACCCTCCCACCTGGTCACCACGGGACGTAGGCAAGCAGTCAGGCCCCATGGGCAAGGCCGTCCGGTGAACCAGGGTGCCCGGTATGCCCACCGCATGAAGGGCGCGGTCAGACCTGCGCCTGGCCTCCGTCGACGAACCAGTCGACGCCGTTGACGAAGCTGGAAGCGTCCGAGGCCAGGAACGTCGCCACGGCGGCGATCTCATCCGGGCGGCCGATCCTGCCGAGCGGCACCTCCGAGGCGAGCTGGTGGTCCGGGCCTACGGCGCCGACCAGGCCCGGGGTCTCGGTCGGGCCGGGGCTCAGCACGTTCACCCGGAACTTCCGTTCCCGCGCGCTGAGCGCCCAGCTGCGCACCAGGTTGCGCACCGCTGCCTTCGATGCGCCGTAGACTTCCAGGCTCGGTCCGGGGCGGAGGGTGCTGGTCGATCCTGTCACTACGATCGAGGCGCCGTCCGACAGCAGGGGCAGCGCCTTCTGCACGGTGAAGATCGTGCCCTTCACGTTCGTACCGAAGGTGGCGTCGATGGCTTCCTCTGTGATCTCACCGAGACGCTGAGGGACAGCGCTGCCGGCGTTGGCGACAAGCACGTCGATGCGGCCCGCCTCCTCGCGCACGACCGAGTAAAGGTCATCGAGGTCCGTCTGAACCGAAACGTCGGCCCTCACACCGGTGGCCGCCGGCCCGATCTCAGCGACGGCCGCGTCGAGCGGCTCCTGACGGCGACCGGCCAGGAACACCCGTGCCCCCTCCGCGGCGAACCGCTTGGCGATGGCAAGCCCAATGCCGCTGTTGGCTCCGGTGACCACTGCCACCTTGCCTGCGAGTACTTCCGTCATAACGCGCCCACTCCTCAGTTCTTGACTGGTTCGTCCATAACGCTAACCGTTATGGACGAACCAGTCAAGAATGGGTAAGCTGCCCCCATGGCACGACCTAGGAAGTTCGACGAGCAGCAGGTACTGGACACTGCCCGGGAGCGGTTCTGGTCGGGTGGGTACGCCGCCACGCGCATGGAAGACATCGCCGAGGCAACGGGGCTCGGCAAAGGCAGCCTGTACGGCGCGTTCGGCGG
Source organism: Streptomyces sp. NPDC007983 (assembly GCF_042958345.1). Lineage (NCBI taxonomy): Bacteria > Bacillati > Actinomycetota > Actinomycetes > Kitasatosporales > Streptomycetaceae > Streptomyces > Streptomyces sp. NPDC007983. Next base: position 86,089 of record NZ_JBIBJI010000019.1, read on the forward strand.
AAAGCAGGAACTGTTCCACCGCGTGTTCGACGATTACTGCGGCTCCGTCGTCGATGCTGTGAGCCGGCAGCTGCGCGGCAACGACGCGGACGCCTACGCGCGGCTGTCCGCCCACGTGTACGCGGTGGCGGCGGCGACTGCCGCAGACACCGCCCACCGGGGATGTCTGTTGGCCAAGGGCGCCGCCGAGCTAGCCGAACACGACGAGACGGTGGCCAAGCGGGCGCGCGCGGCCATCGAGGCGCTGCAGGCGCTGCTGGAGGGCGACATCGCAGCCTGTCAGCGCAATGGCGATATTGCCGCGGACGCGGATCCGGGAAAGCTGGCTGCGCTGGTGCTCGCCGTACTGCGCGGCATTGAAGCGCTGGGCAAGGCCGGAGCGAGCGAGGAGACGCTGACCGATATAGCCCGGACAGCCCTTGCTGTACTGCCCCGCCCCGCTCACTGAGCTCTTCAGTCTGGCCACCGATCGAGGGATGGCCGAGGATGCGTGACAGACGAGACCCCCGGGTTGTTGGTGGAGATGTCTGACGTCTCAACCAAGCAGCCCAGGGGCCTCGTCGATCATCTATCCTGCCGCACTCGACGTGTCACATGCGCTCGTGGAGTGGGTCACCATCACGACTTCACTCCCACCCAGAAGACCGTGAACCGGGCGCTGGCCCGGACCCACGCCCGGCCGAGTGTGGCGTCGCCCGCCTCAAGTCCTGGCGGATCTTCCGTCACGCCCGCTGCGGCCCGAACCGCATGACATCAATCGCCAAAGCCGTACTCACCCCGGAGCGGCGCCGATGAAGAAGCTCACTCCTGACGGGCCTCGTTACGCGAGGGCGGCGGTGATGCGTTCGCGCAGAGCGGCCGCCCGCAGGTCGTCGTAGGAGGCGAGCGCGCGCAGGGCCTCGGCCCAGTGCCGCCGCGCCTCCTCCTCGGCTCCCGTCTCGTCCGCCTCGCGCAGTGCACCGGCGAGGCCGTCGAGGGCGAGCGCCGTGTGCCACTGGTCGTCCAGCTCCCGGTGGGCCGCCACCGCGCGGCGGTGGAAGTCGGCCGCCTCCGCCGGGCGTCCGAGCCGCCGGTACGTCTCCCCCGCGCCGTCCCACGCCAGCGCCTCCCGCGACCGGTCGCCGAGACGGCGCTGGAGCGAGGCGGCCCGCTGGAACGAGACCAGGGCGTCGCCGAACGCGCCGTTGGCCTGCTGCGCCCGGCCCAGCTCCAGCAGCCAGTAGCCCTCCCACATGTGATTGCGGTGGGCGAGGGCGATGTCCAGCGCGTCCTGGGCGGACCGCAGCGCCTCCTCCGGCTGCCCGCTCTCCCGCTGGACGGCGCTCAGGATGCGCAGGGCGTTGCCCTCGCCGCCCTGGTTGCCCAGCTCGCGGTGCATCTCCAGGGCGCGGTGGACGAAGTCGGACGCCTCGTCCAGTTGGGCCAGCCCGTACGTCACCTCGGCGAGGTTCGACAGTACGACGGCCTCCCAGTGGGCGGCCTCCAACTCCCGGAACAGGGTCGCGGCCTGCTCGAAGTGGTGCTTCGCCGCCTCCAGCCGACGCCCCCGCAAGTGGATCAGCCCGATGTCGTTGAGCGACAGCGCCTCCCCGAGCCGGTCCCCCGTCTCCCGGCGGGCGGCCAGGGCGCCCTGGTGGTACTCGGCGGCCTCCTCAAGGCGATGGGACTGCGTGCAGGCCATTCCCAGGCTCTCCAGAAGCTCGGCCTCCGCCGTGCGGTCGCCCACCCGGCGCGCCGCGCCCAGCCCGATCCGGCTCATGGTGAGCCATTCCTCGAACGGGTTCAGGATCATGTGCACGCTCCGCAGCACCGCCGGAAGCTGCCAGGCGATCACATCGAGACCGGCCTCCTCTGCGGCGCGCGTGGCGGCCAGCAGATTGCCGCGCTCCGCCTCGTACCACCGCATGGCCTCGTCGTAGTCCGCGAAGGTGGCGGGGGTGACGCCCTCACTCAGCGGTTCGAGCGGGATATGGGCCTCGTGCGGGTTGATCCAGGTCTGGGCCGCGTCCGCGGAGTGCAGATACCAGAGCAACACCCGGCGCAGCGCCGCCTCGCGGTCCTCGGGCGGCTCCTCGTGCCGCGCCTGGTCGGCCGCGTAGGCGCGCAGCAGGTCGTGGAATTCGTAGCGATCGGGCCCGGGGACCGCTGGCGGCTCCCCGCTCACTGGGCCGTTCCGCCCGTCCACCGGTTGGACTCGGCACCTGACCTGGGCACGCAGCGTAAACATCGGCACGGTGGCCACGCCGAGGTGAGCAGGGGAGCCAGCGGGCCGCTGCTGATGACCAGCACTTCGGCGCCCCACGTCCGGCCACTGTCACGGGACACACGCATACTCATGAGCCGCTCCCCTCTTGCCGCCCTGTCCATCGCGATCCGCCCTTTCTGTCGCGTTCGGTCGTGATGGTGCCGTCGGCGGCCAGACCATCGCGACGACAGAAAGGGCGTTGTTCGGACGTCCCCCAAAAGGCGTCATTTAGGTGTCATTGACGGGCATCTGAGGCTAGCGTGGACGCCATGACGACCGAGGTGCACGTACCGAACGACGCACTGCGGGCCGTGCGGATCGGCCTGCGGATGAGCCAGGACGACCTGGCGAGAGCGCTTCGCCGAGCAGGTGTGGAGCTGGGTGAGCCGAACGAGGCCAGCAAACGGCTGGTCCAACGCTGGGAATCCGGTATCAGCAGGTCGCCGAGGCCGGTCTACATCCGCGCGCTGGAGAAGGTCACAGGGGTGCCGGTCGAGTCGTTGGGCTTTGCCCCGCAGGTGCCCATGGCGCGAGTGCGGGGCGATGGGGCGGGAGGCCACGACATGGCGCCGAGCACGGAGGGCACCGTCGGTATCGCCCCCGCATCCGCCGACACCCGGGCGAGCGGGCAGACGACGGGAGACAACTTCAGCGGCGTCTGGCTTTCCCGGTACGAGTACTACTCGTCAGGCCGTGAGGACGTCTACGAAGGCAGGCATCACGTGGTGCTCGTCCAGCACGGCAACCGCCTGACGGGACGGTCACTGAACGGGGCGTCCCTGAACCCCGATTCACCACTCTCCCTGGACCTCACCGTCGACCGCAGCGTGGTCACGGGCACCTGGACCGAGCAGACGGCCACGGACGGCTACTACCAGGGGGCGTGTTACCACGGCGCGATCCAGATGCTCGTGGAGCCGACGGGTCGCCGCATGGCCGGCAAGTGGGTCGGGTTCGGCAAGGACTTCGACGTCAACACAGGGCCGTGGGAATTGCGGCTGATGGACACCTCGACATCGAAGGCGACCCTGGAGCGGTACAGCGTCCCACCGGAGTGACCGACTCGCGGCGGAGACGGTCAAGCCCGGGCATCGGGTATGTCCGGCTTCGCGGCGCTCAGGGTGGCACCCGGGATGACGACGAGCCGCTCGTCCGGGGCGATGCTGGCGTCCTCGGGGAGTTTCGCGCGGTAGGCGTCGGTCAGGTCACGGCCGATGACCGCGATGTCACCGTTGTCGAGCTGCCAGATGTCGGGGCATCCGTCGCGCCCTCCGGTCTTTCCGAGTTCGCGCGCCGACTTGCCCAATCGGCGCGCGAACGATGCGGAGCGGTCGGCTTCCCAGGCGCGGGCCATCGGTCTCTCCAGTCATCCGTCTGTCCGGAATGGCCAACGGTAGACAGGGAGTTCATGGGTGGCAATGGCGCCTGGACCCCGACCGAGGGTCCGGCCCCGGTCAGGCCGGGGGCAGGAGCTTCTTCTGGGGCTTGCCCATGGCGTTGCGGGGGAGGGCGTCCAGGAAGCGGACCTTGCGGGGGCGCTTGTGGACGGAGAGCTGGGTGGCGACGAAGTCGATCAGGTCCTGTTCGCCGATGCCGTCGGCGACGACGTACGCGACGATCTGCTGGCCGAGGTCGTCGTGCGGGGCGCCGACGACCGCGGCCTCACGGACGGCGGGGTGGTCGAGGAGGGCGTTCTCGACCTCGCCAGCGCCGATGCGGTAGCCACCGGACTTGATCATGTCGGTGGAGGCGCGGCCGACGATGCGGTGGAAGCCGTCCGGGTCGACCGCGGCGATGTCGCCGGTGCGGAACCAGCCGTCGTCGGTGTACGAACCGGCCGTGGCCTCGGGGCGGTTGAGGTAGCCGTCGAAGAGGGTGGGTCCGGTGAGCTGGAGTTCGCCGATCTCGGCGCCCTCCTCGGCGACGATCCGGGTGCGGATGCCGTTGATCGGGGTGCCGACGGAACCGGGGCGGCGTTCGCCGTTCGCGCGGGTGGAGATGGTGATGAGGGTTTCGGTCATGCCGTAGCGCTCCACCGGGCGCTGGCCGGTGAGCTGTTCCAGGTCGCGGAAGACCGGGGCGGGCAGCGGCGCCGAGCCGGAGACCAGCAGGCGGGCGGCGGACAGTGCGCGGGCGGACTCGGGGTCCTGGACGACGCGGTTCCACACCGTCGGTACGCCGAAGTAGAGGCTGCCGCCCGCCGCCGCGTACGCCGCCGGGGTCGGCTTGCCGGTGTGGACGAGGCGGCTGCCCGTTCGCAGCGCGCCCAGGACGCCCAGCACCAGGCCGTGGACGTGGAACAGCGGCAGCCCGTGGACCAGGGTGTCGTCCGGCGTCCAGGCCCAGGCCTCGGCCAGCCCGTCCAGGTCGGCGGCGACCGCGCGGCGCGAGATCAGGGCGCCCTTGGGCGCGCCGGTGGTGCCGGAGGTGTAGAGGATGAGCGCCGTCGACTCCGGGTCGGGCTCCGGCTTCGTCCACGCCGCCCGTTCGGCCAGGCTCACCGGGATCGTCTCGATCGGCGCCTCCACATCGGCGTCGCCGGTCAGCAGCAGCGTGGCGCCCGAGTCGCGCAGGATGTGGTCGCGTTCGGCGGGCCCGGAGTCCGGCGGTACGGGGACCACGGGCACCCCGGCGAGCAGGGCGCCGACGACCGCCGTGACCGTCTCCGCGGTCGCGGTCGCCCGGACCGCGACGACCGGCGCCCCGGCCACCCGGGCGGCCACCGCGCCCGCGGCGCCCAGCAGTTCCTCGCGCGAGAGGGCACGGCCGCCGACGGTGAGCGCGTCGGGGCGGTCACCGTCCGGTGCGGCGAGGGAGGTGAGGAGAGGTGCGGTCACGGAACTGACTCCTTTCGGGCCCCCTATGCCTTTCGGGGGCTGGCCCTACCGACACAGCGTCCCCGTGACCGTACCTTTCGATGCATGGACGGCTATGAGCCCGATCTCAAGAAGGAACTCGACGCGACCCTGCAGGCCCGCAAGGAACTGGGCGCGGAGTACGAGTCGGAACTGATCGACGCCTTCCTGGAGAAGGTCCAGCAACGCTTCGACGCCACGTCGGACCGGGAGCTGCGCCGCCAGCAGGCCGAGCGCCAGATGGCCGCCGCGCGCGGCGCGCGCCCCTCCCCGGGCGGGGAGGCGGCGGGGCTGGGGCTCGGTGAGCGGTTCGCCTTCGTCGGGGTGTCCCTGGTGCTCGCGGTGCCGCTGTCGGCGATCGGCGCGGTCAACGCCGGGGAGACCGGGCTGCTGATCACCTGGGCCGGGATCGTCGGCGTCAACGCGGTGCACGCGCTGGGCTTCTTCTCCCGGTTCCGCCGGGACCGATGAGTGGCGCGGGAACCGCCGCACCCCGGCGTATGCCGAGGGCGGGACGACGGCGGTTCCCGCGAGGGACGCGGCAAGCCGCGTCCCGGGCGACCATGGAGGTCCGGGAGCCGCTCCGGAGGTCCTGTCGCCACATCCAGGGTGTCGGTGTCGTCCTTTCCGACATCCCCTAATCTGCCGGAGCTGTGTTAACCCTGTGCTGCGGGAGCGTGACGCTCACGTACCACTTCGCCGAAGCGCCAACCCGGGGGTCACTTCGCGCCGTTGGCCAGGTAGGCGAGCAGGTCCTGACGGCTCACCACACCCTTGGGCTTGCCCTCGACCAGTACGACCGCCGCGTCCGCCCGGCCCAGGACGGCCATCAGGTCCTCGACCGCCTCGCCCGAGCCGACGTGCGGCAGGGGCGGGCTCATGTGCTTTTCGAGCGGGTCGCCGAGGGAGGCGCGCTGGGCGAACAGGGCGTCGAGCAGTTCGCGTTCCACGACCGAGCCGATGACCTCGGCGGCCATCACGTCGGGGTGTCCGGCGCCGGGCTTCACGATGGGCATCTGCGAGACGCCGTACTCCCGCAGGACCTCGATGGCCTCCCCCACGGTCTCGTCGGGGTGCATGTGGACGAGCGAGGGCAGCCCGCCGGTCTTGCCCTGGAGGACGTCGCCGACGCGCACGGCCGGGCCGTCCTCCTCCAGGAAGCCGTAGTCGGCCATCCACTCGTCGTTGAAGATCTTGGAGAGGTAGCCGCGGCCACTGTCCGGGAGCAGCACGACGACCACGTCGTCCGGGCCGAGCCCTTCGGCGACCTTGAGCGCGCCGACGACCGCCATGCCGCAGGAGCCGCCGACCAGCAGCCCCTCCTCCTTGGCGAGCCGCCGGGTCATCTGGAAGGCGTCCTTGTCGGATACGGCGACGATCTCGTCGGCGATGGTCCGGTCGTACGCGGTGGGCCAGAAGTCCTCGCCGACGCCCTCGATCAGGTACGGGCGCCCGCTGCCGCCGGAGTAGACGGAGCCCTCGGGGTCGGCGCCGATGACCTTGACCCGGCCCTCGCTCACTTCCTTCAGGTAACGGCCGGTGCCGCTGATCGTCCCGCCGGTGCCGACGCCCGCCACGAAGTGGGTGATCTTGCCATCGGTCTGTTCCCACAGCTCGGGGCCGGTGCTCTCGTAGTGGGAGCGCGGGTTGTCGGGGTTGCTGTACTGGTCGGGCTTCCAGGCGCCGGGGGTCTCGCGCACCAGGCGGTCGGAGACGTTGTAGTACGAGTCGGGGTGCTCGGGGTCGACGGCGGTCGGGCAGACGACGACCTCGGCGCCGTACGCCCGCAGCACGTTGATCTTGTCGGTGGAGACCTTGTCCGGGCAGACGAAGACGCACTTGTAGCCCTTGCGCTGGGCGACCATCGCCAGACCCACACCGGTGTTGCCGGAGGTCGGCTCGACGATCGTGCCGCCGGGCTTCAGCGCGCCGGACGCCTCCGCCGCCTCGATCATGCGTACCGCGATGCGGTCCTTCACCGAGCCGCCGGGGTTGAAGTATTCGACCTTGGCCAGAACGGTCGCCCGGATGCCCTCGGTCACGGTGTTGAGCTTGACCAGCGGGGTGTTGCCGACCAGCTCAATCATCGATTCGTAGTACTGCACGCCTGCTCCTGGTCCGGAATCCGCGGGATCTCCGCGTCGGGACGGCCGCGTCGCGGGCCCGTACAGCCAGCTTATTGCGCGGAACCGCCCGCCGGCCCGTGTGGTTGGGGTCGAGCACGCAGGGGGCACCAACTGGTCAGCAAGGCGTACAAAGGTACAGAAGGCGTTCGGACGGAGGTGGGCTGGACCCATGTCGATGTCGAGGGCGAGGGTTGCGCGGCGGATCGCGGCCGCGGCGGCGTACGGCGGCGGCGGGATCGGGCTGCTGGGCGGGGTGACCGCCGTGCTGTTGCTCACCGAGGTGTCCCTGGCGAAACGGATCGTGGGCGGGTCGGAGGAGGCTCCGCCGCGCGCGGACGGCCGCTACGGCTTCGCCTTCGCCCGAAGGACCGGCCAGCCCCCGCTGCGGCTGGCCTTCCTCGGCGACTCCACGGCCGCCGGACAGGGCGTCCACCGCCCTAGTCAGACGCCGGGCGCGCTGCTGGCCTCGGGGCTCGCGGCGGTGGCGGAACGCCCGGTGGACCTGCGGAACGTGGCGCTCCCCGGCGCGCAGTCCAGCGATCTGGAGCGGCAGGTCACGCTGGTGCTGGACGATCCGGAGCAGCTGCCGGACGTCTGCGTCATCATGATCGGCGCGAATGACGTCACCGGGCGGATGCCGCCCGCCCAGTCGGTGCGGCTGCTGGCGGAGGCGGTGCGGCGGCTGCGCGGGGCGGGGTGCGAGGTCGTGGTCGGCACGTGCCCCGACCTGGGCACCATCGAGCCCGTCTACCAGCCCCTGCGCTTCGTCGCACGACGCCTCAGCCGCCAGCTGGCGGCGGCGCAGACGATCGGGGTGGTGGAGCAGGGCGGCCGTACGGTGTCGCTGGGCGATCTGCTGGGGCCGGAGTTCGCGGCCAATCCGCGAGAGCTGTTCGGCCCGGACAACTACCACCCCTCGGCGGAGGGGTACGCGACGGCCGCGATGGCCGTGCTGCCCACGCTGTGCGACACGCTCGGGCTGTGGCCGGAGGAGGCGCCGGAGACTCGCGACGAGGGCATCCTGCCGGTGGCCACGGCGGCGGCCGAGGCCGCGGCGGAGGGCGGCACCGAGGTGACGGCGGCCCGAGGGCCGTGGGCCCGGCTGTTGCGGCGCCGCCAGCCGCCCACCGAGACCCCTGCCGAGGGTTCCGCCCCGGCGCCCCCGCTGCCGCACTGAGGGGGGCTTGTTCCCCACCCCGCCCCTTCCCGCAGCACCGGATATGCGGCTCCGCCGCGTGAGGGGCTCCGCCGCGTGAGGGGCTCCGCCACGTGAGGGGCTCCGCCACGTGAGGGGCTCCGCCACGTGAGGGGCTCCGCCACGTGAGGGGCTCCGCCACGTGAGGGGCTCCGCCCCGTCCCCCGGGTGGGGGCTCCGCCCCCACACCCCCGCTCCTCAATCACCGGAGGGGCTGGGGTGAGGCGTCTGCTCCGCAATCGCACCCCGGTGGGGCGGGACCCACAGCACACCCCGGAGGCCCCGACGCGCTCCAGACCGGCACGCCCGGTCGGGGCAGGGCGATGGGGCCTCTGTCCCGGACTCGCGGCCCGGTTCGGCCGGACAGCGGCCTCGCTGTCCCGGGCCGGCCGCCCCGGCCCGGAGCGGCGGGCCCGGGAGGCTCCCAGAAGCGTCGCTGGGCGGCGGGCCTCCGGACCGGACCGCGCCCCGGAGAGGCAGCCTCCGCCCGCCACGGCGGCCCCGGCAGGGCCGGGTGCCGGGCCCCGAACCCGCAGTCCCGACGGCCGGATGGCGGCCCCCTCCGGGCCCCGGCGCCCAGGCCGGAACTGGCGGACCCCGGACCGGCGGCCCCTGGGCCGGGGAGCGGGCCCGCTGGGCGGGTGGCCCCCTGGGCCGAAGGGGCGTTGGCCCTGGGCGCTGCGCCTCGCCGTCCGCGCCGGACAGCCGGGCCGCCAGGCCAGCCCCCGACAGGGCGCCGGGGCGGCGCCCGGTCGGGGGCCCGGGGGCGCAGCCCACGGTTTCGGGGAGGGGCGGGGTGGGGGAAGACCCCCCGGGTGGGGCGGCTGAGCGTACGCTTAGGAAAAAGAGTTCCGCGTCACAGCACTCGCCCCGTGACCCCCGCTCTACGTGCGGGTAACTTCCCTCACAGTCCCAGTCGCACCCCCGATCCGCCCCATGGAGCCGTGATGCCCGAAGCCGTGATCGTCTCTGCCGCCCGTTCGCCCATCGGCCGTGCCTTCAAGGGGTCGCTCAAGGATCTGCGTCCCGACGACCTGACCGCCGAGATCATTCAGGCCGCGCTCGCCAAGGTTCCGCAGCTCGATCCGCGGGAGATCGACGACCTGATGCTCGGCTGCGGGCTGCCCGGCGGGGAGCAGGGGCACAACCTGGGGCGGATCGTGGCCGTGCAGATGGGGATGGACCATCTGCCCGGGTGCACGATCACCCGGTACTGTTCCTCGTCCCTCCAGACCTCGCGGATGGCGCTGCACGCCATCAAGGCGGGCGAGGGGGACGTATTCATCTCTGCGGGCGTCGAGATGGTGTCGCGCAGCGTCAAGGGCACCTCGGACGGGCTGCCGGACACCCACAACCCGCTGTTCGCCGACGCCGAGGCCCGTACGGCCGCGCGGGCCGAGCAGGCGGGCACCGACTGGCACGACCCGCGCGAGGACGGGCTGGTCCCGGACGCGTACATCGCGATGGGGCAGACCGCCGAGAACCTGGCCCGGCTCAAGGGGATCACCCGCGAGGACATGGACGCGTTCGGCGTGCGGTCCCAGAACCTCGCCGAGGAGGCCATCAAGAAGGGCTTCTGGGAGCGCGAGATCACCCCTGTGACGACCCCCGACGGCACCGTGGTGGCCACGGACGACGGGCCGCGCGCGGGGACCACGCTGGAGGGCGTACAGGGCCTGAAGCCGGTGTTCCGCCCCGACGGCCTGGTCACCGCGGGCAACTGCTGCCCGCTGAACGACGGCGCCGCCGCGCTCGTGATCATGTCCGACACCAAGGCGCGCGAGCTGGGCATCACGCCGCTGGCCCGGATCGTGTCCACCGGCGTCTCCGGCCTCTCCCCCGAGATCATGGGGTACGGACCGGTCGAGGCGTCCAAGCAGGCGCTGGCCCGGGCCGGGATGGCGATCGGCGACATCGACCTGGTGGAGATCAACGAGGCGTTCGCCGCCCAGGTCATCCCGTCCTACCGGGACCTCGGCATCGACCTGGACCGGCTCAATGTCAACGGTGGCGCGATCGCGGTGGGCCACCCGTTCGGCATGACCGGCGCCCGGATCACCGGCACGCTGATCAACTCGCTGCAGTTCCACGACAAGCAGTTCGGTCTGGAGACCATGTGCGTCGGCGGCGGCCAGGGCATGGCAATGGTCATCGAGCGCCTGAGCTGAATCCGAGCCGGGCTCCGGCGGATACACGGCCCGAGCGCGAGTTGTGACCCAATCTCCCCCAGGATGTGACCAACGTCCTGGGGGAGCCGCGTCTCCCCAGGTCAGCGGTAGTGGACGGTCCCCTTCCGGGCATGGACTTCGGTCCGCTGGACGACGTCACGCACTGACGCCGAGAGGCGATCCGGGTCAAGCTGAGGTAGGAATTCGGGGGATCGACAGCAACCGGGAGTTACGTCAGTGAGCCCCATGACCCTTGCCCTCCTGCTGGCCGCGGTGGCCGCCACGGCCACCGGCGCCGCAGCCCTGCACACCGCGCGCGGAGTGCGGTGGCAGATCACCGAGCTGCGCGCCGAACTGGCCGCCGCGGTCGCCGCCGCCACCGCTGCCGGCCGGACGGACCGGTCCGGGGAGGACGCCGTCGCGGTGCCCGCCGCCCGCGCGACGCCCGCCGCCGAGATACGGGCGGCCGTCGCCGACGCGCTCGCCGAGGAGCGGGAGCGCGAGCTGGCCGAGGCCCGGGCGTTCTGGGCCGCCCAGGAGGCCCGGGACTCGGCCGGTTCGTCCGACGCCCCCTCGCTGCTCGGCGGGTTGGCCGGGCTCGGCGAGGACGCCCAGCACGACGCGCCGCACGACGCGCCGCTCTTCGTGCCACGCCAGGCAGACCTGGCCGGTCTTGAGCCCCTGCTCGGCCTGGACGCGCTGGGGCCGGACGCCCGCGACTGCGCGGCGGAGCAGGAGCCGGAGGACCCGATGGAGCTGGAGGTGGGCGCCGAGGTCGGCGCGGAGCTGGGCACCGAGACGGAGCAGGAGGCCGAGGCGGTCGAGTCGCCCGAGCTGGCCGCCGCCCGCCGCCGCCACCCCTCGCACCCCGACTTCACGCCCTCGTCGCCGATCGCCGACCACGAGCGGACGGTGGCCCGGCTGACCGAGCTGGCGGAGGCCCGTACGCCGCTGGCGGACGTACGCCCCGGGCCGCTCGGCACGCTCGACGTGTACGTCTTCGCCGACGGCACCACGATCTGCATGACCCCCGGCCACCGGGAGACGGCCGAGCGGCTGGCGGACGCCCTGCGCGAGGGCACCGCCCCGGTGCTGCTCGGCGGCTCGGGCGTCTCGGGCGCGTACGCGCTCACCTTCGGCTGCGGGGACGAGAACGTGTACGTCCTCGCCGACCGCGTCATCGCCTCGCTGTGACCCCGTAGACCCGCGGCCGCCTCAGAGGCCGCAGCGCCCGGCCGCCGCCTCGACGAGCGCGACCGCTTCGGATATGCGCCCGCTTCCCGCGTCCGCGGCGCCACCCGGCGCGCGCTCCAGCGCGTGCACCAAATCATGACCGGCCACCGCGACCTGGTCGGCGATCACGAAAACCCCCGCGTCCGGCATGATCCGCGGCGGGTTCCCGGGCTCCTCCAGACGCTGGGCCCGCACCGACAATTCCCTCGCCAGGGCCAGACCTTCGGCCGCCGCGCCCTGGTGCAGCCGGGACTGCGGGAGGGCACGCAGCCGATCGGCGAGACGGTCTACGGCACGGAGCAACGGGGTCGCATCATCCACGCCGAGAGCGTATGCGCCACCCACGGACTGTTGCCAACGGCCGAACACTCAGGCACGGTGAGCTGAAGGACCCCACCCGGGTGATTGAACCCGGGTCCGGAATGGACGCGTCCGGAGGCGCCGATGTCCCAGATCTTCTCCGACGAGACTCACCGGAACCTACTCTCCCGCATCCCCCAATGCACCGGCCGTGACGTTGCCGACTGGCTGCGCACCGTAGACGAAGGTCCCGCCTTCTTCCGCTTCGAGGAGAAGGTCAGCTGGCTGCGGGGCGAGCACCAGCTCGCCTATGGGCACGCCAAAGCGATCATCCACGAACACGACCTGAGGCGCGCGGCGCGCAAGCTGCTGTAGCCCGCTGCCCGGAGGCTTCCAGCGTGTACCACAGAGGGGCACGAGACGAGAGCGGCTTAGGCCGCAGAAGACCGCGAAGGGCCCGTGGAGGCAATTGCCTCCACGGGCCCTTCAGCGTGATCGGCGACGGGGCCGCCGGCCCCGGACGCTAGTCCCTGAAGATGGAGATCAGCCGGAGCAGCTCCAGGTAGATCCACACCAGCGACAGCGTCAGACCGAACGCGGCCAGCCAGGACTCCTCGCGCGGAGCGCCGTACCGGACGCCGTCCTCGACCTGCTTGAAGTCCATCGCGAGGAACGCGGCGCCGAGCACGACGCCGATGATCCCGAAGACGATGCCCAGCGGGCCGCTGCGGAAGCCGATGCCGTCACCACCGGCGAAGACGGTGAACAGCAGGTTGACCGCCATCAGCAAGAGGAAGCCGATGGCCGCCGCGAGCACGAAGCGCTGGAAGCGCGCGTTCACCCGGATGAGCCGGGTCTTGTACGCGGCGAGCACACCCACGAAGACGGCCATCGTGCCGAGGACCGCCTGCATCGGGGCGCCGGACCAGCGCTCGTTGTACACCTGGCTGATGACGCCGAGGAAGAGCCCCTCGAAGAGGGCGTACCCCATGATGAGCGCGGGCGAGGGCGCGCGCTTGAACGACTGCACCAGGCCGAGCACCATCGCGACCAGCGCGGCGCCGATGCCCGCACCGAGGGGAAGGTGCGCGATCCAGGCGACGGCCGCGGCGACGATGACGGTGCCCAGCGTCATACCGGTGCGCATGACGACGTCGTCCATCGTCATCCGGCCGGTCTGCGGACCGGCCGGGGGCGCTCCGTACATCTGCTGGAGCTGCTCGGGCGTCAGGTTCTGCTGGCCACCGGCCGCGTAGGGATTGGCCGGTGCGGCTTGCGTCTGCGCGTACGGGTTGCTGCCCGCGTAGGGGTTGCCCTGGGCTGCGGCGGGGCCCCCGGCCTGCTGGGCCGCGCCGAAGCCGGCGTAGCCGCCGCTGCGGCTGAACCCCCGTCGCGAGAAGACCGGGTTGCTGCTCCTCATCTCACTCCTCCATGGCCGCCCTGCGCGACCTTGACCTAAGAGTAATGGGTAAGCAAAGAAAGCACCCTAGTGCCCAAGGAGGATCTTTTCACGCGCGTGCGGGCAGCGCGAGGCCCCGCGGGAGCCGGTACGGGGCCGAAGACAAGCCCTGGTCACACGGTGGGCGACCGGCCACGCACGCAGAGTGCGCCTACGAGATCTGGAGGTGCCCGGAACCGGACTTGAACCGGTACGCCCGCGAGGGGCAGCGAGGTTTAAGCTCGCCGTGTCTGCATTCCACCATCCGGGCATCGGCTCACCCTGGGACGTACGTCCTGCGTACCTCCCTCCCCATGGGAGAGCAGCACGAGCCTATCCGGGCCGATGAACCCGAACAGCGAATCACCGGACCGAGGTTGTCTTATTTTATTGGCAACTGAGGGCCCATCAGCAGTGGGTCAGGGTACCCACCGATGCCGGCGCCCGACCGGACCTGCTTATATGCCCTGTGACCCCTTTGACGGCGGATTGACGCAATCTCGATGCCCCCGTTCGGGGGCCTCTCCTACCCAAGGAGGACTCCGGGCCGCGCGCCTACGACCCGAGTCGCGCGCAGAACCGGAGGAGCGACGGATCCCGTCCTTCCTCACGGCAAGGACGATGGAAGGACGTCCCGGACGACCCGCACCGCACGACAGGAGCCCCGCACCGTGACCACCACCACCTCCGGCGTCGAGACCGCCGCCCGTTCCACGACGGCGGCGGCCCGAGCAACGGACCTCTCCAAGGTCTACGGACAGGGCGAGACCCAGGTCGTCGCCCTGGACGCCGTCTCCGTCGAGTTCCGGCAGGCCGAGTTCACCGCGATCATGGGCCCGTCGGGTTCGGGCAAGTCGACGCTCATGCACTGCATGGCGGGTCTGGACTCCGTCTCCAGCGGCTCGGCCCGCATCGGCGACGTCGAGCTGACGGCCCTCAAGGACAAGAAGCTCACCCAACTGCGCCGCGACAAGATCGGGTTCATCTTCCAGGCCTTCAACCTGCTGCCGACGCTGAACGCGCTGGAGAACATCACCCTGCCGATGGACATAGCGGGCCGCAAGGCCGACCAGAAGTGGCTGGACCAGGTCGTGGAGACGGTCGGCCTGGCCGGGCGGCTCAAGCACCGCCCGAGCCAGCTCTCCGGCGGTCAGCAGCAGCGGGTGGCCGTCGCCCGCGCGCTGGCCGGCAAGCCCGAGATCATCTTCGCGGACGAGCCCACCGGAAACCTCGACTCCCGCTCCGGCGCCGAGGTGCTGGGCTTCCTGCGCAACTCGGTGCGCGAACTGGGCCAGACCGTGGTCATGGTGACCCACGACCCGGTCGCCGCGGCCTACGCCGACCGGGTGGTCTTCCTCGCCGACGGCCAGATCGTGGACGAGCTGACCGACCCGACCGCCGACTCGGTGCTGGACCGCATGAAGCGGTTCGACGCCAAGGGCCGTACGAGCTGACGCGAGGCGCGCGCCCGTCACCGCACGACGCTTCCAAGCCTCCGCACGTCTCCCTTCCTCCCCAGGACTGACTTCCCATGCTCCGTACCGCCTTGCGCAATGTGCTCGCGCACAAGGCCCGGCTGCTGATGACCGTCCTCGCCGTCATGCTCGGCGTGGCCTTCGTCTCCGGCACCCTGGTCTTCACCAACACCATCTCCGCCGCCTACCAGAAGAGCTCCGAGAAGGGCTTCGACGGCGTCGACGTCGCCATCACCCCGCACAAGTCCGACTCCGGCTCGGGCGTCCCCGGCTCCACGCCGCGGCTCGGCCAGCAGGTGCTCGACAAGGCGGCCAAGGTGCCCGGCGCCGCCTCCGCCACCGGGGTCGTCAAGGGCTTCACCGCCCTCGCCGACCGCAACGGCGACATGCTCGGCGGCGGCTTCTCCACCCTCGGAGGGAACTACTACCCGGGCCCCGACGGCAAGGACCCGCGGTACACGATGACCGAGGGCCGCGCGCCCAAGGCCGCGGGCGAGATCGCGCTCGACTCCAAGTCCGCCGCGAAGGGCCACTACAAGGCCGGTGACACCATCCGGGTGTCCGTGAACGGCCCGG
Organism: Streptomyces sp. NPDC007983; assembly: GCF_042958345.1. Classification (NCBI taxonomy): domain Bacteria; kingdom Bacillati; phylum Actinomycetota; class Actinomycetes; order Kitasatosporales; family Streptomycetaceae; genus Streptomyces; species Streptomyces sp. NPDC007983. Next base: position 101,700 of record NZ_JBIBJI010000019.1, read on the forward strand.
TGCGCACCGAGAAGATCTCCGGCGTCTTCACCACCGACGACGGCAATGTGGCGGCGGGCGGCAGCCTCGCGCTGTACGACAACGCCACCGCGCAGAAGCTGTTCGCCAAGCCCGGCCAGTTCGACGAGATCGACGTGAAGGCCGCCGCCGGGACCTCGCAGGCCGCGCTGAAGTCCGCGGTCGACAAGGTGCTGCCGCCGGACGCCAGGGCCGCCACCGGCCAGAAGCTCGCCGACGACCAGGCCGAGCAGATCAAGCAGGGCATGAGCAGCATGCAGACCGCCATGCTGGTGTTCGCCGGGATCGCGCTCTTCGTCGGCATCTTCATCATCGCCAACACCTTCACCATGCTGGTCGCCCAGCGCACCAAGGAACTGGCCCTGATGCGGGCGGTCGGCGCGAGCCGCCGTCAGGTGACCCGCTCGGTGCTGATCGAGGCCACCGCCGTCGGCGCCGTCGCGGCCGTCGTGGGCATGGCCGCCGGTGTCGGCATCGGCGCCGGGCTGCGCTCGCTGCTCAGCTCGACCGGGGCCACCGTCCCGGACGGACCGCTGGTCGTCCAGCCGGCGACCGTGGGGGTCTCGCTGCTCGTCGGCGTCGTGGTGACCGTGCTCGCCGCCTGGCTGCCGGGCCGCCGCGCCGCGAAGATCCCGCCGGTCGCCGCGATGAGCAGCGTGCACGCCGCGCCGACGACCCGCGGTCTGGTGGTACGGAACACGATCGGCGCGCTGCTCGCCGCGGCCGGTGTCGCGCTGGTGCTGTACGGCTCCGGCCAGGGCATGGACGGCAAGGGCCCGATGGCGTTCGGCGCGGCGGTCCTGGTGATCGGCGTGTTCGTGCTCACCCCGCTGCTGTCCCGGCCGCTGATCGCCGCGGCCGCGCCGGTGCTGCGGCTCTTCGGGATGTCCGGCAAGCTCGCCCGGCAGAACGCGGTGCGCAACCCGCGCCGTACCGCCGCCACCGCCTCCGCGCTGATGGTCGGCCTCACCCTGATCACCGGCATGACGGTCATCGCGGGCAGCGTCCAGAAGGGCATCGACCAGATGGCCTCGGACGGGCTGAAGTCCGACTACGTCGTCAGCATGGGCGGCGCCGGCGGGGCGCCGCGGCCGCTGTCCCCGGACGTGGCCAAGAAGCTGGAGAAGCAGCCCGAGGTCACCGCGGTCAGCCCGCTGCGCCAGGCGCCGGCCAGGATCGGCGGCGAGACCGACTCCCTGACGGGCGTCAACCCCAAGGCCATCACCGAACTGGTCGGCGTGGACTTCCTCCACGGGTCGTTCTCCGGCTTCGGCGGGCAGAAGGTCGTCGTGGACGACAAGACCGCCGACAGCAACGGCTGGAAGGTCGGCTCGGCCATCCCGGTGACGTACCAGGACGGCCGCAGCGGCAAGCTGACCGTGGGCGGTGTGTACGAGGGCAACCAGATGATCCGCGGGGTCATGGTCGACGCCGCCACCATCACCCCGCACATGGCCACCGTCACCGACTTCCAGGTGATGCTGAAGACCAAGGGCGGGGCGACCGAGGCCAACAAGGACGCGCTGACCAAGGCGCTCGGCAACAACCCGGCCCTCCAGGTCCAGAACAAGCAGGACATCTCCGACAGTATCGCCAAGCTCTTCACGCTGATGCTGAACATGCTCTACGGCCTGCTGGCCATGGCCGTGATCGTCGCGGTGCTCGGGGTCATCAACACCCTGGCCATGTCGGTCTTCGAGCGGTCGCAGGAGATCGGCATGCTGCGGGCCATCGGCCTGGACCGGCGCGGCATCAAGCGGATGGTGCGGCTGGAGTCGCTGGTCATCTCGCTCTTCGGCGGGGTGCTCGGGATCGGCCTCGGCGTCTTCTTCGGCTGGGCGGCCGGTGAGCTGATCTCCACCGGTCTTTCGACCTACGAACTGGTCCTGCCGTGGGGCCGGATGGGCCTGTTCCTGGCGATGGCCGCGGTCGTGGGCGTGCTGGCGGCCCTGTGGCCCGCCCGCCGGGCGGCCAAGCTCAACATGCTGGAGGCCATCAAGGCCGAATAACGGCCCCGGATGACGACCGAACGGGCTCGGTGCGCTGCGCAGCGCACCGAGCCCGTTCGCCGTTCCCGGCGCCGGTCAGCCGCGCCAGTCGCGGGCCCGCAGCGGCAGCCCGGACGCGCCGCTCTCCGGCGTACGGACGGCGAGGACCTGGTTGACGCCGATCCGGTTGCGCTCGAACGACAGGGCGGAGGCGGCCATGTAGAGCCGCCAGACCCGGGCCCGGCCCGGGGAGGTCAGCCGGACGGCCTGCGGCCAGGTCCGCTCCAGGTTGGCGACCCAGCGGCGCAGGGTGAGCGCGTAGTGCTCACGGATCGCCTCCACGTCGCGCACCTCGAAACCGGCCTCCTCCAGCTGGGTCACGGTCCGGCCGACGGGGGCCAGTTCGCCGTCGGGGAAGACGTAGCGGTCGATGAACTCGTCCACGTGGTACGCCTCCTCGTCCGGTTCGGGGCGCCGCGCGATCTGGTGATTCAGCAGCCGCCCGCCGGGGACCAGCAGCCGGTGCAGGATGCCGGTGTACTCGGCGTACCGTACGGAACCCACGTGCTCGGCCATGCCGATCGAGGAGATCGCGTCGTACGGACCGTCGTCGATCTCGCGGTAGTCCTGCACCCGGATCTCGATCTTCTCGGTCAGCCCGGCGTCCGCGATGCGCTTGCGGGCGTAGCTGGCCTGCTCCTCGGAGAGCGTGATGCCGACCGCCCGCACCCCGTACTCGCGCGCCGCGTGCAGCACCATCGAGCCCCAGCCGCACCCCACGTCCAGCAGCCGCTGGCCGGGTTCGAGCGCGAGCTTGCGGCAGACCAGGTCGAGCTTGGCCCGCTGGGCCTCCTCCAGCGTGCTGTCGGGTCTGTCCCAGTACGCGCACGAGTAGACCATCGAGGGGCCGAGCACCAGCTCGTAGAAGTCGTTGCCGACGTCGTAGTGGTGGCTGATGGCCTGCTTGTCACGGCGCAGCGTGTGCAGCGGCCCACGGCTCGCACCGGCCTCCTCGCGCGGCGGGGCGGGCGGCAGTCCGGGGCCCGCGAGGGCGACCAGATCGCGGACGGCGGCGCGCGTCCCCGGGTCGCGCAGGGCCTTCCACGCCGTGGCGAGGCGGGCCGAGCGCGAGGCGGCGGGCTCGTCCTTCTCCCACAGCAGCCCGGCCAGCCGCTCCAGCGCCTCGTACAGGTCGCCCTCGATGTCGAGGTCGCCCGCAACCCAGGCCCGGGCCAGGCCGAGTTCGCCCGGCTTCCACAGCATCCGGCGCAACGCCCGCCGGCGCCGCAGGATCAGGACCGGGGCGCCGGGCGGCCCGGCCTCACTGCGGTCCCAGGCCCGGATGCGGAGCGGGAGCGGGGCTCCCACCACCTCCTCGGCCAGGGCGGCCAGTCGCGCGGCGGCGTGGGTCATGTCGGCACACCTCCATGATGGCGAGTCAGGAAGATTCACTCCCCACGTAAACACCATGGAACCGCCCGTACAGTCCCGCCGACACGTCTGGAATCGGTAAAAAAGCGCGCACGCGAAGGGCGCCCGCCCCACGGATGGCGGACGCCCTCGGCGCTTGCTCGATGTTCAGATATGTCCGATGTTCAGATGTACGGGTGCCCGGTGTACCCGGTGGTGTGGGTGTGCCCGGTGCCGCCGGTCCGGCGTCAGGACGCCTTGGCCTTCTCCGCGGGGACCTCGGCGGCGGGCTTCTTCGCGGCGGCGGCCGCGGAGACCGGGGCGGCGGCCTCGTAGAACTCCTCGCGGGGGTTCTCCATGGCGCCGAGCGAGACGACCTCGCGCTTGAGGAACATGCCCAGCGTCCAGTCGGCGATGACCCGGATCTTGCGGTTGAAGGTCGGCATCGCCAGACCGTGGTAGCCACGGTGCATGTACCAGGCCAGCCGGCCCTTGAGCTTGATCTTCATCTTGCCCATGACGATCATCGCGACGCCCTTGTGGAGGCCGAGACCCGCGACGGCGCCCTTGTTGGCGTGCTTGTACTCGCCCTGCGGGAAGCCCCGCATGCCCGAGATCACGTTGTCGCCGAGGACCTTGGCCTGACGCAGCGCGTGCTGGGCGTTCGGCGGGCACCAGGCGCCCTCACCGGAGGCGAGGTCCGGCACCTGGGCGTTGTCGCCCGCGGCCCAGATGTAGTCGGTGCCCTTCACCTGGAGGGTGGCGCCGGTGTCCACGTGGCCGCGCGGGCCGAGCGGGAGTCCGAACCGGGCGAGCGCCGGGTTGGGCTTGACGCCCGCGGTCCACACGATGGTGTTGGAGTCGACCTCGAGCCCGTTCTTGAGCACCACATGGCCGTCGACGCAGGAGTTCATCGAGGTGTTGAGGTAGACCTCGACACCGCGCTTCTGCAGGTGCTCCAGGCCCCACTGGCCGAGCTTCGGGCCCACCTCGGGGAGGATCTTGTCGGCCGCGTCGACGAGCACGAAGCGCATGTCCTCGCGCTTCACGTTCGGGTAGTACTTGGCCGCGTCGCGGGCCATGTCCTCGACCTCGCCGATGGTCTCCGCACCCGCGAAGCCACCGCCGACGAAGACGAAGGTGAGCGCCTTGCGGCGGATGTCCTCATCCGTGGTGGAGTCGGCCTTGTCGAGCTGCTCGAGGACGTGGTTGCGCAGCCCGATGGCCTCTTCGATGCCCTTCATCCCGATGCCGTTCTCGGCCAGGCCGGGAATCGGGAAGGTGCGGGAGACCGCGCCCATCGCGATGACCAGGTAGTCGAAGGGCAGCTCGTACGACTCGCCGACGAGCGGCTGGACGACGGCGACCTTGCGGTCCTGGTCGATGTTCGACACCCGGCCGGTGAGGACCTCCGCCTTGGGAAGCACACGCCGCAGCGGAACCACGACGTGGCGCGGAGAGATGCTGCCGGCCGCAGCTTCGGGGAGGAAGGGCTGGTACGTCATGTACGAGCGGGGGTCGACGACCGTGACAGTCGCCTCGCCGTACCGCATCTTCTTGAGGATGCGGCGCGCCGCGTACAGGCCTACGTACCCACCGCCTACAACGAGGATCCTGGGACGCTCCGTGGTGCTCATGATTCGAGTATCCAGCACCCCACAGGGGGGACCTCGTGAGCCCCTTCACAAGCAATGTGGGGGTATCTGCTACACTCCGCCGCCCCCGTGACGGACACCATAGCCGTGCGGGGGAACCAGAAAGCGGATCAAGACGTTCGCAGCGCTCTGAGCAGCGATAGTCGTTGAACGCGCGAGTAGACCAACGGGTTCCCGACCGGTCTGTCGTATCGAGCGGGCCGACCCATGATCCAGCCCCTTGTTGAACACCATCACCAAAAGGGGCCCCGGTGCCCCACAGAAGGCGGCCACCAGGCAATTTTTTCATGTGAAGGATTTCACGAACTCTTTTGGCGGCCATCAGCGAAAGGCCCCCGAGGGGGCCCTCCGCTACTGCTCATACGTTATCGATCCCGCTCAGGCGATGCTCCACGCAAGGCCGTCGAGGATGTCGTGTTCGCTCACCACAACCTCCTCGGCGCCGGTCCTTTCCATGATCGAAAGGAGCACGAGGGCGCCCGCCGCGATCACGTCGACGCGGCCCGGATGCATCGCCCCCACGGCCGCCCGTTCGGCATGAGTCGAGGTCAGCAGCTTGCCCACGATCTCGCGGACATGATCGGCCCGAACCCTCGCGTGATGGATCGCGGCCGGGTCGTACTCCGTCAGCCCCAGCGCGATGGCGGCGACGGTGGTGACCGAACCGGCCAGCCCGACCAGGGTGTGCCCGCCCTCGCCCGGGCGGCACGCCCCGGTGAGGGGCACGGTTTCCCCGGCCAGATCCAGCGCCCGGCCGATATCCGTTGTGATGGCACTGATCTGACCAGCCGTTGGCGGATCGGTCACTTGACCCTTTACGACGAGATGCCGCTCCGTCAGCCGCACACAGCCGATGTCGACGCTGCGGGCCGCCCGCACCCCGTCGTCACCGCTGACGAACTCCGTCGAGCCGCCGCCGATGTCCACCACCAGGAACGGACCGCTCAGATGCTCATGTCCGGTCAGCTCCTTGGTCGCGCCGGTGAAGGAGAACTCCGCCTCCTGGTCGCCGGTGATCACCTCGGGCTCGACGCCCAGGATGTCCACGACGCCGCGCACGAACTCCTCGCGGTTCTCGGCGTCCCGGGAGGCCGAGGTGGCGACGAAGCGGACGCGCTCGGCGCCCAGCTCGCGTATGACCTCCGCGTACTCCCGGCACGCGGCGAAGGTGCGCTCCAGCGCCTCGGGGGCCAGCCGCCCGGTGCGGTCCACGCCCTGGCCCAGCCGGACGATCGTCATCCGGCGGTCCAGCTCGGTCAGCTCGCCCGTGGCCGGGTCGGCGTCGGCGACCAGCAGCCGGATCGAATTGGTGCCGCAGTCCACGGCCGCGACGCGGGTCATGCGGTCCCCCCTTCCGTCCCGGCGTCCCCGCAGGGGCTCACGCACGGGCCCTTGCGCCACCACTCGGGCAGCAGCGCGATCGCCTCGTCACCGAGCGGGTTGACCCCGGGCCCGGCCGCGAGGGAGTGGCCGACCAGGACGTGCAGGCACTTCACCCGGTCCGGCATGCCGCCCGCGCTCGGGAAGCCCTTCAGCTCCTCGATGGCGTCGCGGCGGGCGATGTAGTCCTCGTGGGCGGCGCGGTAGGCGGCGGCCAGCTCGGGGTCGCTGCCGAGCCGGGCCGTCATCTCCTTCATCACGCCCTCCGCCTCCAGCGTGCCGATCGCGGACGCGGCGCGCGGGCAGGTCAGGTAGTAGAGGGTGGGGAACGGGGTCCCGTCCTCGAGGCGGGGTGCGGTCTCGACGACATCGGGGTTGCCGCAGGGGCAGCGGTGCGCGACGGCGCGCAGACCCCGCGGTACGCGGTTCAGCTGCTCCTTGACGGCGGCGATGTCCGCGTCGGTGGGCGCGGTGGGCTCCGTCTGCGGAGGGGGCGTGTCCATGAGGGGAAAAGTTCTCTTCGATCGGTGTCGGACCGGGTGCGACCGTGACGGGCGCCGGCGCGGCGCGTCAGCGGTTCGCGGCGGCCGCCTTCGGCGCGTCCGCCGTGTCCACGGTGTCCCAGAGGTTGGTGTACCAGGGGCGGTCGGCCGCGCCCTGGTCGGTGGAGTGCTCGGCGTTGGCGCCGGGGTCCACCATGCTGAAGCCGGTCTCGCCCGGCATCAGGTAGTGCAGATGCTCGCGGGCCCGCCGCTCGATGTACGCGGGGTCGCGCAGCCGGGCCTTCTGCTCGCGCAGCTTGGCCACCTCGGCGCGTTCGCGCTGGGCCTGGCGCCGCTGGTCGGCGATCTCCGAGCGCTGGGAGATGTACTGCCGCATGGGGTAGGCCAGGGCGACCACGAGGGAGCAGACGACCAGCGCGAGGAGGGCGGCCCGGCCGGTGAGCCGGCTGCGGCGCTTGATCCGGGCACGGTAGACCCGGGCGGCGGCGTGTTCGCCGAGCGCCTTGAGCCTGGTCGCGGTGGAGAACCGATCCGCCGGCACGTCGCCTCCCCGGTGATGACTTCGCTTGAGCAGTGCCCGCTTGAGTAGGGGCTGTCCCCGGCCACGGTACGGGACCGCGGCCGGGGACAGGTGTCAGACGTGTCCGCTGTCGACGCTTCGGACGTGTCCGCCGTCGACGCCGTGGACGGGGTCAGCCCTTGAAGCGCGGGAAGGCGGAGCGGCCCGCGTACACCGCGGCGTCGTCCAGGATCTCCTCGATGCGCAGCAGCTGGTTGTACTTGGCCACCCGCTCGGAGCGGGCCGGGGCGCCGGTCTTGATCTGGCCGCAGTTGGTGGCGACGGCCAGGTCGGCGATGGTGACGTCCTCGGTCTCACCGGAGCGGTGCGACATCATGCACTTGAAGCCGCTGCGCTGGGCCAGCTCGACGGCGTCGAGGGTCTCGGTGAGCGAGCCGATCTGGTTGACCTTGACCAGCAGGGCGTTCGCGGTGTCGTTCTCGATGCCGCGGGCCAGCCGCTCGGGGTTGGTGACGAAGAGGTCGTCGCCGACCAGCTGGACCTTGTCGCCGAGCTGCTCGGTGATCGTCTTCCAGCCGTCCCAGTCCTCCTCGTTCAGCGGGTCTTCGATGGAGACCAGCGGGTACGCCTCGACCAGCTCGGCGTAGTACGCGGTCATCTCGGACGCGGTGCGGTCCTTGCCCTCGAACTGGTAGACGCCGTCCTTGTGGAACTCGGAGGCGGCGACGTCGAGCGCGAGCGCGATGTCCTGGCCCGGCTGGTAGCCGGCCTTCTTGATGGCTTCGACGATCAGGTCCAGGGCGTCCCGGTTGGAGTCGAGGTTCGGCGCGAAGCCGCCCTCGTCGCCGAGGCCGGTGGACAGGCCCCGCTCCTTCAGCACGCCCTTCAGGGTGTGGTAGACCTCGGCGCCCCAGCGCAGGGCCTCGGAGAAGGACTCGGCGCCGACCGGCGCGATCATGAACTCCTGGATGTCCACATTGGAGTCGGCGTGCGAACCGCCGTTGAGGATGTTCATCATCGGGACCGGCAGCAGATGCGCGTTCGGGCCGCCGAGGTAACGGAAGAGGGGCAGGTCGGACGCCTCGGAGGCGGCGTGCGCCACGGCGAGGGAGACGCCCAGGATGGCGTTGGCGCCGAGCGAGGACTTGTCCGGAGTGGCATCCAGGTCGAACATCGCCTGGTCGATCAGGCGCTGCTCGGTGGCGTCATATCCGACCAGCTCGGGGCCGATCTGCTCGATGACGGCGAGGACGGCCTTCTCCACGCCCTTGCCGCCATAGCGGTTCTTGTCGCCGTCACGGAGCTCGAGGGCCTCGAAGGCGCCGGTGGAGGCGCCGGACGGGACGGCGGCACGGCCGGTGCTGCCGTCGTCGAGGCCGACCTCGACCTCGACCGTGGGGTTGCCTCGCGAGTCGAGGATCTCGCGAGCTACGACGACGTCGATGGACGGCACGAGGATCTCCTTCGTATGGGTCTTCGGTAGCAGCATGAGCCTAACCGCACCGAAGCCCCGACGGGGTGCACCGTGGGGGCGGCGCACCCGGCCGGGGCTCGTTGACTACGGTGTGGCTGCTCAGCTCAGGTGGAGCTGCTGGCCGGGGAAGATCATGTCGGCCTGCTGGATGATGTTCTTGTTCAGCTCGAAGAGCTTCTTCCAGCCGCCCTTGACGTCCTCCGTCTTGGCGATCTTGCCAAGGGTGTCGCCGGACTTGACCTTGTACTCGCCGTCGCCCTTCTTGATCGGGCCGCGGACCTCGGAGCGCGCGGCGTGCTCGGGCGCGCTGCGCGGCGCGGCCTTCGGCTTGGCGGACGGGGCCGACTGCGAGGAGTCGGACTGGCTCTGCTGCGGGGTGGACGGCGCGGGGGCGGGGGCGCCGCCGCTGGTCAGGCCCTTGCCGCAGACCGGCCAGGCGCCCTTGCCCTGGCTGGCGAGGACCTTCTCGGCCACCTGGATCTGCTGGCTCTTGCCCGCCTTGTCGGCGGTGGGTGCGAACGCGGTACCGCCGTAGGCGGCCCAGGTGGAGGAGGAGAACTGCAGGCCGCCGTAGTACCCGTTGCCGGTGTTGATCGACCAGTTGCCGCCGGACTCGCACTGCGCGACCTGGTCCCACTGGGAGCTGGTGGCGGCAGAGGCGGACGTCGCACCGATGAGCGGAGTGGCCACGGCGGCTCCGGCGAGGCCGACGAGCGCGGTGATGCGGGTGGCCTTGGAAGGACGACGGTGCTTGCCCTGAGCGTTGGACATGTTCGTTCGTTTCCTCACCGACGCCTACGAGGTGAGCTGTCGGGTTCGGGCGTGAGTTGCCCGGCCCGGTGCGGGGTTCGCACCGGGCTTCACCCCTAGCCGTTCGGCCGATTCCGCTGGCCTCCCGGCACTTACCTTGGGTCCCCCGCTCCTGCCTTCGGCGCTGGCGCGTCGGTACCGGACGACCGCCGGCAGGACTCGGCGTGACGGTCGACGGTGCTCGCGGTGGCGAGCGGAAAGACGTTAAACACACGTCCGGGAAACGTTCAAACACCCTTATCGCAGCGAAGAGGGCTGTTATCGATCTCACTCGTCCTACATCGGCGCAGGTGGGGCCGGGTGTGGAGAGACCGGACACGAGGGACGGCCCGGAAAATGTGACGAGAGGTATGTCTCACCGGCGCCAGATCGGGCAAATCACCCCGGATTACTGGCCCCTGATGGTGAGATCAAGTCGCTGACCAGGGAGAATGAGATCCGGGTCGGTTCCGATGAGGTTCTCGTTGCCTTCGTAGATCCGCCGCCAGTCGCCGCCCAATTCCTGCTTTTCGGCGATTGCTGAAAGGTTGTCACCCGGACGCACCGTGTAGCCGCCATCCGTGGGGTTTTCGGCACGATTTGCTCCGCCACGCGAGGCACGGTCGCTCGGTCGCGCGTCCCTCTCCGGCTCGCCGCGGTGCTTGCCGGAGGGCGCGGAGGCGTCGGCCGAGGCGTCGGCCGGGTCCGAGGCGCCCGCGGAGGGGGTCGCGGAGGGGGTCTTGGCGGGTCCTTCGGAGGCGTCCTCGCCGGAGGAAGAGGAAGAGGAAGGGGACGGCGAGGGGTCGGGCGCGTCAGAAGAAGGGGACGGGGAGGGCGCGTCGTCGTCCAGCCCGTCGGGGGCCTTGGAGACGTGGGGCCGCTCCGGCTCTCCGGCGTCCCGGCCCGAGTCGCCGCGCTGCGGGGGCTGCTGGGAGGGGCGCGCCGTGCTGCCCGGGTTCACGTCCGGGGCGTCGCCGTCGTCGGTCAGCCCGGCGTTCAGCGCACAGCTGGGCCAGGCGTCCGGGCCGCGGTCGCCGAGTATCGACTCGGCGACGGCTATCTGCTGGGAGCGGCTGGCGAGGTCGGGGCGCGGGGCGTAGTCGGTGCCGCCGTACTTCTTCCACATGTCGAGGGTCAGCTGGAGACCGCCGTAGAAGCCGTTGCCCTCGTTGGCGCTCCACATCCCGGCGCTCTCGCACTCGGCGACCCGGTCCCAGGTGGAGGCCGGGGCGGCCTGGGCGCCGGTCGCTCCGAAGAGCGGGATGGCGATGCTCGCACCGGTCACCCCCGCCGCGACGACGATGGCCGGAGCCTGGCGGGGGCGGCGGTGACGTCCGTTCCCGGAAAGCATGCGAATCGCCTCTCGTGTGGGGGTCGTTTGTCGGTTGAACATAGCGACGTCACACGATCATCACAAGCCGGTGTATCCCAGGTCACGCCGCGGTCACGCGCCTGACCGGCAGTCACTTTCCCCAGGTCACCGGGAGGGTGCGCAGCCCGCGCATGATGAGCCCGCCGCGCCAGCGCAGGTCGTCCGGCTCCACCGCCAGTTGGAGGTCGGGGAGTCGGCGCAGCAGGGTGGCGAGCGCGGTCTGTGCCTCCAGGCGGGCCAGCGGGGCGCCCAGGCAGTAGTGGATGCCGTGGCCGTAGCCGAGGTGCTGGTTGTCGGTGCGGGCCAGATCGAGGACGTCGGGGTCGGCGAAGCGCTCGGGGTCGCGGTCGGCGGCGGCGAGCACCACCAGCACCGGGTCGCCCTCGGCGATGTGCTGACCGCCGATGGTGACCGGCTCGGTGGCGAACCGCCAGGTGGCCATCTCCACCGGGCCGTCGTAGCGCAGCAGTTCCTCGACCCCGGTGGCGAGCAGCCCCTCGTCCCCTTCTTCTGCTTCTTCCAGGTGTTGCTGCAGCCGGGCACGCTGCCCGGGGTTGCGAAGCAGGGCATAGAGCCCATTGCCGATCAGATTGACGGTGGTCTCGAAGCCCGCGAAGAGAAGGATGAAGGCCATCGCCGCGGCCTCGTTCTCGGTGAGGTGGTCGCCGTGGTCACTGGCCCGAATCAGATCGGAGATCAGGTCGTCACCGAGGGCGGCGCGCTTACGGTGGATCAGATCGGCCAGGTACGCGCGGATCCGCTTCACCGCGCGGGCCACCCCGCCGCGCGGGCCCCCGCCGTGCCGGATCATCGTCCCGGCCCAGTCCCGGAAGTCGTCCTGGTCCTCCCGGGGGACGCCGAGCAACTCGCAGATCGCATAGATAGGGAGAGGAAAGGCGAACTCGTGGATGAGGTCCGCCTCCCCGCGGGCCGCGAAGGCGTCGATGAGGTCGTCGGTCAACTCGCGCACCCGCGGGGCGAAGGCGGCGACGCGGCGCGGGGTGAACGCCTTGGACACCAGCCGCCGCAGCCGGGTGTGGTCGGGGGGATCGATATTGAGCAGATGTGTCATCAGATCCGCGCGCTGCTCGCCCGGGATGCCCACCTTGCCCCGGGCGTGAGCGGATTCACTGTGCCGCTGGGGGTTCTTCGACAGCCGGGCGTCGGCGAGGGTCTGCCGGGCGTCGGCGTAGCGGGTCACCAGCCAGGCCTCGACCCCGCTGGGCAGCGTGGTCCGATGCACCGGGGCGTGCTCGCGTAGCCAGGCGTACGCGGGGTAGGGATCGGTGGCGAACTCCCAGGTGAAGAGGGTGGGAGCGGAGGCGGGGCAAGGCTGATCGGACACGTCCCGACGATACCGGCCACGGCCCGCGGATTCCGATACGCCGCTTATCGGAAGTAAATCCGTAACGCGAAAGTAAAGCCAATTAATGGCGATGCAATTCGACGACCATCTCCACACACCCTCCACGATGCGCTCACAGCGCGCGGTGAATGCCCGATATCTGATGGCTGAAGACACCGCCCGGAGCAGCCTGCGGAGAGCGTCACCCGGACCCGCGGAACATGCACTGACGTCGACCAATGAGGCAAAATGCGGGGGTGGCTGAAACGGTGTCAGGTGGTTGAATGAGACACCGGCACATGCACGGGGCCTCCTGCCCCTGGTGATACGATCACCGCGCTTGCCAGGCGAGCCAAGGGCCCGTAAGACACACGGCGATCCGGTGAATCAGCCGAGAGGGTTACCACTTCCGAGGAGCACTATGCCGCGAGTTGGGCATATGGGGCCGTACCGGCGCACCCGAGCCCGTGCGCTGCCCGCGGCAGGACGAGTGCGGTGCGCCGCGTCCCCTCGGGCGCCGTACGGGCGCTGACTTACCGCCGCCCCTCCGAAACCCCCGGATTCTTATTCACGCAGCAAACCCTTCAGTCCCTGGCGGTCTAGTCGTTTAAAGAGAGTCTTATGACGCATTACATACAGGATCCTGCGCTCTGGGCCCTGATCGCTGGCACGCCTCTCGCCGCAACCGCCATAATTCGCGGGCGGAAAGCGAGAGCGAAGCTCAGCGCCGAGAAGGCGGAACTGGGGAACCGCAACGCCGAACTCGAGAACAACTACGCGGCCGCGGTCCAAGACGCTCACGTACGCGCCGAGGAAGCCACCAAGAGCGCGCTGAAGTCCGCCATGCGGACGCTTCAGGGCCTTGCCAACGAGCAGCAGCTGGCCATCTCGAAGCTGCAGGACCGCTACGGCGAGCACCACATTCTCCAGGATCTGCTGGAGATCGACCACATGAACTCGCAGTTCGGTCGCCGTGCGCAGTCGATCGCCGTGCTGTGCGACGGCTGGCTGGGCCGTCAGCGGGCCATCGCCTCCGTCTACGACGTGGTGCGCAGCGCCAAGGGCCGTATCCGCCACTACACGCGCGTCGAGATTCGCTCCCAGAGCAATTTCGCTCTGGTCAGCCGGGCCGTCGAACCGGTCGCGCTGGCCCTGGCCGAGCTGCTGGACAACGCGACCAGCTACTCCGCCCCCGATTCCCCCATCGACATCACGATCCGCACCGTCCCCAAGGGCGTCTGCATCATCATCGACGACGCCGGTGTCGGTATGAACGAGGAGGAGAAGAACCGGGCCGACGAACTGCTCTCCGCGCAGCGCGCGTCGGGCGTCACGGGCCTGGGCAATCCGCCGCAGTTCGGCTTCGCGGTGATCGGTGTGCTCGCCTCCCGTTACGGCTTCACCGTCTCCGTCGATTCGGCCTCTCCCTACGGTGGTGTGCGCGCCGTAGTGCTTCTTCCCGAGGACCTTCTGACCAACATGCCCGAGCCGGAAGAGCAGCCCGCACCCCGTCAGTCCACGGCTCCCGCCCCGGAAGAGAGCGATTCCACCGCGGGCGGCCTGCCCAAACGCCGCCGCAAGGGGTCCATCTCCATCGTGCCGCAGTCGGACACGGCGAACGCCCCCGCCCGGACGAGCGAGGAAACCGCCTCGATCATGGGCGCCTTCCAGCGCGGCACACAGTCCGGTCGCTCCGCAAACCCGAACAGGGAAGGGCATGATCCTCAGTGAACAACGACCTGTCATGGATGCTTGACAGCGCCCTGGAAGTACCCGGGGCGCGTCACGCGATCCTGGTTTCCGCCGACGGTCTGCTGATGGCCCGATCTCAAGAGGTCAGGAAGGACGAGGCCGACACCGTCGCCGCCGCGATGAGCGGCATCCAGTCGCTGAGCCGCACGATGGCCGGCTTCTGTGGTGGCCCGCATATGAACTGGCGCCAGACGCTGGTCGAGTTCGACGGCGGCTGGGTCTTCCTCATATCGGCCGGCGAGGGCGCCTATCTGGCGGTCTCCTCCGCGCCCGACGTCGACATGGCCGACATCACCTTCCGCATGCAGCAGCTCGTCGGTCAGCTCGGCAAGGCGCTGACCACTCCACCCCGCGAATCGGGCGTTCAGGCATGACTGCCCCGGAGGAGCAAGAGCCCGAGTCCGCCGGATTAGTGCGACCGTACGTCATCACCAACGGCCGCGGACTCCCGGACAGCGACCAGTTCAACCTGATCACCCTGGTGACCGCCTCCGAACAGAGACGTTCCCCGACGCTCGACCCGGAAAAGCGGAGCCTGCTGGACCTGTGTTCAGGAGGCTATCTCTCGGTTGCCGAGATCGCGGGCCATATGGGGCTTCCGATCGGCATCGTCAAGGTTCTGCTGTCCGACCTGTCGTCGGACGGCTATCTGGTCACGCGCGCCCCCGCGCCTCCCGCCCAGCTCGTCGACGTTTCACTCCTTCAGGAGGTACTGGATGGTCTCCAGGCCCGCTTCGGATGAGGACGTCTATCTGGACGACGCGGTGCAGATCGCGGCCAAGATCCTGGTCGTGGGGCACTTCGCGGTCGGAAAGACGACGTTCATCGGCACCATGTCGGAAATCCCGCCGCTGCGCACCGAGGAACGGATGACGCAGGCCGGTGCGCACGTCGACGATCTGATGGGCACCCGGGGCAAGACCACGACCACCGTGGCCATGGACTTCGGCCGCCTCACGCTCAGCGAACGCCTCGTCCTCTATCTCTTCGGCACACCGGGGCAGGAACGCTTCGTCCAGGTGTGGGAAGACATGACCCGGGGCGCCCTCGGGGCATTGATCCTCGTCGATCCGGAACGGCTCAAGGAGTCCTTCCCCGTGATCGACCTGGTGGAGCAGTACGGACTTCCCTACGCGATTTCCGTCAATCACTTCGACGGCACGCCGGTCCGGCCCGACGCGGAGTTGCGCGAGGCGCTCGATCTGCTGCCCGAGACACCCATCGTCACCTGTGACGCGCGTGACGAGAAGTCATCGGCCAATGCCCTGATGGCACTTGTCCGCTATCTACAGGAACGTACCCGCTAGGAGCAAGAATGGACACTCAATCGGACTTCCCGGCTCCGCCGCCGGGTTGCCCTGCCCATGGGCGGGTGCCCCTGCACGGACCCGAGTTCCAGGCGAATCCGGAAGCGTACTACGACTGGATGCGCCGTTACGGTGCCGCCGCTCCGGTGGAATTGGCTCCCGGCGTCGAAGCCACCCTCGTCACGGACTACTCCGCCGCGCTCCAGCTGCTGCAGAACTCGGACACGTTCCGCAAGGACGCACGCCGCTGGCGCGATCTGAACGAGGGCAAGGTCAGCCCCAGCAGTCCGGTTGTGCCCCTGCTCGCGTACCGCCCGAACTGCATGTTCACCGATGGCGCCGACCACATGCGGCTGCGCCAGGCGGTCACCGACAGCCTGGCCAAGGTGGACACTCACCAGCTGAGCCGGCACGTCGACCGGGTCTCCCGCTACCTCATCGAGCAGTTCAGCTCGCGCGGTTCGGTCGACCTGCTGAACGACTACGCCAAACTGCTGCCGCTCTTCGTGTTCAGCGAGCTGTTCGGCTGCCCCGCGGAAATCGGTGACCGGGTCATCTTCGGCATCTCCGGCATTTTCGACGGCATCAACGCCGAAAAGGCCAACGAGGTATTGACCCAGAGCGTCGGCGAGCTGGTCGCGCTGAAACGGTCCAACCCCGGGAACGATGTCACGTCCTGGCTTATGCAGCACCATGCGCAGCTGACCGACGAGGAAATGGCGCATCAGCTGGTATTGCTGCTTGGATCCGGTGCGGAACCGCTGCGGAATCTCATCGCCAATTGCCTCCACCTGCTGCTCTCCGACGACCGGTACTCGGGCGGCGGACTGCTGGTCGAGGACGCCATCGACGATGTGCTGTGGAACAGCCCGCCCATGGCGAATTACTCGCCGCATTACCCGGTGTCCGATGTTGAATTCGCCGGAACCAAGCTGCGGGCGGGCGATCTCGTCATGGTCAGCTACGCCGCAGCCAACTCGGATCCGGCGCTCGCCGCCTCCCGTGAGCAGCAGAGCAAGCGTGCCCACCTCGCCTGGAGCGCAGGCCCGCACGCCTGCCCGGCGAAGGATCCGGCCCAGCTCATCACGGTGTCGGCCATTGAGAACCTGCTCAACCAGCTGCCCGACGTCGAGCTGGCAGTGCCCAGCGAAAGCCTGACCTGGCGGCCCGGCCCATTCAACCGCGGACTGGCCGCACTGCCCGCCCGTTTCACTCCCATACGGGTGGATAAACACCCGACTCAGCAGCAACAGCCTGTTACGTCCGGGGAGCAGAGCCGACCGAACACCAAGCGGGAAAAGGGCGGCTTGTGGAGTTCGTTCCTCGCCTGGTGGAGGGTGTGACTCACGCAACGTCACCCACTTTTTTCGCCCCGCATGCTTAATCAATCGATCGGGTAGGTCGTATCGCGAAAATTTCTTGGTTAAATCAGAACAAGGAGCTGTCGTGCAGCCTATCGCCGACCACCCCGGCGTTGATCGAAGTTCCGCGGTTTCACTCAGACCCCTTTTGGGCCGCCGAAGTGTGACGCCACACTACGTTTTCGCTCCTCCCCAACCCGGTTTTCTTCGCTCCACCGCGCCCCGGGAGGTTCGGTGAAGCTCTTCCGCTTCGGGGGGAGGAGACGTGTGGGGGCGCGCGAAACCCGTACGCACCCCACACGGCTCGGCGACCTCGTCACCGGCCAGCTCACCCGGCTGGGCGAGGTGGCGGGGCTGAGCGAAGCCGACACCACGGCTTACGCGCAGATCGTGACCGAGACCCTGGGGCCGGTGGCCAAGCGCTCCCTGGAACTGCCGCCGCCGTCCCCCAGCTTCCTGTCCGACGACCACACCCCGGTCGAGTACTCCCTGGCCTTCACCCCGGACCGGCTTCCGGCGCTCAGGGTGCTCCTGGAGCCGGGGTGCGAAGCCGAAGACCTCAAGGAGAACGGCCGCATCGGCCTGCGCACGATCCGCGCCATGGCCGACCGCTGGGCGTTCTCCACCGACCGGCTCGACCGGCTCGAGGACCTGTTCTTCCCCGACTCCCCCGTCGGACCGCTGGCCCTGTGGTGCGCCCTGGAGCTGCGCCCCGGCGGCGTCCCCGCGGTCAAGGTGTACCTCAACCCCTCGGCCAACGGCCCGGACCGGGCCGCGGAAACCGTCGGCGAGGCACTGGACCGGCTCGGCTGCCGCCAGGCGTTCGACACCCTGCCGGCGGCCGACGGCTACCCGTTCGTGGCCCTGGACCTCGGCGAGTGGTCCGCGCCGCGGCTGAAGGTCTACCTCTCCCACCACGGCCTGACCCCCGACCGGGCAGCCACCCTCTCCCGGATGGCTCCCCACCCCGGCCGGGCGCGACTGGAGGAGTTCTTCCGCACCGCGGCGGGCCTCCCGGCCGGGACCGGCAAGGGGCTGTACGACCGGCCCGCCATCTCCTGCCACTCCATCACGGAGACGCGCACCGGCCTGCCCAGCGGCTTCACCTCCCATGTGCCCGTCCGGCACTACGTGCGCGACGACGCCCATGCGCGGGAGCGGGCCATGGCCGTCCTGCGCCGCCACGGCATGGACAGCACGGCGCTGGACCGGGCGCTGGGCGCGATCACCCCGCGCCCCCTGGAGGACGGCTCCGGCCTGATCGCGTATCTGGCCCTGGTCCACGAACGCGGCCGGCCGACGCGGGTGACCGCGTACCTCTCCTCGGAGGCGTACGAGGTCCGGCCGCCCCGGGAGACGGAACCGGCCTACGAGCCGGGACCGGCCCACGAGGCGGCACCGGAGCACCAGACCCCGGTGGTCCGCGACCTCGCGCGGGCCCGGAGCCACACCGAGAACAACGATGAGACAGGAGACAAGGTCAGCGTGGAGCCCTACCGGATCAAGGTCGTCGAACCGATCCCCATGACGACGCGGAAGCAGCGCGAAGAGGCGCTCAAGCGCGTCCACTACAACCTGTTCGACCTGCGGGCCGAGGAGGTGACCATCGACCTGCTGACCGACTCCGGCACCGGCGCCCTCTCGGCGGCGCAGCTCGCCGCGGGGATGGCCGGGGACGAGTCCTACTCGGGCTCGCGCTCCTTCTACCGGTTCCACGACGTGGTCACCGAGCTGACCGGATTTCAGCACATCCTCCCGGCCCACCAGGGGCGGGCGGCGGAGCGGGTGCTCTTCTCCTCGCTCCTCAAGCCGGACTCCCTCGTCCTGGCCAACACCCACTTCGACACCACCCGCGCCAACGTGGAGCTGAACCACTGCGAGGCGCGCGACCTGCCCTGCCCCGAGGCCAAGGACCTGGACAGCACCGAGCCGTTCAAGGGGAACATCGACCTCAAGGCGCTCGAACAGACCCTGACCGGGCCGGACGCCTCCCGGGTCGCCGTGGTGGTCATGACCATCACCAACAACGGCGGCGGCGGCCAGCCCGTCTCCATGGAGAACCTGAAGCAGACCGCGGCCCTGTGCCGCAAGCACCGCGTACCGCTGTTCCTGGACGCCGCCCGGTTCGCCGAGAACGCCTGGCTCGTCACCCGGCACGAACCCGGATACCGCGACCGCACCCCGCGGCAGGTCGCGGAGGAAGCGTTCCGGCTGGCGGACGGCTGCATGATGAGCGCCAAGAAGGACGGCATCGTCCACATCGGCGGCTTCATCGGCATGAACGACCCCGAGCTGGCCCAGCGGTGCGAACTGCTCCTCATCGCCACCGAGGGCTTCGCGACCTACGGCGGCCTGGCCGGCCGCGACCTCGACATGATGGCGCAGGGCCTCACCGAGGTCACCGACCCCGGCTACCTCGCCGAACGCGCCGACATCGCCGCCCACCTCGCCCAGCGGGTCCGGGCCGCCGGAGTCGACATCGTCGAACCGCCGGGCATGCACGCCCTCTACCTCAACGCCGGGCGGCTGTTCCCGCACATACCGCCGCACCAGTACCCCGGCCACGCGCTGTCCTGCCAGCTGTACCTGGAGGGCGGCATCCGCTCCGCCGAACTGGGCTCCCTCTACCTCGGCGAGGAGGACGAGGACGGAAACCCGATCAAGAGCGCGCCGTACGAACTCGTACGGCTCGCGCTGCCGCGCCGCGTCTACACCCGCAGCCACTACGACCACATCGGCGAGACCCTGGCGAAGATCGCCAAGAACGCGCACGCGGTGCACGGCTTCCGGATCTTCGACCAGTCCCCGATCCTGCGCCACTTCCGCGCCAAGCTGGAGCCGGTACCGGTCCCGGCGGCGGGCACAGCGCGGGCGGCGGCGCGCACCACCACCGCGGCCCGCTGAGGGAGGGCGGCTCAGCCGCCGCCGAACGATCCGCTGTTCCCCTCGGTCCAGGTCTTCCGGCCCTCGGCGCCGCCCGTGCCGGAATCCCTGGTCCCGGAGCCGCCCAGCTGGTGCGGGCGGCGCCGGACGCCGTCGGGGGACAGCTCGTCGGGCTCCCGGTTGTGGGTCTGGTAGCCGACCCGGTCCTCATCGTCCTGATGCCCCGGACCGTGGCCCGCCCGCTGCGCTTCGTGCGCGGTCTCGTCCACCTGCTGCCAGGCGCCGGAGCGACGCTTCGGCTCCTGGGACGGAACCGGCTCGCGGGCCCGGATCCGGATGCCGTACCAGATCGCGGCGATACAGATCACGACCACCACGATGCCGACGGCGAGCGGACCCGTTCCGACCAGGAAGTCGTGGGTCACGGCAAGGTCCATGGCGTACGTATCCATGGCGGCCGGGTACCCCGGTCCGCCCGGTTGACGCGTCCCGGATCACCGGGCCGCCGTGGCCTCCACCGCCAGGATCGCGTCCCGGTAGGCGCGGGCCGCAGCGCGCAGCGCCGTCTCCGGCTCCACGCCCGCCTCCTTGGCGCGGATCGCCAGCGCGAGCAGTTCGTAGCCGAAGCCCTCGCCGTCCGGCAGGGCGACGGCGAGTCCGGCGGTGCGGGCGCGGGAGGCGAGCTGGGCGGTGAGGGCGAGCGAGGGCTGACCGAGCGGCACCCCTTCGGTGACCGAGTCGCGCTGCTTCTCGATCGCCTTGGTACGCAGCCAGTGCTCCTTGACGTCCTCGGCGGTCTCCGCGGCCTCCTCGCCGAAGACATGCGGATGGCGCCGGATCAGCTTGTCCACGATGGCGCCGGCCACATCGTCGATCGAGAACGGCTCGTCCTCGTGCTCCTGCGCGATCCGGGCGTGGAAGACGACCTGGAGCAGCACATCGCCCAGCTCCTCGCGCAGCGCCTCCCGGTCGCCCTCCTCGATGGCCTCGACGAGTTCGTACGCCTCCTCGATGCCGTACTTGACCAGCTCCTCGTGGGTCCGCGCCCCGCTCCACGGGCACTCCGCGCGGATCCGGTCCATCACCTGGACCAGGTCCAGCAGCCGGGCGCCCGGCAGGTCGTACGAACCGGGCAGCAGCTCCAGGTCCGGCATCGCCTCGCGGCCCGAACCCGCCAGCCGGGCCAGCCCGTCGGTCAGCGCGGACTCGCCGTCGGCCGAGGTGATCACGACGGCGCTGCGGCCGCCCTCCGCGACGCAGTAGTCGACCAGCTCGCGCGCCGCCGGGACCGCGTGCTCGACCTCGATGCCCGCCTCGCGCAGATACGGGAGCTGCGGATGGCCGCCGTCCCCGCACAGCACGCGGTCCGCGCCGCGCAGCGCCTGCCAGGCGGGCCAGGAGAGCAGTCCGGGCGCCACCCGGTGGCTGGTGGTGAGGAGAACGACGCGGCCGGTGGCGAGGTCGGCCGCGGGGGCGGCGGAGTCAGGCGTGGTCACCCTTGAAACGTAACCTACGCCGGCGCTTGCGAGGCGGTGGAGGTGCGCAGCCAGGCCTCCTTGGTGAGGACCGCGGTGCCCTTGGTGTCGTCCCAGGTGCCGTAGCGCGGGTTGACCTTGATGTCGAGGTCCTTGGAGGTGCGGGTGAACACCGTGTTGACCTTGGCTACGCCGAGCTTGCGCAGCAGCGCGGTGCGGGTCAGCTCCATGCGGACGGCATCGTCGATCTGGTCCGGGGCGATGCCCTGCTCCAGGTAGGCGGCGCGCAGCGCGGCGGCCCCGCCGGACTGCTGCTCGGTGGCGGCGCGGGCGCGCTGCACCGCGCGGCGGCTGACGCCGATGCCGTTGTCCTGCCCGGCCCGCTCGATGACCTTGAACTGGATCATGCGGATGAGGGTGTTCTGGGTCAGCTGACCGCTGCCGGCCACCAGCTGGTCCGCCCTCGGGGAGCCGCGCTGCGCGTCCCGCACGTCCCTCACCTGGGCCTGGAGCTGCGACTCGGTGATCCGGCCGTCGTCCAGGACGGCCGCGGAACCGGCCCGTGGGGAGCCCCCGCAGGCGGTGAGCAGCGGGGCGCAGACCAGCAGGGCGGACGCGGCGGAGACGGAGAGCGCAGTACGGCGGCGGATCATTGAGCCTCCCGGCAGAGATCGTGCGGCGCGACAAACGATCTGGCGTTGATCGATGGTATGGAGTCGGCGCGGCCTAGGCCACTGCTTGGACAACGATTCACCGGGGTCTTGGTCAGCACCTGGCCGCGGACCGGCTCAGCGGCGCGCCCCCCGGTCCGAGGCCGCGGGCAGCTTCGCCCCCGGGCACGTGCCCAGCACCCGCTTCATCGCGTCCCGCTCGGGGCGCGTCACCCACAGCTCGTACTTCTTCTTCACCGCCGCCTGGCGCGCCACATACGCGCAGCGGTAGCCCTTGTTGGGCGGCAGCCAGGTCGCCGCGTCGCCGTCGCCCTTGCCGCGGTTGGTGGTGGCGTCCACGGCGATCAGGTTGAGCGGGTCGTTGGCGAACGCGACACGCTTGTCCCGGTCCCAGGCCCGGGCGCCCTTCTGCCAGGCGTCCGACAGCGCCACCACATGGTCGATGTCGATCTTGCTGTGGCCGCGGACGAACCGCAGGCTGCCGCCCGTGTACGGATCGTAGGCGAGGGTGCCCGAGACCACCTCGCAACGGTCGTCGCGGAGCCGCACGCCGGTCAGATCGCGCCGGAGGATGTCATCGCGGGTGTCGCAGTGGTTGTCGTCCGTGTCGGTCCAGGGGCTGCCGAACGCGGCACGCTCGTAACCGGTCTTCGGCGCCCGGCCCTTGACCGTGAGCGAGCCCACGGCGGACAGCGCCGGCCCGGACGGTGTCCCGCTCCCGTGCCCGTCCCCGCCCTTGTCCTCGGGCAGGCAACCGGTGAGGGACAGCAGCGCGGCCAGCACGACGGCCGTACTCTTTCCCGCCAACCCCGACTTCGCGAACCGTTTCGGCAACCGTACCGCCCCCTTCGCGTATCTTTTCGACAGACCGCCCACCACACGATAAGGACCCTGGATGGACACGGCCGCGACAGCCCCGCCCGGCACCACAGCCGAAGGGGCGACCGCCGCCACCGCGCGCCGTAGTACCCGGCTCACCGCCCGGGCAGTCGCGCTGCGCCATCCTCGGCTGGATCCGTACTGGCTGGCCCTCGGCCTGTTCGCCGCCTTCGCGACCCTGTCGATCTGCCGCTACCGCCGCATGGCGACCATGTCGTGGGACCTGGGCATCTTCGAACAGGCGATACGGGCGTACGCGCACTTCCAGGCCCCGATAGCCGACCTCAAGGGCCCCGGCGCCAACATCCTCGGCGACCACTTCAGCCCCATCACGGCCCTCCTCGCGCCGCTCTACCGGATCTTCCCCAGCCCGGTCACGCTGCTCGTCGCGCAGGCCGCCCTGTTCGCGCTCTCCGCCGTCCCCGTCGCCCGCACCGCCGCCCGGCTGCTCGGCCGGGCCCGGGGGCTCGCGATCGGCACCGCGTACGGACTGGCCTGGGGCCTCCAGCGGGCCGTGGACTTCGACTTCCACGAGATCTGCTTCGCCCTCCCCCTCATCGCCTTCTCCCTGGAGGCGGTCATACTCCGGCGCTGGTACGCGGCGATGCTGTGGGCCGCCCCGCTGGTCTTCGTCAAGGAGGACATGGGCGCCACGGTCGCCGCTATCGGCGCCGTCATCGTGGTACGCGTATGGCGCCAGCGGGAGACGGGCATCGTGCCGCTCGCCGTCGCCCTCATGGGCTTCGGCGTGCTGGGCTCGGCGCTCGCGCTCGGCGTCGTCATCCCCGGCTTCAACGGGGCCGGTTCGTACGACTATTGGGACAAGGTCGGCAGCGGGGGCGACTCGGACGCCATCATCCCCTTCACCACCGCGCTGCGCACCCTGCTGTGGACGCTGCTGCCGACCACCGGGCTGCTCGCGCTGCGCTCCCCGCTGCTGCTGGCCGCCCTGCCCACCCTGGGCTGGCGCTTCCTCTCCCACGACGAGCACTACTGGGGCACGGACTGGCACTACAGCGCGGTGCTGATGCCGGTCGTCTTCCTGGCCCTGGTCGACGCGCTCGACCGGATCGGGACGAGCGGCAGCGGCCGGCTCGTCCGTTACGCCCGTCAGCTGCCCGCCGCGGTCTGCGCCGCGGCCCTGGCCCTGACCACCTCGCTGCCGCTGGCCGGGCTCGCCGAGGAAGCCACGTACCGCAAGCCGCCCCACGTCCAAGCGGCGGAGCGGCTGCTGGACCGGATACCCGACGGGGCGACCGTCGAGGCCAACGTCGGGCCGATAGCCCGCCTCACCAGCCGCTGCCGGGTCTTCTGGGTCGGCGCCACCCAGGGCGTCACCCCGCAGTACCTGGCGCTGGCCGAGCCGCCGGACCGCACGGTGCGGCAGGAGCTGGCGTACGCGAAACAACTGCACCCGCAAGCGCGGTACGAGGCGCTGGCGACCGGCGGCGGCTACTTCCTGCTGCGGCTCAAGACCCCATCGGCTGCGGGGCGATGACCGCGAACGGGGCGCCCTGCGGGTCCCGCACCAGGGCCATCCGCCCGGCCACCATGTCGAACGGCGGCTTGAGCACCGTCCCGCCCTCCGCCGACAGCTTCGCCACCGTCCGGTCGGTGTTCTCGACCGCGAAGTAGACCAGCCAGTGCGAGGGCGTCCCGGGCGGCGCCCCTTCCTGCAGCGGCTGGAGCCCGCCGATCGTGCGGCCGTTCACGGTGAGCCCGTAGTAGCCCTCGGCGCCCTCCATGGGGATCGTCTCGATGCCGAGGGCCTCCGCGTAGAACGCGCTCGCCGTCTCGCGGTCGCTGGTGTTCAGCTCGTTCCACACCACCGCGCCGGGCTCGTTGACGATGCCCGCCCCGGGGAATTCCCGCGCCTGCCAGACGCCGAAGACGGCGCCGGTGGGGTCGGCCGCCACCAGCATCTTCCCCAGGTCCATCACGTCCATGACGGGCAGCAGCACAGTGCCGCCGTTGCGGCTGATCGCCTCGGAGGTGGCCTGGGCGTTGGCGGAGCTGAAGTACGTGGTCCAGACGGTGGGCGGCGCGGGCTGGTCGTCCCTCGCCTGCGCGGCCATCACCCCCGCCACCGGCCGGTCCTTCAGCGTGCACACCGTGTAGCCACCGAATTCGGCCGGGCCGATCTCCCCGGACCAGCCGAACAGCCCGGTGTAGAAGTCGAGGGCGGCCTGCTGGTCGGAGGCCGTCAGATCGATCCAGCAGGGGGTGCCGGGCTCATGGGGAGTGGTGAATGCGGGCATCGGTGCCTCCCAATCAAGGCCTCTGCCCTCAATTCTCCCCCGGTGCGACGGGAGCGCCACTCGGCGGGGAGGCCGCCGCGCGGTGCTCTCGTGGACCTTGGCAAGATTTCGGCCATGAGTGATCCACGGGGGCAGTACCAGCCCACTCCGCATTCCCCTTCGCCCCATCCCGCCAACCCCTACGCCCAGCCGTACGGTCAGCACGGTCAGCCGTACGCACATCCGTACGCGCATCCGTACGCGAACCCCGCCCCGCAGCCTCAGCCCCAGCCCCAGCCCCAGCCCCAGCCGGTCCACGTCCCGGAGCCGGCCGGTGATGAGCGGCGCATGTTCGCGGCGACGGTGGACTGCGCCTTCGCCTGGGGCGGCGGCCTCACGCTCGGCCTCAAGGTCTTCCCGATGCTCAAGGTCGGGGCCGATCCCGTGATCCTGTTCGTGGGCGCCGTGTTGGGGCTGTCCATCGCCAACCAGGTGCTGGGGGCCTGGATCTTCCGGGCCTCCGTCGGCAAGTGGATGCTGCGGATGCGCGTGGTGCGCGAGAGCGACGCCGGGCGGCCGGGGTTCTGGCGGCTGGTCCATCGCTGGCTGGTCGGGATGACCTGGCTGCCGATG
This sequence comes from Streptomyces sp. NPDC007983, assembly GCF_042958345.1. Classification (NCBI taxonomy): domain Bacteria; kingdom Bacillati; phylum Actinomycetota; class Actinomycetes; order Kitasatosporales; family Streptomycetaceae; genus Streptomyces; species Streptomyces sp. NPDC007983. The sequence goes on from NZ_JBIBJI010000019.1 coordinate 127,352, forward strand.
CAGCCGGTGCGCGGCCTGTTCGGCGCGGACGGCGATCCGTACGAGGACCACTGCAACGTCCGGTACGTGCGGTTCAAGGATCTGCGGCGGCTGCGGCACCCGGGCTGACGGCAGGCCAGAAGGCCCGTAAACGCCGGGCGGCGGCCGGCCCGAAGGCCGACCGCCGCCCGGCGGTGGTGTGCTTCACGCGGCGTCAGGCGCCGGTCGCGCTGCCCGCCACCCACTGGCTCCAGTCCATGTTCCAGCCGTTGAGGCCGTTGTCCGGGGCCACGGTCTTGTCGTTGGAGTTCTTCACCACCACGACGTCACCGATCTGGGAGTTGTTGTAGAACCAGGCGCCTTCCGTGTTCGGGTCGTTCGCGCCCTTGGTGTCCGACAGGCCCACACAGCCGTGGCTGGTGTTCTGGCTGCCGAAGATGGACTTGGCACCCCAGTAGTTGCCGTGGATGAACGTGCCCGAGGTGGACAGCCGCATCGCGTGCGGCACGTCCTTGATGTCGTACTCGCCCTTGCCGTCGTCGTCCGTGAACCCGACCGTGGCACCGTTCATCCGGGTCTCCTTGAACTTCTCGGAGATCACCATCTGACCGTTGTAGGTCGTGTTGTCGGGGCTGCCGGCCGAGATCGGGATGGTCTTGATCAGCTTGCCGTCGCGGACGACCTTCATCGTCTTGGACTTGGCGTCGACCGTGCTGACCTGGGAGTGGCCGACCTTGAAGGTGACGGTCTTCTCCTGGACACCCTTCACACCCGACGACGCCTCGACGCCGTCCAGGTCCAGCTTCAGGGTGACGGTGGAGTTGGCCTTCCAGTAGTCCTTCGGGCGCAGGTCCAGGCGGTTGCCGTTGAACCAGTGGCCGACGACCTGCTGGCCGCTGCTGGAGGTGACCTTGATGTGGGACTGGACGTCCTTCTTGTTGGTCACCGCCTTGTCGAAGTTGATCGACACCGGCATGCCCACACCGACCGTCGAACCGTCCTCCGGCGTGAAGTTGCCGATGAAGCTGTTGGACGGGGAGACGGTGGTGAAGGAGGAGTGCTCCGTGGCCTTGCGGCCGTCGGAGTCCTTGGCCTTCGCGCTGATCTCGTACTGGGTGGACCGCTCCAGCTGCCCGTCCGGCTTCCAGGAGGTCCCGTCGGACGATATGGATCCGGCCACGGTGGAGCCGTCGGCCTTGGAGGTCATGGTGACCGAGGTCAGCTTGCCTCCGCTGACGGTGACCTTGGTGTCGCGGTTGATGCCCGCATTGGTCGCACCGGCCTTCGGCGTGATCTTAATACGGGCGTCGGAGGCGTCCTTGGCCGCCGCCTCGTCCACCTGCGACTGCGACTTGCCACCGCCCTTGCTGTCGCTGCTGTCGCCATCCCCGCCACAGGCGGCGAGAGTGAGTGCCCCGCTGAGCACGGCGGCCGCGGCCACCAGCCCCCTACGGCGCTTGCCGTACGTCATCACACGCTTCTCCATTTACGACTGGACCCCAGAAACCCAAAACCTATCCAGCAAGACCTATCCAGGAAGAACGCCTGTACCTTTTGGTCGGTTCCACGCCCAGTAAAACTGTGCGCGAGGCCACTTAGCAAAGACGCTGGTCCAGCTTATGACGCAGCGCCGTGAATACGGACAAACCATGACAGGCAGGGATTAGTCATACGGTGCGGAGCGGGCCGTCGTCCCGGTTCGCTACCGTCCGCCCTCGGTATGTCACTACGATCGGGCACGCAGGGTCAATTCACCGCACCCTCAAGGAGGATGCCGTTGTGTCCGCACGCCGACCGCTGCTGACCGCCGCCGCAGCCGGTTCGCTGCTGTGCGCCCTGTGGTTCGTCCCCTCCGCCAACGCGACGGTCGAGACCGACGGCCGGCCGTCCTCCGGGAGCAGTAGCGAAGAGCCGTCCCAGCCGCGCACCGAGGCCGTCCCGGACGAAAACCTCGCCGACACCGGCAGCGTGGACGTCACTCCGTATCTCGCCGGAGGCACGGCCTTCCTGGGCCTCGGCGTGACCATGGTGACCGCCTCCGCGCGCCGTACGCGCCCGGAGGCGTCCTGATCACGCCGGGCTGATTCACGCCGGGCTGATTCACGCCGGGCTGATGGTCCTCAGGCCAGCGGCCCGGTCACCGATTCGACCGCCTCGGCCAGTCCACCGGACCGTACGAACGCCTCGGCGGCCGCCAGGTCCGGCGCCAGGTAGCGGTCCCCGCCCGGGCCCTCGACCCCCGCCCGGCGCACCGCCGCCAGCACCGCCCGGGTCGCGGGCGCGGGCACCAGGCCCTCCCGCAGCTCGACCGCGCGGGCCGCGGCGACCAGTTCGATCGCGAGGACCCGGGTCAGGTTGTCCACCACCGTGCGCAGCTTGCGCGCCGCCGACCAGCCCATGGAGACGTGGTCCTCCTGCATCGCGGAGGACGGGATCGAGTCGACCGAGGCGGGCACCGCGAGCCGCTTCAGCTCGCTCACCAGCGCCGCCTGCGTGTACTGCGCGATCATCAGCCCCGAGTCCACGCCCGGGTCACCGGCCAGGAAGGGCGGCAGCCCGTGCGAGCGGTTCTTGTCCAGCAGCCGGTCGGTACGGCGCTCCGCGATCGAGGCGAGGTCGGCCGCCGCCACGGCGAGGAAGTCCAGGACGTACGCGACGGGCGCGCCGTGGAAGTTGCCGTTCGACTCCACCCGGCCGTCCGCCAGCACCACCGGGTTGTCCACGGCGGACGCCAGCTCCCGGTCCGCGACCAGACAGGCGTGCGCGAGCGTGTCCCGGCCCGCGCCCGCCACCTGGGGGGCGCAGCGGATCGAGTACGCGTCCTGGACGCGCGGCGCGTCGTCCTGGTGGTGCCCGGTGAGCCCGGAACCGGCGAGCACCCGCAGCATGTTGTCCGCGCTGGCCGCCTGGCCGGGGTGCGGGCGGATCGCGTGCAGCTCGGGCGCGAGCACCCGGTCCGTGCCGAGCAGCGCCTCCAGCGACAGGGCCGCCGTCACATCGGCCACGGTGTACAGCCGGGCCAGGTCGGCGCAGGCCATGACCAGCATGCCGAGCATCCCGTCGGTGCCGTTGAGCAGCGCCAGTCCTTCCTTCTCGCGCAGCTCGACCGGCTCGATGCCGTGCGCCGCCAGCAGCTCGGCCGCGGGCCGCACCTCCCCGTCGGGCCCCTCGGCGTCGCCCTCCCCCATCAGCGCGAGGGCGCAGTGGGACAGCGGCGCGAGGTCCCCGGAGCAGCCGAGGGAGCCGTACTCGTGCACGACGGGCGTGATCCCCGCGTTGAGCAGGGCCGCCATCGTCTCCACGACCACGGGCCGCACCCCGGTGTGGCCGGACGCGAGCGTCTTGAGCCGCAGGAACATCAGCGCCCGCACCACCTCCCGCTCCACCCGCGGCCCCATGCCCGCCGCGTGCGAGCGCACGATGTTGCGCTGCAGCTGGGCGCGGAGTTCGGGGCTGATGTGGCGTACGGCGAGGGCGCCGAAGCCGGTGGAGACCCCGTACACGGGCTCGGGCTTGGCCGCCAGGTCGTCAATCACCCGCCGCGCGGTGGCGACGGCCTCCACCGCCTCCCCCGCCAACTCGACCCGCGCCCCGCCGCGCGCCACGGCGACAACGTCCTCGGCGGACGTTCCGGACGTCCCCACCACCACAGTGTGCATATCCATATTCAGGCACCCTAGAGAGTGAATCCCCAAGTGTCACCCCGCGGGCTTCCCACCCGGAACCCGCGGTCCCGTTATCCGGTGGTGAGGCAGGCGGAGCAGCTGATCGCCCGCCGCCACTCGGCTACCTCTCCGATGGCACCACAGACGGGACGGCCGTCGCACACCTTGTGCACGGTCATCACGTCCTCCCCGGCAGTGCCTGGAATCCAGTCCGGCAGTTCCCGGCGGTCCAGGTGATCCATAGCGCGCTTCATGCCTTTCCCTTTCCGGTGCGAGCGCCCCTCTTGCTGTGGTCCGGGTGCCGACTCAGTAACACGGCACAGTCGGTGACCTTGCTCAGATCTCCGGACTTGCGCGCCGCTTCCTTCTCGCGCTCCAGGCGGACGCATTCCGCACAGCCCGTGGTCATGACGCCCCCGCCGTACGCTGCGCCTCTTCCAGCCGTCGGGCCATCTCGCACGACCGGTCAGGCGTACACATCCGGCACTCACCCCTGTACATCAGGTACGCCGACTGAAGTTGCTCAAGGTCAGCGGCGCGGGGGAAGTCGGAGACTTCGCTCTCAACGCGATCGTTGGCCATGTCTCTCACCAGCGGACCCACGTTCGGATGGCCTGGCTATTCTTCCTCACGCTGCCTGCTCCTTCCTTGGCGCGGATACGCGCCGCCCCACGAGCTTCGAGGCGGCGGAGGAATGCGGGAACAGCGAACGGGGATCCCCGCAACCCCGTTTGGGGAACCCCGTTATGGCCTTTTTGGGGAACCCCGTTCGGGCCACGGGGCTACGCTGGTGTGCATCATTTCCGTCCCTGCTAGGTGGCCCATGGACGAACCCGAGACCCGACGCAGCGGCTATCCACTGACGATCCCCGAGACACTGCTGCAGAGCGATGCCATGCGGCACGCCTGCACCACCCGGGACTTTCAGGAAGTCTTCCGTCTCGTCAACCGGCGCACCGGATCCAGCCATGCGGACATCGCAGCCGCCATCGGCAAGATGACGAGTTCCCGGGTCAGTGACGTGATTCGAGGCGTGAGGCGGATCCGAGGACAGGCGGTAATCGAACGTATTGCCGATGCCTTCGGCATCCCCGGCGCGATGCTCGATCTCCCGAGACGGCCATGGGAAAGCTCCCCGGAAGGATGTGACCAAACCAGTAGCGCACCCGACCTCGGCAGCCCCCTTGAGCCATCGACGCCTCCCGGCAACCCGGCAGACGATACTGCCCCACCGCCCATGGAATACGAGATGATGAGCCCCCTCAACCGGCGCACCCTCCTCAAAGGCGGATTTGCCGCTACCGCTCTGGCAGGGGCAAGCCTTGAAGAGTTCCGGCGTACGGCCGCCGCTTTGGACGACGCTCACCGTTATTTCGACGGGACGGTGGTCGACTATTTCCGCAGCCGACTTGAAACAGCGAAGCGCGACGACGGCCGACTCGGCGCGCAACAGACCCTGCCGGTGACGCTGGCCCTACTGGGCGCCATTGAGCAACAAGCCCGGAACGTGAAGCCCGCCGTCCGACGAGAGATGCTGTCGGTCGGCGCCGATGGGGCGGAATTCGCCGGATGGCTTTACCGGGATATCCATCAACCGACTGTCGCCCTTTTCTGGTACGACCGGGCGATGGAATGGGCACAAGAAGCCGATGACCCCGCCATGCAGGGGTACATGCTGCTCAAGAAATCCCAAATGGCGTACGACGACGGGGATGGCGTACGCATGCTGACGCTGGCCCAGGCAGGCCAGCATGAGCGGTGGCAACTCCCCACCCGGGTGCAAGCAGAGTTGTTGCAACAGGAAGCGCTGGGGTGCGCCATGCTCGGCGAGCCGATCTCACTGATTGAGCAGAAACTCGACACCGCCCACGAATTACTGATGCGGGCCGTCGGCGAGCCCAGCGCACTCGGCGCGTATTTCAGCGAGCATACATTGCTGCTCAGGAATGCCGTAACGTACACCGAGGCGGGAAAGCCACACGCCGCCGCCGCTCTGTTCGGCGACATCCTTTCGACCGGTAAGCTCTCGCACCGTGACGCTGGCTTCTTCAACGCCCGGCGAGCTGCGGCCCTGGCCCTGGGCGGCGAGCCTGATGAGGCGGCCAGGATCGGCGCTGCCTCCGCCGAAGTCGCCCGATCGATGAAATCGGCGCGCACCATGCGGGTACTTGGTGAAGCACTACAGACTCTCAGCCGTTGGCGCAGTCGGCCGGCGGTACGGGAGTTCCGCGAGGCGCTCCACGCAGCTTAACCGGTCACCCAGTCGGTCACGGAACGGATGACAAACGCCTGCCATTCCTGACTTTGAGGGTTCAGGTACTGCGGGTCGTCGTGCACGGCGAAACCATGCTGCGCCCCCTCAAGCTCCATGAGTTCACAGGAGGCACCGAACTTCTGCACAGCAGCTCGCGACAGCCCGATGGGGACGAACGTGTCTTCCGTTCCATGCACGATCAGCGTTGGGGCTTGCACCTCACCAAGTACCTCAATTGGGTGCAGCCAGAAAACCTCATTGAACAGGGGCCGCCCATGCCTCAGCGTCGGCGTGAATTGGATAAATCCGTCTTCGGATAGCTGCTGCGCTGCCTCTTCGCTGATTGAATCATCGACCCAATAGGATCGGGTGTCGATGGTGCGCCATTTGTAGTCCAACTGCGGATTGAACAGCACCAGCCGCGAAAAATCCGACGGGCGCTTGGCGGCATAGTACGCGCAGACGCCACCACCGAAGCTGGCACCAAGCAACGTGACTTCCTGGGCGCTCGTGGTTTCGCGGATGAAGGCGGTGGCTGCACGAATGTCGTTGAGGATGGAGGCCAGGGTCAACTCTTCCTGCCGACCTTGGCTTTCACCATGGCCGCGCAGGTCGAATCGCAAAGACGCCACACCGCCTTCAGCCAGTCCATCGGCGAGGCGCGTGAAAAAACCGCCCTCTTCGCGGGTGACACCACCACCGTGCACGAGCACGACAGCACGCGAGCCTGGCATGTCGGGGCGCACGAGCGTGCCCGCCAAGTGGAGGCCATCAAGCGTCCGAAGCGTCACGCTGTGAGACGTAGGCATGGCGTGAGCCTAGCGCCGCGAGACCGGGCGGCAACGCCCCTTGCCACTGGGCACCAAGCTAAGGGCTGTCCCGTAACCCCCAGCGGGCTCCCGACGCCAGCTGCGGCCACTCGCCGCGTTGTCGGGATCGCCCGAGTACGACCCGGTACGAGGGCGACCCTCCGCCTTGCGATTGACCGCATCTGGCGCCGCTCGCTGATCCACTGGGGGTTACGGGACAGCCCTTAGGGGCGGCGGCCTCGGAAGCGGCGGCGGTCTCGGCGGCGGTCCGCCGCGGTGTCGGCCAGGCGGATCACCGGGTCGTCGGGGCCACCGTCGCGGCCGGCCACCACCGGCTTCTGGGAACGGGCGGCCTTCGCCCGGTACTGGGCCGCGTCCGCCAGGCGGAACAGGCGGCGGGCCGATGGCACGGGGCCGATCGGGTCGCCGGTCGAGGCGATCCCGCAGGCGACCCCCTCGCCCATCTCCAGCTCCGCGGCCCGTCGGCACAGCTCATCGGCCACCCGCACCACCTCGTCCGCCGGCGGCCCGACCCCCAGCAGACAGAACTCGTCGCCGCCCAGCCGCGCCACCAGGGCACCCGGCAGCATCGCCCCGCACAGCGACAGCACCGTGCCGAAACGTTCCAGCAGGCGGTCCCCCACCGCATGCCCCAGCGTGTCGTTGACCTGCTTGAGGCCGTTCAGGTCGCACACCACCAGCGTCACCACGGTCCCGTCCTCGCGGTACGCCTCCAGCGCCTCGTCCAGCCGTATGTCCACCGCACGCCGGTTGCCCAGCCCGGTCAGGGGGTCGGTGAAGGCCAGGCGGCGGGCCTCCTCCAGACGTTCGGTCTGGGCCAGTCCGGCGGCCGCCACCGAGGCCAGGACGGTCGCGAAGTCGGCGTCGCCCCGGTCGAACACCGGGCTCCCGGCCGCCCGCGCCACATACAGCTCGCCCCACGCCCGCCCGTGCAGCACCAGCGGCGCGACCACGCACGAGCCGCGCCCGCGCCGCCGCAGGGCGGCCACCCGCTGATGGCAGTACGGGGCCGGGCCCGGCCCGGTGCCCTCCGCGGTCTCCACCCACGCGTGCGGCTCACCGCCCGCGGCCCACCGCTCGTGCAGAAACTCCGCGATCTCCGGGAAGTCGTGCACCGGATACGACTCGTCCTCCGGCGCCGGCTCCTCCCCCGGCATCAGCTCGCCCACGTTCACCAGAACCCGCAACCGGCCCCGCTCCCGCTCCCACACCGAAACCGCCGCGAAGCTGCCGTCCAGCGCGCGGCGCGCGCTCTCGGCTGCGGCGCCCACCGACTCGCGCGGGGTGGGCGCCGCCGCCATCGCCTGCGCGAGACCCACCACCGCCCGCAACCGCCGGTCGCCGCCTCGTCCCCCATCGTCCCCGTTGTCGCTCACGATCGGCCTCGCATTCCTCACCGCACACACTCACCGGGAGTGCGCGCGTCCGCTCTGCACTCAAGAGTAAGAATGTCGAGGACAATCCGCTTTAGCCCGTTCACCCCTGGTATCGACCGGGCGGTATCGGCCGGGACGGGGCTCTCACTCCCCGGGCCAGTCCGGCGTGCGCTTCTCGTTGAACGCCGCCACGCCCTCGGCCCGGTCGCCGGAGAACGCGATCGTCCGCCAGCCCGCGTCCTCGACCTCAAGACCGGCCTTGAGGTCCAGTCCGTGCCCGAGCCGCAGCGCCCGCTTGGCGGCGCGCAGCCCGACCGGCGAGTTCGCGGCGATCCGCCCGGCCAGCTCCAGCGCGGCCGTACGGTCCTCACCCGGCGCGACGAGTTCGTCCACCATGCCCAGCGCATGGGCCTCCTCGGCGGGCACCCGCCGGGCGGAGAAGATCAGCTCGGCGGCGCGCGCGGCCCCCACCCGGCGGGGCAGCAGCTGCGTACCGCCGCCGCCCGGGATCACGCCGACGGACACCTCGGGCAGCCCCACCACGGCCGTGCGGTCGGCGACGATCACGTCGCAGGACAGGGCCAGCTCGTAGCCGCCGCCCAGGGCGAAGCCGTGCACGGCGGCGACGGCGGGCATGGGCAGCTCCAGGACGGCCGTATAGGCGGCGCGGGAAACGGGGCGGTGGCGCATCATCTCGGCGTCGGTGAAGGAGTTCCGCTCCTTGAGGTCCGCGCCGACGCAGAAGGCCCGCTCGTGGGTGGAGGTGAGCACGACGGCCCGCACCGAACCGTCGTCCGCGAGGGCCGCGCACGCCGCCGCGATGTTCCGGGCCATCTCGGAGGACACCGCGTTCATGGTCTTCGGCCGGTCCAGCACCAGTTCGGCCACGAAGCCGTCCCGCCGGACCGCGACCCACTCCCCGTACCGCTGCTCACCCATCTCGCACCCTCCCGGTTAACGACCGTGAACCGTTGCCCGGGCTACGTTACCGGCGCCGCCGCCACCGCATCAGGTAGCCCAGCATCGACGGCCGGGGGCGGTGGCCGCCGTCGCCCTCCGCCACGGGGGCCTGCTCGCCGGAGCCCCCGGCCCAGGACGGCACCGGGGCCGGGTCGGGGCCCGCCCCCGCACCCGGGGCCGGGGCCGGGGCCGGGGTCGAGCCCGGGGCCGCACCGGCACCTGGCACCCCACCCGGGGCTGAGGTCGCGCCCAGCGTCGGGGCCGAGCCGGGAGCCGGGACCGCACCCGCACCTGGAGCCGGGGCCGAGCCGGGGACCGCCGCTCCCGGAGCCGAAGCCGAGTCCGAGGCCGGGGCCGGGGCCTCGCCCGGCCCCGAAGCCGGAGCCCCGCCCAGGGGCGCCTTCGGCGCGGGCGCCGGGGCCTCGCCCGGTAGTCCGGCCGGGACCGCTTCCGCACCCGCGGCCGCCGGGCCCGGCTGGGGCGGGGCCGGGTCCCGGGGGGTGGGTGGGAAGCGGGCCGGGAGGGAGATCAGGCCGCGCTGATAGATGCCCGGGCGCCAGCGCAGTTCCTCCTCCGAACCCGCGAGTTCCACGTCCGGCAGCCGGTCCAGCAGCTTTTCGAGGGCGACGGAGGCGATGAGGCGGGCCGAGCTGCGGTTGGGGCACATGTGCGGGCCGGCGCTGAAGGCCAGGTGGCCGCGGTTGCCGCGGTTGCGCTCGGAGGTCCGCAGCGCCTCCTGGTTGGCGGCGGCGAAGCTGATCACGATCGGTTCGCCCTCCCGCAGCCGCACCCCGGCCAGGGTGACGTCGTGGCGGGGGAAGTGGACCGCGTAGTTGGCCAGCGGCGGGTCCGCCCACAGCACCTCGTCCAGGGCGTCGTCGACGAGCATGCTGCCGCCGGAGACGCCGCCCGCGAAGCGGTCGTCGGTCATCAGCACGCGCAGGGCGTTGCCGATGAGGTTGATCACCGGGTCGCTGCCGGAGGCGGTCAGCAGCCTCAGCTGCTCGACGAGTTCGTGGTCGGCGAGCCGTTCGGGGTGGGCGATCAGCCAGGAGGTGATGTCGGCGGCGGGCCGGGCGCGCTTGAGGGCGACGAGTTCCTGCAGCGCCGCGGTGATCGTACGGTCGGCCTCCGCCACGTCCGTACCGTCGAACAGGTGCGCGAGCCCGGTGAAGAGCCGGTCCGCGATCTCGCGCGGGCAGCCGAAGAGTTCGCCGAGGACGAGCAGCGGCAGCAGCGCGCTGTACTCGCCGATCAGGTCGGCCTCGCCCGCATCGCAGAACTGGTCGATCAGGGAGTCGGCGATCCGCTCGACGTAGCCGCGCAGCGCGCCCGGGTCGATGCGGCTGGTGGAGTCGTCGATGGCGGCGCGGTACCGCTGGTGCTCCTCGCCGTCCACGGCGGTGGGCTGTGGCCGGTAGCGGATGAGCCGGCCGGCGTGGCTGGTGTCGGGGACCCGGCCCTCGTTCTTCGCCCGCCAGCGCCGCGGGTCCTTGGAGAACGTCTCGGGGCGGCGCAGGATCTCCAGCGCGGTGTCGTAGCCGACGCACAGGGTCGCGGTGACGCCCGGGTCCAGCTCCACCGGCACCAGCGGGCCGTACGTCTCGCGCAGTCGCCGGTAGACGGCGGACGGGTCCTTGGCGAACTCGGGCGTGTACAGCGGCTCGGCCGCCTCGGTGCCCGTTTCAACCGGCTCGTCGATCATGCCGCCGTACGCTAGCGGAACGGTTTTCCGCCTCGTGCCGACTTCAGCGATTGGTGATATTCGTCAACCACGGCGACCACGGCAACCGCGGCGACCCCCAACCGCCCGCCCGCTCAGCTACGGCGGCTCAGCAGCCACGGCTCCACGACCCCGAGCCCACGCACCGGCCGCTGCCACATCGGCTGGAGCGCGAAGCGGTACGAGGGCGGCTCCTCGCCGTCCTTCTCGGCCTTGGCGGCCGCCTCCGCGGCCTCCGCCTCCGACACCGGGGCCTCCCCGGTGTGGCTCAGCTCCTCCGCGAACGCGCCGTCCACCAGGACCGCGTTCTTGGGGGCTATGGAGGTCAGCCGGCTCGCCAGGTTCACCGTCGTCCCGAAGACGTCGCCCATGCGGGTCGTGACCGTGCCGAAGGCGATCCCGACGCGCAGCTCGGGCATCGTCTCGTCATGGGTCAGGGTCTCGATCAGCCGCAGCCCGATCTCGGCGGCGATGCCCGCGTCGTCGGCCGCGTACAGCACCTCGTCGCCCAGGGTCTTGATCAGCCGGCCGCCGTGCGCGGCCACCAGGTCGGCGGCCGTGGTCTCGAACGCCTCGACCAGCTCGCCCAGCTCCTCTTCCTCCAGCCGCCGGGTCAGCCGGGTGAAGCTCACCAGGTCCGCGAAGCCGACCGCGAGCCGCCGGTCCACCATCTCCGCGTCGTCCGCCGCCTGCACCACGCGGCCCGTCGCGGCCGCGAGCTGCCGCCGGTAGACGTACACCAGGAACTCTTCCAGCTCCGGCAGCAACAGCTCGACCAGCGGATAGGTGATCTCGGTCCGGGTCATCCCGGACTCCTGGGGTTCGGTGAGCCCCTCCAGGAAGGAGTCGATCTGCCAGTCGGCGAGCCGCGCGGTGGTCTGCCCGGTGGAGCGCGCCACCTGGATCGCCATGGGCTCGCTCAGCAGCCCCGCCTCGACGAGGCCGGACAGCCGGCGCAGCGCCAGCACGTCCGCCTCGGTGAGCGCCTTGGCCTGGCCTATGTCGGCGAAGCCCATCGCCCGCCAGAAGCGGGTGGCCAGCTCGACGGAGACGCCCGCGCTGCGGGCGGCCTGGAAGGGGGTGTAGCGCCGCTCGGCGCCGAGGATCAGCTGCTCCAGCCGGAGCGCGATCGGGTCCGGGGCGTCGGCGTCGTCCTCGATGCCGTCCTCCGTACCGTCCTCGGTGCCCTCCAGGGTGGCGTCGCCGGCGGCCGGGCCGCCCTCGCGCGCCCCGGTCTCCCGTACGGCGGTCTCCCGTACGGCGGTCTCCCGCACGGCGTCCTGTACGGCGGCGTCCTGCCCGGCAACATCCCGTCCGGCGGCGGCTTCCGCGGCGGCGTCCCGTACACCGCGCCCCTCGGCCCTGCCGGAACCCGCGTTGTCGGCGGTCACCGCCCGCCCCCTGTCCGATCCGTGCGCACTGCCCTTACGTTCCTTCTTCCGGTTCGGCCTACGGCCGCCCCGAACTGGACGGACCGCCACCACGATACGTCAGGTGTGCCCTAGCTCACTCTCCCCTCTTCGTGCCACTCCGGCTCACCCTTCCGGCGGCGCGGGACGCAGGTGCACGATGTCCCCGGCGGAGACCGGTTCCTGCACTCCGGTGTCCGAGGCCAGCACGAGCCGTCCGTCGCCGTCGATCGCGACCGCCTCACCGACGGTCGCCCCGCCGCCCGGAAGTTCCGCGCGGACCCGTCGTCCCAAGGTCGCACAGCCCGCCGCGTACGCCTCCTGGAGCCCGCAGGCCGCGGGGTCGCCCTCGAAGCGGCGCCATTCGCCGTACCACTGCTCGATGGACCGCAGTACGGCCCGCAGCAGCGGATCGCGGTCGGTGGAGATCGCGTCGGCGAGGGCCAGCGAACCGGCCGTCGGCACGGGAAGTTCACCGGCGCGCAGGGAAACGTTCAGGCCGACCCCGATCACCACGGCGTCATCGGCCCGTTCGGCGAGGATGCCGCCGAACTTCCGCTCCTCGCCGCCGACCGTCACCAGCAGGTCGTTCGGCCACTTCAGCGCGGTGTCCACGCCCGCCGCCCGGCTCAGCGCCCCCGCGCTCGCCACCCCGGCGAGCAGCGGCAGCCAGCCCCAGCGGGACGTCGGGACGCCGGCGGCGCCGGGCCGCAGCAGAATGGAGAAGAAGAGTCCGGACCGGGCCGGGGCGGTCCAGGTGCGGTCGAGGCGGCCGCGCCCGGCGTTCTGCTCCTCGGCGACGAGGACCACGCCCTCCGGGGCGCCGGCCCCGGCCCGGGCCACCAGGTCGGTGTTGGTCGAGCCGGTCGCCTGCACCACCTCCAGTTCCGTCCACAGCCCGCCGGGGCGCACCAGGGCGCGGCGCAGGGCGGCCGCGTTGAGCGGCGGCCGTTCCAGGTCCGTCCAGCGGCCGCGGGGATCGCGTGGATCTCCCGGGCCCCGGGGGGTGTCAGATGGCGTCATACGGGCCAGCCTATGACCAGGAGGTGTGGCCAACGACGCAGTGCCACCCGGCGATGGCGCCGATACGCTACGGACCGGTAGCCCCAGTCAGCACAAACCCCACCAACCCCGCCTACTCCACAGCTATCGCCCCGATCCCAGCGTCACGGTCCCACCATCCACCCCCAGGACGAGCAGGAGCCGCATCCCGATGTCCGAGCAGCCGGAGATTGCCCCCGAGATTCCAGACCGTCACACGACCGCGGGGAAGCTCGCGGACCTGCAGCGCCGCATCGAAGAAGCGACACACGCGGGCTCCGCGCGGGCGGTCGAGAAGCAGCACGCCAAGGGCAAGCTGACCGCGCGCGAGCGCATCGACCTGCTTCTCGACGAGGGGTCGTTCACCGAGCTCGACGAGTTCGCCCGGCACCGCTCCACCAACTTCGGCATCGAGAAGAACCGGCCCTACGGGGACGGGGTGGTGACCGGCTACGGCACGGTCGACGGGCGTCCGGTGTGCGTCTACTCCCAGGACTTCACGATCTTCGGCGGCTCGCTGGGCGAGGTCTACGGCGAGAAGATCGTGAAGGTGATGGACTTCGCGCTGAAGACCGGCTGCCCCATCATCGGGATCAACGACGGCGGCGGCGCCCGGATCCAGGAGGGCGTGGTGGCGCTCGGCCTGTTCGCCGAGATCTTCCGCCGTAACGTCCACGCCTCCGGGGTGGTCCCGCAGATCAGCCTGATCGTCGGGCCGTGCGCGGGCGGCGCGGTCTACTCGCCCGCGATCACCGACTTCACGGTCATGGTCGACCAGACGTCACACATGTTCATCACCGGACCGGATGTGATCAAGACGGTCACCGGTGAGGACGTCGGCTTCGAGGAGCTGGGCGGGGCCCGCACCCACAACACCACCTCCGGCGTCGCCCACTACATGGGCGGCGACGAGAAGGACGCCATCGAGTACGTCAAGACGCTGCTGTCGTACCTGCCGTCCAACAACCTCTCCGAGCCGCCCGCCTTCCCCGACGAGGCCGACCTGGAGACCTCGGACGAGGACCGGGAGCTGGACGTCCTCATCCCGGACTCGGCGAACCAGCCGTACGACATGCACCGGGCCATCGAGCACGTCCTGGACGACGGCGAGTTCCTGGAGACCCAGGCGCTCTTCGCGCCCAACATCATCACCGGGTTCGGACGGGTCGAGGGCCACCCGGTGGGCATCGTCGCCAACCAGCCGATGCAGTTCGCCGGATGCCTGGACATCGGCGCCTCCGAGAAGGCCGCGCGCTTCGTCCGCACCTGCGACGCGTTCAACGTGCCCGTGCTGACCTTCGTGGACGTGCCCGGCTTCCTGCCCGGCACCGACCAGGAGTACAACGGCATCATCCGGCGCGGCGCCAAGCTGATCTTCGCCTACGCGGAGGCCACCGTCCCGCTCATCACCGTCATCACCCGCAAGGCCTTCGGCGGCGCGTACGACGTGATGGGCTCCAAGCACCTGGGCGCCGACCTCAACCTGGCCTGGCCCACCGCGCAGATCGCCGTCATGGGCGCCCAGGGCGCGGTCAACATCCTGCACCGCCGTACGATCGCGGCCGCCGACGACCCCGAGGCGACCCGCTCCGAACTGATCGCGGACTACGAGGACACCCTGCTCAACCCGTACACGGCGGCCGAGCGCGGCTACGTCGACGCGGTCATCATGCCGTCCGAGACCCGCCGCCACATCGTTCGGGGGCTGCGCACCCTGCGGAACAAGCGTGAGCAACTCCCCCCGAAGAAGCACGGCAACATCCCGCTCTAGGTTCAGGAAGGGCTGTTTCCATGATCCGTATCGTCCGGGGCAATCCCACCCCAGAGGAGTTGGCAGCCGCACTGGCGGTCGTACAAGCACGCGCGGCGGCCGCGTCGGCCGCCGCGCAGGGCGAGGGCGTACCGGAGGAGTGGTCCGATCCGGCCCGCACCATCCCGAGCCACCGCGTCCCGCAGCCCGGTCCCAAGGCGTGGCGCACGACGTACTGGCCCGCCTGACCCGACGTCCCACGTGACAGGACACCCCGGCTGATCCGGCATATCGGCACCACCCGGAAATAGCGCCTGCGCGCCGTGGCGCCTGAGTACGCGTACTCAGGCGCCACGGCATCGTCCGGCCGCACTATCGGTCGCATGCTGTGGTCCGAGCCGCCCGATGAGCCGCCAGAAGAACTACGGCGCGCTCAGGCGATGCTCCGCCGCGTACGGACCGTCCTGGCGATCGCCGTCATGATCGCCACCTGTCTGCTCACGCTGCGCCCCTGAGGGTGGATCCGCGCCTGCCGGTCTACTGCTTCTTGAAGGAGCGGATCTGGTAGCTGCCCTGGAGATTGCCCCCGTGGCCGGCCGTCGTCGATCCGACGCGCGCGTTGTAGTTGGTCTGCGTGTAGTACTGCACGCGGTGACCCGTTCCGTTCCACACGGACAGCACGTTCTTGCCGTTGCGGATGAAGGAACACAGGTCTGCGGTGTTCGCGACCTTCTCCGACGACCACTGGCAGCGGGTGCCACCGCCGTCCCAGCCGCTGTAGATGCAGAACTTCCCCGGATCGCAGTGGAAGGCCGCCGCGCCGGCGCCGGTCCCCGGGGTTGCCGGGGCCGAGCCGGTGGCGGACGCGGCGGGGGCCGCGCCGAGGGCGGCCGCGAAGGCGAGCGAGGCGATGGCGAGCGAAGCGGTGCGACGCATGGAAAACGTCCCCTTCCGTCGGTGTCCCCGGGCAACCACCCGGGCGGAAGTCAGTCTGCTGCGACGGAAACGGCCCTCGTCAGGGCGTGCGGAGGGGGCGCGAGAGGCACCGCGGGAGAGTGCGGACGCCCGCCCTCCGCACCACGAGCCGGGGGCTCCGGTCGCATCGGCGGCGGACCGCCCGCGCCGCCCCCCCCTGCCAGTAGCGCTCACACCCCGCGCGCCGCCCGCCTACCCTGGTGCGCATGACTGCCCAGCGCACCCTGATCCTCGCCTCCGCCTCGCCCGCCCGCCTCGGACTGCTGCGGCAGTCGGGATTCGCGCCGGAGGTGATCGTCAGCGGAGTGGACGAGGACGCGCTGAGCGCCGAGACGCCCGCCGCGCTGGCGCGGGTGCTGGCGGAGGCCAAGGCGGCGGCCGTGGCCGGTCTCGCGGAGGCCGGCGGGGCGATCGTCGTCGGCTGCGATTCGGTGCTGGAGCTGGACGGGCAGGCGCTGGGCAAGCCCGCGGACGCCGAGGAGGCCACCGCCCGCTGGAAGTCGATGCGCGGCCGGTCGGGCGTCCTGCGCACCGGGCACTGCGTGATCGACACCGCGAGCGGCCGCCGCACCTCGGCCACCGCCTCCACCACGGTCCACTTCGGCGAGCCGACCGACGCCGAGGTCGCCGCGTACGTGGCGAGCGGCGAACCCCTGCATGTGGCGGGCGCGTTCACGCTCGACGGGCGTTCGGCGCCGTTCATCGAGGGCATCGAGGGCGACGCGGGCAACGTCATCGGGCTGTCGCTGCCGATGCTGCGCACGCTGCTGGCCGAGATCGGCGTGGGCATCACCGACCTCTGGGCCTGAGGGTCTGAGGGGACCTCAGAAGGTTCAGGCGGTTCAGCCTGTTCAGGCGGTTCGGACGGTTCAGGCGGGGCTGGGGGCGTCCTGGCCGCCCTCGGCCTCCGGGGCGGCCCCGCCCCGGGCCGTACCCTCCGGCTCGTACGCCAGCAGGCTGAGCACCACCAGCCCCAGCACCACCATCAGAAACGCGAACGCGGGCCAGCCCACCAGGCCGACCGAGAACGCGCCCACCACGCCGTGCGTCACCGCGCAGGTGAGCAGCAGGACGCGGCCGAGGCGGCCGGGCGCGCGGTCGCGCAGCGCCATGCGGAGCAGCACCACGCCGCACAGCAGCAGATAGACGCCGAAGACACCGCCGCCGATCCAAGTCCCCACGGACATCGCGTCGGTGTCCATCCCGCCCAGGGACATCCGCTGCCGGTCCACGACCAGGCCCAGGATCCAGTTCAGCAGCCCTATGCCGACCGCCTCCAGCATCAGCGTCACGGCCGCCACCGCGGCCACTGGTCTGCGTGCCACCCCGCCCACCTCTTCCGGTTCGACATCGCGAACGCTACTAACGGGTAAGCCGCCCCACAAGAGGTGCGCGAGGGGCTTGTCCGAGCAGGACCGTGCGGCAAAGTTTCCGCCCCTCGTTCGTAGGGATCCCACAAAGAAACGCGAAGCTCCCCAGCGCGGCGGGGCGGAGATCCTGCCCACAGCGCGGACTCCGCCGCGGGCCGGAAAACCGGGCGTACCGTGGAGCGACGGGGGATTCGGCTGCCTGCCCCGGGCAGGGTTAACGCTCCGTGTGGTCAAGCTCACGCCCGAGGGCTTCTCGGCGTGGGGTGTCGCCTGTACCTAAACTCGGCTTGTTTCAAGGAGGGAGCCATCGTGCGCAAGGTGCTCATCGCCAATCGTGGCGAGATCGCTGTCCGTGTTGCCCGTGCCTGCCGGGATGCCGGGATCGCGAGCGTAGCCGTCTACGCCGATCC